>CCNC01000027.1 GCA_000824845.1 Mesorhizobium sp. ORS 3359 | reverse complement strand
GGGGGGCGCTGTCCCGCCAGCCTCTCAATACATGACCTGACAAAAGCCGTCCTCACCGCTTGATCTCCCAGGTCGTCACGCGCGCGCCGGTGACAGGATCCTTGCCGTCCTTCAGCTGCACGCCCTGTGCCAAAAGCTCGTCGCGGATGCGATCGGCCTCGGCCCAGTTCTTTGCGGCGATGAATTCCAAGCGTCTGGCGATTGCCTTTGCCACCGCCGCCTCGTCCACCTTGGCCGCGCCGACCTCGAATCCCAGGAAGGCCAGTGCCGCTTTCAACGAAGCGGCGGCGGCATTGCCACCATCGCCGCCAGCCTCGACCGCCTCGCCGGCAAGCTGCGTCAGCCGCTGGAAGGCGGTGTAGGTGGCAAGGTCATCCGAGAGCGCTTCCACCACTTCGGACGGCAGGTCCTTAGCGGCCGCGGGCGCAAGATCGGCCGCGCGCTTCCATTTGCGCAGCGTGTTTTCCGCCTCCTCCAGCTTGCGCACGGAGAAGTCGATCGGCTCGCGATAATGCGTCATCAGCATCGCCAGCCTGAGCACCTCGCCCGGCCAGGTGCGGCCGCCGAAGGTCTCGGTCTCCAGCAATTCGTGGATCGAGTAGAAGTTGCCGAGGCTCTTCGACATCTTCTGGCCTTCGACCTGCAGGAAGCCGTTGTGCATCCACACATTGGCCATGACCTTGGTGCCGTGGGCGCAGCGCGACTGGGCGATCTCGTTCTCGTGGTGCGGGAAGATCAGGTCCAGCCCGCCGCCATGGATGTCGAAGACCTCGCCAAGATAAGCGGCCGACATGGCTGAGCACTCGATGTGCCAGCCGGGCCGGCCCCTGCCCCACGGGCTTTCCCAGCCGGGTTCTTCGGGCGAAGACAATTTCCACAGCACGAAATCGCCGGGATTCCTCTTGTGCGCGTCGACCGCGATGCGCGCGCCGGCCTGCTGCTCGTCGAGATTGCGCTTCGACAATTCGCCGTAGTCCGGCATCGAGGCCGTGTCGAACAGCACCTCGCCGCCGGCGACATAGGCGTGCCCGCGCTCGATCAGCTGACGGATCAGCGACAGCATGTCGGCCTTGCCGTCGGCGCGGGGTGCGACGAACTCCGTCGCCCGCGGCTCGTAGGTCGGCTGCAGGCAGCCAAGCGCGGCGACATCCTTGTGGTACTGGTCGGCGGTCTTTTCGGTGACCTTGCGGATCGCATCGTTCAGCGACAACTTCCCGGCCGCGATCTCGCCGCCGAAGTCTCGCAGCGCCCTGGCGTTTATCTTGTCGTCGACATCCGTGATGTTGCGCACATACGTGACATGCTTTTCGCCGTAGAGTTGGCGCAACAGGCGGAAAAGCACGTCGAAGACGATCGCCGGACGCGCATTGCCGATATGGGCAAAGTCGTAGACGGTCGGGCCGCAGACATACATGCGCACATTTTGCGGGTCGATCGGAACGAACGGTTCCTTCGTCCGCGTCAGCGTGTTGTAGAGGCTGAGGCCCTTCGATGGTTCAGACATACGTGCCCTTCCGATCCCTTAGACTTGGATGGAGCCTTGCCTGCGCCACGGCGCAAAACAGGCTCCAGCCTGCTGGCCGGGGCGTTTTTTCCGATCTGGGGAAAGATAAGGCGAAAACGTCCGGACCAGCGCGAGGCTAGCCAATAATGCAAATGCCACAAATGGCGAAAGACGTTTTCATGGCCGGCTTTATCGCGCTGGCGGGTGTTGCCGTCAAGTCGCTCGGCCTAGGAAAGATGTCGTTGGATCACAGGTAAAGACGTAGCGAAACATTTTATTAAACATGTCGGCACAGTGATGAAACATTCGCCGGCTAGACCGCCCGGTGTCACGATTTGGACGGAATCAGCCGCCAAACGCTGAACACGAAACCGTTACCAGGGAAGAGAATCATGGCTCGCAGCAAGCAGGAACAGATCCGACAAACGCAGCCCGCGCTGGCCAACCACTACCGCGCGATCGGCCCGGCGGCGATCGTCGCCGCCCTCCTCCACACCGCGAAGAAGAAGAAGCCCGCGCAGAAGATCGTCTCGCCGCGCGCCGCCTGAAACGGCGCGACCGGCGCGGTCCCCGACGATGGGGACGCCGACGATGAGGGCGCCACGAGCGCCCTGGAGATGAAGGCCCCAAAGCAGCCTTTCGGGCAGGCAGTCTTCTGTTGGATGGTTTGACGCAATTCCGAACGGAAAACCGCTCCACGCCTTTCCTTTCCTGGAATTGCTCTAAAACAAGCTCATCTGGTTTTCGTCCGCGCCAGGCTTCTGGCGCCTGGGCTTTTCGGCTTGCGGCGAAACGATGCCGCGCTCCTGGATCTCCGGCCCGACGTTGGCGACCTTGTTGACCAGGTCGGAAACCGGTATCGCCTCGAAGAAATCCGGCTCGGCGGGCTTCAGCAGATCGAGCACGTGGCGCGGCTCCTGCGTGCGGCAATCGAGCCAGCGGGCGAAGTCGCGTTGCTCGATCACCACCGGCATGCGATCGTGGATATGGGCGATGCCGGCATTGGCCTCAGTCGTGATGATCGCGCCGGTGTCCATCTCGGAACCGCCAGGCTCGGAGTAGGTCTCGATCAGGCCGGCGAAGGCGACCACGCCGCCGCGTCGCGGACGGATCCAGTAGGGCTGGCCCTTGCCCGAACCCGATTGCTGCCACTCGTAGAAGCCCGATGCCGGCACAAGAGCGCGGCGGTGGCGCATAGCGGTCTTGAACGAGGCTTTTTGCAGCACATTCTCGGAGCGGGCGTTGATGAGCAGCGGAAACGCCTTGGTGTCCTCGACCCAGGCCGGAATCAAGCCCCAGCGCACCAGCATTGCCTGGCGGTCCGGCAGGTTGGAGCCGGGTTCCCGCGGCGGGCCGGCAAGCGCCATCAGCACCGGCTGTGTCGGCGCGATGTTGTAGCGGGCCGGAAATGCCTCCAGTTCGGCCAGGCCGAGGAAGGCGGCGGTCTGGTCCGGCGTGGCGGTCAGGGCAAAGCGTCCGCACATGGATCTGGGCTCTTCGATTGACGTGCCATCAAAAGTGGCGATGGAACCGCCACGCCGCAACGGCTAGAGGTGGATTCGCCCAATCGGTCCACAAAAGCCTGCAGAAGGATCGGCACGCATGGAAAAGCGCAAGATCATACCGGCCGTTTCCGTCGCGGTCGTGCGCGACGGCACCGTGCTTCTGGTCAAGCGCGGCCGGGCGCCATCGCAAGGGCTCTATGCCTATCCCGGCGGCAAGGTCGAGCCGGGCGAAACCTTGCCGCAAGCCGCCGCGCGGGAGTTGCGGGAAGAGACCGGACTCGAGGCCATCGACTACCGCCCGCTGCGCGACATCCATATCGACGGCAGCGGCGAAAACCACGCGGTCGACTATCTGCTGACGGTGTTCGGCGCCGCCTATGCCGGCGGCGAACCGGTGGCCAGCGACGATGCCGAGACCGCGGCATTCTACACGCTGGCGCAAATGGCTGACATGCCGCTCGCCGGCGACGTGTTCTCGGTCGCCGAGGAGTTGCTCGGCCCTGCGCAACGCGCCACGCCGTGAGCATCCAGAATGACCTTGCAGGCGACAAAATGTTTCGCCACAAAGCCTTGCCCCTTCTTCGCAAGGCTCTGATGACCCGCGCTTCCCCTCTTCTCGCCGCGTGCCTCGCTGTCGGCATCGCCGCTTCGCCGGCCACGGCGCGCGCCGCAGAAGCGCCGTTCGAGCCGGGGCTGATGCGGCTGGCGGAAGTGCTGGGATCGCTGCATTTCCTGCGTAACCTGTGCGGCGAAAAGGGCGACCAGTGGCGGGTCGAAATGGAAAAGCTGCTCGAATCGGAAAATCCGGACCCCGACCGGCGCGCCCGCTTCATCGCCTCCTTCAACCGCGGCTACCGCTCCTTCAGTGGCACCTATACACGATGCACGCCTTCGGCGACCGAGGCCATCGCCCGCTACATGAAGGAAGGCGAGACGCTGTCGCGTGACATCGCTTCGCGCTACGGGAACTGAGGCAGCTCGGGCCGCCAGCGCGTTTTGCCCAGATTTCTTGCGACAATCCGCGCCAATGTGATGTGCCTTATTGTCTCCTGTCCCGCTCTGGTGCAATCATCTGTTGCGGTTTCGCAACAGTGTTAATGAAACGTTAGCGCGCGATTGCGGAATTAACTCAAACTGAAGGTTTTGATGCCGCAAGCCGGCCTAATCGGCTAAGCTCGACATCGATTGAGCGCAGTCTCGCCGACAATGTGAATTTCGACCCTAAAAATGTCGTATTTACAATGACTTAATTGAGACTGCGGACGAACTGACAGCCCAAGCCGGATCCACTGTTGGATCGCGCTTGCAGTAAGGTGGACATCGCAATGGAACATGGTGTCAGCGACATCGACGCATTGGTCAGGGAAGAAAAACGTCTGACCGCCGTTGAGAGCCACAGCGAGGCATGGGCGGAAGGCCTGTCGGCGGGCATCGAGCCGGAAATCATCGCCGAGGCGGCGTTGGAGACGGCTTTCGGCGAGATGTTGCGCGCCAATGGCGAGACCTCGGCGCTGGCGCTGCTCGACCGCATGCGGGAAAAGGTGATCGCCGGCGCCTTCGAGCCCGAACGACTGAAGCACTAAAGCGCGTCGCGATCTTTCAGATTCGCTCATGCGCTTTAGGTTTTTGATTTTTACGCATGTCTTTATCCCGAAACCGGTTCCCACTTTCGGGAGACATGCTTTGGTCATCCGTTTTGACAGCGACTTTTCGACAGTGACTTTTGACGAGGGCACGCCGTTTAGGCATCATGCCCATGCGCTCGACCATTCAAGGCGCCGCCCGGATCAGGCTGGGTAACAATGGAGAGGCAAGCGGTGAGATTTTCGATGTCAGGCCGGCCGCGCGGGCTGACGCTCAACATCCTGATCGCCGCTTCCTGCCTCGCGCTGCCTTTGTGCCTCGCCAGCACGCCTTCCTACGCACTGAGTGAGATCCAGCGCGAGGACCTGCCTTCCCCGGTGACCCCGCCCGCCGACAGCGCCGCGCCCGGCGCGACCGTGCCGATGCCGGATGCTCCCGGCTCCAAGCCTTCGGACAGCGGCCAGCCGACAGACGACACCGACAAGTCGGAGCCGGAAACGCCGCCCGCCAATGGCGGCATCACCAGCCCTCGCGCCGATCCGGACGCGCCGCCGCCGGCGGTCGTCTACGACCTCAACACGCTTCCCGAACCGGTCAAGCGCATGCATGGGCTGATCATCGAGGCCTGCCGTACCGGCGACATCGAGAAGCTGCGGCCGCTGATCGGCAAGGGCGATTCCATGACGCAATTGTCGCTGGGCGATATCGACGGCGACCCGATCACCTTCCTCAAGGGCCTCTCGGGTGACGGCGACGGCCAGGAAATCCTCGCCATCCTGGAAGAGGTGCTTTCGGCCGGCTATGTCCATGTCGACACCGGCACGCCGCAGGAACTCTATGTCTGGCCGTATTTCTTCGCGCTGCCGCTCGACAAGCTCGATGCCAGGCAGCGCGTCGAATTGTTCAAGCTGGTCACGGCCAGCGACTATGACGACATGAAGCAGTTCGGCGCCTACATCTTCTACCGCGTCGGCATCACGCCGACCGGGCAGTGGCTGTTTTTCGTCGCCGGGGATTAAACCGGCAACGCCTCGGAAAACTCCACCGCCCTGCCCTGGCCGGGTGTGACGATCTCGCCTTCCCACATGACACGCGCGCCGCGCAGGATGGTGCCGACCGGCCAGCCGGTGACCTCCCTGCCGTCATAGGGTGTCCAGCCGGCCTTGGAGCCGGCCTGGGCGTTGGTGATGGTCTCGCGCCGCTTCATATCGACGATGGTGAAATCGGCATCGTAGCCGGCGGCGATGCGGCCCTTCCTGGCCATGCCGAAGATGCGCTGCGGGCCGTGGCTGGAAAGATCGACGAAGCGCTGCAGGGTGAGCCGGCCGGCATTGACGTGGTCGAGCATGATCGGCACCAGCGTCTGCACGCCGGTCATGCCCGAAGGCGACGCCGGATAGGGCTTCGCCTTCTCGGCCAGCGTGTGCGGCGCGTGGTCGGAGCCAAGAACATCGACGATGCCTTGATGAATGCCGTGCCAGACGCCGTCGCGGTGGCGAGCCGCGCGCACCGGCGGGTTCATCTGGATCAGCGTGCCAAGCCTGGCATAGTCATCCGCCGTCAGCGTCAGATGATGCGGCGTCGCTTCGCAGGTCGCGACGTCCTTGTGCTGCTTGAGGAAGACGATCTCCTCGGCCGTCGAGATGTGCAGCACATGGATGCGCGCGCGCGTCTGCCGGGCGATGCGCACCAGGCGCTCAGTGCAGCGCAGCGCCGCGATCTCGTCGCGCCAGACGGGATGCGACGACGGATCGCCCTCGACGCGCTCGCCGAGCCGCTCGCGCAGACGGAATTCGTCCTCGGAGTGGAATGCGGAGCGGCGGCGGGTGTTGCGCAGGATCGAGGCGACGCCTTCATCGTCCTCGACCAGAAGGTCGCCGGTGGACGAGCCCATGAACACTTTGATGCCGGCCGCTCCCGGCAACCGTTCCAGTTCGCCGACATCGGGTGCATTGTCGCGCGTGCCGCCGACCCAGAAGGCGAAATCGCAATGCATGCGGCCGGTGGCGCGGCGCACTTTGTCGGCAAGTGCGGCCTCGCTGGTGGTGAGCGGATTGGTGTTGGGCATTTCGAAGACGGCGGTGACGCCGCCCAGCACTGCCGCGCGAGAACCCGTCTCCAGATCTTCCTTGTGCTCCAGCCCCGGCTCGCGGAAATGCACTTGGCTGTCGACGACGCCCGGCAGGATGTGCAGGCCGGTGCAGTCGATGGTCTCGCCGGCCGAGGCCTGGCCGAGATCGCCGATCCGCGCGATGCGTCCGCCCTTCACGCCGATGTCGCGGCGGCCCTCGCCATCATGGTTCACTACCGTGCCGCCTGTCAGGATGAGGTCGAAGGTGGTTGCCATGGCAGGTCCAATCTCTTGCGGGGGGAGTGTGGCCGGCTTACGTAATGGCCGAACGTTTTGCAAGATCAGGCCGACTTTCCCTCATGCCCTTTACCCAGCTCAACGACCGCGCGCTCATTATGGCCGAACGTTTTGCAAGATCAGGCCGACTTTCCCTCATGCCCTTTACCCAGCTCAACGACCGCGCGCTCATTACCGTGTCAGGCCCCGATGCCGAGCATTTCCTGCAGAACATCCTCACCACCGATCTGGATACCCTGAAGCCCGGCGAGGCCAAACCCGGCGCGCTGCTTTCGCCGCAGGGCAAGATCCTCTTCGATTTCCTGATCTCGCGCGCCGGCGACAACGGTTTTCGGCTCGACTGCCGGGCCGACACCGCCGACGATTTCGTGCGCCGGCTGATGCTTTATCGGCTAAGGGCAAAGGCCGAGATTGCCAAGCAGGATCAAGTGGTTGTCACGGTCGCGTGGGGCGATGATTCAACCGCCTCATCTTCCGATTCAACGGCGCTTACCGACACGCGTTTTCGCGACGTGGCGGTGAGGCGTACTTATGGCGGCGGGGCAAAGGACGGTGGCGATCCTGATGGCTGGAAAGCCGTCCGGATCGCCAACGGCATCGCCGAAAGTGGCGCCGACTACCAGCTTGGCGACGCCTTCCCGCATGACGTGCTGCTCGACGAAACCGGCGGCGTCGGCTTCAAGAAGGGCTGCTATATCGGCCAGGAAGTGGTCTCGCGCATGCAGCATCGCGGCACCGCGCGGCGCCGGGTTCTGATCGCATCGGCTGACGGCCCCCTGCCCGCTTCGGGAACCGAGCTTACCGTCGCCGGCCGGCCGGTGGGCGCGCTCGGCTCGGTTAGCGGCAGGACCGGACTTGCCATTGCCCGCATCGACCGGGTCAGGGCGGCGCTCGATGCCGGCGAGGCGATCCTGGCGGGCGAGGTTCCGGTGACGCTCGCGATTCCCGCCTGGGCGAAGTTCCGCTTCCCTGAAGGCGCGGCCAGCGCGGAGGAGGCCTGATGGCCGCCGACCGGGCCGGCGCGCCGCCGCGCGCCTGGCAACGCATGCTTTCGGGACGGCGGCTCGACCTTCTGGACCCCTCGCCGCTCGACATCGAGATCGCCGACATCGCGCATGGGCTCGCCCGCGTCGCCCGCTGGAACGGCCAGACCAGCGGCGATCACGCCTTCTCCGTCGCACAGCACTCGCTGCTGGTCGAAGCGCTCTATGGCGAGTTGGCACCGCAGGCCACGGCGGAGGCGCGGCTCGCCGCGCTGCTGCACGACGCGCCGGAATATGTCATCGGCGACATGATCTCGCCGTTCAAATCTGTGATGGGCGGCTCCTATAAGGATTGCGAGCTGCGCCTGCAGCGCGCCATCCATCTGCGTTTCTCGCTGCCGGCGGAGCTCGCCGCCTCCTTGCGCAAGGACATCAAGCGCGCCGACCAGATCGCCGCCTATTTCGAGGCGACGCTGCTGGCCGGCTTCTCGACGGCGGAAGCGACCGAGTATTTCGGCCGCCCGCGCGGCTTCTCCGCCGACCGCTTCGACTTCACGCCCAAATCCGTAACTTGGGCGCAAACGGCTTTCCTCAAGCGTTTCAAGACACTGGATGCCATGCGCCAGTCTTCGTTCGTCGCCAATTCGGCCATCTAAAAGAACGCTAAATTAACCGGCTACCACGACAGTATAGCGTTCGGTCACGGTCCGAAGGCGTGCTCATGCCTGGCGTTCATGTCAAGACGGCTTCCACCGCCGGCAAGCGAAGAACGGCCGCTACCGGTCCGGCACGGCGGATTGCGGAAGAATTACGGGCCCAGAACGAGCGCTTCGCGGCGGCGGTCGAGAACATGTCGCATGGACTGTGCATGTTCGACGCCGATGAGCGGATGATCATCTGCAACCGAAACTATATCGATCTCTTCCGCCTCGACGCCGAGGTGGTAAAGCCTGGCATCCGATTCTTCGACATTCTGCAGCACAGTGTCGATGTCGGCGTCGCCTCGCAAAGCGCCGAAGAACTCCATGCCATCCGCAAGCCCTATATCGACGGCGCCAGGCCTTCGACCTACGAGGAAGTCCTGTCCGACGGGCGCATCATCGTCATTTCCCATCGGCCCATCGCCGTCGGCGGCTGGGTTTCGATCTATGAGGACGTGACCGAGCGGCGGCGAGCCGAGGCGGAGCTGAACGAGCAGCACCGCCGCTTCGACGCTGCTTTGGCCAACATGTCGCAAGGCCTGCTAATGTATAGCACCAAAGGCCGGCTGATCGTGCGCAACCAGCGCTTCCTGGACCTTTGCAATGCGAAGGCCGCGGATTTCCCGCTCGGCATGACGCATGGTCAGATGCTGGAGAAACTCGTTGATCTGCGTATCTTCATGCCTGTTGAAATCGACCTCGAGGTGGGGAAGACGAAGGCGGCTCTAGAGGCAGGCCAGTCGCGTTCGAGCTATCGCGAACTGGTCGACGGCCGAACGCTCTTCGTCCTGCGGCGGCCGCTCGCCGGCGGCGGCTGGGTGGCGACCTTCGAGGACGTGACCGAACGGCGCCGTGTCGAAGAGCGCATGACGCATCTTGCGCACCACGACACGCTGACAAACCTGCCCAACCGCTCGATGTTTCGCGAAAAGCTGGACCAGGCGCTCGGCGAGGCCAAGGCCAAGCCGCTGGCGATCCTCTCGCTCGACCTCGACCGCTTCAAGGCCGTCAACGACACATTCGGCCACCCGGCCGGGGACTGGCTGCTGAAATGCGTCGCCAAGCGGCTGCAGCACGCCGTGCGCGGCAGCAAGGACGTGGTGGCCCGCTTCGGCGGTGACGAGTTCGCCATCATCCAGTCCGGCATCAAGAGCGCCGCCGACGCCGAAAGGCTCGCCAAGCGCATCGTCGAGATCGTCGGCAAGCCCTATCGCGACAAGGGACGCGAAATGCATGTGGGCGTGAGCCTGGGCATCGCGCTCCATCCCGGTGACGGGCACGATGCCGACACGCTGCTCACCAATGCCGACATGGCGCTCTACCGGGGCAAGAGCGAAGGTCGCAATGTCTATCGTTTCTTCGAGCCGGGCATGGATGCCCTGATGCGGGAGCGCCGCGCGCTTGAAGCGGATCTCGAAGCTGCCCTTTCCAAGCGCGAGTTCGAGCTTGATTTCCAGCCGATCCTCAACATCGGCTCCGGCGAAATTGTCGGCGCGGAAGCCCTCATGCGCTGGCGCTCGCCATCGCGCGGCCTGGTGTCGCCGGAAAACTTCATCGCCGCCGCCGAGGAGACCGGATTGATCGTGCAGCTCGGCGACTGGGCGCTTCGCAAGGCTTGCAGCGTGGCCGCCCATTGGCCGCCGGAGATGCGCATGGCCGTCAACGTCTCGGCCGCGCAGATCAAGAGCGGCGGCTTCGCCCGCAGCGTGATCTCGGCGCTCGCCTTTTCGGGCCTGCCGGCCAACCGTCTGGAGCTCGAAATCACCGAAACGGTGATGATGGACGAAAGCGACGCGGTGCTGAGGACGCTCAGCCAGTTGCGCGGTCTCGGCGTGCGCATCGCGCTCGACGATTTCGGCACCGGCTATTCCTCGCTCGGCTACCTCCGGCGCTTCCCAGTCGACAAGATCAAGATCGACCGCTCCTTCATCCGAGACCTCGACAGACGCGACACGGCGGCGATCGTGCGCACCGTGATCGGTCTCGGCGCCGAGCTCGGCGTCACCGTCACCGCCGAAGGCGTCGAGACCGAAGCGCAGCTCGACATGCTGCGCAAGGCCGGCTGCGGCGAGGCGCAAGGCTATCTGATCGGCGTGCCGGCCAAAGCGGCCGACATGAGCCAGCTGCTGCGTTCGCAGGCGCTGCAGCGCCAGTCAGGCTGATATGCCCTGTCTCTCTGAAGCGTCGGTCGGCTAGCGCAGCGTCTCGACGTACTTCTCATGGAAGCTCACATAGCCAGACTCGACCACTTTGAGGTGCCGCTCGATCAGCCGGTGGAATTCCGGCAACTGGTGGAACGGCACGCCGGGATAGGCGTGGTGTTCGGCATGGTAAGGCATGTTCCAGGCGAGCTTGCGCACGAACCAGTTGGTCAGCGTCGTGCGGGTGTTTTCCAGCATGTTGGCGACGAAGGGACAGCGGCCGTGCTCTGCCAGCAGATAGAGCCTCAGGAACGGCTGGCCGAGCAGCGCGGGCACGATCCAGACCGTAAGCAGCACCGACGCATTGAACCACACCGCGAGCGCCAGCGGGATGACGTAGAAGGCGATCATCGCCCGCGCCTCGGCCTTCACCTTCGGCAGACCCTTCGGCGGCACGTAGCTGTCCCGGCAGCGCCCCATTGCATTGGTGTAGAGCGTCTTGAAATGGCCCCACCACACCGGCAGGCCTGAGACGTGGACGATGTATTGCCGCATCGTCTCGGGCTTCGGGAAGGCCAGTTCCGGATCGTTTTCCGGATCCTGGGTGAAGCGGTGATGGGCGAAATGGAAGTAGCGGAACCAGTCGGCCGGCAGCGCGATCGCCAGGCTGCAGAAGCGCGCGACCACATCGTTCAGCCACTGCGTTTCGAATGCCGTCCGGTGCACGGTTTCATGCAGCAGCGTGAACAGGAAGACGATCAGGATGCCCTGCGGCAGCATCAGGACTGGCCAGAACGGCACTTTGGCCGCGATCAGCGCGCCAAGGACGACGATCGCGCCGAGATGGAGCGCGAACTGGACAAGGGCCGGCCCATCCGATTTGCCGGTCAGCCGCCCGCGCTCTTCATTCGTCAGCGAGGCGATCACTTGGCGATGGTCGACGGTTTCGTGATGATCGATTGCGTTCATGAGTCACGATACTTTAGAAAGAAACCTTTCGAAAAACGAGGATTTCTGCGTAATAGATAAGGTGAGCTTATCTATTGGATTGTCATGGTCGCCCTTCCCTCCTTGCGCGGACTTCAGGCCTTCGAAGCGGCGGCGCGCACAGGCAGCTTTGCCGCCGCGGCGGAGGAACTGTCGATCTCGGCCGCGGCCGTCAGCCAGCTTATCCGCACCGTCGAGGAGCAGATGGGACGACAACTGTTCCACCGGGTCAACCGGCGGGCCGTGCTGACTGAGGCCGGCGCGGAGATGCTGCCCAGGCTTAGCATGGCCTTCCGGGAGATCGGCAGCGTCGCGCGCGATGTCGGCGGCGAGGCGTTTCGGCCGAGGCTCGTGATCTCGGTGCCGCCGTCCATGGCGATGGGCTGGCTTTCGGAACGGCTCGCCATCTTCGTCGCCGGCCATGGCGCCGCCGATATATCGTTGAGAGGCGACGACGATCCGGTGCCCTTCGATCATGAATTGATCGACATCCGCCTTTCCTACGGTCCGCACTACCGCCAGCATCCGACCCAGGAGATCGTTAGGGATGCAGTCTATCCTGTCTGCGCGCCGATGCTGGCCCGAGCGACCGTATCCGACGGCCTTGCGGGCCTGCCGCTGATCCACACGGACTGGGGACCGACCGGAGCGTCGTTTCCGTCTTGGCGCAACTGGTTCGCGGCGGCGGGAAGCGAGCCGGGCCGCGCGGCGCAGCGCGGTCTCTCCGCGAATTCCTCGCGGGCAGCACTCGATCTCGCCATTTCAGGGCTGGGCGTGGCGCTGGCGCAAGGCATCTATTGCGCCCAGGCGCTGGAGGATGGCAAGCTGGTGCGGGCCGCCGCGCAATCCCTGGAACTGCGCCAGCCCTATTGCCTGACGATCCCCGAACGCAGCGCAAGACGCGACATCGTCGGCGCGTTCCGGGAATGGCTGGTCGGGGAATGCGTGCGCGCGGTCAACTCGCCAGCGCTTGGCGCCCTTCCTCCGAGACGTAGTTCAGGGAATTCGGGCAACGGAGCGCCAATCCTTCGCGCCCGCCTCGCTTTTCAGTCAAACGAAGCAGCAGGAGATCTTTGATGTCGCTCGAACTCATCAATCCGGCAGATCTGCCGGTTCCGGAGATGTACACCCAGGTTGTCATCGCGACGGGATCCAAGCTGGTGTTCATCTCAGGTCAGCAGCCCGAAGACACAAACGGCAAGCTCGTCGGGCACGGTGATTTTGCTGCGCAGGCGCGCCTGTCATTCGCCAATCTCGGCCGAGCGCTGAGCGCGGCGGGCGCCCGGCCCGACCAAGTCTGCAAGATCACGATCTACATCGTGGGATACAACCGCGATGAACATGTTCCGATCATCGAGACCGAGCAGATTTCGCTGTTTGGAGATCACAAGCCGGCGAATGTGATCGTCGGCGTGGCGATCATGTCACCAGGCTACCTGATAGAGGTCGACGCGATAGCCGTCATTTGACGGGGAAACGGCACTCTGCGCGCCCCGAAGCCTTTCAGAGATGCGTAGCCAATGCCGCGACCATATCCTTGCTCGTCGCCACTGGAATGATCTCGAATTCGACCAGGTCGTTCCACTCGATGGCCCAGCGCTGCAGCACCGTCGCGTCATCGGCTTCGACCAGCATGAAGCAGCGGCTCATGTCACCCGCGATCCAGCTGTGATGCACCACGAGTTCATCCGGCTTAAGCCGGCCCTTGTCGCGGAAGCGGCGGTAGATTTCCTTGCGGTCCGCGCCGTGAAAATCCTCGATCACGAAGAACAGCATGCTTTTCCCTCGGTTGATGACTAGGAATTGAAGAATTGGGGAATTGAAGAACTGAGGAACTGAAGAATGGGGTGTCTCGGGACCATCCGTCCTTGCGTTATCCGCTCCGCGTTTCCTATGATCTCAGTTCTTCAGTTCCCTTCCCCTCCTCCCGCCGCTACTTCTCCGGCCGCTCCAGACGTTCCAGGAACCACTGCGTCAGCCGCACCCAGAGCTCGTCCTTCTCGCCGGAATCCTCCCAGCCATGATCGAGATTGGGGTTGTCGTTGACCTCGATGACGAAGACCCCGTCCTTGGTCTCCTTGAGGTCGACGCCGTAGAGGCCGTCGCCGATGCATTTTGCCGCCCGCACAGCCGTCTCGACGACATGCGGCGGCGTCTGCTTCAGTGTAAAGGTCTTGATGCCGCCCTGGTCGGGCTTGCCGCTGGCCTTGTGGTTGACGATCTGCCAGTGCTTCTTTGCCATCAGGTAATGCACGGCAAACAGCGGCTGGCCGCCGAGCACGCCGACGCGCCAGTCATATTCGGTGGGGATGAATTTCTGCGCGATCAGGAGATCGGAATCTTCCAGCCATTCGGTCGCGAGCTTGGTCAGCTCCGCCATGTTCTCGCATTTCTTGACGCCGCGCGAGAAAGACGAATCCGGGATCTTCAGCACCAGCGGGAAGCCAAGCGTCTGCGCCGCCACTTCGAAGTCGGAGGTGCCGGCGATCATCACCGTCGGCGGCACCGGCACCTTGTTGTAGGTCATCAGCTCGTTGAGATAGACCTTGTTGGTGCAGCGGATCATCGACAGTGGGTCGTCGATCACCGGCATGCCTTCCTGCTGGGCGCGGCGCGCGAAGCGGTAGGTGTGGTTGGAGATCGAGGTGGTCTCGCGGATGAACAGCGCATCGTAGTTGGCGAGCTTGGCGAGGTCCTTCCTGGTGATCGGCTCGACTTCGACGCCCATCTTCTCGGCGATCCTCGCCCAGTAGCGCAATGAGGAAATCTCCGACGGCGGCAATTCCTCATGCGGGTCGACCAGGGTCGCGAAGGTGTAACGCGCCGGCGTGCGACCCTTGGTGTCGCGCCATTCGCGGTTGGTGTAGGTCTCCAGGCATTGCAGGAATAGCTCTTCCTCGTCCTCGGTCATGCGGGCGAGCGGCAGGAAGCCGATCTTGCGGATCGAGGCCCATTCGGCGCTGTCCTTGATGTGCACCTCGAGCGCCGGCGCGCGGAACCAGTCGAACAACAGCTTGGCGAAACGGTCCCATACTTTCGACGGGCCGATGCCGAAGAAGATCGCGACCTTCGCCGGAAAAATCCCGCCGAGGTCCTTGCGGCATTTGTTCAAGGCAAGCTCGAGCTCCGGCAGCGCGTGCTCGTAAAGCTTTCGCTCGGACAGGTCGATCATGGTCTCGACCGTCGGGATCACCCGGTGGCCACGCGAGCCGGCCAGCAGCGAGGCATAGTAGCCGCGGCTCTGGTAGCCGTAATTGTTCGACAGGTTGATAACTTTCGGCCGCTGGCCGCGAAACAGCGCCGGATGCGCGAGATAGTCGCGGTTGGTGATGATCTTGTGGGGTGTGGCCACCTGATCGAGATCGTTCTGCCTGCCTGTGAGGATTACCCAGGTCATTGTTCAGCGTTTTCCCAGAGTGATGGCGGCGCGCAAGCCGTCGCGGCCGAACTGCGCCATGTTCATGAAGATGTCGTAGGGCACTGGAATGTTCGCGGCATCGAGTATGGTTTCCTGCCTTTCATCCTCGACCCAGGGGTCGTGGATCAGGATATGGTCGCCATCGTCGCCGATGGCCAGCACCCAATGGGGCACCTTCTTGCCGAACATAAGGAAGCCGCTGACCAGCACCACCACCAGCTTGCCCTCAGCGAGGGCTTGGCGGATATCGCCGATGCCGAACGGACGGTATTTGACGGGGATGCCGTAGAGTTCGGCGCGGCGGCGGAAATCGACCTGAGCGAGCTCCATCACGCGACGCTTGTCCTCGCTCCGCACCGACTGCAGGAACAGCGCGCCGTAGAAGGAGACGAATATCTCGGCGGCGAGCCCGCTCTCATAGCCGGCTACCGCCAGGCCGAAAGGCTCGCAGCCGCCCGGACCCGACATCATGAAGACCGTGGTCGCCTCGCGCCACAGGCGGATTTCCATGACCGGATCGGGCACGAAGCCACGATCGAAATTCGCCATCGCCATCATCAGGCAGCAAGGGCCGCAGGTGAACTCGCAGGTCTGCTGGTAGAACGGCACCTTGGTTGCGGTCGGCGTGTCGCCGCGCAGCGTCTTTTCGTAGCGCAGCGCGGTCGCGCCATCCTCATAATAGTCGGGCTCGCGGCCGAGTTTCCGATAGCCGGCCTGCTCGTAGATGCGGATGGCCCGATCATTGTCCTCGCGCACTTCGAGACGCAGCAACAAACGGTCGTGCTCGAAGGCCGCCTCTTCCGCGGCCGCGAGCAGAAGCCGGCCGATGCCGAGCCGTTCGAAGAAGGGACCGACAGCGATGGAATAGAGCCGCGCCACCCCGCTGCCCTTGCGAAACAGCACCACCGCATAACCGGCGACCCGACCCTCGTTCTCGGCCACCAGCATCTCGGCGGTCTCGCGTTCGATGAACAGGCGGAAGGAGCGGCGCGAGAGCCTGTCGCCCGGAAAAACAGCCTTCTCGATGGCGGCGAGGTCATCGACGTCTGACGCGCGGGCCTTGCGGATCTCGGCAGGCATGCGGGCTTGGGAGAACCTCGATTGGGTTTAAGAAACGGCCCCGGTGGATGCGTCGCGAATACTGGCCGAAGCGCCAGTATTCATCAAGCGCTATCGCTCCTTGATTAGGGCCGAATTGTGACAGTTCCCGCAGCGGCAGCAAGGGGCCAAGCGTTTGAACAGAATTGCTGTTCAAGCGACTGCCGGCCGCCGAAAAACGTAGCCGGTTCAGCTCGATATGCCGGCCACGAGCTGGCCATAGGCGCTCTTTGCGACGTCCGACAGGCGCTCCGGCGGCAATGAGCCGACGACCGCGCAGGCGTATCCCTTGTCGAGCCAATAGACTGCCTCCGGTCCGCCCGTCTCGGCCGCGTAGGTGCCCTTCGATGTCTCCGACGAGTCGGCGGTGACGTAGAGCGAGATGCGCTCGCCCTTGGCATCCTCGTAGAGCAGCATTGCCGCCTTGCCTTGCTCACCAGCCGGCAGCAGCCGGCCGCCGACCAGCTGGAAGCCCTCGGCCGCCAGGTCAGGGGCAACCAGCTTCAGCCCGACGCGGTTCGACAGCCAGGTCTGGAGATGGTCCTTGTCGCTTGCCGGGACTTCGACGGCGTGGCGCTTCTCGGCAGCGTAGGTGACATGGGCGGCGATCGCCTGCTCGGCGAGCTGATCGTCGCCTTCGCCGCCACGGGCGATGCTGTCGACACCGGCGACATAGCCGCCGAGCCCGCCGACCGCGAGCATCACGGCCGCGGCAGCCGACAGCCACCAGCGCGAGCGCCAGGCCGATGCTTTTGCAGGCGCCTCGCCAAGCACGACCTGCCGCAGCCTCGCCGGCACCGGGTCGTCCATCACGCCCGCGAGGGCGGCGCGCATGGCGGCGCGGTCGGCAATGTAGCGCGCGGACTTCGCTTTCATCTCGGGATTGGCCTCGAGCCAGGCATCGTAAGCCATGCGCTCCTCGCCCGGCAGCTCGCCGTCGAGGGCCATATGGATATCGCGTTCTGAAAAATCGCGGCGGGTCATTTCTCGACGATCCTTATCGAGCGGCGGCGCGATGTGTCGTCGAGCAATCCTCGCAATTCCTCGCGGCCGCGCGCGATGCGCGACATCAGCGTGCCGGCCGGCACGCCAAGGATGTTGGCGGCCTCGGCATAGGAAAAGCCCTCGATGGCGACCATCACCAACGCCGCGCGGCGATCGGGGCTGATTGCTTGCAGGGCATCCATGATCTCGCGCGAGGCGATGGTCTCGACCTGATCGGCGGGCGCGGCTTGGGCCTCACCGGCTTCGAGAGGCAGCATCGCCGCCTCGCCCCGCCGGTTGACCTTGCGCATCTGGTCGATGAACAAGTGATGCATGATCGTAAACAGCCACCTCCGGGGGCTTTCTCCAGTCTGCCAGTTGTCGAGCCGCACAAGTGCCCGCTCCAGGCAGTCCTGGACGAGGTCGTCGGCGGAATCGCGGTCGCGCAGCAGCGAGCGCGCATAGCGCCGCAACCGCGGTATCTCGCTCAGGATCGCTGCCTTCTTGTCGTCCATGACCGCTTGTTTCGTGGTCGCTCTCCATCCCGATAGAACGCGCCTTCCCGGCGCGGCGCAAGCAGTCAGCGCGACGCGGCCGAACCGCTGCGATTACCCAAGCAAGTGGATAACGCGGGCGCGAGCCGGTTTATTCCCTACAATCGCGAGAAAACCTGACTATCTCAAATCCGTGAGCAGGAAATCATTGCCTTTGTAGAGCAGCGGAGTGCCGAGAGCTTTCGCGCAAGCATAGGCAAAGCAGTCACCCAAGTTCAGGTCAGCTTGGTGACCAACGGCCTTGCCATAATGAGCGCTGGCATCGATCGCACGCGAACCGATCTCGTCGCCGATCGGGACATTTTCCCCGCCAATTTCCACAATAAGTTGATCCACCAGATCGCGAGCCTTGAGGAGTGCTTCAGCGGTCGGCTTGCGGGAACCCGCGCCGGCTCGCGCCAAAGCCTGCGTCGCTTCAAAACGGACCATGGCAGAGACGTAGAAGTCGACCGGCCGGGAGAGTTGCTTGGATAATTCCTCCCAGCCGGGTTCCTGGTTGAGAATTGCAACGATCACCGAAGCGTCGACAAACATCAGTCTTCCCACATCTCATCGGTGAATTTCTTCATATCGAAATCGGGATTGGGCAGACCGATCTTCTTCGCCTCCGCTTGAAGCCGTACAATCCGATCGCGCAGCGGCACCTTGGCACGATTGCGTTCCAACTCGTGAATAAGGGCTGTCCGCACCGCCTCAGTCTTGCTCGGTGCGTTTGTTTCACGCTGCAATTTTGCGGCCAGCGCATCCACTTCATCGTCACGTATGTAAAGCGGCATTTGAATATCCTCTTACGAATATTCAATATATACAACATTGGATATCCGATCAAGAAATCTCCCTGCTCTCCCTCGCGGCACGCGTCAGCAGCCGCTGGTAGAACAGGCCGATACCGATCAGCACGGCGCCGAGGCCGATGAAGGACAGCGCGCGCAGCACGCCTTCCAGCTCCGACATGTCGAAGAGGAAGACCTTCACCACCGCGACCGCGATCAACACAGCGGAGGCGATGCGCAGCACCTGCGATTTCAGCCAGACGCCGGCGGTGAGCAGCGCCACGCCAATGACCAGCCAGAGCGCCGAATAGGTGTAGGTCTCGAGCTGGCCGAGCCCGCTCCACAGGGCGATGAACTCGCCCTTGAACAGACGGCGCACCGAAAGCGTGGCATAGGCGAAGGCAAGCAGCGCGGCAATCAGCGCCAGCATGGCCGCATACCATCGCGGGCGCTTGTCGCGGACATAGAGCGCCAGCGCGCCTGCGGCGATGGCCGGCAGCAGATAGGCGAGGAACAGAAGGTTGAACACCGGGATCGTGCCGGTCGACTCGTCCGTAAGCAGCGGATTAAGCACCACGAAATGCTGAATGGCGATCAAGCCCGCCGAAATCACGCCGGCGGCTATCGAGCCATATCGCAGAACCGAGCTTGGCGAGCGCATGTCGATGGCGACCAGTATGGCGCCGGCGCCGAGCGCGATCAGCGTGTAGATCGCCTGCTCGGCTAGGGTCACCGCGCCGGTGTCGATAACGCCGCCATGCATGGCATGGCGCACCAGCATGGCGATGGTGAGCAGCGTAAACAGCGCCGAGGCCGCCTCCATGGCAAGGCGCGGCCGGCCGTTGGTGGTGCGGGCGAGCTGCCAGGCGGCGAAGCCGAATGCGAGCGCCGGCACGCCATAGCCTGGAAGCAGCCAGTTGAAGACCGGTGTCCTCGACAGAAACGCCGCGCCAACGATGGTCGGATCGAAGGCGACTCGGCCAAGCACGGCGACCGCCGCGCCCACCGCGATCCAGCCCAGCACGGGGTAAGAGCGCCAGCGCGTGGCCAACGCCGGCGGAATGGCGGCGGCGCCGAGCAGCACGGTCGTCCAGCCCGAGCCAAAGGCCATGTGCAGCATCAGCAGGCCGGCGACGCCGGCGCCGCCGAGCGCGAAGGACACGGCCGGGCCGCCCGCCAGCTGCGGCTGCTCGGCGCGCGCGATCCATTCGCCGCCGATGGCAAAGACGAGCATCAGCAGCAGCGCCGGCAGCGCATAGCCGAGGTCGCGGTCGATATCGCCGAAGGTCAGCCACAGCGCGGTCAGTACCACCAGCGGGGCAATGACGCCCCAGGCTGCCCAGCAAGCCGCGCGTGCCGGAGCGGTGGCGACGAAGCGGCGCGCCGCCCAGAAGCCGGCGGCGAGGAAAATCAGGCCAAGCGCGATGCCGATGCGGAACGTCAGCGTGTCGAACGACGCCAAGGGCTGGGCGTCCAGCCCGACATCGAGCGCATCGGCGCCGATGGTGGCGGGCGGGATGATGCCGATATAGATCAGCACGGTGGCGATGCCGGCGGCAAAGACCAGCGGAAGCGCGCGCGGCCGGTAGAGCGCCACCGCGACCAGCGCGGCCAGCAGGACGGCGCCGTGCAATGCATCGCCGGCGCTGGCAAAAGCCGGATCGACGGACAGGCCCAGCGCGCCCAGGGCGATGAAGAAGCCGGGCACGATCGATGGCCAGTCGAAGCCTCGCGCCGCTTCGTCGCGGCCAGCCGTCAAGACCGGGGCGAGCCAGACCCAGGCAAGCACCGCCAGCGTTGCCAGGCTGATGAACAAGACGGCGGCGAGGTTCACATCCGGCGCGTCGACCATGTAGAGGATGGTCCAGATGCCGGTGCCGGCGAAAGCGGCCGCCGTGAGCGCCTTCCAGTCGCGGATTCGGGCGGTTGCCGCGCTCGCCGCAAGCACGATCGCCAGATAGACGAACAGGGCCCACGGATTTGGCGCCTGCGATGCCAGCAGCGCCGGCGTGACCATGGCGCCGACGAGGCCGATGCCGGCCAGCGCCAAGCCATGCACCAGCGAGGCGCCAATGGTCGCGACGCCGATGACGCCAAGCAGCGCGAAGGCGGTCGCCGGACCGATAAAGCCATAGATGCCATGCGTCGCGTAGACCGTGCCGAACAGGATGAAGGCGCCGGCAGCCGTGAGGATGGAGGGGATATAGGCGCCGGCGGCACCCTGCACTGGCACCCTGAAGCCGGTGCGGCGGATGAATTCGGCGCCGGCAATCAGCGCCAGGCCAAGGATGCCGGCCATGGTAAGGCGCACGCCGGGACCGAAGATGCCGGCCTCGATCGTGTAGCGGATCAGGAACAGGCCGCCCAGCGCCAACGCGATGCCGCCGACCCAGACCGCCCAGCGCGTGCCCAGCGCCGTCTCGACATCGGTCCGGCGCGCCGCTTTCTCGGTGGCCGCGGATCGGGTGAACGCCGCTTTGGCTTCGGCTGAAAGTTCCGGCGCGGGCTCGTCTTTGCCGCGCTCCGTGGCACTTGTCGCTGCCACCTCGCCTTTGTTCCATGGTCCGGCCGCGACTTCGGCTTCGGCAATGCCGGTCGTTGCCGCGATGGGCTCGGACGGGGCGGTCTCCTGAACAGTTGGCGCGGCGGCGATCGCCGCCGCCTCTCCCGCTTCCTTCGGCGCACCCCCGGCGGCGGCATCCGCCTTGGGCGCGGAAAGCGAAGCGCCCGACTGCACCAGGCCGCGCAGGATGCCGAGCTCGCGCTCGACCAGCGCGATGCGGTTCTGCTGTCGTGACACGATGACGAAAAGAGCTATGACGGCGGCAATGGCGATCAGGCTGAAAAACATGGCGGTTTCCCTCAAAACCAGACCAGTCGTGGCCAACGAATGCGGCAACGAGACGACTGGCTCAAATCAGCGTCTCGCCAATTAACAAGATCGGGCCAATTAACAAGATCGAGCATGTTTCGCGGCCGATTGCCAGCAACTTGCCGGTTTATCCGCTATCAAGCCGCCGACATTGCCCGCCTTGCCGGCGGCATCGCGCGACGTCGACCGCGAAATAGTCGTGCTATTCTCGCGCGATCAGAGAAATGTCCTGAGGTGACCGATGCCGCTGCGAAGTGCCGGCCTGCTGATCCACAGACACATAGGCGGTGTGTTCGAATTCCTGCTCGTCCATCCAGGCGGTCCGTTCTGGGCGCGCAAGGATGAAGGCGCGTGGTCGATCCCCAAGGGACTGATCGGCGACAATGAGGATGAGCTCGAAGCCGCCAAGCGGGAAGCCGAGGAGGAGCTCGGCGTCGCCATCGACGGCGACTTCCAGCCGCTCGGCAGCTACAGGCAGCCGGGCGGCAAGATCGTGGTGGCATGGAGCGTCGAGGCAGATGTCGACACAAACGCCATCAAGAGCAACATGTTCACCATGGAGTGGCCGCCAAAATCGGGACGTATGAAGGAGTTTCCCGAAGTCGACAGAGCCGGATGGTTTTCGCTGCCCGAAGCCGGCGTCAAGATCCTGAAAGGCCAGCGCGCCATGCTCGACGATTTCCTGGAACGGCGCGGCGCCGACTAGGCGTCTGCCCGCTATCCTGCCTCGCCCACAACCGCCTTCACCGCCGCATGATGCCGGCGCAGCGCGGCGAGAAAGCCGGCGCGGGCGTCGGGCGGCTCGAGGCCACGCGGCTCGTAAACATGGCGGGTGAAGAAGAAGCCGCTCAGCCGGAAGGCGTCTTCCACTGCCGCCGCATCGGCGCGCAGGCCGGAGCCGCGCTGCAGAAAGGCCGGCAGCTTGAGCATCTTGTCGTGCCAGGCCGCACCCGCTTCGCGCGAGACGGCGCGGCCGGATTTCGGCGAGACATAGGCGAGATCCTGCCTTGATCCCGTCGCAGCGCATTGGCTGAGGTCGAGGCCGAAGCCCAGTTCGTCGAGGATGAGCAGCTCGAAGCGCGCCACCAGTTCACCAGCCGTATCGGCGTCGTCGAGATGCGAGATCATCACGGCGAGCGCCTCGTAGAGCCCGCCATGGGCGTCACGCTCGGGCAGGAGCCTCAGATGCGCGGCCATGGTCTGCAGACCGTAGACGGCGACCGCGCTGTCCATGAGCCGCGCGGCATTCATCTCGATCGCCTCGGCCTGGAAGATGCCGAGATGCTCGTCGAGCCGCGCCCGCCACAGAAGGTCGACGCGGTTGCCGGGCTGCAGCACAGGCTGCTGCTTGCGCGAGCGCCCTCCCCGCACCAGGCCGAGATGGCGGCCATGGGTGCGCGTCATCACCTCGAGGATGGCGCTGGTTTCGCCATGCCTGCGAGTGCCGAGAACGATTCCCTCGTCACGCCATTCCATGGGCGGAGCTTTTCACCTGTTGGGTGGCGAAATCAAGATTTCGGCATCCCAGGCCCGACGCGTCCTGACATTTTGGATTGGGGTGAGGCCGAGCGGCCAAATATCGGAAATCCATCGGAAAGGGATCGGGATTTTCGGCTGACCGAGGTTCATCAACGCATTGACGAATGTGTTCGACGGCGCGGCTGGGTTTGCCGTGGCACGTCGACCGAACGGTGGCCCGGGAATCCCCACAGATCCGCCCGAGAAAGGATCCGACATGACTTCCTTCCTGAATCTGGTGTGGAAGCACCGATTGACTGCCTTTTTTTCGCTGACACTCGGCCTGACGTGGCTGGCGTTCATCCCGTTCTATCTGTCCAATGGCGAGAGCATTCCCTGGTTCACCTTCGGACCGGCGGTTTCCGGCTTCATCGTGGCGGCACTTGCCGGAGGCTGGAACGCGGTCAAGGCCATCCTGGCCTCGATGGTGAAATGGCGCGTCCGGCCGATCTGGTATCTGGTGGCGTTCGGCTTGCCGTTCGGGGCGCAACTGTCCTCGATCCTGATCAATCCGCTGTTCGGCTCAGCGCCGCCTGCCTGGGGCAATATCCCGGCCTTCTCCGAAATCCTGCCGATGATCGCGCTCTACGCCGTCTTCAGCGGCCCGCTCGGCGAGGAGCCCGGCTGGCGCGGCTTTGCAGCACCGCGCCTGCTTGCCAACCATTCGGCGCTCGCCGCCAGCCTGATCCTCGGCACGATCTGGGCAATCTGGCATTTCCCGCTCGGCCTGATCGGTGACCTCAGCCTTTACGGCACGATCAACGTCGTCCTGGCCGGCATCGTCTTCACCTGGCTCTACCAGAACACCGGCAGCGTGCTGCTCGCTATCCTGATGCATGTCACGCACCAGAACAGCGTGCGCTTCCTCGGCAAGGTGTTCGTCGACGGCGACTATGTGCAGCAACAGTGGATCGGTGTCGCGATCTGGGCGGTTATCGCTGCGGCTATTGTTGTGTATTACGGCACCGAGAACTTCGTGCGTCGGCCGGCGGCGCGGCTTGCAGTTGCCTGAACCATCACGCCCATTCCCGGTGATCCGCCAGCACCTCGTCGATCACGTGGCGCTGCCTTTCCGCCTCGGCCTGGTTGACGTCGTGGCCGGCGACGGTGATCAGCGCCTTCCACAGCGCCCAGCCGCGGCAGCGTGCCCAGGTGGCGTCGTCGGCGGCGATGCGGGCGCGGAAGGCCTCCCGGCTTTCACCCTCGAAGAAGGTCCACGCGATCGCCAGATCGCAGGATGGATCGCCGACGCCGGACGTGCCGAAATCGATGACCGCGCTCAGGCGGCCGTCCTCGACCAGAAGATTGCCCGAGGCGACATCGCCATGAAACCAGACCGGAGAGCCAGACCAGGTGGCGGCAAGTGCGGCTTCCCAGACGGTCGTGGCGGCTTGGGCGTCGATCCGGCCTTCAAGCGCGGCGATGCCCCGCCTCGCCTCGCCGTCATAGACGGTCAGCGGCCCGCCGCGGTGGAAATTGTGCTGGCCGGGTGCAGGCCCATCCGTCGGATCGATGCCCCTCAATGCGACCAGGAAATCGGCGAGCGAAACGGCGAAGACGTTGAGATCGGCGATGCGGCCGCTCCTGGCCGTCTTGCCCTCGATCCAGCGATAGATCGACCAATGCCAGGGGTAGCCTTCGGCCGGTTCGCCCATGGCCAGCGGCGTCGGAATCGGCAGCGGCAGGAGGGGTGCAAGTTTCGGTAGCCAGCGCTGCTCCTTCTCGACCTGCAACGAATAGGCGGCCGCGCTCGGCAGTCGGACCGTCATCTCGTCGCCAAGATGAAAAGTGCGGTTGTCCCAGCCGCCGAGAGCGACCGGGCTGACCGGCAGGTCCCGCCATCGCGGAAACTGCGTGTCGACCAGCCGTCGCACGAGACCGGTATCGATCGTGATCTTTGGATTATGCATGTCGCAGACCCTTACGGACCTTCTAGGCGACAAGCATCAATGGGGAAACTCCAGCCCCATCTCGCGGTAGCGCTCGGGGTCGTCGCCCCAGTTCTCGCGCACCTTCACGAACAGGAAGAGATGCACCTTCTGCTCGAGGATTTCGGCGATCTCCAGCCGCGCGGCCTGGCCGATGGCGCGGATCGTCTCGCCCTTGTGGCCGAGCACGATCTTCTTCTGGCTGTCGCGCTCGACATAGATGACCTGCTCGATGCGCACCGAGCCGTCCTTCTTCTCTTCCCATTTCTCGGTCTCGATATGCGAGGAATAGGGAAGCTCCTGATGCAGCCGCAGATAGAGCTTTTCACGCGTGATCTCGGCCGCCAGCTGGCGCATCGGCAAGTCGGAGATCTGGTCCTCCGGATAGTACCAGGGGCCCAGGGGAAGCGTCTCGGCGAGATAGTCGAGCAGGTCCTTGCAGCCGGAGCCGGTGAGCGCGGAGACCATGAAGGTGCGCTTGAACGGCACGCGTTCGTTCGCGGTTGCGGCCAGCGCGAGCAGCTTCTCGGGCTTGACGCGGTCGACCTTGTTGAGGACGAGCAGCATCGGCTGGCGGACGTCCTTCAGCCGGTCGAGGATGGCGTCGGCATCGCCCTTGATGCCGCGCTCGGCGTCGATCAGAAGCACCACGACATCGGCATCCTTGGCGCCGCCCCAGGCGGTGGTCACCATCGCGGTGTCCAGCCGCCGCTTCGGCTTGAAGATGCCGGGCGTATCGACGAACACGATCTGCGCGTTGTCATGCGTGGCGATGCCGCGCACGATGGCGCGGGTGGTCTGCACCTTATGGGTGACGATCGACACCTTGGCGCCGACCAGTTGGTTGACCAGCGTCGACTTGCCGGCGTTGGGCGCGCCGATCAGCGCGACGAAGCCGGAGCGCGTCGCGGGAACTTCAGGCGTTTCAATTTCTGTCATGCCGCGCTCCATACGCCTTCGCGCAGCAAAAGAGTAGCCGCGGCGGCCTGCTCGGCCTCACGTTTGGAGCGGCCGCTGCCGGTCGCCGGAGCAAATGAGCCGACCTTGACGCTGACGGTGAACAGCGGGTCGTGGTCCGGTCCCTCGCGGCCGTCGACCCGGTAGGCCGGCACGGCGCCGGCGGCGGCCTGGTGCGCCCATTCCTGCAACTCGGTCTTGGCGTCGCGCCGCGCTGCGCCGATCGCCTGCGAGCGCGGCTGCCAATAGCGATGGATGAACGCGCGGGCAGCCTCGAGGCCACCATCCAGGTAAAGCACCGCAATCAGCGATTCCAGCGCATCGGCGCGCAGATTGGTGCGCTTGCGCCCGTCGAGATTGCGCACATCGGAGCCGGCGCGGATCAGCTCGGGCAGGCCGATCTCCTCGGCGATGTCGGAGAGCGCCTCGGCATTGACCAGCGCGTTGAGACGCAGCG
This sequence comes from Mesorhizobium sp. ORS 3359, assembly GCA_000824845.1. GTDB lineage: Bacteria > Pseudomonadota > Alphaproteobacteria > Rhizobiales > Rhizobiaceae > Mesorhizobium. The sequence continues at coordinate 15,597 of CCNC01000027.1, read as the reverse complement.
ACAGCTCGCCCTCGGCTGCATCGGGAAAGGCTGCAAGCAGCATGTCGGCGACGACAAGGCCGAGAACGCGATCGCCCAGGAACTCGAAACGTTCGTAGTCGACGCCGGCATGGGTCGAGCGCGCGCTGGCATGGGTCAGCGCGCGCTGCAGACGCTGGCGATCGGCGAAGGCATGGCCGGTGCGCGGGGCAAGCGCCTCGGCTAGGGCATCGGCGGTCAAACGCTTGCTGGCCGCCATCGCTCTAGTGGACGAAATGGAACAGGCGATCGGCACGCATAAGCGACGGCCACTTCCAGATCTCGAGCGGGCTCGCCTTGCCGGCAATCGAGAAGAAGATGAGGTTGGCGCGGCCGACCAGGTTTTCGGCAGGAACAAAGCCGACAGTGAAGCGGCTGTCGGAGGAATTGTCGCGGTTATCGCCCATCATGAAGTAGTGGCCGGGCGGCACGGTCCATTCGCGGGTGTTGTCGCCGATCGAATTCGGCGTCAGGTCGAGCGTGTCGTAGCTGACACCGTTCGGCAGCGTCTCGCGATAGACGTCGACGGGCTGAGGCACTTCGGTGATGTCGGGATTTTCGATCTGGCCGGTCTTCACGCGCGGCACGCCGACGTCGTTGATGAAGAGCTGGCCGTCCTTCATCTGGATCTTGTCGCCGGGCAGGCCGACGACGCGCTTGATGTAGTCGACCGATGGGTCCGGCGGGAACTTGAACACCACCACATCGCCGCGCTTGGGCTCCGAGCCCCAGATGCGGCCGGAAAAGATATCGGGACCAAACGGCAGCGAATAGCGCGAATAGCCGTAGGCCCATTTGGTGACGAAGAGATAGTCGCCTTCGAGCAGAGTCGGCCGCATCGAGCCGGACGGGATGGAGAAAGGCTGGAAGAGCAGCGTGCGGATGACGAGCGCGAGCAGCAGAGCCTGGATGATGACGGAAAAGGTTTCCCCGAGCCCGCCGGATTTCTTCTGCGATTTTTCAGCCACGCTCATGTCGTCCTCGATTGTGCGATGTTGGTATAGAGTCTCGGCGCGCGCTGAGCAACGTCATGCCGCTCGTGGTCAGATGGAATCAATGTGGCGCTTGTTCGGCGGGCACCGCCTCGATAATCACAAAGGCTTGAGCAAGCGGAAAATCATCGGTGATGGTGAGATGGATCAGCGCCCGGTGGCCTTTCGGCAGGATCTTCTCCAGCCTGGCGGCGGCACCGCCGGTTAGCGCCATGGTCGGCGCGCCGCTCGGCAGGTTGATCACGCCCATGTCGCGCCAGAACACGCCCTCGGCCATACCCGTGCCCAGCGCCTTGGCGCAGGCCTCCTTGGCGGCGAAGCGCTTGGCGTAGGAAGCGGCGCGGGCGGCGCGCTTTTCCGACTTGGCCTGCTCGACCTCGGTGTAGATGCGCTGGACGAAGCGCTGGCCGTGCCGCTCCAGCGATTTTTCGACGCGTCTGATGTCGATGAGGTCGCTACCGATGCCGATGATCATTCCGCCGGCACTTCCCGTCCGCCCTGCCGCGCTTTCTTCTCGGCGCGTTCGGCGATGCGCTTCTTGCGCTGCTCGCGGAACACGGTCATGCCCCAGCGCGTGACGCCGTAGAACACGAGCCCGAAGACCAGGCCGAGCGGCAGCGCGCCGATCAGCATCGGCTCCAGGATGGGATGCCACAGCTTCGCGAAGGAGAGCTTGTGCATCATTTCGCCGAGATGCTCGGGCGGCCCGTGCTTGGGCAGGCGCTCATGCAGGAGCAGCTTGCCGGTTTCCCAGGACGCGCCCCACAGCAGCGGGGAGGTCAGCGGATTGCCGAAGAACACGGCGCCGAGCGCCGCCGCGACCAGATTGCCGGCGATCACCCAGCAAAGCACGGCGGCAACCACGAAATGGACGCCAAGCGGGAAGAAGGAGGCAAAAACACCCGCGGCGACACCGGCGGCGACCGAATGCGGCGTCGCCTTCAGCCGCAGGATGCGCTTGGAGAAATACTGCACGGAACGCGAGAACGAGCGGCGCGGCCAAAGGTAAGTACGCACCCGCTCCAGGAGGCCATCAGGCTCTCGGCGTCGAAAAAGCACTCTGTTCCAGTTCCCGGTCCAACACGCGCTGCCCCTGCCCACCGGGACGCGCCACACATCTTGCGCTTCGAGGGCGCAGAAAGGCAACAAACTTCGATATAGCGACGGCAGTGCCGCGAAACAACGAAAACGCCGCCGCGATGGTCTGCCGCAGGCTGTAACAAGCCCCTTATTCTGGCGAAACTGAGGAAAACAACAGGGATACCAGCCGATGATCACCATTCGACCGGCGCGGGCCGAGGATGCCGAGGCCTTGCCGCAGATCGAGCAATCCGCCGGACTGGCGTTCCGCGCCATATCGGAACTGGCATGGCTCGCCGATGGCGAAAACATCAGCGCAGAGCGTCACCGCGAGCTGATCGCGGACGGCGCATGCTGGCTTGCCGCCGACGAGGAGGACCGGCCGGTTGGATTCCTGAGCGCCGGAATCGAGGGCGATGCGCTGCATATCTGGGAGCTGGACGTGCGCCTCGACCGGCAGGGCTCAGGCATCGGCCGGGCTTTGCTCGAACGGGCGGTCGCGGACGCCAGGCTGCGCGGCCTGGCCGCGGTGACGTTGACCACCTTTCACGCCGTCCCCTGGAACGCGCCCTTCTATCGCAAGTTCGGATTTCGCATCCTGGAAGGCGCAGAGATCGACGAACGACTGACCGGCCTACTCGGCGACGAGGCCGAGCACGGCATGCCTTCCGACCAGCGCTGCGCCATGCGGCTCGATCTCAGGTGAGTGGATACTCGCTGACCTCGACCAGATTGCCGTCGGGATCGCGGAAATAGACCGACATCATCGGGCCGCGCGCGCCGGTGCGTTCGACCGGGCCGACTTCGACCGCCACGCCATTGGCTTGCAAGCTGGCCTGGACTTCGGCAAGCGGCACCGCCGCCACGAGGCAGAAATCGCCGGACCCGGCCGTCGGCGCCTTGGCCTTGGGCTCGAAAGTGCGGCCGACCTCATGCAGGTTGATCTTCTGCGAGCCGAACAGAAGCGCGGTCGGCCGGTTCGGGCCGTCCAGGCGCCGCATACCGAGCACGCGCTGATAGAAATCGCAAGTCGCTTCGACCGAGCGAACCGTAAGCACGAAATGGTCGATCCCGGCGATCATCGCCATCTCGACATATGCCGCAGGCAAGAAGATTCAAGCGGCACGCTCAAGTGCTTGTTTTTGCACATCACGACATCAGATATTGCGGCTTCCAGGCTTAACCGCCGGGATGGCGGCGAGCTCCGGCGGCAGGCGGTCGACGGGATAGGCCGGCACCTCATATTCGGCGAGCGCGATCAGCGGCACGCCGACATCGGTCTTGCCGGCCGAGCGGTCGATGATGCAGGCGGCCGCGACGACCTCGGCGCCGATCTCGCGCAGGCAGTCGATGGTCTCGCGGATCGACAGGCCGGTGGTGACGATGTCCTCGACGATGACGACGCGCGAGCCCTTGGCGATCTCGAAGCGGCGCAGCCTGAACTCGCCCCCTTCCCGCTCGACCCAGATGGCCGGCGCGCCGAGGTGGCGCGAGGTCTCATAGGCCGGGATCAGGCCGCCGATGGCAGGGCCGACGACATAGTCGATCCTTCCGGGCACGCTTTCACGGATCTTCTCGGCCAGCGCCTTGCACAGGCGCTCAGTCTTGTCGGCATGCATGAAGACGCGGGCCTTCTGCAGGAAGACCGGGCTGCGCAGGCCGGACGTCAGGATGAAATGACCTTCGAGAACGGCGCCGGCCTCGCGGAAAATGCCCAGCACTTCGTCGGTGTTCATGTTCGCTCCATGCCTTTGGCGAGTGGTGAATGGTCAATGGTCAATGGTCAATGGTAATGAGAGCAACTTCTATTCACTATTCACTATTCACTATTCACTATTCACCCATTGACGCGCCGCGCGTCGCTGACGCTCGAATTGTCCTTGAGCTGTGACAGCAGCCGGTTGAGGTGCTTCAGGTCCCAGACCTCGAGATCGATCAGCATCTCGGTGAAATCGGGCGCCGTGCGTATCATCGACAGCGTATGGATGTTGGCATCGTTGGACGCCACCACCTGGGCGATGTCGGCTAACGAACCAGGCGCGTTGATGGCGGTGACCGAGATGCGCGCCGGAAAACGTTCCTTGGTGCGTTCGTCAATGTCCCAGCGCACGTCGATCCAGCGCTCGGGCTGGTCGTCGAAGGCCTGCAGCGCCGGCGATTGAATCGGGTAGATGGTGATGCCGGTTCCAGGCTGGATGATGCCGACGATGCGGTCGCCGGGCACGGCGCCTTCTGGCGCGAAGCGCACCGGCAGGTCGCCGCGCACGCCGCGGATCGGCACCGCGCCGTCGCGCGGCTGGTCCTTGCCCTTGCGCGCGGCGCGAGTGCCGGGCATCTGGAACAGCATGCCGGCGGCGTTGCGGATCTTCGACCAACCCTCCTCGCGCTGCTTGGGCGGCGCGACGGTGACGCGCTCGTCCTTATAGTCGGGGAAGACCGCTTTCATGACGTCGGTTGAGCTCAGCTCGCCGCGGCCGACGGAAGCCAGAACATCCTCGATATCCTTGCGCGCCAGCCGGTGCAGAACCGGCTTCAGGCTCTCCTTGGTGAAGGTCTTGCCGGCGCGCTCGAAGGCGCGTTCCAGGATGCGGGCGCCGAGGCCCGAATATTGCTTGCGGATCGCGTTCTTGGTGGCTCGGCGGATCGCGGCGCGCGCCTTGCCGGTGACCACGACCGATTCCCAGGCGGCGGGCGGCACCTGCGCCTTGGAGCGGATGATCTCGACCTCGTCGCCATTCTTCAATTCCGTCATCAGCGGCATGATGCGGCCATTGACCTTGGCGCCGACGCAGGTGTCGCCGACATCGGTGTGCACGGCATAGGCGAAGTCGATCGGTGTGGCGCCGCGCGGCAGCGCGATCAGCATGCCCTTGGGCGTGAAGCAGAAGACCTGGTCCTGGAACAGCTCCAGCTTGGTGTTCTCGAGGAAGTCCTCCGGATTGTCGCCCTCGGCCAGCTGCTCGATGGTGCGCCTGAGCCAGGCGTAGGCGTTGGTCTCCTTGGATATCGCATGGCCGGCGCCGTTCATCTTGCCGCCGGTATCCTTGTAGATCGAATGGGCGGCGACGCCGTATTCGGCTATTTTGTTCATCTCCTTGGTACGGATCTGCAATTCGACGCGCTGGCGCGACGGGCCGACGATGGTGGTGTGGATCGAGCGGTAGTCGTTCTGCTTGGGCGTCGAGATGTAGTCCTTGAAACGGCCGGGCACCATCGACCAGGTGGTGTGGATGGCGCCAAGCGCGCGGTAGCAGTCGTCGACCGAATCGACGACGACGCGGAAGCCGAAGATGTCGGAGAGCTGTTCGAAGGAGAGCGCCTTGGCCTCCATCTTGCGGAACACCGACCATGGCTTCTTCTGCCGGCTCTTCACGCTCGCCTTGATGGCGTGTTTCTCGAACAGGCCGGACAGCGCCGTCTCGATCTCCTGCAGGACGCCCCTGTTGCGCTCGAAAATCTCGGCAAGTCTCGCGGTTACGGCGCGATAGGCCTCCGGATTGATGTAGCGAAAGGCGATTTCCTCAAGCTCCTCGCGCATGCCCTGCATGCCCATGCGGCCGGCGAGCGGCGCATAGATGTCCATCGTCTCCTCGGCGATGCGCAGGCGCTTGGACTCGGGCATATGGTCGAGCGTGCGCATGTTGTGCAGGCGGTCGGCGAGCTTGACTAGGAGGACACGAATATCCTCCGAGATCGCGAGCAGGAGCTTGCGCAGGTTCTCCGCCTGCTCGGCCTTCTTGGAGACGAGGTCGAGCTTCTTCAGCTTGGTCAGGCCCTCGACCAGCTTGCCCATTTCGGGGCCGAAGAGCTCGTCGATCTCGGCCCTGGTCGCGGTCGTGTCCTCGATCGTGTCATGCAGCAGGGCAACGGCGATGGTCGCCTCGTCCATATGCATCTCGGTGAGGATGGCGGCGACTTCGAGGGGATGCGAGAAATAGGGATCGCCCGAGGCGCGCTTCTGGTGCCCATGCTTCTGCATGGCATAGACATAGGCCTTGTTGAGCAGCGCCTCGTTGACGTCAGGCTTGTAGCGCTGGACGCGCTCGACAAGCTCATACTGACGCATCATGGGCGGGATCTCGCGGTGCTGAAATGATTGATGCGCCGCACTGGCGTGCGACGCATCCCATAGATAGCCACGAAACCTAAGATACGGAAGTCCTGGATGGTTGATCCAACCCGGACAAAAGCTCTTAGTAGTCGTCGCTCTTTTCCGGCGGCACCAGGCCTTCGATGCCGGCGAGCAGGTCTTCCTCGCTCATGCGGTCGAAAGCGATGTTCTCCTCGGCATCGTCGGCGTCGGCGGCGACAGCGGTCGCGCCGGTCTGGTCGGTGATCGCCTCGCCCTCGGCTTCCGGCTCGTCGACCTCGACATGCTTCTGCAGCGAGTGGATCAGGTCTTCCTTGAGGTCGTCGGGAGAGAGCGTCTCGTCGGCGATCTCACGCAGCGCGATGACCGGGTTCTTGTCATTGTCGCGCGGGACGGTGATCTGCGCGCCCTGGCTGATCTGGCGGGCGCGATGGCCGGCGAGCAGCACGAGTTCAAAACGGTTGTCGACCTTGTCGATGCAATCTTCAACGGTTACGCGGGCCATGGACTGCCCCTTTCATGCGATGGATTTGATGGAAAGCTGGCGCGCTCCATAACGCGGGCGCGGGTGAAATACAAGCTTTATGGCGGCGGCGCCAGCTTTACGGGCCGTTGCCCGGCTCATCATCGCGCCACGTCATTATGCGGCTCACATAGTCGCGATCACAATTGCTTGCAATGCCGGCCGTGCCCTTGGATATCCATAAATTGCGCGTTATCTCGGATGTGACGGGTAGCAAGCGCGTTTGTGGGACCTATCCGTCGACGCTTTTAGACGACAGAAATTTTTGAAAGGGATGTTTTTCAATGTTCGATCCCCGTGAAAAGATCGCTCTTTTCATCGACGGCGCCAATCTCTACGCCACGTCGCGCGCGCTGGGCTTCGACATCGACTACCGCAAGCTTCTGTCGAGCTTCCAGAAGCGCGGCTATCTCTTACGCGCCTATTATTACACCGCGCTGGTCGAGGACCAGGAATATTCCTCGATCCGGCCGCTGATCGACTGGCTCGACTATAACGGCTTCAAGGTAGTGACCAAGCCCGCCAAGGAATTCACCGACTCGACCGGCCGTCGCAAGATCAAGGGCAACATGGACATAGAGCTGACGGTCGATGCGCTGGAGCTTGCCGACGTCGTCGACCACTATGTCATCTTCTCCGGCGACGGTGACTTCCGCACGCTGGTCGAGGCGCTGCAGCGGCGCGGACGCAAGGTGTCCATCATTTCGACCATGGCCTCGCAGCCGCCGATGATTTCCGACGATCTGCGCCGCCAGGCCGATCATTTCATCGACCTGATGACGCTGAAAAGCGAGGTCGGCCGCGATCCGTCCGAGCGGCCGGCGCGCCGGCCGGAACCCGCCGAAGTCGACGAGGACGATTATTGACGGGCGGCGGCCTTGACCGCCGCGCCCTCCCCCGAACCCAGCCGCGATTGCCCGCTTTGCCCGCGGCTGCATGATTTCATCGCCGCCTGGCGCGAGCGCGAGCCGGGCTGGTTCAACGCGCCGGTGCCGACCTTCCTGCCGCCCGAGGGTGAAGCCTCGGTCCGCCTGCTGATCGTCGGGCTTGCGCCCGGTCTGCGCGGCGCCAACCGGACCGGCCGCCCCTTCACCGGCGACTATGCCGGCGACCTGCTCTACGGCACGATGATCGCGCAGGGCCTAGCGCGCGGCGAGTTCAAGGCACGGCCGGATGACGGGCTGGAGCTGGTCGGCACGGCCATCACCAATGCGGTGCGCTGCGTGCCGCCGGAGAACAAGCCGGTCGGCGCCGAGATCGCCACCTGCCGGACCTTTTTGAAACCCACCATCGCGCGCTTTCCCAACCTGCGCGCCATTCTGACGCTGGGTTCGATCGCGCACCAGTCGACGGTGCGGGCGCTGGGCGAGCGCGTCGCGGCCATTCCGTTCCGCCACGGCGGAAGGCAGGAGGCCGGCGGCATCGCGCTGTTCTCCAGCTATCACTGCTCGCGCTACAACACCAATACGGGCGTGCTGACGGAGGAGATGTTCGTCAACGTGTTCAGCGAGATCGCGACGTTCCTGCAGGGCTAGACCCACACCACCTTAGGTGCGCTGCCCACCCGCTCATACCGGCAGCAGCGCATCCGGCTTCACGTCGCCGATCGAGGCGTAAGTGTGCGTCTCCTTCACCCCGGGCAGCGGCAGGATGACCCGGGTCAGGAAATCCTGATAGGCGGCCATTTCCGCGATGCGTGCCTTCACCAGATAGTCGAATCCGCCGACAACCATATGGCATTCCAGCACCTCTGGCGCCTTGGTCACCGCTTCGGCGAAGCGTTCGAAAATATGCGGTGCCGTATGGTCGAGGCGAACCTCGATGAAGACGAGCGTGCCACGCCCGATCTTTGCCGGATTGAGCACGGCCCTGACCGCGGTGATGTAACCTTCGCGAAACAGCCGCTTCACGCGCAGGCTGGTGCCGGTCGGCGACAGGCCGACACGCGCCGCCAGATCAAGTGTGGTGCGACGTCCATCCTCCTGCAGCAGCCGAAGAAGATTGCGGTCGACCGCGTCGAGATCGCTGGCTTCCGGATTCACTTCAAAATTCCCCTTCTAGCGTGAATATCGCCAAGATTTCTAAAAAATAGCGTATTTCATCACAGCAAACTGAACAATAGCCTGCGCTTTCATCGTGCCGGTGGCCCGGACGACAGATGGGGTGACAGCGTGGCGAACGAACGGGACGCGGGAAGCACAACACTGGCGATCATCGCCGGCCTGACCATGATCGGCATCTATGCCATCCAATTTGTCGCCGCCCGCTTCAGCCTCCGGGAGCATCTGACGGCGACGGACCTAGCCGTATTGCGCTTTGGCGGCGCCGCGGTGGTCTTTCTGCCGATCGCCTGGCGCGGTGGCTTCGCAGGCATGAGAGCGCTTGGCGGCCGAAGAGCCTTGGCCTTGGCGGCGCTGGCCGGATTGCCTTACCCGCTGATCATCAATTGGGGCCTGACCTATGCGCCTGCCGCCCATGCGGCGGCGCTTTGTCCAGCCTCGATCGTCTTTTTTTCGTTCCTGCTGTCGCGCATCGTCTTCTATGACGGCGCTTCGCGGCAACGGACCATCGGCGTCCTTGCGATCATCGCCGGCCTGTTCCTGTTCCTCGCGCCGGCGCGCGAGGGAACAGGCAGCGTTCTCTTCGGCGACATGCTTTTCATCGGATCGGGCCTGATGTTCTCGACCTATGCCGTTCTTGTCAGGCGCTGGCATGCCGATCCCGTCACGGCGACGGCCGCGGTGGTGCTCCTGTCCTGCCTGCCGCTGCCGGTTCTCTATCTCCTCGCGCCAAGCCAAATCCACGCAGCGGCCGTCGGGGAAATCATCGGCCAGATCGTGATCCAAGGGATTCTGGCCGGCGCGGCGGCCATGTTCCTCTATACCTACATCGTCCGGCAATTGGGGCCGCAGGCGGCATCGCTGTTCCTGCCCGGCATACCGATCGCGACGGTGCTTGTCGGCATGGCCGTGCTCGGCGAAACACCGATGACGATCCAGGTCGCAGCCATAGCCATCATGGCCGCCGGGATGGGCTTGTCAGCGATCGGAGGACGTATTGCCAGCAGACGTCTCAGTGAACCGGCGCCGGGAGGATCGTGAGCCTTCAGCGGCGCGGCAAACACACTTCAAGGGTCGGCAATTGAAGGCGTCGGCGCGAACAGCTCGGCCAGCGTCTCGCGGCTGCCTTTGAGAACGTTGAGATCGACATCGCCTTGGATGCCGTCGACGCGGCCCATATTGTGATACTGCCAATAAATCCAGTCGTTTTCGCGTGGCCTGATCGCCAGCGAACGCAGCCAGCGCCGGCGCGCGATGATGGTTGCGGAATAGGCGTCGGCCGCCTCATCGGTCAGGTAGAAGATCGCCTGCTTGCCGAAGGCCGCCTCGACCGGGCCGAGGAAAGCGGCAAGTTCAGTGTTCAACTGCTCGGCCGACGGCCGCTGCGGGCAGTTGCCGCCGAACTCGATGTCGACCACCGGCGGCAAAAGCGGTTCGCTGCGCGGCACCACGGCGATGAAATTCTTCGCCTGATCGGCCCCCGGCCGGCAGAAGGTGAAGAAGTGATAGGCGCCGACCGCGAGGCCGGCCGCGCGGGCTTCGCGCAGATTGGTCGCGAACAGGGTGTCGACATGGGTGCCGCCTTCGGTCGCCTTGATGATGGCGAAGGCGACATCGTCGGCCGCTACGCGCCGCCAGTCGATCTTGCCCTGATGATGCGAGACGTCGATGCCCCGGATCGGAAACTTGGCGCGATCCGGTGAAAAGCCGCGGAACCAGAAATAGGCGCCGGCCGCGACGGCACAGGCGACAACCACACTGGCTAGGCCCCAGAAAACGATCCGCTTCCCCAAGACCACCCCCCAATGCTGTTAGGCCTGAACCAAGAAGCTGGCCGGTGGCTTTTTCGGCCGGCGGCGAAAGCTCAGCCGCGCTCCTTCAGCAGCCGGCCCTTCTCGCGCGACCAGTCGCGCTGCTTTTCGGTCTCGCGCTTGTCGTGCAATTTCTTGCCGCGGGCGATCGCCAAGAGCAGCTTGGCGCGGCCGCGGTCGTTGAAATAGATCTTCAGCGGCACCAGCGTCATTCCCTCGCGCTCGACGCTTTGCGACAGCTTGGCCATCTCGCGCTTCGACACCAGCAATTTGCGGCGGCGGCGCGGCTCGTGGTTGAAGCGGTTAGCCTGCAGATATTCCGGCAGATAGGAATTGATCAGCCAGATCTCGCCGCCCTCGGCGGAAGCATAGCTCTCCTGGATGTTGGCCTGGCCCTGGCGCAGCGACTTGACCTCGGTGCCGGTCAGCACCAAGCCGGTCTCGATCGTGTCGAGCACCTCGTAGGAGAAGCGCGCCTTGCGGTTTTCGGCGACCGTCCTGTTGTTGGGGTCGGCTTTCTTGACTTGATTCATAATGCGGAGAGGTGGCGCCTCATCCCTAATTAATCAAGCCGGCGTGCTTCATCGCCTGGTCGATCTTTTCGGCCGTCGAGGCCTCGATCGTCACCAACGGCGAACGCACCACGTTTTCGACCTTGCCAAGCTTCGAGAGCGCATATTTGGCGCCGCACAGGCCGGGTTCGATGAAGATCGCCTTATGCAGCGGCAAGAGCCGGTCCTGCAGCTCGAGCGCCTTGGCACTGTCGCCGGAGAGTGTCGCTTCCTGGAATTCGGCGCAGAGCCGCGGCGCGACATTCGATGTCACCGAGATGCAGCCGACGCCGCCATGGGCGTTGAAGCCGAGCGCGGACGCATCCTCGCCGGAGAGCTGGACGAAGTCCTTGCCGCAGGTCATGCGCTGCTCGGAGACGCGCTCGACCTTGCCTGTCGCATCCTTGACGCCGACGATGTTCTTGAAGTCGTGCGCCAGCCTGCCCATCGTCTCCGGCGTCATGTCGATCACCGAGCGCGGCGGGATGTTGTAGATGATGATCGGCAGCCTGGTCGCCTTGGCAACGGCGGCGAAATGCGCGTAAAGGCCGCGCTGCGTGGGCTTGTTGTAGTAAGGCGTGACGACAAGGGCGGCATCGGCGCCGGCCTGTTCGGCATACTTCACAAGGCCGACCGCTTCCTCGGTGTTGTTGGAGCCGGCGCCGGCGACGACCGGAACACGGCCCTTGGCCACCTCAATGGCGACCTTCACGACCTGGCGGTGCTCCTCATGCGACAGCGTCGGCGACTCGCCTGTGGTGCCGACCGGGACGAGGCCCGTGGTGCCCTCGGCGATCTGCCATTCGATGAAAGCGCGAAAGGCTTTCTCGTCGAAACGCCCGCTCTTTTCGAACGGTGTGACGAGCGCAGTCAGCGAGCCTCTCAGCATGTCTTCCAAACTCCTTGGAACTCTCGGGAACGTATCAGGTTTGTCGGTCGGGTTACTTGCGCGCCTTCTAACCGAAAGCGAAGCCGCGCACCATAGTCTCGACATGGTTTAGCGGCAAGCATCGGCGTAGTGCCAGCGTCGTGGTTTTCGATGTTCGCCAGGCGTCGATATCAGGCTCGGAGCGAACATCGAAAACCACGACACTGGATTCGACAGTTGGCTGGTGTCCTTGCGATTCTGAAATTCGGGCCGCGCCCGATATCAAGGTCATGCGAATTTCAGAATCGGGACACCAGCAAGCGCAATTCGAACGGCCTCGATAACCTTTTGTTTACGAGCCCTTTACGACCTAAGTCTAGGCTTCGCATCGGGTTCTCTTCTGCCCGCGCCTGCTGACGATGTGCTAGGATTGCAACCATGCCGACGAGGCGGCCTCATCTCTTCGCGCTTTTCGGCGCGATCGTCGCGCTGACGCCCACCATGGCGATCGGCGCCAGCGTCGACGCGCGCGCGACGGCTTCTATTCCCATGCCCGATGCGCCGCAGGCGCCTGGCCCCACCGCCCCATCCTCCGACATCGCGCAACTGAAGAGCGGCCTCGACGCCCTTGCCGCCAACAACATTGCCGGCGCGCGCAATGCCCGCGACACGCTGCCCGCCACTTCGCTCGACCGGCACATCCTGGCCTGGGCGATCGCGCTCTATGGCGGCGACCAGGTGCCGAGCGGCGAGATTGCCGATGCCGCCAAGATGCTGCCCGGGTGGCCGGGCACGATCGCGCTGCGCAAGAACAGCGAACGCGCGCTCTATCGCGAAAACCCGCCGCCGCAAGTGGTGGTGCAGGCCTTCGGCCGCAGCCAGCCGCTGACGCCGGAGGGCGTGATCATCCTTGCCCGCTCGCAGGTGGCGCTCGGCAACCAGGCCGCGGCGCGCGCGGTGCTGGTGCCGTTCTGGCGCACCGAGAAACTGGAAGCCAAGGACGAGAACGCCATCATCAAGGAGTTCGGCACGCTGATCCCCGCGGCCGACCATCGCTACCGCATGGAGCGCATGTTCTATGCCGACCGGCCGTCCTCGGCCCTGCGCGTTGCCGGCCTTGCCGGCGCTCAGCCGCTGGCGGATGCGTGGGCGGCTGCCGACAAGGGCGACAAGAACGCCGCCAAGCTGTTGAAGGCGGTGCCCGCGGCGCAGCGCTCGGCCGGCTATTTCTTCGCCGAGGCGGAATATCTGCGCAAGCAGCAGAAATTCACTGAAGCCGCTGCTGTCGTGATGAAGGCGCCGACCGACCGCGATTCGCTGGTTGACCCCGATGCCTGGTGGGTGGAGCGCCGCGTGTTGTCGCGCGAGCTGGTCGACCAGGGCGACATGAAGACCGCCTACAGAATCGTCTCCATGCATGCGGCCGAAAGCCCGGCCAACGCCGCCGAGGCCGAATTCCACGCCGGCTGGTACGCACTGCGCGGCCTCAATGATCCGGCGACCGCCGCCACCCACTTCAAGCGCATCACCGAGCTCGCGCAGGGGCCGGTGTCGCTGTCGCGCGCCTATTACTGGCTCGGCCGCGCCGCGGAAGTCGGCGGTCCGGGCAGCGCCAAGGATTATTTCACGCGCGCGGCCAGCTACGGCACGACCTTCTATGGCCAGCTCGCCGGCGAGCGCGTGGCGTTGAGGACACTCAACATCGCCTATCCGAAACCGAGCGCGGCCGACCGCCAAAGCTTTGACGGGCGCGAGGCGGTGAGCGCGATCAAGCGGCTGCAGGAAGCGGGCTATGACCGCTATGCCGAGACGCTCTATCGCGACCTTGCCGGACAACTGACCAGCCCGGGCGAGCTGGCGCTGCTCGCGGTGCTGGCGGAAAAGCAGGGCAATCACTTCATGGCGCTGAAGGTCGGCAAGATCGCTGCCCAGCGCGGCATCGATGTCGGCGCGCTGTCGCATCCGCTGGGCGTCATTCCCGATACGGCCAATATCTCCGGATCCGGCAAGGCGCTTGCCTACGCCATTGCCCGCCAGGAAAGCGAGTTCAATGTCGGCGCCGTTTCCAGCGCTGGCGCGCGCGGCCTGCTGCAGTTGATGCCCGGCACGGCCAAGCAACTGGCGAAGAAGGCCGGCATGAGTTTCTCGCAGGCGCGGCTGACGAGCGATGCCGGCTACAACGCGACGCTGGGCTCGGCTTTCCTCGGCGAGCAGCTCGACCGCTTCGGCGGCTCCTATGTGCTGACCTTCGCCGGCTATAATGCCGGCCCCAACCGCGCCGCCCAGTGGGTGGCGAAATACGGCGATCCGCGCGGCAAGGACGTGGACGCGGTGGTCGATTGGATCGAGCGGATTCCCTACACCGAAACAAGAAGTTACGTGCAGCGCGTGATGGAGAACTACGAGGTCTACAAGATGCGTATTTCGGGCAAATACGACATCGTGGGGGACCTTGTGAACGGGCGGAGTTGAGGCGCGTTCTGGAACACCCCTCATCCGTCTCGGCGCTAGCGCGCCGATACACCTTCTCCCACAAGGGGAGAAGGAAAAAACTACCTATTTGACGATCCTCACTCTCGCCTGTAGCTGTCGGTCACCCCCGGCGAGGATAGCACTCCGATGGCGAGCGACGAAGGCTTCTCCGACTTCTTCTATCCCGCAGCTGACGGCCTGAAGCTCCATGCCCGGATCTATGGCGAGGCGAACACCGGCGGCTGGTCGGTCATCTGCCTGCCGGGCCTCACCCGCAATGCTCGCGACTTCCATGAATTGGCGCTGCATCTTTCCAGCAAAGTGGAGAACCCCCGTAAGGTCATCGCGTTCGACTACCGTGGCCGGGGCCAGTCGGACCACGATCCCGATATCGGCCACTATAATGTCGGGGTCGAGGCCGGCGACGTGCTTGCCGGGATGGCGGCGCTCGGCGTCGAGCAGGCAGCCTTCGTCGGCACGTCGCGCGGCGGCCTGATCATCCATGTGCTTGGGGCTTTGAAGCCGACCGTGCTGAAGGCCATCGTGCTGAATGATATCGGACCGGTGATCGAGGCGGAGGGGCTAGCCCATATCCGCTCCTATCTCGACCGCGCGCCGAAACCGAAGACGTTCGCCGAGGCGATGGATGCCCAGCGGCGCGTGCATGGCGCCGATTTCCCGGCGCTCACCGACGTCGACTGGGCGAGGATGGTGCGGGCAATCTGCCGCGAGACGGCGGCCGGCTGGGTGCCGGATTTCGATCCGGCGCTGGTCGACACGCTGGCCGACGTCGATTTCGGCAAGCCGTTGCCGGATCTGTGGCCGCAGTTCGATGGCTTGGCCACCGTGCCGCTGCTTGCCATTCGCGGCGCAAACTCGAAACTTCTGTCCGTGGCGACACTCGAGGACATGGGCAGGCGTCATCCCGGGATGGAATCGGCCACCGTCGAGGGCCAGGGTCATGCACCCTTCCTTGAGACCGGCGATCTGCCCGGGAAGATCGCCGCATTCCTCGATCGCGCCGAGCGTGAGGTTATCTCCAAGTAAAACCGAAGATCAGAGCGGGGTGTCGAGGCGCCGCGGCAGTATAGGTGGGTTCGGCGAGCAAGCGCATGCCTCCCCTTCTCCCCTT
>CCNC01000026.1 GCA_000824845.1 Mesorhizobium sp. ORS 3359 | reverse complement strand
GCGCCGAGACGGATGAGGGGTATTCCAGCGAAGTGAGAGGCTGGTGTCTTCTGGAGCACCCTCATCCGCCGCCTTCGGCGACACCTTCTCCCACAAGGGGAGAAGGGGGAACCGGCGCTACTTCACCTTGGAGTTTTTGCCGACCGCCTTGACAGGTTCGCTCTTTGGCTTACGCGCCGACTTTGACGAAGATGGCGTCGTCAACGGAGACGCAAACACCGAGTTCTCCACCGGACGCGACGCTTCATCGCCGCGCGGCTTCTCGAGAACGACGACGCAGCCATCGAGATCGTTGGTGGCCAGATGCGCGTAACGCATGGTCATGGACAATGTCTGGTGGCCCAGCCACATCTGGACGCGCCTGATGTCGATGCCGCCCTGGACGAGACGTGAAGCGCAGGTGTGGCGCAGGATGTGCGGCACCACCTGCTCGTCGGCGCCGAGACCGACTTCCGCTTTCGCTTCGTTCCAGATCGCGCGGTACTGCGCCTGGCTAAGCTTGGTGAACGGGCCCTTCGGCCGGCGTCCTTCGGTGCTCGGCGGCAGCTTGATCACCTCCTTGACCCGTTCGGTCATCGGAATGGTGCGGCTGCGGCCGGATTTGGTGATCCAGAAGGAGACGCGATGTTCCTGAATGTCGTTCCAGATCAGGCCGAGCGCCTCGCCGAGGCGGCAGCCGGTATCGACCAGGAAGACGGAAAGCCGGTAGGCATCCTCGCTGCGGCTCCTGATCGCCGCGAACAGCCTTGCCTCTTCATCCCTTTCGAGGAAACGAATCCGTCCCGCCCGCTCCTTCTGGCGGCGAAACTCAGGCAGGCTGTGGATATCTCCCATCTTATGAGCCTTGCGCAGCAGCTTGCTGAGGGCAGCCATCTTGCGATTGATGGTTGCGTTGCTGTTCCCGCGCTGGCGCAAGGTACCGATAAGATTGTCCAGGGTGTTCTGGTCAAAGGTGCTGAAACGTTCTCCGAGTAGGATCTCGTCTATTTCACCGATGAAAGAGCTGACATTGTATTTATGTCGCCCATCATCCCAGAGTATATCCCGGTATGCTGCAAAGAGTTCCCCGATCCTGTGCGATTTTACTTCCCGGATCTTGTTGTAGGTGTACCTAAACTTCGAATTCTGAGAAGAAAATACCGCAAAATGACCAGAGGGGTCCCCCTCTTGAATCGCTTCGTTCGACATTTTTAGCCACACCCCCTGTGGTTAAGCTTTCAGCCCTAACCGTTCGGAGATGTCCTTTCAAGAGTTTTCGAATCTTGCGGCGACCACATCCGCCAGTGGCGGATCCCACAAAGTCGCTCCACAGACCCGATCAGCTTACCGTTTCACCCCCATCCTTTCGTTTGCTTCGACCAATCGCGAAAACAAAACGGCCCGGGCGTGGAGACGCCCGGGCCGGATTTCACTTGTTGCAGTCCAGCCCTTAGAAGGAGCGCTGGAAGCGGAGCAGACCGCCGACGCTGTTCTTCTTGTCAGCACCGGTCCAGTTGCCGTAGATCGTGCCATCGTCGAAGTGACCGAAATGGTCCCAGTCGACTTCGGCCGTGACCGTGAAGCCAGGAACGACGTCGTAGGCGATGTTCGCCGCCAAGCCGTAGTTCTTGTCGTCGTCACCCGACACCTGGAGGTTGAACGAGGTCTTCTCGTTGAACTTGTAGGTGCCGCCAGCCCACCAGGCCCAGTTGCCGCCCCACTGCTTGTAGAAGCCGCGGCCGCCGGCAGGGATTGCCCAGGTGCCATCGGTGAGGTTGTCGTCACTGCCATAGCCGACCATGCCGAACAGCGAGATCGCGTCGTTGACAGTGACGTCCAAACGGACCTTGCCGGCGACTTCCTCGTAGTTGCTGTCGTAAGCCACGACACCGGTGATGGCGCCCCAGCCTTGAGTCCACTTCACGCCGCCGACGACATGCGGAACGTAGCTGTCGATGGTACCCTTAACGCCCGAACCTTCTTCGAGCGAGACGACCGCCGAGAAGCCGTTGCCGGCGTCGAAGTAGTACTGGACGACGTTGGTGTCGAAGTCGCCGTAGGGAACGATCGTGTCCTGGATGACGTTGCCGGCGTAGCCGATGAACGTGTTGAAGGCCGATTCGTCCTTACCAACGCGCAGACCACCGAGCTGGATCCAGGCGAAGTTCAGCGAAGTGCCCTTGTTGCCTGCGGGGTTGCCGATCGGGTCGCCGCCGGTGGTGAATGCACCGTAGCCGTTGCGGTTGCCGAAGTTCCAGCGAGTCTCGACGTAGGTCTTCAACGTGCCGAGCTCGGTTTCCTGGCCGGTCCACAACTTCAGCGTGAAGCGGGCGTTCTTGTAGAAGGTGCTCTGCTCATCGCCGTCCTCATGGTCGAACGACTTCGCTCCGTCGAACGAACCGACGTCGCCGACGCCGATGTCATAGCGGACATAGCCGCCGATGCGCAGGCAGGTCTCGGTGCCGGGGATGTAGAAGTAGCCCGAGCCGTAGACGTCGCAGATCTTGACGTATTCAGCCGGTTCCGGCTCGGCGACGGTCACAGCGTCGGCGGCGCGAGCACCGGAAACTGCGATCAGGGCCGCAGCTGAGCCGAGAAGAAGGCTCTTGATGTTCATTTTCTGACCTC
>CCNC01000025.1 GCA_000824845.1 Mesorhizobium sp. ORS 3359 | reverse complement strand
AGTCGCTCATCCGTCTCGGCGCTGCGCGCCGAGCCACCTTCTCCCACAAGGGGAGAAGGGAAAGTCGCGCCACATTCACCCCAGCTATTTTCCTCCCCACCCCTTGGCATCGCGGCGCCTCGTGCCATCATCCGGCATCGGCCGTGGGGGCCGATTCTGTCTCGGGGGTTCTCATGACCATCTCTTTCGCGCGACGCGTTGCCGTCGCGCTTTCGCTTGCCGTCTTCATCGCGCCCGCCGCCTATGCCGGCGACGTCACTTTCCAGATCAGGAACAACCATCCCAACGCCATGCGCGTCGAGCTCTACAGCCAGGACCGCGACTATGTCTGGCCGGGCGACGGCAAGGATTTCTATCTCGACGACGGCGAGACCAAGCAACTGCCGATCTCCTGCAACGACGGCGAGAAGATCTGCTACGGCGCCTGGGTGGACGGCGACGAAAGCACCTATTGGGGCGTCGGCCCCAACAACCAGGAGAGCTGCGAGGATTGCTGCTACACCTGCAGCGGCGGTCAGACCGAGGAGATCGACCTGGAGGAGTAGGGACGCCGAAGCTGCTGATCTCGTCCTAGTGGGCCGTTTGCGGGGAGAAGGAAGCTAGCTCTGCGCCGTCCAGAACGCGATCTCCTGCGCCTTGGTGCGGAGCTCGGTCTTCAGCCACTGGTCGTCGTCGTCCAGATAGCTCCACGGCGTCTTGCCTTGCGCGCGCATCTCGCGGATGTAGGAGCGGTAGCGGTAGTGGCTGTAGACCGACATCGCGTAGGTGGCATAGGCGGCGGCAAGCTTGCGGTGGCCGCGCACGATCACCAGGTTCTCGTCGTTCTTCCGGCTCGCCGGCGCCGAGAAATTGTGGCTGCCGGTCACCACCACGCAATCCTTCGAATGCGGGTCGGTCACCAGGATCTTCGAGTGCACGATGGCGTGGCCGATCTGCGACAGGAACTCCCGCCGGTTGACCTCGGCGATCCACGGCCCGAGCGGCGCGTCGAGGCCCTGCGGCTGCGCCACCGCGTAGCGGTCGGGCGTGAACTTGCGGTCGCTGCTCACCAGGTCGATGTCGAGGAAATTCTGCTCGGTGCCGCCCTCGTCGGCGCTCAGCGTGGAGACCACGCCGCGCACATACATGCCTTTCTCCTTGGCCCGCTCTCCGGCAAGCGTATGCAGCCCCTGCTTGCCCGGCGTGAACATCAAGAACAGCACCGCCTGCCTGGCCGAGCCGATGACCTCACGCAGCGCATCCATGTCGGCGCCGTTCGAGGTGCGGGTGAACCACACGGTCGTCCTGGCCGTCCCGATCGTGAAGGTTTTCGGCGCGTCGTTGTCGGCGATCAGCGCCGGCGTGAAATTGGCCGGGTCGGTCTTCGGCGGCGAGGCATCCTTGAGCAGGTCCCAATGCTTGCGGAAATGCGCCGCGACAGCCGCGTCCTCGATCAGCAGGCCGTTGTTGACCTGCGTGCACAGGCCCGTGGTGCTCCAATTGGTGCTGCCGGTCCACACCTTCTTCGGCTCGCCATCTTCGGAGACGACGACGAATTTGTTGTGGCCCAGCCCCTTCGATTTCAGCATCCGGTCGATGGTCGCGATGCCGTGGTCGTTGAGGTTCTTGCGCGCATCCCTGTTGCCGTCGCCGCTTTTGTCGGAACCGTTGGCGAGGATGAGGTGGAGCCGCGGCCCGAGCCCGATCAGCGCCGTCTCCAGCGTCGCGTCGCCGAGCTCGTAGAGCGCGGCATGCAGCTCGTCGCCGGCGCCTTGCGTCAGCCCCACCATGCGCAGGCCGAGATTGCCTTCGAGGAAAGCGCGGAATTTCGCGTCGCCATTGGTCTGCAGGCTCTTCTTGAAGGCCGCGGGCGTCAGCCTGTTCTTGGCCATGTAGCGGGCAACGAACTGCGACAGCACCAGCCCGCGGTTGAAGTAGCAGGAAAAGCCGCCCCCTGCGTCGGTCGCAAGCGTCTTCCACTCCGTCCAGTCGCTGGAAACGCCCTTGGTCAGCGGCTTGCCGGGGCCCGTGCTCATCATCGCGGTGACCCGGTAGCGCACGACATTGCCGACATCGGCCGCATGATCGGTCCAGTTGAAGCGCTGGAACGGCCAGACGTCCGAGGGCCTGTGGTCGCCCGATTTCGGCTTGTCCTTGGTGAAGCCGACGCGGTTCTCCACCGGCTCGATCTTCTCGGTCGCGCCGGCCTTGCGGCCGCGCTCGAGCAGGAAGCCGCGGCATCCGGCGATGAAGTCGCTCGGCGCCCAGGCGACGAAGGCGTCGTCGCCGTTGGTGTAGACGGAAACCTCTATCTCGACGGCCATTTGTCGGTCCTCCCATCCATCCTTCCTGCCGATGCGGCGCCGGCATGGCGGTCCCATCAATGCAGCCAATAAAATCCGCGCCGGAAGCATGGGGTCCGGATCAATTGAAACAGAGTTTTCGAAAAGGTGGCGGCGGTGATTATGTGGCGGCAGAAGATCGGACGTCAATGTTTTGCAGCACCAAGTATTACTCTATGAACTGCTTCACATTTGTGCTCTGTTTGCCAGGAAAACGAAGGGCGGATGGTTACGCGAACCATCCGCCCCAACCTTTGATCCGGCCTGGCCGGCTCTCGTCAACTTTTGCTGGAGGCCAGCACCAGCACCGGCTTCTCGCTGTAGAGTTGCGGGAACAGCGCCTTCAGATTCTCGACCTTGGGCAGGTCGTTGTAGACGATATAGGGATAGGTCGGGTTCAGCGTCAGGAAGTCCTGATGGTAATCCTCGGCCGGATAGAAGGTCTTGCCGGTTTCCAGCGTGGTGACGATCGGCTTCGGGAACACCTTGGCGTTGTCGAGCTGGGCGATGTAGCTCTCGGCGACCTTCTTCTGCTCGTCATTCTCAGTGAAGATGGTCGAGCGATACTGCGTGCCGGAATCCGGCCCCTGGTAGTTGAGCTGCGTCGGATTGTGCGCGACCGAGAAATAGACCTGCAGCAGCTGGCCATAGGTGACCTTCGAGGGGTCGTAGGTGATCTCGACGGATTCGGCATGGCCCGTGCGGCCGGTGCCGACCACCTCATAGACGGCGTTCTCGGCGCTGCCGCCTGTATAGCCGGATACCGCCTTGCTGACGCCCTTGACGTGCTGGAACACGCCCTGCACGCCCCAGAAGCAGCCGCCGGCGAAGATCGCCTTCTCGGTGCCGCTCGCCGCCTTCTCATCCATTGCCGGCGGCGGGATCACCACCGCGTCCTCGGCCGAACGGGCCGGGCTCTGCCAGAAGACGGCCGCGGCGACTGCCGCAAGGCCAAGCGCCGCAAGCGCGCCGCGGGTGAAGAATGGCCGCGCGGCTTTTTTCTTTATGCCGTTCATGTCCTGATCTCCTGTCATTGTCTTAGTATATACGAAGGAAGCCGTCGGGAGGTTCTCACTTTGCCGTGCGGCGGTGTGCAACCGCCAACGGCGCTCCCCCTCATCCGGCCGCTTCGCGGCCACCTTCTCCCCGAGGGGAGAAGAGAGCGCCGGCGCCGACGGCCTCCTCTCCCCTTGGGGAGAGGTCGGATTGCCCCGAATTGCTCTTCGCAATTCGGTTGGCAATCCGGGTGAGGGGCAGTGCCAGGCTCACCTCACTGAGCAGTGCTATCCGCCGGCTTCATCGCGTCGGTTGCAGGCTTCATCGCATCCGCCGGCTTCATGGCATCCGTGGCCGGCTTCATCGCCTCAGTGCTCATCGCGTCGGGCTTCATGGCGTCGGCCGGTTTCATGGCATCCGTCGCCGGCTTCATCGCATCCGTCGCCATCGCATTGGCAGGCTTCATCGCATTGGTCGTGTCGTCGGCGCGGGCGCCGGCCACGAAGACCGAAGCGGAAAGCGCGAAGGCCAGAGCCGGCAGCGTGAGAAACTTGGTCATGGTCGTACTCCTTGGGTTTTGGCACGCGCATGCGAGCCTTGGTGAAGCGTTGCCGCCCATGCG
Source organism: Mesorhizobium sp. ORS 3359 (assembly GCA_000824845.1). Taxonomy (GTDB): domain Bacteria; phylum Pseudomonadota; class Alphaproteobacteria; order Rhizobiales; family Rhizobiaceae; genus Mesorhizobium. The sequence continues at coordinate 12,386 of CCNC01000025.1, read as the reverse complement.
GCCCCGCGCGAAAGGGAAGAAAGATCAGTTGGCGGCGGCGGCCAGGATCGGCCCGCCGCGCGGCGCCTGCACCAGCACCGCGGTGTTCAAGCCGCCGCTGGCCGCCGGCAGCGGCAGCGTCGTCGCTTCGCCGTTCCAGCTGCCGAGCTTCGTCAGCGCATGCACGACATTGGCGTGCGGCAGCGTGCGGCCGTTGTTCTCGCCGCGCGCCACCGGCACCTCGACGACGCCTTTTGTGTAGCGCACCAGCCAGATGTCGGCGCCGCCGCCGGGCGCCTTGCCGGCGCCGATGCTGACCTTGCCCTGCCCAAGCGAAAGCTCCGGGCCCTGCGGGTGGCCGCTGTTGGCGATGAGGCCCTGGATCTCGCCCGGCGCGGCGCCCACGGCGTCATGGCTGCCATTTACCACCACTTGCGGCGTGAACGGCCCGTCGCGGCCGAGCGGCGGCTCGTAGGTCACCTGGCGGTCGGTGAACTCCTTGCGGCCAAAAGTGTCCTTCCAGCCGAGATAGTCCCAGTAGGTGACGTTGAACGACAGCGCCAGCACGCCGGGCTGGTCCTTGACCTTGATCAGGTTGGCATTGGCCGGCGGGCAGGACGAGCAGCCCTGGCTGGTGAACAGCTCGACCACAGTGAGCGGCTGGGCGGCCGCGGCGCCGATCGTGGCCGCGAGCATCGCGCCGGCAAGCAGGCCTGTCTTCAATCCGGTCATGGGAAGCAATCTCCGTAGCGGGGTCATGCTCCCATTTCGCCACCGCGGACCGCTTCGTTACAGGCTTCACCGGTTTGTGATTGCAGGCCGCTTCCGCTCCGATCGCGGAAGAAGGCTCATCCGTTGACCGCGCGGCTGTCTTCCGGCGCTTCGGCCCTTTCCGTCAGCCCGTAATCGCGCAGGACCTGGGCGATGCGCAGACGGTAGCCGGCAAAGATTCCACCGCGGCCGGCCTGTTGCGCCTGGCGATGCTCCTCGGTGTTGCGCCAGGCTTTCACCGCTTCCTCGTCGCGCCAGAAGGACAGCGACAGCACCCGCTTCGGATCGGTCAGGCTCTGGAAGCGCTCGACCGAGATGAAGCCGTCGATGCTTTCGAGCAATGGCCTGAGCTCGGCGGCGATGCCGAGATAGGCATCGCGCTTTCCCTCGGCCGGTTCGACCTCGAAGATGACAGCGATCATGCCTCTATTCCTTCCTTGACCGTCGACTATTTGTTCCGCGCAATTCCGGACGGAAAACCGCTATGCACTTTTCCTGGAATTGCTCTAGGTCCGAAAGACCTGCCTTGGACCGTGCGGCCCCGACACCAGCTTCAGGAAGACGCGATCTTCCTTCAAGATGAACTTCTCGCGCCTGGCGAACTCGTAATTTGCCTTGCCCGCGGGGTCCTCGGCAAGCCGGGCGCGATAGGCCTCGTAGGCGGCGAGGCTCTCGATGTTGTAGGCGGCATAGGCCGTGGTGGCCGAGCCTTCATGCGGCGCGTAATAGCCGATGAGGTCGGCGCCGCAGCGCGGAATGGCCTGGCCCCAGGCGCGCGCATATTGCTCGAAGGCCGCCTTGCCGAACGGGTCGATCTCGTAGCGGATGAAGCAGGTGATGGTCATGTCGGTCTCCTCGTCGGTTGGCTTGGGGCGGCAATGCTTCGACCGCGGTCGAAACATCGCTTGCGCCTTCGTGTTAGGCATTCTCCTGTCAGGAGTGTTTGCCGGGCTGCTTGAGATGGTCCCAGAATAATGCTTCCCTGACGGGAATGCTTCGATGAGGATCGAACCATGCGTGAAGGACCCGATATCGCCCGCATCGCCAGCCTGGTCGGCGACCCGGCCCGCGCCAACATGCTGAACGCGCTGATGGGCGGCACCGCGCTGACGGCGTCGGAGCTGGCGCTGGAAGCCGGCGTGTCGCTGCCCACGGCTTCCTCGCATCTGTCGAAGCTGATGGAGGGCGGGCTGCTGACTTTGGCGAGCCAGGGCCGCCACCGCTATTACGGGCTTGCCAGCCCGCAGGTGGCGGGCATGATCGAGGCGATCATCGGCGTCGCAGAGGCGGTCGGCCCGAAGCGGGTGCGGCCGGGACCGCGCGATGCGGCCATGCGCGTGGCGCGGGTCTGCTACGACCACCTCGCCGGCGAGCAGGCGGTGGCGATGCTCGACCGGCTCTTCGACCGGAAGCTTCTGCTGCGCGAGGACAATGAGATCAGGCTCTCGTCAGCCGGCGCCACGCATTTTTCAGCGCTCGGCATCGAGACCCAAGCCAAGGCGCGGCGGCCGGTGTGCCGCGCCTGCCTCGACTGGAGCGTGCGGCGCTCGCATCTCGCCGGCACGCTCGGTGCCGCCATCCTCGACAAGATCATCGCCGAGAAATGGGCGCGGCGCGAGAAAGACAGCCGCGCCGTGGTGTTTTCGCCCAGGGGCAGGCAAGAGTTTGAGAGGGTGTTTCTGGGGTGAAGCCCCGGTGCCGATAACTGAAGGCCGGTGCCGATAACGTGCAATGTCGGCGCGAGGCCCCCCTCTCTGCCCTACCGGGCATCTCCCCCTCAAGGGGGGAGATCAGATGTCACGCTCTCTTTCGCTAATCGTGAACGTTGCAGAAGAGGCGCCGCGCCAAAGCTGCCGATCTCCCCCTTGATGGGGAGATGTCCGGCAGGACAGAGAGGGGGGCGAAGGATCTCGGCATAGGCTACTTTGCGTCTTGCCCGCGATCACCCCCGCTTCAGCGCCTTCCCCAGCTTGAAGAACTCCCTCCACGGATCGGCCTTCTTCAGTTGCGCCAGCGTGGAAGCATCGCCAAGCGGGAAGGCATTGGGCGCCAGGCCCTTCTCGATCTCCGGCCAGGTCACCGGCATCGATATCGTCGCGCCCTTCTTGGCGCGTGAGGAATAGGGCGCGACCGTGGTCGAGCCGCGGCCGTTGCGCAGATAGTCGACGAAGATCTTTCCGGTGCGCGCCTTCTTCGACAGCGTCGCCGTGTAGCGGTCGGGCGCCGCCTGCTCCAGCGCACGGGCGAAGTCATGGGCAAAATCCTTGACCTCGTCCCATTCCGCCGAGGGCTTCAGCGGCACCAGCACATGATAGCCCTTGCCACCGGAGGTCTTGACCAGGTTCGGCAGCGACAGCTCGTCGAGCTGCTTGCGGATGTCGAGCGCCGCCTCGCGCACTTTGGAGACATCGACGCCTTCATCCGGATCGAGATCGAAGATGATCTGGTCCGGCTTTTCCAGCGCATCGATCGTCGAGCCCCAGATATGCACCTCGACCACACCATACTGGACCAGCGCCGCCAGCCCGTCGAAATCCTTGATGTAGAGGATCTCCTCGCCATCGGTCGGATCCTTCATGCGGGCGATCTTGTCGCTCATGCCGGGCGAGGCGTGTTTCTGGAAGAAACGCTGGCCGTGGACGCCGTCCGGCGCGCGCACGAGGCTCAGCGGCCGGTTGACGACGAATTGCTCCATGCGCGGCCAGACCAGAGCGTAGTGTTCGAGCAGGTCCTGTTTCGAAACCTTCTCGTCGGGCCACAGCAGCTTGTCGGGATGCGAGAGCTTTATCGATGTCTTCGCCGTTCCGGCCGAGGGCTTTGACGGCGTCTTTGCGCCCGGCTTTGCCTGGCTCTCGGCCTTTTTCGGCTTTTCCTGCACGACTTCCTCCGCCGGCTTGTCCTCGCGCAGCCCCTGGAACGAGGCGTGGCGGATTATACGGTCGGATGTCCAGCTGCGGAACTCCACCTCGCCGACAAGCTCGGGCTTGACGAAGGTGAGCCCCTTGCCCTTCGGCACCGCCGCCGAGAAGGGCGATGTCTTAGCCTCGAGGCGATCGAGCTTCTTCTTCAGATCCGCCATTACCTTGCCGGAAAAGCCGGTGCCGACACGGCCGGCGTAGTGTAGCTTGCCGCCTTCATTGAAGCCGACCAGCAACGAGCGCACCCCGCGCCCCGCCTTGTCCGAGGGCAGATAGCCGCCGATGACGAATTCCTGCCGGAGCGTGCATTTCGACTTGATCCAGGTGAGGCCGCGCCCGCTGCGATAGGGCGCGTCGGCGCGTTTCGACACCACGCCTTCGAGGCCCATGCGGCAGACATGCTGCAGCATGATCTTGCCGGGCTCGTGGAAATGGTCGCTGAAGCGCAGCGCCGAATTTTCGGGCTGCCGGCCCAGCAGTTCGGCCAGCGCCTGCTTGCGTTCGACCAGCGGCTCGCGGCGCAGGTCCTCGCCATCGAGCCGCATCAGGTCGAAGACATAATAGATGAAGCGGTCCGCGCGACCGGCCGACAGGTCCGCCTGCAGCAGGGGGAAGGACGACACGCCGCTGTCGGCCAGCACCACGACCTCGCCGTCGATGATGGCGTCGCGGCATTTCAATTTGGCCAGCGCGGCGGTGACCGGCCCCTCGAATTTCCCGGTCCAGTCGAGCCCGGCCCGGGTGAGCAGCCTGACCTCGCTGCCTTCGATCTGCGCCTGCATGCGATAGCCGTCGAATTTAACTTCATGCAGCCAGTCGTCGCCGGTGGGCGCTTCCTTCTCCAGCGTCGCCAGCTGCGGCTCTATGAATTCGAGCTTCCGGACCTGGCCGGCCTTGGCCTTTCCAGCGGCCGGCCCGTTGGACTGCCAGACCTTCGGCGTCTGCCCCTTGGCCGCCTTGCCTTCGCCGACCTCCTCGATGGTGAGGCCCGATTTCACCGATTTCGGTTCTTCTTCGAGGATGTCCTCGCCGGGACGGGCGGCGGCATCGTCGGATTTGATCAGCAGCCAGTTGTCGCGCTTCTCGCCGGGGCGCGGCCTCAGCCTGACCAGATGCCAGCGGCCATTGAGCTTGTGGCCCTCGAGCTCGAAGTCGATATGGCCCTTCTTCATCCCCTTGGCCGGATCGCCATCCGGCACCCATCTGCCTTCGTCCCAGACCAGGACCGAGCCGCCGCCATACTGGCCCTTCGGAATGGTGCCTTCGAAGGAGGCGTAGTCGATCGGGTGATCCTCGACATGAACGGCCAGGCGCTTCTCATGCGGATCGAGACTCGGGCCTCGCGTCACCGCCCAGCTCCACAGCACGCCGTCATGCTCCAGGCGGAAATCGTAATGAAGCCGCGTGGCGGCATGCTTCTGGACGACGAAGATGCCGCCGCCCTGCTTGCCGCGCTTCACCTTGCCGGCCGGCTCGGCGGTTTTCCTGAAATCGCGCTTGGCTTGATATTGTTCGAGGCTCGCCATTGCGGGCTCCTATGCGGACTTGCGCTTCGGCGCGGCCTTGGCCTTCGCTCGTTTGGCCGGCGCTTTGGACGATGCCTTGCCGGCTTTGCCGTCGTCGGCGTTGAGGCTCTTCTTCAGCGCGTCGAACAGATTAACGACATTGGACGGTTTCGGCGATGCCTTGGCCTTTGGCGCCTTTCTGCCGGCCTTCCTGGAGCGGACCAGCTCGAGCAGCGATTCCTCGTAGCGATCCCTGAACTTTGCAGGATCGAACTTCGCTTTCTTCTTGTCGATGATAGTCTCGGCCAGCCCGACCATCTCGCCGTCCAGCTTCGCGGACTGGATGTCGGCGAAGACGCTGGACGCGTCGCGAACCGTATCTCCGTAGCGCAGCGTCGTCAGCAGCATGCCTTTGCCGAAGGGCTCGATCATCGCCGGGCGCTCGCGCTGGTAAAGCACGATGCGGGCGAGGCCGGCCATTTTCTTCTCGGCAAGCGCATCGCGAATGACGGCGAAGGCCTCCTGCGAGACCTTGTCGGCTGGCGAGACATAGTAGGGCGTGTCGAGATAGACTTGGTCGATCGAAGCCTTGTCGACGAAACCGTCGAGATCGAGCGTGTGCGAGGATTCGATCTGGACCGCCTCGATATCCTCGTCCTCGATGCGGATGAAGTCGTCCTTGCCTACCTCGAAGCCCCTGACCTCCTCATCCTCTTCCAGCGGCTTGCCGCTTTTCTGGTCGACATAGACACGCCGGACCCTGTTGCCGGTCTTGCGGTTGAGGATGTGGAAGGACACCTTCTCGGCGTGGGTGACGACGTTGCTCAGTTGGATGGCGCAGGTGACCAGTGAAAGCTTGAGATAACCGCTCCAGGCGGGGCGCGGCGCCATGACGAACACTCCTTGCAACATCGGGGCAGGATCGGACAAACCGAAACGGCCGGAACGCCGCTTCGGTTCCCCGGGGACGGGAAGGCCGACGCCATGCGCCGGCCTTGTCGCCAGGCTATTCGGCCGCCTGCAGGTTGATCTTGCTTTCGGCGATCTCGGTGAGCTTGCGGTCGGTTGCCTCTTCTTCCTTGAGGTTCTTGGCCAGAACATTGGCGCAATCGCTGCGGCCGAGCTGCTTGGCCCAGGCGATCAGCGTGCCGTAACGCGTTATCTCATAATGCTCGACGGCCTGCGCCGAGGCGATCAGCGCCGCATCGAGGACTTCCTTGTCGTCGACATCGCCGCTCACCTCGTCGGCCTCTTCCAGAATGCCGTCGATGGCAGGGCAGTTGACGGTCTTGGCCTTGACGCCATGCAGCTCGAACACCTGCTCGACCCGCTCGATGTGACCCTTGGTCTGCGTGAGATGCTTCTCGAACCCGGCCTTCAACTGCGGATCGGTCGCCTTGTCGATCATCTTCGGTAGCGATTTCTCGATCTGCTTCTCGGCATAATAGATGTCGCGCAGCGTGTGGATGAAGAGATCGTCCAGCGTCTTGATGTCTTTCGAAAAGAAGCCCATGGCGGTTGCCTTTCCATGTTTCGCGTTGTGGGAAGTTGCGCGGCGGGACAGCCGTCAACGCGGCCGGGTTCGCTCCGGCCTTGCGGGTCAACGTCGGCTTAAGTGACAGGTTCCTGTCCGCCCGGCGCAAGAAAGGAAATTTCCCGCCGCCGGGCGAAGGTGAAACGGAAGCGCGTCCAAGCGACATCGGAACGAAACATATGTGATGCAAAAGTCACACGAAGCGGAAACGCGACGAAGGGCACCGAAACACCGCGAATCAGCCGCAATCCGGCCATGATGCAACGAGTTTCGGACCAGAAATTAACATCACGTTCACCGACTATTCACGCCTCGACGCTATGCTCCCGAACAATTCGGACGGGACATCCGAAAGCGGGACAGGGACAGTTAAAATGAACTTCTGGAACCACATTGCAGGCTACGCCGCCGCCATTCGCGAATTCGTCGCGCCCACCTATCGGCCGGAGCGCTACTACATGCGCGGCCCGGGGCCGGCCTGCGCACGTCGCGGCAACTCGTTGGGTGTCAGCGCGAACTGACATGACCCGCGAACGAGCCCACCACAGCCGCATCTGCCGGCCGGCCGCCGACCAGCGCGCCACCACCTATCGCGTCGAGCGCCTTGTGCTCGCCGCCAACTGGCGTGCGACAACGCCGCGACTTTGACGCCGCCGCCGGCTGGCTTAGTGTCTCCATAGTTTGACGCAATTCCGGACGGAAAACCGCTACACTTTTCCTGGAATTGCTTTAGGGACACAAGCAGCCGGGGCCACCATGACCGACCTGCCCGAACCGAACAGTCCCGCCTCTCCTAGCCAGGCCTATGACGCCCGCTACCCGCTGATCGTCTTCGACGGCGTCTGCGTGTTCTGCTCGGGCTTCGTCCAGCACGTCCTGAAACTCGACCGGGAAAAACGCTTCCGCTTCGCCACGGCGCAATCGCCGCTCGGCGAGGCGCTGTTTCGCCGGCATGGCCTGCCGACCGACGACTACGACAGCAACCTCGCCATCATCGACGGCGCCCCCTTCACCAAGCTCGACAGTTTCGTGGCGGTCATGGCCGCGCTCGGCTGGCCTTGGCGCGCCGCGAAGGCGCTGCTCATCCTGCCGCGACCGCTCCGCGACTGGCTCTATGACCGCGTCGCCCGGAACCGCTACGCGCTGTTCGGCCGCAAGGACAGTTGCGAGATTCCTTCGGCTGAGTTGCGGGAGCGGCTGATCGGGTAGGATCGGCGGGGTGGCCGGGTGCGCTATCGCGGTTGGCTCGAGCCGGCGCAGGGTTCGAGCACGGTGGGTTCGCCGGCCGCCCCGCCCAGCTCCCGGCAACCCATGACGGTGCACAGCGTCCAGCCTTCCCCGGTGGCGCCGGACGCCGAGAGCACCAGACGCGGCTGGGGCCCGATCCGTGGCACATAGATCCACCAGCCGTCCCGCAGCACCGAGCCCTCGGGCGGGTCCATGCCGGCGCCGGAGCCTTTGACCCGCGCCTCGACGACCTGCAGTCCGGCGGGCGACACTTTCCAATCCTCCCGCCAGCGCGTCCGTTCTACCGAATGCGTCCAGGACAGGGTGAAGGCGGCGGCGGCGAGCGTCACCGTCTTGCCGGCGGCGAGGATGCACAAGCTCATACGGCGCCGGCCATAAACAGCCGGCGCGCGCGCCAGCAGTGCCAGCCGATCCACGCCAGGGCGAGCGCCCAGCCGGTCTCATCGGTGAGCGGCAGCGCGACCACCAGGAGCAGGCCGGCTGCGAAAGCGACGAGACGCTCCCACAAGGCCATGCGCCGCGCGAGGAAGCCGACGGCGGCGGCGCCCCACAACACAATGCCCATGCAGGCCTTGGCGACGATATAGACGACCTCGACGGGATAGCCGAACGAGGCCGCGATCGGGCCAGCGTCCTGCAGCATAAGGGCCGGCGTGTAGACGGCCATGAACGGCACGACAAAGCCGGCAATGGCGAGCTTTGTCGCCTGGATGCCGATCTTCAATCCGCTTTCCTTGGCCATAGGCGCGGCGGCGAAGGCGGCGAGCGCCACCGGCGGGGGGAGATCCGCCATGATGCCGAAATAGAAGACGAACATGTGGCTGACCACCAGCGGCACACCGAGCGACAGCAAGGCCGGACCGGCAAGCGAGGAGGTGATGATGTAGTTGGGGATCGTCGGAATGCCCATGCCGAGCACCAGGCAGGTGAGCATGGTCAACACCAGCGACAGGAACAGATTGTTCTCGCCGATGGAGATGATCCAGCCGATGAAGGTGGAGGCGATGCCGGTGAGCGTCAGCGTGCCGATGACGATGCCGACGATAGCGCAGGCGATACCGACGGGCAGCGCGTTCTTGGCCCCTTCGGCAAGCGAGTCGACGCAGATGCGCAGCGTCTCGCGCCCACCCTTGAAGGCGAGGCAGGCAATGACGAGCGCCGCGATGACGAGGCTCAGCACGTTGACACCGAAGCGCATGAAGGAGGCGGTGGCAAGCCCGAGGGCCAGCCAGAAGACGACGCGGAAGGCGAGCGGTCCGATCAACGCCGCCAGCGGCGTGCCGAGTATGAGCACGATGGTCAGCGCGAGGCCCATCGTGCCGGCGAAGATCGGCGTGTAGCCGGCAAAGAGCAGGTAGACGAGCACGGCAAGCGGCAGCACGAGCGGCCAGTGCTTTCGCACCGCCTCCCAGGGATTGGGCAACTCGGCCTTGGCCATGCCATGCAGCCCGGCCTTGCCGGCCTCCAGATGCACCTGCCAGAAACAGGCGCCGAAATAGAGCAATGCCGGGATGATCGCCGCCTTGACGACCTCTGCGTAAGGGATGTTCAGCGTCTCGGCCATGATGAAGGCGACGGCCCCCATGACCGGCGGCATGATCTGGCCGCCCATCGAGGAGGTCGCCTCGACCGCGCCGGCAAAGGCCGAGCGGAAGCCGAAGCGCTTCATCAGTGGAATGGTGAACTGGCCGCTGGCGACGACATTGGCAACGCCCGAGCCGGAGATGGTGCCCATCAGCGCGGAGGAGAGCACGCAGACCTGCGCCGGGCCGCCGCGCCATGAGCCGACGAGGCCGAGCGCGAAATCGTTGAACAGCGCGATCATGCCGGCCCGCTCGAGGAAGGCGGCAAAGACGACGAAGATGAAGATATAGGCGGCCGACACATAGACCGGCGTGCCGTATATGCCCTCGGTGCCGAAGGCGAAGGTGTCGACCAGCTGCGCGAAATCATAACCGCGATGGATGAAGGGCGGCGGCAGATGATTGCCGACGAAGCAATAGGCGAGGAAGATGAAGGCAATGACCGCCAGCGGCAGGCCCATCAGCCGTCTAGCGGCGTCGAAGACCAGCACCACCAGCAGCGTGCCGACGATGAGGTCCGGCGTGGTGAGGAAGCCAGAGCGGCGGATGAGGTCGGCATAGAAGACCCAGTTGTAGAGGCCCGTGGCGAAGCCCAGCACGCCGAGCGTCCAGAACGCGGCCTTCGCCGCTAGGCCGGTGGCGCGCAAATTGGCGATCAGGCCGAAACCGAGCAGCAGCAGGAAGCCGACATGCATGGCCCGCACCACCTGGCTGGGAAGGCTGCCATAAGCGGCGATGTAGATCTGGAAGACGGAGAAGGCGACGGCGATGGCAAAGGCGGCCTTGCCGGCGAGGCCGTCGCCGAAGCCCGGCGGCAGCCCTTCGACCTGTTCTTCGGCGGCCGGGGAAAGAACGGTCGGGGTCTCGGTCATTGGCGGGTTCCTGGCGGGCAATACCGTCTCCGTTGAGGGGAGGGAAACCGCATATGGCTCCCCCTCACCCAGCCTCCGCTTCGCTCGGCTGACCTCTCCCCGAGGCGAGAGGAGATTGTCGGCGTCGCTTCCACCCTCTTCTCCCCAGCGGGAGAAGGTGGCCGCGAAGCGGCCGGATGAGGGGGCTGGCGCTGCGCTCTGCGATAGCCCTTCCTCGATGGTGAGGGCCTATTTCAGCAGGCCCTTTTCCTTGTAGTAGCGCTCCGCGCCGGGATGCAGCGCCACGGGCATGCCGTCCAGCGCCTTGGCCGGATCGATCGCCTTGGCGGCGGCATGAGCGGCGGTGAGCTGGTCGAGATGCTCGAACAAGAGCTTGGTCATCTGGTAGGCGGTCTCGTCGGAAACGTCGGCGCGGGTGATCAGGAAGTTGCCGACCGCGGCGGTCGGGACATCTTCCGCCTGGCCTTCATAAGTGCCTTTCGGGATGACCACGGAAACATAGGGCGCCCCGATCTTGGCGACGTCCTCGGCCGGCACGGCAACGACGTTGATCGGCACGGAAGTTGCGAGATCGCGGATGGAGGCGACGCCGAGGCCGGCCGACTGCAAGGTGGCGTCGAGCTGACGGTTCTTGATCAGCTCGACAGACTCGGCGAAGGGCAGATATTCGACGCGTCCGAGATCCTCGTATTTGAGACCGGCGGCGGCGAAGATGGCGCGTGCGTTGAGCTCGGTGCCGGAGGCGGGCGCGCCCACCGACAGGCTCTTGCCCTTGAGGTCGGCGAGCGTCTTGATGCCTGAGTCCTGGCTGGCGACGATCTGGATGTAGTTGGGATAGATCGCAGCAATGCCGCGCAATTTGTCGAGCTTGCCCGGGAAGCCGGCCTCGGTGTTGCCCTCGGCGGCCATCTTGACCGAATCGCCGAGCGCGAACGCGATCTCGCCCTTGCCCTGCTGCAGGAGGTTGAGGTTCTCGACCGAAGCCTTGGTCGCCTGAACCTGCGTGCGCGAGCCCTCAATGCCCTTGCCGTAGATTTCGGACAGCGCGACGCCGAGCGGATAATAGACGCCCGACGTGCCGCCGGTGAGCACATTGATGAACTCCTGCGCCCCGGCCGACACGATGCCGAGACCGAGCGACAGCGCCAAAGCGCCGGCGGCAACAAATTTCGTCCTGAAATCGAGCATTAGGGTTTCTCCTCCTGAAACGGTCGCGTCGCCTCCCCGTCGCGAAGCTTGTGAGTTTAGACAGGAGGAGCCAAATGCCAACCCGCAATTCAACGCATTCTGTTTGATCAGATCCTTTCCAAAAATCGGGGTCCACTTTTGGGATCATCATCTGGACGAACGGTTGAGTGGCCGCGAAAAAGCGCCGGCTTGCGCTTGGCTGCTTTGGGGACGAAAGATTTTTCCGGCGCCTGTCGAAATCGGTCTATGCCGCACGACATAGGTCGGCACGCAACGACGCGGCCTTCAAGAAACGGGAGAAGACCATGCGATACATGCTTTTGATCTACAATGACGAAGCCGCGATGGCGAATGCTCCAAAGGAGCAGACCCACCAGGTGCTCGCAGCCTATGGCGCCTACACCGAGGCGCTGAAGAAATCCGGGGCGTATATCGCCGGCGAGCGGCTGCGCCCGACCCAGGCGGCCACCTCGGTGCGGCTCGCCGGCGGCAAGACCAATGTGCTCGACGGCCCCTATGCCGACACCAAGGAGCAATTGGCCGGCTTCTACATGATCGAGGCGGCCGACATCGACACGGCCATCGAATGGGGCGCGCGCTGTCCCGCGTCCTCCACCGGCACGGTCGAAGTGCGGCCGATCTGGGAAATGGCAGAGTACGCCGCCGCGGAGTGAGCCGCGATGGACGATCGCTCGGAGATCGCGCGGGCGGCGGCGGAAGCGGCCGCCCGGCGCAGCTACGGCAAGCTGGTCGCCTGGCTGGCGGCGCGCACGCGCGACGTCGCCGGC
>CCNC01000024.1 GCA_000824845.1 Mesorhizobium sp. ORS 3359 | reverse complement strand
CCCACAAGGGGAGAAGGGTAGTCGCTAATCCCCGAGCGGCTCCATCTCCTTGCCCGTCCGATGGATCTGGGCATTGTATTTGATCCTGCGCACCGTCTCGCGCGCCGGACCGTCGATCTTGTAGGCTGTCGCCACCGCCAGCAGATCGATGGCCGCGAGGAAAGCATAGCGCGATGCGGTCGGCTTCAGCGTGTCGGGATATTCAGGCACGGCAACCGTCAGCCGTACATCGCAGACGCTGGTCAGCTCGGTGTCGGGCGCCGTCACGCAGATCGCGTTGGCGCGGTAATGCTTGGCGAGCTCAACCGCCTCGATCACTTCCCGGGTACGGCCGGTCGCCGAGATCGCGATCACCAGATCGCCCGGCTTCAGCGTCGAGGCGGTCATGCGCATCAAATAAGGATCGCATTGCGCGCTTATGGTGATGCCATAGCGGAACAGGCGGTATTGCGTCTCCTGCGCCAGCGCCGACGAGCTGCCGCCGAGGCCGAACACCGTCACCTGCCGCGCCTTCGCGATCAGTTCCGCCGCCTTCTGCAGCTGTCCGGGATCGATCTGCCGCTCCGCCTCCTGCAGCGCGCGTCGCGCCTCGCCGAACACGGCGTTCCAGAACGGCATGCCGCTGTCGCTGTTCGCGGGCTGCGGCTTGGTGGCGAGATAGAGCGCGCCGACGACGAGGCTCTGCGCCAGCTTCAGCTTGAAATCGCGCACGCCCTCGCAGCCGATGGCGCGGCAGAACCGTGTCACCGTCGGCTCGCTGACCCGGGCACGTTGGGCAAGCGCCGCATTGGACGCGTCGACCGCGTATTTGACATCGTCGAGCACGACATCGGCGACGCGGCGCTCGGCCGGCCGCAGCTCCGCATAGCTGTCCTTCACCTGCGAGATGATATCGGGAAAGCGCCTGACATGGTCGTGCCGGTCGCCGTCTTCGTCCGCAATTCGCGATGCCTGGCTATCAGCTTCGGTCATTCGCCAGTCCTCCCCAGCCCGCTTCTGGATCCGTCATCTTCGCGATTATCCGCCCGCTGGCCATAGGCAATCAACCGCGACGAGTATGTAGGAAAGTAACACACATCGCAAGGGATGATAAAACTGTTTTAGAACAGCATATTAGCTAAGATCTGATTGAAGCTGATTGCCTCCGCCATTTGTCGCCGCTTGACAGTAAAGTAGGATAGTTACAGACTGATTTTGCGGACAGATGGGGCCTTGGCAACTCATCGCGCAGTCTCCGAGGGGAGCATGAGTACGGCAAGCGCAAGAACGCCGAAGCTCGGCGTGCAGGCAGCGACCAAGGTCTATCAGACAAGTTCCGGCGATCTTCTGGCGCTGGACCGCTGCAGCCTGGATGTTCAGCCCAATGAGATCGTTTCGATCGTCGGCCCGTCCGGCTGCGGCAAGACCACGCTGTTGTGGTCGATGTCGGGCCTGCACCGGCTGACCGGCGGCGCGATCCTGCTCGATGGCAAGGAGGTCACTGGACCGCGCCCCGAGATCGGCATCGTCTTCCAGGAAGCGAACCTCCTGCCTTGGCGCAATCTCGACGCTAACATCAACTTCCCCTTCGAGATCAAGGGCGAGAAACCCGACCGCGCCTGGATCGCCCATCTCTTGCATCGGGTCGGGCTCGATGGCTTCGGCGGCAAGTTCCCGCGCGAGCTTTCCGGCGGCATGCAGCAGCGCGCCGCGATCGTGCGCGCGCTGGCGCTGAAACCCTCGGTGCTTCTGATGGACGAGCCCTTCGGCGCGCTCGACAGCTTCACCCGCGAAGAGATGAACCGCCTGGTCGAGGAGATCTGGCTCGACACCAAGACCACCATCGTCTTCATCACCCACAGCATCGAGGAGGCGATCTTCCTCTCCGACCGCGTCGTGGTGCTGACCACGCGGCCCGGCCGCGTCGCCAAGATCTACGATGTGCCATTCCCGCGGCCGCGTTCGCTGGAGATCATGGGGACGAAAGAGGTCTTCGACCTCACCAACCGCATCAAGATGGACATCGTCGGCGAGCGTCGGCCGAAGGCCCAGGAACAGCCGGAGCACAAGAGCGCTGAAATCGTGAGGATCAGGCCGTGAACGGAGGCGACGCCATTCCGGAATTCTCGAAGGCCAAATCGGGAGATGGCCAGGATGTCAGCCTGACCAATCTTTCGGCCTTCGCCAGCGGCCCCGGCATCAAGTCGGGCGCCGAGGTGGCGGCTATCCTCGCCGTCGCCGTGGTGATCATCGGCGGCATCGAACTGGCGCTGCGCCTCTTCCATGTGCCGCAATACATCATGCCGCCGCCGAGCTCGATCGCCTACGCACTGTTCGACGAGTTCCCGCTGATCGCGCCGCATCTCGGCTATACGCTGGTGGAGCTTGTCTCAGGCTTTGCCATCGGCGCCATCGTCGGCCTGGTAATGGCGGCGGTTATCACGCAGTTTCCCTTCGCCGAGAAGATCGTTGCGCCTTATATCCTGATCCTGGTCACCACGCCGATGCTGGCGCTGGTGCCGCTGCTCATCCTGCGCTTCGGCTTCGGCTACACGCCGCGCATCATCGCGGTGGCCCTGGCTGCCGGCCCGATGGTGATGATCAACGCCGCGACCGGATTCCGCCGCGTCGACAGCGCCAAGATCGCCCTGGCCCGCTCCTATGGCGCCAGCACCCTGCAGATCTTCTGGAAGATCCGCGCGCCGATGGCGCTGCCGATGATCCTGGTCGGGCTGATGATC
This sequence comes from Mesorhizobium sp. ORS 3359, assembly GCA_000824845.1. Taxonomy (GTDB): domain Bacteria; phylum Pseudomonadota; class Alphaproteobacteria; order Rhizobiales; family Rhizobiaceae; genus Mesorhizobium. The sequence continues at coordinate 27,291 of CCNC01000024.1, read as the reverse complement.
GGCGCCATCTTCGGCCTGCTCACCGCTGTCGGCGCCGAGATGGTCGGCGGCGGTTTCGGTCTCGGCAACCGGCTCACCTCCTATTCGTCGATGATCCAGATGCCGCAATTCTTCGCGGTGGTGTTGATCCTGTCGACGCTCGGCATCCTGATCTACGTGCTGTTCTTCCTGATCGGCAAGAAATGGGCGAGCTGGGAGACCTAAGCGCGAAAGGACGGGGTCGCCCGGGAGGCGGGCGAAGGCAAGGCAAGCGATCAATAAGGGCAATCAACAAAGGGGAATGCCATGACCAACGACAATCCGATCCATTCCAGTGCTCCGACCGGCATCAGCCGCCGCTATTTCCTGCAGGTGACAGCGGCCGGCGTCGTGACCGCCACCGCGCTCGGCGCATCCGGCCTGAGGGCCAGGGCGGCGGCCTATGAGAAATTCACCTGGATCTCGCCGCGCGGCACGCTCGAAGTGCTGGACGACTATCCTTACTGGTCGGCGAAGAAAGCCGGCTATTTCGGCGACCTCAACACCGACATGCAGCCCGGCCCTTCGGATGGCACCGCGACGGTGAAATTCGTCGATGTCGGCCAAGCCGACATGGGCTTCCCCTCGCCCGGCGTCTTCTCCTTCGCCATTCAAAACGGCATGAAGCTGAAGTCCGTCTTCCACATGGGCGCGCGCGACACATTCAGCCTCGCCTTCCGCAAGGGCCAGGGTACCAACAACCTGAAGGACCTCGAAGGCAAGACCATTCTGCTCGGCTCCGCCGCCTGGCAGGCGATCGTCGATCCGCTGCTGGCGGCTCAGGGCGTCGACATCAAGAAGGTGAAATATGTCGAGGCCGGCTGGCCGACCTGGGGCACCGCGCTTGCCGGCGGCCAGGGCGATGCGGCGCTTTCCTGGGAAGGCTTGCGCGCCGAATGGATCGCCAAGGGCCTCGATTTCGAATATTGGCTGGGCGTCAAGAATTCCAAGCTGCCGGCCAACACCTTCGTCGTGCGCGCCGCCGACCTCGAGGATGCCGACAAGAAGGCCTTCCTGGAAAAATACCTGCGCGGCTGGGCGATGGGTCTCGAGTTCGGCTACCAGAACCCGCGCGCGGCGGTCGAGGCCGTGTTCGAGCAGTTCCCGACCTTGGCCAAGAACCTCGGTCCCGAGCTCGGCACCACCTCGATCCTGCAGCAGATCAACGTCTTCCGCGGCGACATGGACAAGCGCGGCGGCTGGGGCTCGCATGACATGGCGAGCTGGCAGGGCTTCTTCGACGAGATTCTGAAAATCGGCCAGATCAGCGCGCCGGTGAAGGCGGAGGATGTCTGCACCAACGACCTGATCCCGGCCGCCAACGACTTCGACAAGGCCAAGGTCAAGGCCGATGCCGACGGCGTCAAACTGTCGGAAGGCTTTGCCGCTCTCGACGTCGACAAGATCAAGGCGCACCTGTTCGACTCCGCCGTCAAATAACGCGAACGACATGACCATCGGGCGGCGCGAGACGCCGCCCGCCATTCCGTTCAACGAGCATTGGGGAGGCTTCGATGGCCGACAAGGTGAAAGTACTGGTGGTTGGTCTGGGCAATATGGGCGCATCGCATGCCAGCGCCTATCACCGCTCCGAAGGATTCGAGATCGTCGGCATCATGAGCCGCTCGATCAAGAGCAACAAGAAGATCCCCAAGGAGCTTGCCGGCTACCCGCTCTATGAGGATTTCGACCTGGCGCTGAAGGAGACGAAGCCCGACGCGGTCTCGATCAACAGCTGGCCGAACACGCATGCCGAATACGCGCTGAAGGCGATTGCCGCCAACTGCCATGTCTTCATGGAAAAGCCTCTCGCCACCAACATCGAGGATGCCGAAAAGGTGGTGGCCGCGGCGCGCGCGAAGAACCGCAAGCTGGTGCTGGGCTATATCCTGCGCGTCCACCCGTCCTGGATCAAGTTCATCGAGGTCGGCAAGACGCTCGGCAAGCCGCTGGTGATGCGCCTGAACCTCAACCAGCAGAGCAGCGGCACTGCGTGGCACTGGCACAAGAACCTGATTGACTCGCTGATCCCGATCGTCGACTGCGGCGTGCATTATGTCGACGTCATGTGCCAGCTGACAGGCGCCAAGCCGGTGCGCGTGCACGGCATCGGCGCAAAACTCTGGGCCGAGGCCGACAAGCAGAATTACGGCCATTTGCACGTCACCTTCGACGACGGCTCGGTCGGCTGGTACGAGGCCGGCTGGGGCCCGATGATGAGCGAGACGGCCTATTTCGTGAAGGACGTGGTTGGCCCGAAGGGCGCCGTCTCGATCGTCGCCGGCCAGTCGGGCAGCAGCGCCAAGGATGCCGAGGAAGTGTCCGATTCCGCCGACATCGACCGCCATACCAAGACCGACGCGCTGAAGATCCACTATGCGCAGGTCGACGGCGACAAGAATTTTGCCAAGCCCGACGAGATCGTCAGCATGGAAGACGAGCCCGGGCACCAGGAACTCTGCGACCGCGAGCAGGCCTTCTTCCTGCGCGCCATCCGCGAGGACCTCGATCTGACCGAGCAGATGGACGCGGCCGTCAACAGCCTGCGCATCGTACTGGCGGCGGAGCAGAGCATCGCGGAGAACCGGACCGTCGAGCTGGCCTGAGCCTTCTCTGTCACCAGTCGCGCCACTCCCCCTCATCCGGCCGCTTCGCGGCCACCTTCTCCCCGAGGGGAGAAGAGGAAGCGCCGGCGCTGAAAGTCTCCTCTCCCCAGCGGGGAGAGGTCAGCCGAGCGAAGCGGAGGCTGGGTGAGGGTAAGTCCGCCAGGCCATTCTCAGCCTCCGGCAAGAAACGTAACGGGAGGAACACATGGCTGCGGTCTCGGAGAGCCTGCTCGAAACCTATGCCGAATCCGACGCGCAGGCGCTCGCCGATCTGGTGAAGCGCGGCGAGGTTTCGCCGGCTGAGCTGGTCGAGGCGGCGATCACCATGATCGAACGCCTCAACCCATCGCTCAATGCTGTCATCCACCGTCTCTACGACATGGCGCGCGCCCAAGCGGCGACGGTCGACAAGGACGCACCCTTTGCCGGCGTGCCCTATCTGCTCAAGGAGCTCGCCTCGTCCTGGAAAGGCGCGCCCCTTACCAACTCCTGCCGCTACCTGAAGGACTTCGTCGCCGATTCCGACAGCGAGGTGGCGCGCCGCATCAAGGCCGCCGGGCTCGTCCTCGTCGGTAAATCCAACGCGCCGGAGAACGGCTGGTCGATCACCACCGAGCCAAAACTCTACGGCGCGACGAAAAACCCGTGGAAGCAAGGCATCACGCCGGGCGGCTCCAGCGGCGGCGCTGCCGCCGCGATCGCTTCGCGCATGGTGCCGATCGCCGAGGCCAGCGACGGAGCCGGCTCGATCCGCGTGCCGGCTTCCTGCTGCGGCATTGTCGGCCTGAAACCGTCGCGCGGCCGCGTCAGCCTCGCGCCCTACGGCGACTATTGGTATGGCGGCGCCTATTTCCTCTGCTGCTCGCGCACCGTACGCGACACCGCTGCCTATCTCGACGCGGTGGCCGGCGCCCTGCCCGGCGACGCCTACACCCCACCGGTTCCGACGGACAGCTGGCTCAATCTCTCCGCACGGGCGCCGAAGAAGCTGCGCATCGGCTTTACCGTCACGCCGCCGAACGGCGCCGCGATAGATCCTGAAGTCAAGCAGACGGTGCTTTCCACGGTCGCCGCGCTCGAACGTCTCGGCCACGATGTCGAGGAGCACGACATGCCGCTCGACGCCGATGCTGCCTGGAAAACCTACACCGACATGACCAACGTGCAGACGGCCGCCACCTTCGGCTTCCTCGAAACGCTGGTCGGCCGCCCCGTCACGCCGAACGATGTCGAGCCGGTGACCTGGGCGGTCATCGAGCGCGGCCGCGCGACCAGCGGCATCAAACATGTTTCCGATGTCGAGCAACTGAGGCTGATCGGCCGCGATATCGTCGGCGACCTAAACCCCTATGACATCTTCATCACCCCGACGCTGACGCAGCTGCCGCGCCCGCTCGGCTACTACGACATGTCGGAGACCGAGCTCGACCGCTACAACGCCAAATGGGGCGACGCGGTCTTCAACTTCCCCTTCAACATCTCCGGCCTGCCGGCGATCTCGCTGCCGCTCGGGCAATCGGCCGTTGGCGTGCCGATCGGCGTCCAGCTCGTCGGCAGTTACGGCGACGAGGCGACGGTGCTGGCGCTGTCCACGCAGTTGGAAGGCGAGATGCCGTGGAAGGACCGACGGCCGGAAACTGGATCATGGCCCACCACCTGAGAGCGGCTCTGCCGGCTGCTCGGGCTCACGACTTAATGCCTGGAGCCGATAGATGTTCAAGGTTTCGACCATCTGCTCGGCCGACAACGGCCATACACCGGGCAACAAGGCATTGGCTCCCAGTTTTTTGCTGATCCACGTAAGCGGTGAAGCGGTTTTAACTCCCGGTCGAAAATTGTAAGCAACTGCCTGGTTGCCTCTGGGTAGTCTATAGACAAAGAAGCCATCAATGTCTGCCCAAAGAATCTGCTTCTGTGAACGGACTAATCCGCCATATAGGGTAAATCCGCAGCTATTCAGCCGCAGCGATTGCGGACGGACTATCAGCCAGCCAAACAGAGGTACACACAATCCAAAGAGAACCAGTCCAAGTTTGGTTAGGACGCGTTCGAACTCGCTATCCGGCACAATCGTTGCCCCGCCCCAGAAGAGTGTCAGGCTTCCAACAAGAAGCAGCACGGCCTTGCCTCTGGATCCTCTTATGATCTTGGGCTCAACGATGTCGTTTGCTTCCTCGCCTTCCGCTGCCGGCATGTTGATAACCCCAGTTCTTCAGAAGTCACGGACTGAATCACAATATAGGTTTACGGCGCCTATTCAGCAGGAATGGATGACGCGGCCGAATCGTCAGCCAAAACCCCTATAAAATTCCTATATCTTTCCCATCCGCCCCGTCTCGAACCTTTATGGCGATCGGGTCCATATCTCCCTTCGAAGAAACGCTTTGATCGCCGTCGCCGCCAAGGTGACGAGCGTCCGCGTGCAGTTTTGAGCCCGCCACCGCGAGCCCGCAAACACAAAGTGGAAACAAGGAAGACCAGCCATGGATCTTATAGTTCTCGGGATCGGAATTTTGTTCTTCGCCCTGTCCTTAGCCTACGTCAAAGCCTGCGACAGAATCTGAGCGGAAGGGCCGGATCATGCTTCTCGACTACATTCTTGGCGGCGCGGTGACCTTGTTCCTGCTCGCCTACCTCACCTACGCCCTCATCCGCCCCGAGCGTTTCTGAACGTTCCGGCGCCAGGCATGGAAAGCCATCCCAATGACAATCTACGGCTGGATACAAATCCTTCTCTATTGCGGCATCCTCGTCGCGCTCGTTAAGCCGGTCGGCTCCTATATGCACCGCGTCTTCAACGGCGACCGGTCCTTCCTCTCGCCCGTGCTCGTACCCGTCGAGCGCGGCCTCTACCGCCTCTCCGGCACAAGCGAGAAGGAAGAACAGCATTGGGCCGTCTATGCGACGGCCATGCTGCTCTTCAACCTTGTGGGCCTTCTCGTTCTCTATGCGCTGCAGCGGCTGCAGGGCGTGCTGCCCTACAACCCGGCAGGCATGACCGCGGTCGACCCGCAGCTCGCCTTCAACACCGCCGCGAGCTTCATCACCAACACCAACTGGCAGAACTACGGCGGCGAAAGCACGATGTCCTACCTCGTGCAGATGGCGGGCCTCACCGTCCAGAATTTCGTCTCCGCCGCCACCGGCATTGCAATCGCGATCGCCCTGATCCGCGGCTTCGCTCGTGCCTCGGGCAAGTCGATCGGCAATTTCTGGGTCGATCTGACCCGCTGCACGCTCTACGTGCTCCTGCCGATGTGTATCGTGCTGACGCTGGTCTATGTCTGGCTGGGCATTCCGCAGACGCTTGGGCCTTATGTCGACGCCACCACGCTGGAAGGTGCCAAGCAGACCATCGCGCTCGGACCGGTCGCCTCGCAGGTCGCCATCAAGATGCTCGGAACCAATGGCGGCGGCTTCTTCAACGCCAATGCCGCGCATCCTTTCGAGAACCCGGACGCGATCTCGAACATGATCCAGATGCTGACCATCTTCGTGCTCGGCGCCGGCCTCACCAACGTCTTCGGCCGCATGGTCGGCAGTGAGCGCCAGGGCTGGGCGATCCTCGCTTCGATGGGTGCGCTGTTCGTCGCCGGCGTTGCCGTCTGCTACTGGGCCGAGGCCGCCGGCAACCCGCTGGTCCATGCGCTCGGCATCGACGGCGGCAACATGGAAGGCAAGGAGACCCGCTTCGGCATTGCCGCCTCGGCACTGTTCGCGGTCATCACCACGGCTGCCTCCTGCGGCGCCGTCAACGCCATGCACGATAGTTTCACCGCGCTCGGCGGCATGATCCCGCTCATCAACATGCAGCTCGGCGAAGTCATCGTCGGCGGCGTCGGCGCCGGTTTCTACGGCATCCTGATGTTCGTCGTCATCGCCGTTTTCGTTGCCGGCCTGATGGTCGGCCGCACGCCGGAATATCTCGGCAAGAAGATCGAGGCCAGGGAGGTCAAGATGGCAATGCTGGCAATCCTGTGCCTGCCGCTGGCCATGCTGATCTTCACGGCCATCGCCGTGGTCCTGCCCAGCGCAGTGGCCTCGATGGCCAATGGCGGGCCGCACGGCTTCTCCGAGGTGCTTTATGCCTATACCTCGGCGGCCGCCAACAACGGCTCGGCCTTCGGCGGCCTCACCGGCAATACGCCTTGGTACAACCTGACCATGGCCATCGGCATGCTGATGGGCCGGTTCCTGGTCATCATCCCGGCTCTGGCCATTGCCGGCTCGCTGGCGGCGAAGAAGACCGTGCCCGCTTCGGCCGGCACCTTCCCGACCGACGGCACGCTGTTCGTCGGCCTGCTGATCGGCGTCATCATCATCGTCGGCGGCCTCACCTTCTTTCCGTCGCTTGCCGTCGGTCCGATCGTCGAGCATCTGGCGATGATCCATGGACAGACCTTCTGAGATGCCCCGCCTCAACGACATACGTCGGCACGACGGTCACCGGACCGGTGACGGAGCGCCCGACAACGGAAGGGACGAGAAGCCTCGTCCTTTCCCGACCCTTTCAACCTTTCTCGGCATGGCGGCCGTGCTGTTCGTGCTGTGGCTGCTGGCCACCGGTCTTCCGCACCTCTTCCCGAAGACCGAACACCCGGCGCCGTCCAACATAACCGATACTGGAGCCTCGAAATGAGCCAGTCCAAATCCGCGAGCATTCTGGATGCCCGCATCCTGGTGCCCGCCATCGGCGGCGCCTTCCGCAAGCTCGATCCGCGCACGCTGATCCGTAATCCGGTGATGTTCGTGGTCGCCGTCGTCTCAGCTCTCACCACCGTTCTGTTCGTCAAGGATCTCATCGCCGGGGGCGGCGATCTCGGCTTCACGCTGCAGATCATCATCTGGCTGTGGTTCACCGTGCTGTTCGCTAATTTCGCCGAGGCAGTCGCCGAAGGCCGCGGCAAGGCGCAGGCCGACTCGCTGCGCAAGGCGCGCACCGAGACCCAGGCCAAGCTGCTCAGCAACGGCGACCGCGCGAAATTCAAGCTGGTGCCGGGCACCAGCCTGAAGGTCGGCGATATCGTGCTGGTCGAGGCCGGCGACATCATCCCGTCCGACGGCGAGGTGATCGAAGGCGTGGCTTCCGTCAACGAGGCGGCGATCACCGGCGAATCCGCACCCGTCATCCGCGAATCCGGCGGCGACCGTTCGGCCGTCACCGGCGGCACTCAGGTGCTTTCCGACTGGATCCGCGTGCGCATCTCCGCCGCCTCCGGCCAGACCTTCCTCGACCGCATGATCTCGCTGGTCGAAGGCGCCGAGCGTCAGAAGACGCCGAACGAGATCGCGCTCAACATCTTGCTTGTCGGCATGACGCTGATCTTCGTGCTGGCGACCGCGACCATCCCGAGCTTCGCTTCCTACTCGGGCGGCTATATCCCGGTAACGATCCTGGTCGCGCTGTTCGTGACGCTGATCCCGACCACGATCGGCGCGCTGCTGTCGGCCATCGGCATCGCGGGCATGGACCGCCTGGTGCGCTTCAACGTGCTTGCCATGTCCGGCCGCGCCGTCGAGGCCGCCGGCGACGTCGACACGCTGCTGCTCGACAAGACCGGCACCATCACCCTCGGCAACCGCCAGGCGACCGAGTTCCGTCCGGTCAAGGGCGTCACCGAACAGGAGCTGGCCGACGCCGCCCAGCTCGCTTCGCTCGCCGACGAGACGCCGGAAGGCCGCTCGATCGTCGTGCTGGCCAAGGAGAGATACGGCATCCGCGCACGCGACATGGCGACCCTGCATGCAGCCTTCGTGCCCTTCACCGCGCAGACCCGCATGAGCGGCGTCGACATCGACGGTTCGTCGGTGCGCAAAGGCGCCGTCGATGCGGTGCTCAATCACGTCAACCAGGCGACCGTCGCAGCCCACGGCACGCGCCCGACAAGCGACACCATCCGCGATCTCCAGGCCGTTGCCGACGAGATCGCCAAGGCCGGCGGCACGCCGCTGGCGGTCGAGCGCGACGGCCGCCTGCTCGGCGTCGTCCACCTCAAGGACATCGTCAAGGGCGGCATAGCCGAGCGTTTCGCCGAACTGCGCAAGATGGGCATCCGCACGGTGATGATCACCGGCGACAACCCGCTGACCGCGGCCGCCATCGCCGCTGAAGCCGGCGTCGATGACTTCCTTGCCCAGGCGACGCCCGAGAACAAGCTGTCGCTGATCCGCGAGGAGCAGGCCAAGGGCAAGCTGGTCGCCATGTGCGGCGACGGCACCAACGACGCGCCGGCGCTCGCCCAAGCCGATGTCGGCGTCGCCATGAACACCGGCACGGTCGCCGCGCGCGAAGCCGGCAACATGGTCGATCTCGACAGCGACCCGACCAAGCTGATCGAGATCGTCGAGATCGGCAAGGCGCTGTTGATGACGCGCGGCTCGCTGACGACCTTCTCGATCGCCAACGACGTTGCCAAATACTTCGCCATCATCCCGGCGATGTTCGCCGTCTTCTACGTCGCGCCCGGCCAGTCCACCGGTCCGCTGCAGGCGCTCAACATCATGCATCTGGCGACGCCGCAGAGCGCCATCCTGTCGGCCATCATCTTCAACGCGCTGATCATCATCGCGCTGATCCCACTGTCGCTGAAGGGCGTGAAATATCGTGCCATCGGCGCCGGCTCGCTGCTCACCCGCAACCTGCTCGTCTACGGCCTCGGCGGCATCATCGTGCCCTTCGTCGGCATCAAGGCGATCGACCTGATCGTCACGGCCCTCGGCCTCGCATAAGGATTTATCCCGATGTTCAAGCAACTCAGACCCGCTTTTGTGATGATCGTCTTCTTCACGGTGCTGACCGGCCTGATCTATCCGATAGGCATGACCGGCATTGCCCAGGCGCTGTTCCCGAACCAGGCCAATGGCAGCCTGATCGAGAAGGACGGAAAGGTCATCGGCTCCAGCCTGATCGGCCAGGCCTTCGCCAGCGACCGCTATTTCCACGGCCGGCCCTCGGCGGCCGGTGACGGTTACAACGCCGCCTCCTCCAGCGGCTCCAATCTCGGCCCGACCAATCCCAAGCTCATCGACCGCATCAAGGGCGACGCCGAGAAGCTGAAGGCCGAGAACCCGAACACGTCGGTGCCGATGGACCTCGTCACGACCTCCGGCAGCGGCCTCGATCCCGATATCAGCCCAGAGGCCGCCTATTTCCAGGTGCCGCGCGTCGCCAAGGCCCGCGGCGTTGACGAGGCCAAGCTCAAGGCGCTCGTCGAAGGCCATGTCGAAGCGCGCGAGCTTGGCGTCCTCGGCGAGCCGGTGGTCAATGTGCTGGCGCTGAACCTGGCGCTGGACGAGCTGAAGTGATCCACGCGCCGGGGATCGACACGGTCCCCGGCGCAATCCATGATTGGACTGATGCCCGACGACAGGACCGACTCCGAGAACCGCCCCTCCCCCGACGCGCTCCTCGAGCACGCCGAGCGCGAAGGCCGTGGCCGCCTGCGCATATTTCTCGGCGCGGCACCCGGCGTCGGCAAGACCTACGAGATGCTGATGGCGGGCCGCGCCCGCCGCGCCGACGGCGTCGACGTCGTCATCGGCATCGTCGAGACGCATGGCCGCAAGGAAACCCAGGCCCTGGTCGACGGCTATGAGGTGGTACCGCGCCGTCTGGTCGACTATCGCGGCCAGACGTTGGACGAGATGGACATCGACGCCATCCTGAAGCGCCGCCCCGACCTCGTCCTGGTCGACGAGCTTGCCCACACCAACGCGCCTGGCAGCCGGCACCCCAAACGCTACCTCGACGTCCAGGAAATTCTCGCGCAAGGCATCGACGTCTACACCACGCTGAACATCCAGCATGTCGAGAGCCTGAACGACGTCGTCGCCCAGATCACCCGCGTCAGGGTGCGCGAGACGGTTCCCGACTCCATCATCGACGAGGCGGACGACATCGAGGTCATCGATCTCACCCCCAACGACCTCATCAAGCGGCTGCATGACGGCAAGGTCTATTTCCCCAACACCGCGCAGCGCGCCATCGAGAACTATTTCTCGCCGGGCAATCTGACGGCGCTGCGCGAGCTGGCGCTGCGCCGCACCGCCCAGCGCGTCGACGAACAGCTGCTCAACCACATGCAGTCGCACGCCATTCCCGGTCCCTGGGCGGCCGGCGAGCGCGTGCTCGTCTGCGTCGACTCGCAACCTGGCGGCGCGGCCCGCATCCGCTATGCGCGCCGACTCGCCGACCGGCTGCGCGCGCCCTGGACGGCGCTTCACATCGACACGCCGCGTTTGGCCGGCATGTCCGAGGAAGACAAGGATCGCCTGGCCAGGAACCTGCGCCTTGCCGAGCAGCTCGGCGCCGATATCACCACCATTCCCGGCCAGAACGTCGCCCAGGACATCGTGCGCCATGCGACGACGAACAATTTTACCCATATCGTCATCGGCCGGCCGACCCGTTCGCGCTGGCGCGAGCTGATCGAGGGTTCGCTCACCTATGATCTGATCCGCAATGCCGGCGACATCAGCGTCCACGTCATTTCCGGCGCCGAGCGCGATACCGACACGCCCTCGACGCGGCTCAAGGCCGCGCCCGAGCAGAAGCCCTTCCAGATCTGGCCCTATCTGATCTCGACCGTCTATGTCGTCGGCGCGCTGGCCGTCAGCTCGATACTCGACCAGTTCCTCGACGTCCGCAATCTTGCCAGCGTCCTGCTGCTGGCGGTGCTGACATCGGCGGTCACCTTCGGGCTCTGGCCGGCGCTCTATGCCTGTTTCGTGAGCGCGCTTGCCTTCAACTTCTTCTTCCTCGAGCCGCGCTACACGCTGACGATCCGGGATCCGGAGAGCATCGTTGCCTTCGTCGTCTTCCTCGTCGTCGCCGTGATCGCCAGCAATCTGACGGCGCGCGTGCAGCGCCAGGCGGTCGCCGCGCGCTCGCGGGCGCGCGCCACCGAGGATATCTATTCCTTTTCCAAGAAGCTTGCCGGCGCCGGCACGCTCGACGACGTGCTGTGGGCCACCGCCTTCCAGATCGCCTCGATGCTGAAGGTCCGCGTCGTGCTGCTTCTGCCGGAAAACGGCACCATCACCGTCAAGGCCGGCTATCCGCCGGACGATACCCTGGCTGAGGCCGATATCGCGGCCGCGCGCTGGGCCTGGGAGCACAACCGCGCCGCCGGCCGCGGCGCCGACACCTTGCCCGGGGCAAAACGCCTCTATCTCCCCTTGCGGACGGGGCGGACCGCGATCGGCGTGGTCGGCCTCGACAATGACAAGCAGGGACCGCTGCTGACGCCCGAGCAGCAACGCCTGCTCGACGCCCTTGTCGACCAGGCAGCGGTGGCCATCGAGCGCGTCCAGCTCGTCGCCGATGTCGACCGCGCCCGGCTCGCGGCCGAAGCCGACCGGTTGCGCTCGGCGCTGCTCACCTCCATCTCGCACGACCTGAAGACGCCGCTCGCCGCGATCATGGGCGCGGCCTGCACGCTGAAGGAATTCGCGCCGGCGCTGCCGGAAAAGGATCGCGCGGAGCTTCTGTCGACGGTCGTCAGCGAATCGGAGCGGCTGAACCGCTTCATCGCCAACCTGCTTGACATGACCAGGATCGAGTCGGGCGCGATGGAGCCGAATTACGCGCTCCATTATGTCGGCGATATCGTCGGCTCGGCGCTGAACCGGGCGCAGAAGATCACCGCCGAGCACACAATAGAGACCGACATTCCGGCCGACCTGCCGATGCTAAGGCTCGATCCCGTGCTGTTCGAGCAGGCGCTGTTCAACCTCCTCGACAATGCCGCCAAATATGCCTCGCCCGGCTCGATCATCCGGCTGCAGGCCTGGGTCGACAATGGCGCCATCATCCTGCAGGTGATGGATGAGGGGCCGGGCATCCCGCCGGGCGACCTGGAGCGGATATTCGATACGTTCTACCGCGTGCGCAAACGCGACCAGGTGCGTGCCGGCACGGGCCTCGGCCTGTCGATCAGCCGCGGCTTCATCGAGGCGATGGGCGGCACGATCGCGGCGGCCAACCGCACCGACCGTCCCGGCGCGATCTTCACCATCCGCATGCCATTGCCGGCTGACTTGCCGGCGCTCGGCGCGCCCCCGACGGATGATGCGGCATGACAAATCAGACCGTTTCCATATTGGTCGTCGACGACGAGCCGCCGATCCGCAAATTGCTGCGCGTCGGCCTTGGCAGCCAGGGCTATACGGTCTCCGAGGCGTCGAACGCCAAGGCGGCGATCGAGCTCCTGCAGACCGAACGGCCGGACCTGATCCTGCTCGATCTCGGCCTGCCCGGCATGACCGGCCTGGAGCTGCTCCGCAAATGGCGCGGCGAGGGTCTCGACATTCCGGTCGTCATCCTCTCCAGCCGCACCGACGAGGCCGGCATCGTCTCGGCGCTCGAGCTCGGTGCCGACGACTACGTGACCAAGCCCTTCGGCATGAACGAGCTGGTCGCCCGCATCCGCGTGGCGCTGCGCCACAAGTTCCAGCAGCAGGGCGAGAAGCCGGTGTTCCACACCGGTGATCTTTCAGTCGACCTGGTGAAGCGCATCGTCAAGGTCGAGGGCAAGGAAGTGAAGCTGTCGCCCAAGGAATACGACATCCTGCGCATGCTGGTGCAATATGCCGGCAAGGTTCTGACGCACCAGTTCCTGATGAAGCAGATCTGGAACGACTCGACCGACGTGCAATATCTGAGGGTCTATGTCCGCCAGCTGCGGCAGAAGATCGAGAAGACCCCGGACCAGCCGCGCTACATCATCACCGAGACGGGTGTCGGATATCGTTTGCGCGAGGTGGACGGAAACGAATAAGGCGACCGGCTTTCGCCATCGCCTCAAAATGAATACCCTCGTTGTGGATCAATCCGCCGACAGATCCGCCGTCCGCGCCAGCGCGCTTCCAAAACCGTTGAGCGAGATGGTGAAGGAGATCGGCTGCAGGGTGTCCGCGGCGATAGCGTTGATCTTCAGTGTGGTGGCGTTCTGCAGCAGCGGCGTGGTGTCGGCATCGAACGTCACCGGCACCAGGCAACCCACCGCCTGGCAGGTGTTGAACTGCAGAGTGCCGTCAAGCTTCTTGTCGTCGATCTCGAGCGCGACGCCGTTGGCGAGCGCAAGTCCGAAGGGCAGCGCCAGCGTGCCGCTGGCGTCCTGGCCGGTCTTGGTCGTCAATTCGATCGCCAGCAGCCGCTGACCGCTCTGCTTGTTGAACTGCTGATGCGACAGGCTGCAGACCTTGTTGGTGCCGGTGACCTGGCAGTTCACCGTCCAGTCGCCATGCGTTTCCGAAAGCGCCGACGCGCCACCCGGCAGTTGCGGCTTGGCCGGCGCGCCGGCGGGCTGGGCGGCCACCTTGTCGCCCTTGTTCTGCGCGGCGAATGCCGGCGGACCGACGATGCCCGCGACGGCCAGCATCGCCATGGCAAATCTATACCTGATCTTCATCGAATCCCTCTTTGCCAACCGGCCAGTCGCGTGGACGGGCGGAGCCGCTGTTAGAGCCGCCAGCCGCCGCCGCCGTCAAGTGCAATGCTGAGGCACGGGCCGGATTTTCTTGGCATGACAATCGACCAGTTGACCATGGCGCCGCCGGTCGAACACCCTATATTAGGTCGAGGTTCTGTTTTTCATGCGGACAAGGTAGCCATGTCGTCCCGCCGCCTATCGACGTTTCTGATTTCAGCTGTCCTGGCGGCCACCGGCTTGCTGGGCATGGCTTCGGGCGCATCGGCCCAGGTCGTCATCCCGACGAATCGCAACGCATTGGTGCAGCAGAACCAGCTGCAGCAGTTGCAGAACCAATTGCAGCGGCAGCAATACCAGCAGCAGCAGCAGATCTATCGTGAGCTCGACCGGCCGGCCGCGCGCCAGCCGCAGCCCGACGTGCCGGTATATGATCAGACATGTCGAATGGAAGCGGTCGGCAATACGATTTCGCGGGTTTGCCGCTGACATTTTGTTTTTTTCAGTTTATTAGCCGACTTACTTACCGGCAAAATACCGGATTGCAAGGGCGGTGGTTTTAGAGCAATTCCAGGAAAAGTGTTACACGGTTTTCCGTCAGGAATTGCGTCAAGACAGAAAGATAGAGCGGTTCGCCGTTTCCACGAAACGGTGAGACGCTCTAGGGTTTGCAGGGGCGGACAGGTTTTTGCCGCGCCGATAGCGTATGGCAGGGAAGCTGCTCCTACCGGAATTTGGGATGGCAACAACCAAGAAGAAAGCAGTTCGCAAAGCCAAGAAAGGGCAACGGATCCGCCAGGTGGCGGCCATTCCGTTTCGGTTGCGGGAAGACGGTGGCCTCGAAGTGTTGCTCGTCACCTCACGCACCACGCGGCGCTTCATAGTGCCCAAGGGTTGGCCGATGAAGGGCAAGAGCGGACGCAAGGCGGCAACGATCGAAGCACAGGAAGAGGCCGGTGTTCTCGGCAAGGCCCTGAAGCAGACTGCCGGTACCTATTCCTATTGGAAACGCATGACCGATGGCTTCATTCGCGTGGACGTTTCGGTCTTTCTACTCCAGGTCACGGAGGAGCTTGCCGATTGGCGGGAAGCCGCGAACCGCCAACGCGCATGGCTGCCTCCGGCAGACGCTGCCCTGCTCATCGATGAGCCTGAGCTTTCGACCCTGCTCCGGGATCTGACTATTCCGGCGGCCGATCCGGCATAAACCGTCCTATTCGGTGTCGTTCGGGAAAGGCCGTACCGGTGCGCCGGTATAGGTCCACAGCCATTCCCGGGGCAGCGGCCCCTTGTTGCGGTCGCTTTCCTGCGACTGCTCCCAGGCATGCGCGAGAATCCCGACCGATCGCGACAGCACGAACAGGCCGCGTGTCAGCGCCGGGGGGAAGCCGAGCTCGCCATAGATGACGGCCGTGGCGCCGTCGATGTTGAGCGGGATCGTCTTGCCCTTGCGCGCGGCCACGTCCGCCTCGATCGCTCCGGCAATATCGGCGAAACGCCCGCCGACCACGCCGCGCGCGGCGAATTCCCGCGTCAGCTCGATCAGGCGTGGCGCGCGTGGATCAACCGGATGGAAACGATGGCCAAGCCCCGGCACATAGCCTTTCTCCTCGGCGAAAAAACGATCGAGCCGCGTCTTCACTGCCTGGGCAAGAGGCGTGCCGCCATCCATCGCCGCGGCGATATCGCCATAGAAGGAAAGCGCCTGCTCGCCGGCGCCCCCATGCACGTCGCCAAGCACGTTGATGGCCGACGCCATCGCGTTGTTGATGCCGACGCCGCAAGTAGCGGCCATCCGGGCGATCGCGATCGACGGGGCCTGCGGACCGTGGTCGACGGCCGCACCCAGCGCGATGCCGAGGAGTGCCGCCTGCTCCTCGCTCGGCAATTCGCCGCGCAGCATCAGCCAGATCATCGCCGGGAAGCCGACGCGGCCGATCAGATCCTGGATCTCGTAGCCGCGCAGCCGGATGACGCCCGGCCGCATCTCGATGATGGATGTCTGCCACCACTCCTCCGCGCGCTCGCGGCCGGTCTTTTTATCTTCGCTCATGCCCGTGCCCTCGACGTGCCGCGCCCGGGCAAGGCTGCGAACACCTCGTCCATATGCTCGCCAAGGCGCGGCGGCGGTGCCGTTGGCGTGGGCGCCGCGCCGTCGACCATGAAGCCGCCGCGCACCACCGTCAGCGGCCGATCCATGCCGGACACGCCCACGAACGAGGTCGCCATGCCGCGCTCCGTGACCTGAGGCTCCTCGAGCACCTGCGGGATCGTCAGCACCCGCCCCGCCGGCACGCCGGCCCGGTTGAGCTTTTCTTCCCAGATCGCCGCCGAAGCGCCGCCAAGCGCTTCCTCGATCAGCGCCTTCAGCGCGGCGCGGTTCTGCTTGCGCGTCTCGCGCTCGGCGAAGCGCGGATCGGACGCCAGTTCAGGCCGTCCGATCAACCCGCAAAGGGTCACGAACTGCTCCTGCTTGTTGGCCGCGATGTTGAGCAACCCCTCGCCGGTGCGGAACGCGCCGGAAGGTGCGGCCGTCATGTTCTCGTTGCCCATCGGCTTTGGCTCGACGCCGGCCGTGAGATAGTTCGACACCGGCCAGCCCAGCGCCGACAGCGTGCATTCCAGCATCGAGACGTCGAGAAAGGCGCCCTCGCCTTTTGTCTTCTGCTTCACCAGCGCCGCGGCGATGGCGAAGGCGCCGACCAGCCCGCCCAGCGTGTCGGCGACTGGATAGCCGACGCGCAGCGGAGCCGTTTCCGGCGTACCGGTGATGCTCATGATTCCAGACAGGCCCTGGATGATCTGGTCGTAGGCGGGATTGCCGCGCATCGGCCCGGTCTGGCCGAAACCGGATATCGCGCAATAGACGAGGCCCGGCCGGACTTCCTTCAGCTTGTCATGGCCGAGGCCGAGGCGTTCCATCACTCCCGGCCGGAAATTCTCGACCAGCGCGTCGGCCGTTGCCACCAGATCGAGGAAACGCTCGCGATCGTCGGGCTTCTTCAGGTCGAGCACGACCGATCGTTTGCCGGCGTTCTGCGCCAGGAACGAGGCCCCCATACCGGCCTCGTTGAGTTCAGGCGAGGCGCCGAGCTGGCGCGCCAGATCCCCGCCCGGCGGCGCCTCGACCTTTATGACATCGGCGCCGAGCAGCGCCAGCTGATAGGCGCAGTAGGGACCCGCCAGCACATTGGTGAGGTCAAGGACGCGGATGCCGGAAAGCAGGTCTGTCATGATGCTCCAAACCGGTCAGGCATCGCCCGGCACATGCTCCGGCCCGCGCCTGCGCCGATGCTCGATCCAGGCCCAGATATGGGGTCCGACAAGGCCGATGAAGGCGAGAGTCAAAAGCGTCAGCGACAGCGGATGCCGGAAGAACACCGTCCAGTCGCCGTTTTCTATCGTCATCGCGCGGCGGAACTGCGTTTCGGCGAGCGGTCCCAGGATCATGCCGATGATCACCGGCGCGGTCGGGAAGTCGAAGCGCCGCATCAGAAACCCTGCCGCGCCCAAGAGATAGAGGATCGCGAGGTCGATCGGCGACTGCGAGATGCCGTAGGTGCCGACGGTGGCGAACACCAGGATGCCGGCATAAAGCTGCGGCGCTGGGATCTTCAGGAGCCGCACCCAAAGACCGATCAGGGGCAGGTTGAGGACGACCAGGATGACGTTGGCGATGAACAGGCTGGCAATCAGCCCCCAGACCAAATTGGCCTGCGTCGTCAAAAGCAGCGGCCCGGGATTGATGCCGTAGCTCTGGAAGGCCGACAGCATGATCGCCGCGGTCGCCGAGGTCGGCAGGCCGAGGGTCAGCATCGGCACCAGCACGCCGGCGGCCGACGCATTGTTGGCGGCTTCCGGCCCCGCGACGCCCTCGATGGCGCCGACCGTGCCGAACTCCTCCTTGTGCCTGGAAAGCTTCTTCTCGATCGCATAGGACAGGAAGGTCGGGATCTCGGCGCCGCCGGCCGGCATGGCGCCGATCGGGAAGCCGATCGCGGCACCCCTGAGCCAAGGCTTCCACGAGCGCGCCCATTCGGCCGCCGTCATGTAGAGCGAACCTTTCAGCGGCACGATCTCGTCCTTGCCGGCATAGCGGCGCGAGGCCATGTAGAGCGTCTCGCCGACGGCGAACAGGCCGACCGCGACGATGATGACGTCGACGCCGTCGAGCAGTTCGGCCGTTCCGAAGGTGAAGCGCGGCTGTCCGGTCTGCAAGTCGACGCCGATCATGCCGACGACAAAGCCGACGAACAGGCTGGTCAGTCCTCGCACCGACGACGAACCGAGCACCGCCGAGACGGTGATGAAGGCCAGCACCATCAGCGAGAAATATTCGGCCGGCCCGAATTTCAGCGCGTATTTGACCACAGTCGGGGCCAGAAAGGCGACGCCCAGCGTGCCGAGCGTGCCGGCAACGAAAGAGCCGATCGCCGAGGTGGCGAGCGCCGCCCCGCCGCGCCCAGAACGTGCCATGCGGTTGCCCTCAAGCGCGGTGACGATCGTGGCACTTTCGCCCGGTGTGTTGAGCAGGATCGACGTCGTCGAGCCGCCATACATCGCGCCGTAATAGATGCCGGCAAACAAAATGAACGAGGCTTCCGGGGCCACCTGGTAGGTGATCGGCAACAACAGCGCGATGGTCAGCGCCGGCCCGAGGCCGGGCAGCACGCCGATCGCCGTGCCCAGCGTGGTGCCGACCAGGCACCACAACAGGTTGGTGTGCGTGAAGGCGACAGCGAACCCGTGCGCGAGATGGCTGAGCGTGTCCATGATCTCAGCCCCCCTTGCCGCCGAGCGGGGCGCCGATCAGCGCGTTGAGCTGGTTCTCGATCAGGCCGGCACCGATGTTGACGCCGAGCGCCTCGGCGAAGCCGAAATAGGCGACAAGCGCCAGCACTAGGCCGAGCAGCGCATCACGCAGCGGGTGCCGGCTGCCGAAGCCGAAACAGACCAGCACGAACATGATAACCGAGGCCGCGGTGAAGCCGAGCGGCTGGATGAGCACGAGGTTGGCGACGAGACCCGCCGCCACCAGGCCCATCGCCTTCCAATCGGTCGGCGTTTCCTTTTCCTCCTCCGGCTGCCAGCCGCCGCGAATGGCGGCGAGGATGAGGAGCAGCGACAACAAGATCATCCCGGCCATGGTGATATAAGGGAAGACCGTCGGGCCGACCTTGGAGTAGAGCGGCGAGACCGGGATCGCCAGCGTCTGCCAGGCCACGGCGCCGGCGCAGGCGAGAAGCCCGACGCCGATCAGCAATTCAGGTAAGGCAAGACGCGGCGGTGACGCCTGATGGTCGCTGGTGCCCATGATCTCCCTCCCCGGATGGCCGGCACGCGGCTGCCGGCTCGCCGCAGTTTCATTTCCTGCTTGCATGCTGTCACGGAGGCGCAGCCGCCTCCGTGATCCGGTGGAGACTTCAGGCGAGACCGAGATCCTTCAAGATTGCACCGATGCGGGCCGTGTCCTCGGTGATGAACTTGGCGTAGTCGTCGCCGGTGAGCAGGATCTGCGTCCAGTTGCGGTTCTTGCACTCGGTCGCCCAAGCGTCGCTTTTGGCCATGGTCTCGATCAGCTTGATCATCGCCGCCTTGTCGTCGTCGGACACGCCGGGCGGAGCGAAGACGCCGCGCCAGTTGAACAGCTCGACATCGACGCCGGCCTCCTTCAGCGTCGGCGCGTCGATGCCATCCTGGCGCTTGTCGGCCGAGATGGCGAGCAGCCGGAGCGCGCCGGCCTTGATCTGCTCTGAGAATTCGCCATAGCCGGAAATACCCGCCGCGACCTGGTTGCCGAGCAGCGCCGACAGCGCCTCGCCGCCACCGGCGAACGGCACATAGGAGAGGTTCGCCGCCGGCACGCCGGCCGTCTTGGCGATCAGGCCGAACAGGATGTGGTCGGAACCGCCGGCCGACCCGCCGGCCACCGGAACCTTGGTCGGATCCGCTTTCAGCGCGGCGACGAAATCGCCGGCCGTCTTGAAAGGCGATTCCGCCGGCACCACCAGCGCCTCGAACTCACCCGTAAGGCGAGCGATCGGTGTCACCTCGGTAAGATTGTTGGCCGCCTTGTTGGCGATGATGGCGCCGACCATGACCATGCCGGCGACCATCAGCGAATTGCCCTTGCCCTTCCACTGATTGACGAATTGCGGCAGGCCGACCGTGCCGCCGGCGCCACCGACATTGGTGATCTGCGAGCCGGAGATGAGCTTCTCGGAGCGCAGCACCTGGTCGATCGTGCGTGCCGTCTGGTCCCAGCCACCGCCGGGCGCCGCTGGAACGAAAATCTGGATCTGCGGCGCGTCCTGCGCCAAGGCAGGCGTAAAATGCAGCGCGGCGAAGCCGGCGGCGCCGACGGCTGCCGTGTTCGTCAGGAATTTGCGTCTGTTCAGCATGGGGATTCCTCCAAATCACGACACCTCCTCCAGGTGCCTGCCAAGACGAGGCCCGATCACAGGCCTTCACTTCGAGTTCAAGCAAATGTTATCTCGTTCTGTCAATAGGAATACCATTCTGCTAGACAGAACGACGACATCCGGACTAAATCCCTGTCCGGATCAGTCCCGGATGGGCGCCCGCGGTGGAATCACAGTTGCAATGACAGACACGCTTCCCAGATCGGCGCAGGCCGACGGCGTTGCCGCGCTCGACCGCGCCATCGCCATCCTCGATGCCTTCACCCCTGCTGACCGCTCACTCGGTCTGGCCGAGATCGCCGCCCGTACCGGCCTTTACAAGAGCACGATCCTGCGGCTCGCAAATTCGCTGATACGCGGGCAGTTGCTGGAGCGCCTGGACGACGGGCGCTATCGCATCGGGCCCGCCGCATTCCGGCTTGGCGCGCTCTACCAGCGTTCAGTCGTGGCAATGGATATCCTGCTGCCGATCATGCGCGATCTTTCCGAGCGGAGCTGGGAAAGCGTTGCCTTCTACGTCCGCTCGGGCGACCTTCGCACTTGCCTTTACCGTGTCGAATCCAAGCATCCGATCCGCTACACGATCCGCGAAGGCGACGTGCTGCCTCTGCTCGCGGGCTCGGGCGGCCGGGTGCTTGCCGCCTTTTCGGGCCAAGAGGGCGAGCCCTACGAAACGATCCGCAAGACCTACAACTGCATTTCGATCGGTGACCGTGATCCGCAGACCGCCGGCATATCCGCACCCGTCTTCGGACCGGGGCGGACACTGCTCGGCGCGCTGACGCTCGCAGGTCCGAGCACGCGCGTCGATGCGGCCTTCCTCGAGCGCATGAAACGCCCGCTGCTGGAAGCCGCCGCGCGCGCCACCCGCGCCTTCGGCGAGGATGCCTTCATGCTGGACGCTGCCAGCCTCAACGCGGACGCCGGCAACTAGCGCCGTCGGGCTTTCTGCTTGACTCACATATATCTCAATGGTTATACGTCGATCAATAGCCAACGGGTAATCGATCTGAGATGTCGGCCTCCCACGATATGCTGTTCAGGACGCTTGCCGATCCGACCCGCCGCGCCATTTTCGAGCGCCTGTGCCGGCAGGGCGAGCAGACGGTCGGAGCCCTGACCGCGCAGGCCGGTGTGTCGCAGCCGGCGGTGTCGAAGCATCTGGGCGTGCTCAAGGAGGCGGGTCTGGTTCGTGACCGTCATGAAGGGCGCCAGACCCATTACAGCGCGCAGATCAAGGCGCTTGCGCCATTGATGGATTGGACGCGCGACATGGCGGGGTTTTGGGAAAGCCGGTTCGACGATCTCGAAGATCTGCTCAAAAGGATGGATCAATGAACGAAGCCGCAACGCGCTCCGTCATCGTCGAGCGCGAGATACCTTTTGCGCCGGAAAAGATTTGGCGCGCGCTCACCCAACCGCATCTCATCGAGGCGTGGCTGATGAAGAACGACTTCAAGCCGGTCGTGGACCATCGCTTCAACATGAGCGCCGAATGGGGCGGTGTCGACTGCCAGGTGCGAACGGTCGAACCCAACAGGATGCTGTCCTACAGCTGGGACACCAAGGACCTTGAGAGCGTGGTCACCTGGACGCTGACCCCGACGGGCACGGGCACGCATCTGCGTATGGAGCAGGTCGGCTTCCGCACGGATCAGGAGCCATATTACCGCGGCGCCACCGTCGGCTGGAAGAGATACCTGGCGACCTTGGAGGAGGTCCTTTCGCGGCTCGACTGAAGGTCGCCGCCAACAGCAGGACTGCTCGGAACAACACACTGTTTGGCGGGGCGGCACGCCGCAGGCGTAAGCCATGGAGATATCGAAATGAAGATCAAGTTGACCAGCATCTATGTCGACGACCAGGAGAAGGCCCTCGCCTTCTACACCGGCGTTCTGGGCTTCACCAGGAAGGCGGATTTCACCAACGGTCCATTCCGCTGGCTGACCGTCACCTCGCCCGACGATCCGGATGGCACCGAGCTGCAGCTGGCACTCAACGACAATCCGGCGGCAAAGACCTATCAGCAGGCCATCTTCAAGCAGGGCCAGCCGGCGCTGATGCTTTTCAGCGACGACATCAAGGCCGACCACGAGCGCATCAAGGCCAATGGCGGCAATTTTGCCATGGCGCCGACGGCAGTGACCGGCGCGACCATCGCGCAGCTCAACGACACCTGCGGCAACCTCGTCCAGCTTTCGCAGCTGGCGCGCTGGTAGGCGCCTCGATCCGTCTCGTCATTTGCAAGGGAGGTTAGATTGAACTGGAGCAAGTGGATCAGGCAGCTTCATCGCTGGCTGTCGATCATCTTCACCGTCACCGTCATTGCCAATTTCGCCGCCATGGCCATGGGCCCGCCGCCCGCCTGGATCGTCTACTCGCCGTTGATCCCGCTTTTCCTGCTTTTGTTCA
Source organism: Mesorhizobium sp. ORS 3359 (assembly GCA_000824845.1). Lineage (GTDB taxonomy): Bacteria > Pseudomonadota > Alphaproteobacteria > Rhizobiales > Rhizobiaceae > Mesorhizobium. The sequence continues at coordinate 4,404 of CCNC01000024.1, read as the reverse complement.
GCGGGCTCTACATGTTCGCGCTGCCCTATGCCGCCAGATGGCGCGAAGAGCCGACGGGCGAGCGCACGGAATCGGCCTGATGGCGAAGGCGAAATCGAAAGCGGACGCATCTCCGGACAAGAAGCCGGCCCTGCTTTCGGGCGGCAATCCGCAGATCGCCAAGGGCCATGGCGACGCTCCCGTGCAGGCCTATATCGCGGCGATGCCGGGCTGGAAGAGCGAGGTCGGGCGCCGGCTCGACCAGCTCATCGTGCAAGCCATTCCCAACGTGCAGAAGGCCGTCAAATGGAATTCTCCATTCTACGGCATGAAGGGCGAAGGCTGGTTTCTCAGCATCCATTGCTTCGCCAGATACATCAAGGTGGCGTTCTTCCGCGGCCTGTCGCTGGATCCCGTGCCTCCGGTCGAATCCAAGAGCGGGGACACGCGCTATTTGCACATCCATGAAGACGATCGGCTCGACGAGGAGCGGTTCGTTTCCTGGGTGAAACAGGCGAGCCGGCTGCCCGGCGAACGGATGTAAGCGCAAGGAAGGATCAAGCGCCGCCCTCCCGAAGGACCACGGCGGCGATGTCATATCCGGCATTGAGGAGAAACCAGACATGCAAGAAGACGGCGAGCAGGACGGCAGGTCTGCGTCCGAACTGATCGATAGAAGGATCGAGGAACTGGGCGACTGGCGCGGCGAGATGCTTGCCCGGCTCCGCGCCCTGATCCGCCAGGCCGCGCCGGAAGCCGTCGAGACATGGAAATGGCGCGGCGTGCCGGTTTGGGAGGATGCCGGCATCATCTGCACCGGCGAGACCTACAAGGCCGTCGTCAAGCTGACCTTCGCCAGAGGCGCGGCGCTGCCTGATCCCAAGAAGCTCTTCAACTCGAGCCTTGAAGGCAACACGAGGCGCGCCATCGATTTCAAGCAAGGCGACACGGTCGACGCTGATGCCCTAAAGGCGCTCGTCCGCGAAGCCGTGGCCCTCAACAGATCGAAGGCCAAGCGCTAAGAGATGGCTGCGGTAGAAGGCTATCGGGTCGATGTTGCCGGCTTTTGCTTCCGCGCCCCGGCAACTCGATTCGATAATATGAGCTAAATATCGCCGTCACGCGGCGTAAACGTCCTTCTGTAGGTTAGCAATAATTCATGAAACAAATACTGGGCGAATTCATCGGCCGTTAAGCCAGGCGCGCTATCTGGATCGATGTCGCCGGCAACCGCGCGACATGCGGGGAAAAATGTCGTCTCAACCGACGGATGAGCCAGTCGGACAGACGCCGGGGGAGCAGAACGAGCTCCATGGGAATGGGATGAAGTTCTCGTCGACCGATGCGGGTCCGCGTCTGATAGGGCTGGTCTGGCCCTTCGTCGCGGTGGTCCTGGTCCAGGCGCTGGTCGCAACCCTCAGCCTCCACACATTATCCGCGGTCCGCGCCTATGTCGGCGGCGAAAGCCAATGGTCGAAAGGCCAGAAGCACGCCATCTACTTCCTGAACCTCTATGCCGATACCGGCCAGCAGGAATATTTCAACGAATATCGTCAAGCCATCGCCGTGCCGCTCGCCGATCGCGCCGCGCGGCTGGCGCTCGAACAGACGGAGCCTGACACGAATGCGGCCCGGCTTGGCTTTCTCAGCGGCAACAACCACCCCGACGATGTTGACGGCCTGATCTGGCTGTTCCGGAATTTCCGCGGCGTCAGCTATCTCGACACCGCGATCCGCCACTGGACGGATGCCGACGAGATGATCCTCGCCATTGAGGGACTTGGCGACGAGATGAATCGAAGGCTGGAAAAAGGGCCGGCAACGCCAGCCGAGATCAGCCTCTGGAAGGCGAAAATCCACCAGCTCGACCGCCGGATCGGGCCGCTGGCCAAGGCCTTTTCCGACAGCCTCGGCGAGGGATCGCGCTTCATCAAGATGGCCCTGACGGCGGCCAATCTCGCCACCGCCGCCCTGCTTATTCTGCTCGCCGTCTGGCGCACGCGCAAGTTGATGAAGCAGCGCCAGGCGTTTCAGAGCGCCCTCAACGCCGAGCGCGAGCGTGCCCAGATCACGCTGGCCTCGATCGGCCAGGCCGTCATCAGCACCGATGCCGAGGGGCGGCTTGACTATATGAATGCCGGGGCCGAGCGGCTGCTTGCCTGCTCGCTGACCGCGGCCAGGGGCAGGCCCATCGCCTCGTTGTTCCGGCTTGTCGACAAGGACAGCGGCGTCGAGGAGACCGATCTGATCGCGCGCCTGCTGGCAGGCGAGCCGCGCCGCTCCAATGTGCGTCCGCAGCTCCTGGAGCGTCCCGACAGCTCGGTCGTGCCGGTGGCGCTGAATGGCGCGCCGCTGATCGTCTCAGGCCAGATCCACGGCTGTGTCCTGGCCCTGCACGACATGACGCGCGAGCAGGATTATATCGAGCGCCTGTCGTGGCAGGCATCGCATGATGCGCTGACCGGTCTCGTCAACCGCCGCGACTTCGAGAACCGGCTGGCGGGCGCGATCTCCGAAGCGCCGGAAAGGTCGCGCAGGCATGCGCTGATGTATCTCGACCTCGACCAGTTCAAGCTGGTCAACGACACATGCGGCCATGCCGCCGGCGACCAGCTGCTGCGCCAGATCTCGGTGCTGCTCGCCAACGAGCTGCCGCCCGGCGACATCCTGGCGAGGCTTGGCGGCGACGAGTTCGGCGTGCTGCTTTTCGATTGCGATGCCGACTGTGCCGCCGCAACCGCCGAACGGCTGCGCGCCACGGTCCAGGACCTGCATTTCTCCTGGGACGGGCGTCCCTTCACCATCAGCGTCAGCATCGGCATGGTCGAAGTCGCCAATGTCGGCATGACGCTGGAGGAGGTGCTGCGCGCCGCCGACGTCGCCTGCTATATGGCGAAGGAAAGGGGCCGCAACCGGGTCCATTTCCACAGCGAGGGCGACACCGCGCTGCGCGAGCGCTTCGGCGAGATGGCCTGGGTGCAGCGTCTGCATGCCGCGCTGGATCAGGACCGCTTCAGGCTGCATGCGCAGGAGATCGCACCCCTGCGCGACGATATCCCGGAGCAGGGCGCGCATATCGAAATCCTGCTCAGGCTGGCCGACGAGGACGGCAGCTTCGTCACGCCGCAGAGCTTCATCCCCGCGGCGGAGCGCTACGGATTGATGCCGACGATCGACCGCTGGGTGGTGCGCAACACCTTCGCCACCTTGGCGGCCAGGCGCGCCGACCCGCACGCGACGCCGATATCCACCTGCGCGATCAATCTCTCCGGCGCCACCTTCGGCGACGAGACCTTCCTCGGCTTCATGCGCGAGCAGTTCGCCGCGCACGCCGTCGTGCCCGAAACGATTTGCCTGGAGATCACCGAGACCAGCGCCATCGCCAATCTTTCCGAAGCCATGCGCTTCATCGCCGATCTGCGCGGGCTTGGCTGCCGCTTCGCGCTCGACGATTTCGGCTCCGGCATGTCGTCCTTCGCGTATCTGAAGCATTTGCCGGTCGACTACCTCAAGATCGACGGCAGCTTCGTCAAGGACATGCTCGACGACCGCATCGACCGCGCGATGGTCGAGATGATCCATCACATTGGCAAGGTGACGGGAAAACGCACCATCGCTGAATTCGTCGAAAGCGAAGGCATCATCGACGCCTTGAGGGCGATCGGCGTCGACTATGCGCAGGGCTATGCGATCGCGCGGCCCCAGCCATTCGACGCAACCACGATGCTGCGCGCAAATCGCAGCGAGCACGATGCGACGGCGGATGGCTGGGAGACCTTGGCGCGGACGCTGCGTCGCAAGGCCGGCTGATTGCCAATCTCTAGGCGACAACCCCTCCGGCCCGCCGTTGCAGCAGGATCGTCGGCTTCTCGTGATAGGTGGTCCGCAAAATCTCTCGGTAACCGTTCTTTCCGGCCACCTTCAGCGAGGCGCCGTTTTCCGGATCGATGATGCAGACGGTTCTCGCCTCTCCGAACGCTTCGTCGCTCCAGGCGACGATCCGCCCGACAACCTCGCTCGCAAGCCCCCGGCCTTGCGCCTCAGAGGCCAGGGCCCAGCCGGCTTCCGGCACGCCTTCGATCGAAGGTTCGATCTCGCGCTTCAAGTCATGGAAGCCGGCCTCGCCGATGAAGCGCCCCGTCGCCTTGTCCTCGATCGCCCAGAAGCCGTAGCCGATCAGCGACCACAGGCCGGCATGACGCAGAAAGCGCATCCAGCTTTCCTCGCGCGTGCGCGGCTTGCCGCCGATGAAACGGGTCACCGCAGGTTCCGCCCACATGGCGGCATAGGTCTCGAAATCGCCCGGACGATGGGGCCGCAGGATGGTCCGCGCCGTCTCGAGGATCGGCACGCCAGCTTCCGTCTTGATGCTCATGGCACTCCTCTCGTTGAGACGGCAGCGCTTAGTGTGTTTCACCGTTTCGC
>CCNC01000023.1 GCA_000824845.1 Mesorhizobium sp. ORS 3359 | reverse complement strand
CGATTCTGTGCAAAGCCCTCACAAGGGGAGAAGAAAGAAGCGCCACCTGTCACGCAACCATCACGTTCACGTCCTAGACCGCTCGGCGGCAAGGGCTGGTTGCATCGTCGGCGCCGCGCCCTTTTGAGCCAATGGCCGCTCTGCTCGTCACGAAGGGGATTTCCATGAAACATCTCAACCGAACCGTCGCGCTCGGCGCGGCACTTGCCCTGTTCACCGCCATGACGCCGGCGCTCGCCGACGGCGTCGCCTACGTCAACAAGGGGCTCGTCGGCGTCGGCCGCATTCCGGCCAGCCAGAAGGACAAGTTCGGCGAGACGTTCGGTTCGGGTTCCGGCATGTCGATCGACACCAAGGGCTGGGCGCGCGATGGCGCGGGCTACAAGGGCTCGCTCTGGCTGCTGCCGGACCGCGGCTACAATGTCGTCGGCACCACCGATTACCGCCCGCGCCTCAACACCATCGCGATCGAGCTGACCCCGACCACTCCAGGCGCCGCGCCCGCCGCCGGGCAGGAACAAGCCGGCGTCAAGGCGACGCTCGCCGACACCATGCTCTTGACCGACGACAAGGGCGCCGATGCGACCGGCCTCGACCCGCTCAACGGCGTGCGCGAAGCCGCCAGCGACATGCCGATCCTGCCTCAGGCCGACAACGGCAAACTTTCGCTGGACGACGAAGCGATCGTGCGCCTGCCCGACGGCACCATGTTCATCTCCGACGAATATGGCCCCAACATCTACCGCTTCTCGGCCGAAGGCCGCTTGATGTCGGCGACTCAGCCGCCGGCGGCGCTGGTGCCGATGCGCCACGGCAAGCCGAACTTCGCGTCCGACAATCCCGGCCCGGGCGCGGCCCAGCCCGATCCGAAGGATCCCGAGACCGGCCGCCAGAACAACCAGGGGCTCGAAGGCATGTCGATGACGCCTGACGGCAAGTCCCTGATCGCCGTGCTGCAGTCGGCGGCCCGCCAGGACGGCGGCGATTCCGGCTCGACGCGGCAGAACACCCGCGCGCTGGTCTATGACGCTTCCGACCTCGCCCACCTCAAGCTGGCGCATGAATATGTCGTGCCGCTGCCGGTGTTCAAGGACGCCAAGGGCAAGACCAAGGTCGCCGCGCAGAGCGAGATCGTCGCGCTCTCCGACAAAAGCTTCCTGATGCTGGCGCGCGACTCGGGCAACGGCCAGGGCCTGAAGGGGGACGAGTCGGTCTATCGCAAGATCGAGATCGTCGACCTCTCCGCCGCGACCGACATCGCCAACGGCCCGTTCGACGCCGCCGACAAGCCGATGGCGCCGAAGGGCGTGCTTGATCCGTCGGTGACGCCGGCCAAGCTGACCTCCTTCATCGACATCAATGACAAGGGCGAGCTCGGCCGCTTCGGCCTGCACAATGGCGCGCCGAACGACAGGAACAACCTGTCCGAGAAGTGGGAGGCTATGTCGCTGGCGCCCGTCCTCGATCCAAAACTGCCCGACGACTATTTCCTGTTCGTCGCCAACGACAACGACTTCCTCACCCAGGACGGCTTCCAGGTCGGCGCGCCCTACAAGGCCGAGGACGGCGCCGATGTCGACACCACCTTCCTGGTCTATCAGGTCACCCTGCCTGGACTGTCTGGGAACAGCCTCGCCGCGAACTAGTTCTGCTTCAGCCGTATGCCGAGCGGGCATACGGCTGAGCGCGGAACGGATGCATGAGCATCAGGCCTGCGATAGCATCGCGGGCCTGATTCATTTTCGGTGCTGCCATGGATGACGACAAGCCCACTCGAAGGCGGACCCACGACCTGACCAGCGGGCCGATCCCGCGCACGCTGCTGCTGTTCGCGCTGCCGGTGCTGGGCTCCAACGTGCTGCAGTCGCTCAACGGCTCGATCAACGCGGTCTGGGTCGGCCGCTTCCTCGGCGAGGCGGCGCTGACCGCCACCTCCAACGCCAATCTCGTGCTGTTCCTGATCCTCGGCACGGTGTTCGGCATCGGCATGGCGGCGACCATCCTGGTGGCGCAGTCGGTCGGCGCCCGCGATCTGCCGGAGGCGAAGCGCATCGTCGGCACCAGTGCCACCTTCTTCTTCCTGGTCTCGGTCGTGTTCGCCGTCTGCGGCTGGATCTGGGTCGACGCCATCCTGACCGGGCTCGGCACGCCGGCGGATGCCTTACCGCTGGCGCGCAGCTACCTGCGCATCATCTTTGTCGCCGTGCCGATGATGAACCTCCTGTCCTTCGTTATGACCGTGCTGCGCGGCGCCGGTGACTCGCGAACCCCGTTCGTTTTCATGGCGCTGGCGGTCGTGCTTGACGTCGTGCTTAATCCGCTGCTGATCCGCGGCATCGGCCCCTTCCCCGAGCTCGGCATCGCCGGCTCGGCGACCTCGACGCTCATAGGCCAGACGGTGAGCGTCATCGCCATCCTGATCGTGCTTTATGTTCGCAAGCACCCGCTGCGGCTGGCAGGCGCCGACCTCGCGCTGCTGCGACCCGACCCGGCGCTGCTGCGCATCGTCGTCTTCAAGGGCATCCCGATGGGCCTGCAGATGATCGTCATCTCGGCCGCGGCGCTCACTGTGATGGGCATCGTCAACTCTTACGGCTCGCAGGTGGCGGCCGCCTATGGCATCGCCGCCCAGCTCTGGACCTATATCCAGATGCCGGCGCTGGCGATCGGGGCAGCGGTCTCCTCGATGGCCGCGCAGAATGTCGGCGCCGGGCGCTGGGACCGCATCGGCAAGGTTGCGGCCTCGGGCGTCGGCTTCAACCTGGTGCTGACCGGCGCGCTGGTGGCGCTGCTCTTCGTCTTCGATCGCCCGGTGCTCAGTCTTTTCCTCAGCAATGACAGCGCCGCGATCGACATTGCCGCTCATATCAACAGGGTGGCGTCCTGGTCGTTCATCCTGTTCGGCATCACAATCGTGCTCTTCGCCACGGTGCGCGCCACCGGCGCCGTCATGCCGCCGCTGATCATCCTGATCATCTCGGTGTTGTTCATTCGCACCGGCTTTGCCTATTCCATGCGCAGCGTTATCAGCCAAGAAGCACTGTGGTGGAGCTTTCCGGCCGGCTCGATCGCCTCGCTTTTGCTTGCCGCAGCCTATTATCGCTTCGGCCGCTGGCGCACGATGCATATGATCGAGGACCGGCCGGCGGCGGGCGAGCCGCCCGACACCGGCCTCGGCGTGCCGCGCCAGCGCGCCAATCTTGCGCCTGAGACACCAGCCAGCTGAGATCTATTGCCGCGCGTATTTGGCGCCGAAACCGAGCGCGACCAGTGAGAAGACGATGATCATGCCGGCAAAGGCCAGGCTTGCTACGGTGGCGTTGGCCAGGCTGGACAGCACTCCGATGCCGATCACCGGCAGCGCGTTGCCGCAGAAACAGCAGATGAAGAAGACCGAGACCACCTCGGCGCGACGGTCGGCCGGAGCGATCTGATTCACCACCTGCAGGCCGCCGCGATAGCCAAGCGCCGCCGCCGCGCCGCAGACCGCGGTCGCCGCGATCATGAGCGCCATCGAGGCGTAGATTTGCGCCGCGACGACCAGCGCCACGGCCGGGATCATCAGGACGAGCGCCGCGAGCATGGTGAAGCGGCTAGCAAGGCGGGCGGTGGCCACGATGGTGATGGCCGCCACAATCGACAATTCGAAAAAAAGCCCGCCGGCTTCGGCATGATTGGTCACGTGCAGCTGCTGCGCGAGAATGCTCGGCGCCAGCGCGGCATAAAAGCCGACCAGCGCCATGGCGCCGAAGCCGGTCACCGCCGGCGCCACGAATTGCGCGCGGATATTGTCGGGCACCGAAAGCCGTGGCCGCAGCGAGACGTCCGCGATCCGCCCTGGACTGGAGACCGTTTCCCGCGTGCGCCAGATCAGCACGGTCACCAACGCAAGCAGGACGAGATAGACAGCAAATGTGAGCCTGAGCGGCCAGGGCGCATACTGGGCGAGCAGCCCTGCCATGAGCGCGCCGACGCCGAGACCGATGAAGTTGGTGCTGGTGGTGATGATAGCGGCGCGCGACTTGTCCTTGCCTTCGATCAGCTCGGCCAGCCAGGCGGTGCCCGCACCCGCGCCGACGCCTATGCCGAGCCCGCTCAGAATGCGGGCGACGTCGAGCCAGGCGAGGTTTTCGGCGAAGAGGAAAAACAACGCGCTGACCACGGCAACCCCCATCGCCGCGAGCGCGGCGGGACGGCGGCCGATCACATCCGACACGCGGCCGAAAAACAGCAGCGCCCCGAGATTGCCGACAACATAGACGGCGTAAACCAGCGTCAGCGTGACCTGCGAGAAGCCGAAGGCCTGCTTGTAGATGATGTAGAGCGGGGTCAACGCGGTGCTGCCGGCAAAAAGCGCGGCGATCATGGCGGCTACGGCGGCCTTCGCGGCCCTCCCGCCAAGCTCATGGTCACGCGCCATGGTTTGAGCGTAGCTGGTCATGGCGATCTCCGAGGGTTGTAAGCCCAACGCCCGTATAATGGCGCTGTTCCAACCTGCGAATGCCCTCCTGACAGTTCTGGCAGGATGGTCAGCCGCGGCATCCTCCCTTAACGTCGACGCAAAGCGAGGGAAGAATCATGGGCAAGGGACGGGTCGAGGCATTCACCGATGGCGTCGTCGCCATCATCATCACCATCATGGTGCTGGAGCTGAAAGTGCCGCATGGCGAGGATTTTTCCGCGCTGTTGCCGCTGTGGCCAGTCTTCTTCTGCTACGTGCTCTCCTTCATCAATGTCGGCATCTACTGGAACAACCTGCACAACATGTTCCACACCGTGCAGCGCGTCGACGGGCGCGTGCTGTGGGCCAACATGAACCTGCTGTTCTGGCTGTCGCTGATGCCGGTGACCACCGCGTTCATGGGGGAGAACCACTTCGCCCCGGTGCCGGTCGCCGTCTATGGCTTCGACCTGGCGCTTTGCGCCGTTGCCTACAACATCCTGGTCATCAAGCTGCGCCATCTGCACGGCGCCGAGACGACCTTCGCCAGGGCCGTGGGCCAGGATCGCAAGGGCAAGATTTCTCTGGCGCTCTACATCGCCGCCGTCCTGCTCAGCTTTCTCAACCAATGGATCAGCGTGGCGGTCTACGTGCTTGTGGCGGCGATCTGGTTTGCGCCCGACAAGCGCTTCGAGAGGCTGATCGAAAAATAGAAACCTATTTCCGCATCGCTTTCAGCTTCTCGGCCGCCGACGCGGCAAGGTCGGCATAGCGCTCCTCCAGCCGCTCGGCCGCCTTGATGATCGGGAAATCATGGCCGAACTTCTCCAGCGCAAGCCGCAGCTTCTCGGCGAAATCGGCCTGCTTCTCCAGCGCCGCGAACAGCGTTTTCACCTGCGTCTCGCTGATATCGGGATTGGCGAGCATCTTTGGCACCTCGCGGCCCATCTCGTCGCCATTGGCGGTCTGCTCTTTGAGGATTCCGATCCAGTCGGTCAAAATGCCGAGCTCCTTTTTCAGGACAGCATGCGCGGCAGGCGCAGCGATGGTCAACCCGTTGCGACTGCCACAGTAGCCCATCGGGACGAACCAGCCTTGCCTCGGCGGCGGCGAGCGTTAAGTTCGGCGCGACCCGAACAAGGATGGAAACCATGACCAGCGACGCCGAAATCCAGACTGCGCTGCCCGCTTTCGCCTCGGGCAACGTTGCCGTCATAACCGGCGGCGCCAGCGGCATCGGCCTCGCCGCCGCGAAACGGTTCGCGGCGATGGGCATGAAGACGGTGCTCGCCGACATAGGCGGCGTGCGCCTCGACCAGGCCAGGCAAGCAGTCGCGGCGATTGCGGGCGACGATTCCGTGCTGCCAATCCCCACCGACGTCTCCAAGGCCGAAGAGGTCGACCGGCTGGCGGACCTCGCCTACGGCGCCTTCGGCGCGGTGTCGGTGCTGATGAACAATGCCGGCGTCGGCAACAATCCAGGCAAGCCCTGGGAGAACCGCGACGCCTGGAAGCGGCTTCTGGACATCAATTTCTGGGGCGTCATACACGGCACCGAGGCCTTTGCGCCGCGCATGCTCGCAGCTGGAAAACCGGGGCTCATCATCAACACCGGCTCCAAGCAGGGCATCACCACCCCGCCCGGCAACCTCGCCTACAACGTCTCCAAGGCCGGCGTGAAGACGTTTACCGAAGGGCTGGCGCACGCGCTGCGCAACGAGCCTGGGGCGAAACTGTCGGCCCATCTGCTGATCCCCGGCTTCACCTACACCGGCCTGACCGAAGGCGCGACGGAGAAGCCCGCCGGCGCCTGGACCGGCGAGCAGGTGATAGACTTCATGCTGGCATCGCTTGTCGACGGCGATTTCTACATCCTGTGCCCCGACAACGAGGTGGCGCGGCCGACGGATGAAAAGCGCATGGCCTGGGCGATCGGCGACATCATCGAGAACCGCCCTGCCCTGTCGCGCTGGCATCCCGATCACAAGGACGCCTTCGCGGCCTTCATGAACCGCTGACGGCCCTTTCAAGCAGCCGCTTTCTTCTTGGAGGCGTTCTTCCCGGCCGCAGGCTTCTTTGCGGCCGCGCCGGTGGACTTGGCCGCATGCCTCGTGCCGTTCTTTCCGGCCACGGCCTTGTTGGCGGCCGTTTCGGCGATCTTGCGGTCGTGCCGCTTCGCCGCCGCCTCGCATTTGGCGCGGATCTCCTCGACCTCGGATTCCGTCAGGTGCTCGATGCCGATGAAATGATTGTGGGCGCGGCTGACCCTGATCAGCTCGTCGAGCTTGGCCTGGATCGCGGCGCCGTCGCGGTTCTGCGTGTTCTGGATCAGGAACACCATCAGGAAGGTGACGATGGTGGTGCCGGTGTTGATGACCAACTGCCAAGTGTCCGAAAAGCCGAAGATCGGGCCGCTTGCCGCCCATACGACAACGATCAGCACACAGATGACGAAAGTCCACGGCAGGCCGGCCAGATGGGCCACCCAGTTGGCTACCTTGCTAAAAGTTCTCTCGATCATGCAAGTCCTTCTAAAACTGTGGATGTAAGAGCATCTGCGGAGAAACAAGCTGCCGCCGCCTCAGGTTCCAAGGGCCTGAATTTTGGTGCCTACACGCGGCTGCAATCAGACACACGCCAGAAGCGCAGGCGCGTGAAGAAACACCTTATCGGTTTGTTTGCGATAGTGCCGGTGCAGGCAAGCGAGCCTGTTCCTTCCGCTTCACGGCGGTATGCCTCCAGCCCCTTCCGCCGCGCCACCCCCGCATGGCGGGAGGGGCACCACTCCCGGCAGAAGCGTAAATCCAGACAGCGCCGTTATGCTTTCAGCGGCATTCTGTGTGTCAGGGAGTACTGCCTTCCCAGCGATCGAGGAAGGCCTCGATCTGCATGGCTTGCATGTCGGGGATTGCGCTCGCCAGTTTTTCCGGCGCCCAATCCCACCAGGCCAGGGCCTCGATACGCGCCGCGACTACCGCTGAGAAGCGTTCGCGCAAGGGCTTCGCCGGAACGCCGGCGACGATCGTGTAGGGCGCGACGTCATGCGTCACCACGGCATTGGCGCCGATGACGGCGCCGTTGCCAATCGCAACGCCCGGCATGACGACCACGCCATAGCCGATCCAGACATCGTGGCCGACACTGACCGGTTTGGCTTGCCGGCGCGCGCGAAATTCAGCGTCGACGCCCAGCCAGCGGAAATACTCGTTCGGCCGGTAGCTGACCTTGTGCTGCGTCAGCCGCTCGATCGGGTGCTCGAGCGCGTTGATGCGGCTGTTGGCGGCGATCGAGCAGAACTTGCCGATCGTGGTGTAGATCGCTTCCGAATGGCGCTCGAAATAGGAAAAGTCGCCGACGCTCACTTCTCGCAGGATCACCCGCTCGCCGATCGAGGCATAGCGGCCGAGCTTGCAGCTTTTGAGCTCCGCGGTCGGATGGATGCGCGGCTCGGGATCTTTCAGGACAAGGTTTTCAGGACGGTCCATGAAGCGGCTTTACGCCGGCGGGGACGGCCTCGCAAGCGCGACCCGCCCCCCGCCAAGCCTGTCTCGGGAGCTATTGCGGCTTGCCCTTGGTCCAGACCACGTTCTGGCCGTAGAGCGGCACGGTGGTGACCGACATCTTCGCCGAGCCGTTCTGCACCTGGCGCGAATGCGACAGATAGATCAGCGTCTCGTTCTTCCTGTCGTAGATACGGTTCACCACCTGCTTCTTCCAGATCAGGCTGAGGCCCTGTTTGAACACTTCCTCGCCGCCCTCGCCCATATCGATGTCGCCGATGGTGATCGGCCCAGTCTGGCGGCAGGAGATTGAGGAATCGGAAGGATCCTCGAACCAGTTGCCCTTATGCAGCCGGTCGATGATGCTGCGGTCGAAATAGGCGACGTGGCAGGTGACGCCGTCGACCTTCGGGTCCTTGATGGCATCGATCATGATGTCGTTGCCGACCCAGTCGACACCCACTTTGCCCACTTCGTCGGCCATGGCCGCGCCGGCGCTGAGAGCAAGACAAGCGGCGAACAAGCCGATCAGTTTTCGCAAAGGTTGCCTCCTCGGTTGGCGTTTGCCGATGTCAGGTGGGACAAGATCGTGGCGTTTGCAAGCCGCCCGACACGGGGTTTGTGCCCCACCTGGATCTCTGCTTGCGGCAACGCGGCATCTTTGCGTGCCCGGCGCAGACCCGCTAAGAGTGTCGCCAAACTTGCCCCAAGGCAATCACGACGGACATTCACTGATGATGCGTTCAATCCTGGTCGGCATTCTCGTCCTGATGGCGGCGGGCATCGGCTGGCTGACGTTCGACTGGTACCGCGGCCATTATGGCGGCGAGCCCTTCGGCGCACCCTTCACGCTGGTCGACCAGAAAGGCGCGCCGATCACCGAAGCCGCCTTCAGGGGCCACCCGAGCGTCGTGTTCTTCGGCTTTACCCATTGCCCGGAAGTCTGCCCGACAACCCTGTTCGAGCTGGCCGGCTGGCTGAAGACGATGGGCGACAGCGGCAAGAACCTCAACGCCTATTTCGTCACCGTCGATCCGGAGCGCGACACGCCGGAGACGATGAACACCTATGTCAGCAACTTCTCCGACCGCATCACCGGCATCACCGGCGATCCGGACGAGGTGCATGCCATGGCCAAGGCCTTCGGCATCTATTGGAAGAAGGTCGACACCGGCGACGGCGACTACACGATGGACCATACGGCCTCGGTGCTGCTGCTCAACGCCAAGGGCGATTTCGCCGGCACCATCGCCTATGGCGAGAGCGCCGACACCGCCGTCGCCAAGCTGAAACGGCTGGCCGCCGGCGGGCAAACATGATCCCGAAAAGTGGGAACCGGTTTTCGGAAAAGATCATGTTCAAACAAGAGTCTTCCTGATGGGCCAGACCAGGCTGCACCTCACCGCCAGCAAGATTGAGGCCGACCGCATCTTCGCGGCGCTGGACGCCGCCTTCGAGGATGACGGGCTGCCGATCGCTGTGCTGGAGCTCGACGAGGAAAAAGACATCCACGAAGTGTCGCTCTATGCCGATGGCGACATCGATCCCGTCGAGGCGCGGGTCAGGGACATCCTCGCCGGTCTCGGCGTGCCGAAGGCCGTCGAGCGCGAGGTCCTTCCCGATATCGACTGGGTGTCGCGCTCGCTGGAAGGCTTGAAGCCGGTCCGCGCCGGCCGCTTTCTCGTCCACGGGTCGCACGACCGCGCCAAGCGCCACGCCGGTGATCTCGCCATCGAGATCGAGGCAGGCCTTGCCTTCGGCACCGGCCATCACGGCACCACCGCCGGCTGCCTCGAAATGCTGGAGCAGGTCGTGCTGCGCGAACGGCCGCGCAACGCCCTCGACCTCGGAACCGGAAGCGCGGTGCTTGCCATCGCGCTCGCCAAGCTCGCGCATATTCCTGTGCTGGCGACCGACATCGATCCGGTCGCCATCCGCGTCGCCGCCGCCAACGCCCGCCTCAACCATGTCAAGGCGCTGGTCGAGACAGTGACGGCGCCGGGCTTCCACAACCCGATCTTCGCCAGGCGCGCGCCTTTCGATCTCATCGTCGCCAACATCCTGGCCCGGCCGCTGATGCGGCTGGCGCCTCAGATGGCCCGGCATATCAGGCTCGGCGGCTCGCTGGTGCTGTCCGGCATCCTCGACCGGCAGCGCGACGCTGTGGTCTCAGCCTATGTCGGCCAGAGTTTTCGTCACGTCCGCACCTTCCATCGCGAGGGGTGGGTGACCATCCACCTGAAGCGCTAAGGCGGTTACTCACACATAAAGCGAGTTTGCCGCCTTCTTCAGCTCTTCGCGATCGTAGCCATTGGCGTTCAGCGTTTCATCGTCGAGACAAAGCAGCGCCCCGTTGACGTAGCGGCTCGCCTCGCGCCGGCGAGCTTCGATCAGCGCGCTCATGGCGTTTCTGAAAAATCCGCGTCTGGCTGGAAGCGTGGACATGACAGTCTCCTTTGCAGGACAACAGGATTCATTCCTCCACATCCGGCAAACTAAGCCCTGCCGACCTGTCTGGAAATCGACGATTCTGCATAGCGTCCATGCGGAAAGACACGGGGGCGCGCCTGGCTTGCACGTCGTCGCTTCAGCATATCTGGATCATATGGCGTCTGGTGACAGATCCGTTTCAATTGGCGCCCGAAATGCTCTAAAGCATGTCTCCCGAAAGTGGGCACCGCTTTCGGGATAAAGACATGCGTAAGATCAAAAACCTAAAGCGCATGGAGCGAATCTGAAAGATCGCGACGCGCTTTAGGTTGCGACAAGCATCCGAGGAGAGGCCACCATGTTTCAGACCTTTGATTCCGCTGGCGATCCGGCCGTCGGCAAGCCGCGCGTGGCGGAGCTGCGGCAATGGCTGGCCGACAATGGCCTGGATGGCTTCATCGTTCCCCGCGCGGACGAGCATCAAGGCGAATATGTCGCCGACCGCTCGGCGCGGCTGAAATGGCTGACCGGCTTTTCCGGTTCGGCCGGCGTCGCCATCATCCTGCGCGACCGCGCCTTCATCTTCGTCGACGGCCGCTACACGCTGCAGGTCCGAAACGAGGTCGATCTCGGCATCTTCACCGTCGAAAGCCTCATCGACAATCCGCCGGCCAATTGGATCAAGGACAATCTCGGCAAGGGCGCAAGGCTCGCCTTCGACCCCTGGCTGCATACGATCGGCGAGGTCAGGGCGCTGAAGGCGTCGGCCGAGCAATCCGGCGCGACCTTGGTGCCGCTCGACAGAAACCCGATCGACATCATCTGGAAAGACCAGCCCGAGCCGCCGCGCGCGCCGGTGGAGTTGCACGAGCTCAATTTTGCCGGTGAGCTCGCCAAGGACAAGCTTGTGCGGTTGGCAAGCGCCATCCAGAAGGACGGCGCCACCCATGCGGTGCTGACCGACCCCTCTTCCATCGCCTGGAGCTTCAACATCCGTGGCGGCGACGTGCCGCACACGCCGCTGGCGCTCGGCTTTGCCATCCTCGCCGACGACGGCAAGCATCAGCTGTTCATGGACCAGCGCAAATTCCCGCGCCAGGTCGCGGCCTATCTCACCCAGCTTGCCGATCTGCATGATCCGGGCGAGTTCGAAGCGGCAATCGTCGAGCTGGCCAAAAACGGCGCCAGGATCGCGCTGGATCCGGTGCTGGCGGCGGAAAAGCTGCGGACGCTGACCGAGGACAATGGCGGCACCGTCGTCTTGGCGGCTGACCCGGCGCGTATTCCCCGCGCGACCAAGAACCAGGCCGAGATCGCCGGCAGCCGCGCCGCGCATCGCCGTGATGGCGCAGCGATCGCCAAGCTGCTGTGCTGGCTCGACCGCCAGCAGCCGGGCACGCTCGATGAGATCGCCGTCGTCACCAAGCTGGAGGAAGTGCGCCGCCAGACCGGCGAGGAAACCCAGATGCCGCTGCGCGACATCTCCTTCGACACGATTTCCGGCGCCGGCCCGAACGGCGCGATCATGCATTACCGCGTCTCGCGCGCCACCAGCCGCAAACTGGAAAGCGGAGAACTGTTCCTGCTCGATTCCGGCGGTCAGTATCAGGACGGCACCACCGACATCACCCGCACGGTTCCGATCGGTGAGCCGACGCAGGAGATGCGGGAGCGCTTCACGCTCGTGCTGAAGGGCATGATCGGCATCTCGACGCTGCGTTTCCCCGCCGGCACGCGCGGCTCGGAAATCGACGCCGTCGCGCGCGTGGCACTGTGGAAGCATGGCTGCGACTTCGCCCATGGCACCGGCCATGGCGTCGGCTCCTACCTTGCCGTGCATGAAGGGCCGCAGCGCATCGCCCGCACCGGCACCGAAAAGCTGCTGGCCGGCATGATGCTGTCCAACGAACCAGGCTACTACAAGGAAGGCGCCTACGGCATCCGCATCGAGAACTTGATCCTGGTCACGCCGGCGGAACAGATCGAAGGCGGCGACATCCCCATGCATGGCTTCGAGACTCTGACGCTGGCGCCGATCGACAAGCGGCTCATCCGCACCGATCTTCTGACGCGCGATGAGTTGCACTGGCTCGACCAGTATCATGCATGGGTGCTGGCCGAGATTGGCCCGATGGTCGACGGCGAAACGCTGGCCTGGCTGGAGAAGGCGACGGCGCCGCTGCCGCACGACGCGAAGATTTGAGATTAGCTTCTTTCTCCCCGTCCTACGGGGAGAAATGCCCGAAAGGGCAATGAGAGGCAGCGCCGGCGGTCCGAAACGATCGCGCCGGCAGAATCTATCCCACAAACTGCCGCGCGACGATCAGCACCGCAGCACCTGCCAGGAACATCGACATCAACCCGCCGCGCAGCGACACCAAAGCGGTGACCACCAGCGCCGCCCATTCGGCGGGCCCGGCGCCAAGCACTGCCGGCGCGACCAGCGTCGTCAGCACCGCGGCAGGCACAGCGTTCAGCCCCGCCTCGACGCGTGGGTGGATATTCTCGAAGCGCGAGATGACGAGGTGGCCGCCGACCCGGGTCAGATAGGTGGCGATCGCGCCGGCGAGGATGATCCAGAAGGTCGTGCTCACGGCCGCTCCCCTATTCCGCTGTGATGCGGCGGCAGGACCACCGCCAGCAGCACGCCGGCGACTGCGCCGATCGAGACATGCCAGGGAGAGCCGACCGTCTTGTAGGCGATGATCGATCCGGCCGCGCTTGCGGCGACGACGGGCAGCCATAGCGGCCGCTTGCGGAAACCGAGGACGAGGCCGAGAAAGTAGATCGGCAACAGGAAATCGATACCCAGCGCATGAGTATCCGGAATGAGCTTGCCGAACACCGCGCCCAACCCGCTTTCGATTACCCAAAACACGTAGACCGGCAGGCCAAGTCCAAGATACCAGACGAACCCGACCGGCTTGCCTGACACGGCCCTCGCCTCCGCCACCGCAAATTGCGGGTCGGTCAGAATGAAGTAGCCCAGCGCCTGCTGCAGCAGCGGCCAATGCGCGATGCGCCGGCCGATGCCGGCCGAATAGAGCACATGGCGGAAATTCACCGCGAAGATCGACAGCACGATCAGCCATGGCGCGACATGCTGGCCGAACAGCTCGATGCCGACCATCTGGCTGGCGCCGCCAAAGATCAGCGCGCTCATCAGGAACGCCTCGAGCACCGAGAAACCATTGTCGACGGCGATCGCCCCGAACAGGATCGCAAATGGCGCAGAGGCGACGACGACGGGCATCGACAATCGCACGCCGTCCCAGAAATCGCCGCCGGTTCTGCTCTCAGAGATTGCTTCCGCCGTCATCATGCCGCTCCTAATGCATGTCGTCCAGAAGTGCGCAGCGGTTCTGGGACAACGACATGCATCAACAAAAAGACTTGAAGCGCGTCGCCTGAATCCGTTCAGCGCGACGCGCTTCAAGTGCGGCTTCATTTATGGAGCGTCGCCTTCGATGTCACACCAATTCGCTTGACCCAGCGATCAGCGGAACTGATCGCCGGGTGTGAAGCATGGAGAGCTTTGGCGGTTCAGCTGACGAAATAGCGCTGCCATTCGAAGTCGGTGATATGCGACGCCTGCCAGGCATCGAAGGCCGCCTGCTCGGCGCGACGGCTCTCGGCATAATTGTCGCGGAACGCCTCGCCGAACGCCTCGGCGCAGAAATCGGATGCGGCGAAGGCCTCAATGGACGCGTTCAGCGTGCGCGGCAGCTTCGGCTTGTCGAGATTGGCAAGGTTGCTGGTCACCGGCGGCTCGAGCGGGAGGTTCTTCTCAATGCCTTCGCAGCCGGCCGCCAGGATGGCGGCGATCGACAGGTAGGGATTGACGTCGGCGCCGGGCGCTCGGTGCTCGAACCGGCAGGCGGCATCGTTCGGCGTGGTGATGGCGCGGATCGGCGCGGTGCGGTTCTCGAACCCCCAGCCGACGTCTTCCGGCGACCACGCGCCGCGGTCGAAGCGCCGGTAGGAATTGACCGTCGGCCGGAAGAAAATATGCGTCTCCTGCATGCGGTTGAGCATGCCGGCGACGAATTTCTCGGCGACCGGCGTCAGCCGGTTCGGGCCGGCGGCGAAGGCAGACTTGCCGTCCCGCCACAGGCTGACATGGTGGTGCGCGCCGCAGGCGCTTTCCTTGCCTGGCGGCTGGAAGCGCGTCATGAAGGTGGCGACCAGCCCGCGCTCGGCGCACAGCTCGCGCAGATGCAGCTTGGCGCGCATCGCGGCATCCGCCGCGGCAAGCGCGCTCTTCGGCGTCAGCGCGTATTCATACATGCCGTAGCCATATTCGGTGACCAGCGACGCGACGCCGATATCGATGCTCTTCATGCGCGTGATGAACTCGGCGGCGAAATCCTGGTACTCGCCGCTGCGCACGAGGTCGTAGTTGATCAGCGAATGGCCCCACGGCTTCAGCTCGCGATAGCGGCCGGCGCGCATCAGATCGTGGTCGGCGTGGAAAATGCCGAACTCGTATTCGAGGGCGAATTTCGGCTCGTAGCCGAGCGCCCTGGCGCGCTCCTCGACACGGGCAAGCACGTTGCGCGGATCGTAGGCGCAAGGCGCGCCGTCGAGCATGTAGGAGCGCGTGATGGCGGAAGCGAATTTCGGCTTCCAGCCATGCTGCACCACCGTATCCGGATCGATGATGCCCTTGATGTTGGGAAAGCCGTTCTCCTCGTTGGCGCTTGGCGAGGCGAAGGCGACATCACCCATCGGCTGACCGTCGCCATGGGTGACGCAATAGAGGATGGCATTGATCGACTCGCCATAGGTGGAAAGCTTCAGCGGCGCGATCTTGGAGCGCACGACGCCCGACGTATCGACCGTATGCACCTCGACGAACTCGACGCCGCGCGATGCAAGCTCGGCCTGCAGCGCCTCGAGCTTCGGCGCATACGCCGCCACCCTGTCCTCAAATTCCACGTTCAACCCTCCACCAGGAATGACGACGCTATCTGGCGTTGCGCCGGAAAAGAAGCGACACAAGCTCGTCGAGCTCATGCCGGCCGCTGATGCCGCTTGGCCGGAACGCCATGCAAAGCACGATGACCACGCCGAGCGCCACGCCCGACAGTCCAAGCAGCTGGGGCATTTGGATATCCGCGACGGTCACGCCAGACTCGATGCTGCGGATGAATTCCAGCCCGATCGAAAGCACGATGACACCGGTCACTGCCCCGGTCACCGTCGCCATGCCGCCGAGAATCAGCATCGCCAGCGTGTTGAAAATCATCTGGAAGTAGAAAAGTTTCGGGCTGATCGTGCCGGCGAAATAGGCGTAGAGCACGCCGGCAAGGCCGCAGATCAGCGCCGAGAGCACCCATGACATGAGCCGCAGCTTTTTCGCATCAATGCCGAGCGCGGCGGCAGCCTGCGGGCTCTGCGCGCTGGCTCGCAGTTGCAGGCCCCAGCGGCTGTCCTTGAACAGCCGCGCCGCCACGATCGCCAGCACCGCGAAGACCAGCATCCACGGCAGTCCGACCACTTTCGGAATGCCGAAGAAAGCCTGGTTGCCCTTGAACAGATCGGTCCAGTTGAGGAACACCGAATGGACGATGATGAGCAGCGCCAGGCTGACAATGGTCGCGGCGACTCCCGACAGCCGGCTGATCACCTTGCCGCTGACCAGCGCCACGATGCCGACGACGACAAGCGCGATGAGCGCCGAGGAAACCGGATCGAGCTCCAGCGTCGCAAAACCGAACGGCGCGTTGGGGATCGACAGCTTCTTCATGGCAAGCGGCGTCGACAGGATGGCGACGCCATAGGCGCCGAGCCCGACAAAGGCGCTGTGGCCGAGATTGGCGATGTTGGAATTGCCCATGAACACCTGCAGGCCCACCACCACGATCAGGTTCACGAAGGCGCCGAGCGCCAGGAAGGTGTAGTAAGTCGGCGCGAAATTCAGCACCAGAAGCCCGATCACCAGCACCGGGAGCGCCGTCACCAGCCCACCGATCAACGACCGCAGGATCGCGTTACCGAACTGCGCGGTCGCGGCCGGAGCCGCCATCTGTTCGACCGCTTGCGACAATTCGGAGCCTGCCACTTCAGATCTCCTTATCGCCGAGTTCGATGCGCTGGCCGAGCAAGCCTTCCGGCCGGTAGACGAGCAGCGCGACGATAATGGCGTAGGTGAGCGCATCCTTGAAGCCCGCATATTCCTGCGGCAGCGCAACAAGCAGGCCGACTTCGATGAAGCCGAGCAGCATGCCGCCGACCGCCGCCCCCGGCAGCGAGCCGAAGCCGCCGATGACGCAGGCGACGAAGGCCTTCAGCACCAGGCCGAAGCCGAGATCGGGCGAGACGCTGCCCCGCCGCGCCAGGATGAAGACGGCGGCGATGCCCGCCAACGCGCCGGAAATCGCGAAGGCCGTGGCAATGACGCGATTTGCCTTGATCCCCATCAGCCGCACCGTGGCGAAGTCGCGCGAGGCGGCGCGGATGGCGAGCCCAAGCGTCGAACGGTTGAGGAAGAACACCAGCGCCAGGATGGTCAGGCCCGACACGATCAGCTCCATCACCTGCAGCGAAGAGACGGCGAAGGGACCAAAGAACCACATCTGGTTCAAGCCGTTAAGGACCGAGACCGACTGCGGCTTAGGCGAGATCAGAAGCATGAAAAGGTTCTGCACCACGATCGACACGCCGAAAGCGGTGAGCAGCCCGGTCGTGGTCGGCGCGTAGCGCACCGGCCGGAAGGCGACGCGCTCGAACACCACCGCCGCCAGCGCCGCCATGCCGACCGCGAGCAGCACCGCGACGAAGGGCGAGGTCAGCCCAAGCGCCGCAGCCAGGAACACGCTGTAGGCCGAGACGCCGATGATCTCGCCATGCGCGAAATTCACCAGCCCCATGATCGAGAAGACGACGGCCAGCCCGAGCGCCACCAGGGAATATTCCGCGCCGAAGGCGAGCGCGTTGAGGAGTTGCTGCAAGGCGTAGTCCATCGCCGCCTACCCGCCGATATAGAGGTTGAACAGGCCGTGCTCGTCGGCGAGCCTGGCCGGCGGTCCGTCATAGCGCAGCGTGCCCGAGCTCAAGACATAGACGCGGTCGGCAAAGCGTAGCGCCTGCCTGGCGTTCTGCTCGACCACCAGCAGCGTCAGCCCTTGCGCCTTGAGCTCGCCGATGAAATCGAAGATGCGCGCTACGATCTTGGGCGCGAGCCCCAGCGACGGCTCGTCCAGCAGCAACAGCTTCGGCCGCG
Organism: Mesorhizobium sp. ORS 3359; assembly: GCA_000824845.1. Taxonomy (GTDB): domain Bacteria; phylum Pseudomonadota; class Alphaproteobacteria; order Rhizobiales; family Rhizobiaceae; genus Mesorhizobium. The sequence goes on along the minus strand of CCNC01000023.1, from coordinate 104,153 downwards.
ACATCAGCGAGCGGGCGATCGCCAGCATCTGCTGCTCACCGCCCGAAAGCGTGCCCGCCGCCTGGCCGTAGCGCTCGGAAAGCACCGGAAACAGCGACAGGAACCGCTCGATGTCCTGGCGCACCCCGGCAGGGTCGCGCCGTGTCGCCGCCCCCAGTCGCAGGTTCTCGCCGACGCTGAGATTGGCAAAGATGTGCCGGCCTTCCGGCGTCGAGGTCAGCCCGGCGCGGATGCGGTCCTCGGTGCGGACATGCGAGATGTCCTTGCTGTCAAGCACGACACGCCCCGAAGCCGGCGTGACCAGCCCGGTCAGCGCATTGATGGTCGAGCTCTTGCCGGCGCCGTTGGGTCCGAGCAGGGCGACCAGCTCGCCCTGCCCGACTTCCAACGACAGCTCGCGCACCGCCATGACGGCGCCATAGCGCACGACAAGCTTCTCGACCTTCAGCACGTCTTCCCGCCCCGCTTAGTTCAGTGCCGGAACGAAGGTCGGCGGCGTGTCGGTGATCAGCACCCGCTTGCCGTCCGCAAAGCCCATCACCGGCACCGTCTTGACCGGATAGCCCTTCTTCTCGGCGAAGGAGATCGTCGGCGCCGTCGTGCCCGGATAGCCGCCCGGCGCGCGGATCGCCTCGCGCAAGGCGGCAGGGTCGACGGTGCCGGCCTTCTTCGCCGCTTCATAGCTGATCTGCACCATGTCGGCGCCGAGCGCGTCGAAGATGCCGTTGATCTTGTAGCCGTCGGCCTTGCACCGGGCGAGGAATTTGTCGATCGGGCCGTCGACGCCGGTCGCGCCATGGGTCGCGAACATCACCTTCTCCAGCGACTTCGGATCACCGACGGTGCCTTCCAGCGACTTGTCGTCGAAAGCGTCGCAGCCGGCCACCCAGCCGTCATAGCCGTTGGCGCGCAATTGCCGGATCAGGATGCCGACATCGGGCAGGACGGCGCAGATATGGATCGCGTCCGGCTTCTGCGGCAGCGCCTTGATCGAGGCGATCTGCGGCGACCAGTCGGTGGTGCCGTAGGAATAGTTGAACTTGCCGACCACCTTGCCGCCGAGATGCTCGAACACCTCGCCGAACCACTCCGGCAGCTTCTCCGAGTAGGAACCGGCATCCGGCGACACCATCAGCGCCACGGTCCGCGCCCCCTTGCCGTAAAGCGCGTTGGCGGTGGCCGAGGCGTTGATAGGATCAGGCACCGCGCCGGCGATGAAATTGTCAAGCCCGGCCTGCTGCATTTCGAGTTGCGTGTTCGGCGCCGAGAACACGGTGGCGCCATATGGCTGAGCAGTCTGCGCCATCGGGATCAGCGCATCCGGGAACGGCACGCCGGTGATGACCTGCGCGCCGGCATCGAGGAATTTCTGGCCGAGCGAGACCGAAAGCTGCGGATCGGAGCGGTTGTCCTCGATCATCAGCTCGACCTTGGGGTCGTTGGCGCCGGCAGCCTTGTTCAGCCTGTCGGCCATGCAGCGCGCGCCTTCCGCCTCGCTATAGGGCGCGTAGGCGCCGGTCATGGCGACCGCAAGCCCGATCTTCAGATCGGCAGCGCCCGCATGCCCTGCCTGCAACAGCCCAGCGGTGAGCACCGCTGCTCCCAGCAAAATCTTTTCCATTCTACCCCTCCTTCCTCTCATTGTGTTTATTCCCATCGGCCGTCAGGCGGTCTCCGACTGCCCGACATAGACCTCGATGACGCGCGGATCGCGCCACACGTCTTCCGTCTCGCCCGAAGCGATCACCTGCCCCTGGTCCATCACGCAAAGCCGGTCGCAGAGCCTGTTGATGAAGCGCAGGTCATGATCGATGACGATGGTCGCGCAGCCGACGTCACGGCGGATGCCTTCGATGGCGATCGCCAGCGTCTCCGACTCGGCCTCGTTGAGCCCGGCCGCCGGCTCGTCGAGCAACAGCAGCGACGGCCCCAGCGCCAGCGCGCGGGCGATCTCGAGCCGGCGCTGGCTGCCATAGGGCAGCGTTCCGGCCGGACTGTCGGCGAAGCTTGCCAGCTCATATTGCTGCAGCAGCTGGTCAACGCCGATGCGCCTGGCGGCGTCGGGACGCACGGCGCGGCAGGTGATATGCGCGACCTCGACGTTCTGGCGAACGGTCAGATCCTTGAACAGCCTGATGGTCTGGAAGGTGCGGCCGACCCCTGCCCGCGCGCAATGCTCCGGGCCGCGGCCAGTGATCTCCTCGCCCGCCAGGTGCACGCTGCCGCTGTCCGGTTTGAGCACGCCGGAGATGGCGTTGACGAGCGTCGACTTGCCGGCGCCGTTCGGACCGATGAGACCGAGGATCTCGCCGGCCTCGCAGGTCAGCGAGGCGCTGCGCAACGCCTGCACGCCGCCGAATGTCTTGCTGACTGTCTCAACCGACAGCATCGGTCATTTCTCCCATTCCCGCCCGCTGGCTGTTCTCCTGTCGGCCGGTCAAAAGGATGCTAGTCCTCCGACTTTTCCAGAACAAGTATTTTTTTCCATTTTAGAAAAATTCTTGAATGGAAAGGCCGGCGCCGTCGGTCAGGCGCCTGTTCCCGGCGGCAGCCCGTCGCGCGGCACGGTGTTCGACATCAGCATGATCACGGGCTCGTCGCCGAGCGCGACATAGGCGTGCTGCATCTCGCCGTCGAACAGGATGCTGTCGCCCGGCTGCAGCACGGTCGGGTCGTAATGGAGCGTGTGCAATTGCAGACTGCCGCTCAGCACATGGATGAACTCCTCACCCGAATGGCTGCGCCAGCCGCCGTTTTCCTCGAAGTTTCTGGCGCGCAGCGTGACGCGCCAGAAAATGTTGGTCTTGTCGCGGAAATCGCTGCACAAGACCTCAAATTCCATGGCGTTGCCTTCGTGCAGAATGCCGCTGCCGGCGCGCGTGATCGAGCGGCGCGCCTGCGGTCCAGGCTTCGGGCTGAACAGGAAGGAGGCCACCGGCACATGCAGCACGCCGGCGATCATCAGCGCGATGTCGACGGTCAGCCTGGCCTTGCCGTTCTCCAGCTTTGAGAGCTGCGAAACGGAAAGGCCGGATCGCTCGCTGAGATCGCGCAAGGTGATGTTCTGCTGCTTGCGCGCGTCGCGGATCTTGCTGCCCACATTGCCCTGCATCGTCCACGCCCTTGGCCGTCGTGTTTCCAATTTGACAAGCTCTAGCGGCCCGTTATTTGAGCGTCCAGCCTTTAGACGGCTACGGCTGATTGCGGCCATAGGGATATCGCGACGGTGGCAAAGGCATTTTCGAGAAGGCGGCCGATGCGTTCGAACGTTTCCGGATCGGCAAGCAGATCGTTGCGGACCTCGAGATAGAGGCAGGGCCGACCCCGCTGCAGCCCATGCCGGTTCAGCGTGTAGCCGACGGCCTGGCGCCAGTCGTACGGTTCGTTGTCGCCGATCCTGAAGCCTGCTTCCGCGCCCTGGGTCCCGAGTGTTTTCAGCACCGAGGTGACGAAGGGCGACTGTTCCCGCCACAGCACGCCAATGTCGACATCGCGCCTCACCCCGCCCATCACCGGCGTGAAGGAATGCACCGAGATCAGCGCGCGCCTGCCGGCGGCGGCTTCGACGATCGCCCGTTCGACCGGCGCCCAGGCGACAAGCTTGCGCAGCCTCGCATCCGCCGCGTCCACCGCCAGATTGCCTGGCACCGGGATGCCGCCGAGGTCCGGCCGCATGAAATCCCACTCATCGGCGGGGCGGTTATAGTCGAGGAACAGCCGAGAATAGCGCGCGATGACGGCCGGCGCGCGCAGCGTTCGCGAGAGCCGCCGCGTCAGCGCATCGACCCCGATGTCGACCGCGAAATGCGTGCTGAGATAAGGCTCCGCCAGGCCAAGATCTCGCCACGGCCCCGGCACGACATTGCCGGCATGCTCGGCGATCAGGAGATAGGGGCTGGCTGCATCCGGCAGCAACCGCTCCACGCCGGCCGCTGCAAGCGCAGCAACAGCCGCATCGCCCAGCTTTTCAAGGCTCCGCACGACCGGATGCCCTTGGCGCTCAGGCGATGACGGAGCGGACATGGTAAGCCTTCGCCGCCGTCGCCTCGATCAGGCCGGCGCGCCCGTTGGTGCGGCCGAGACCGGAATTCTTGATGCCGCCCCAGGGCAAATAGAGGTCCGCGTGGTCGCAGCGGTTGAGATAGACCGTGCCGGCCTCGACCTCGTCGAGCAAGGCCACGCCGCGTTCGACGTCGCGCGTCCAGATGGAGGCGCTCAAACCGTAGTCGCTGTCGTTCATCAATCGGATCGCCTCGTCGTCGCCGCTGACCGCCTGGACGCAGGCCACCGGTCCGAACAGTTCGTCGCGCATGATCTGCATGCTGTGGTCGACGCCGGTCAGCACCTCCGGCGCGACATAGGCGGCGCCGAGGCTTGCCGCCTTGAGCGCGCCATCCCGCGGCATCAGACGCTTCGCTCCTGCCCGCACCGCGCCTTCGGTAAGGCCGCGGATGGTGTCGGCCGCGACCGCGCGCACCACCGGGCCGACCATCGGCTTTTCGCCGATCGGATCGCCGATCGACCATTTCGCCGTCTCGGCGACCAGCGCCTCGACGAAACGGTCATGGATCGAGTGATCAACATAGATGCGCTCGACCGAGCAGCAGGACTGGCCAGCGTTGGAATAGGTGCCTTCGGCGATCAGCGGAACCGCCGCTTCGAGGTCGGCATCGGCGCGCACATAGGTCGGATCCTTGCCGCCGAGTTCCAGATGCACCTGGGTGAAGGTGCCGGCGGCGGCCGCATGCACGCGCCGGCCGCCGTTGACCGAGCCGATGAAATTGACCGCGTTGAAGGCGCCGGAAGCGATCAGCCGCTCGGCGTCCGGATGGTCGAGATGCAGGCTCTGGAACACGCCTTCCGGTCCGCCGGCGGCGCGGAAAGCCTCCTCGGCAAGCTCCGCGACCAGCGGCGTCTGCGGCGAGTGCTTGAAGATCACCACATTGCCTGCCGCAAGCGGCGACGTGACCAGATAGCCGAGCATCGCGGTCGGATAGTTCCACGCACAGATCGACAGATGCAGGCCGCCGGCCATCGGCTTGGCATAGCGGCGGATGTTCTCATCCGACGGATACGGCATGTCGGCCAAGGTCTCCGGCGCCGCGCCTGCAAGCAGTTCGCCGATCAGCACCAGACGCGGCGTCTCGTCGGCCTGCCACAAGGGCCTGCCGATTTGCCACGCCACCGCTTCGGCCAACAGGGCGGCGCGCGCCTTCATCTCCTCGCCGAAGCGCAGAAGGACCGCCAGGCGCTCGGCCAGCGGCGTGCGGCGCCAACCCGGCAGCGCGGCCCGGGCCCGGGCGACGGCCGCCTCGATCGCGGCCCCATCGGCATAGGCGCGCGTGGCGTAGATCGAGCCGTCGACGGGAGAGGTCACCGAAAAGGTCCGCGCGCTGGAACGCAGGTTCATGGTCTTGGAATCCACCCAAAAGGAAGCTGTCGATCGCGGCACGATATCGCGATTTTCCATTTTGGCAAATTTTTTCGAATACGGCTTGATGGATTTTTTGCCGGCCCCTATTGTCCCGCCATCGCGCCTTGGCGCCAACATCAAAAGGGGGTGACGGATGGTCGTCTTTGATTTCACCGGCAGGCATGCGGTCGTGGCCGGCGCGGGCGGAGGCATGGGCGAGGCTATCGCGCTTGCGTTGCTCGATGCCGGCGCTTCCGTCACCGCCATCGACGTGAAAACGCGTCCGGCCTCGCTTGCCGGTTATGACGATCGCCTGACCTTCGCCCAGGGCGACCTGACCGACGCCGCTTTCGTCGAACAGGTCATCGGCGCCGCCGGCCGCGAGCGCGGCGGCATCGATTATCTGGCCAATGTCGCCGGCGTGCTGTGGTTCGGCCGCGACAAGTCGGCGCTCGACATGGATCTCGGCGTTTGGGACGACGTCTTCAACATCAACCTGAAGTCCTTCGTGCACACGGCGCGCGCGGTCGTTCCCCATATGCGCGCCGGCGGGCGCGGCGGCGCCATGGTGCATTTCTCGACCATCCAATGGTATCGCGGCGATCCCAACCCGCAGGATGCCTATCAGGCCTCGAAGGCCGGCGTGTGCGCGTTGTCCAAGTCGCTCGCCATGCAGCTTGCCGCCGAGCGCATCCGCTCGAACGCGATCTGCCCCGGTATGGCGCTGACGCCGTTGCAGGCGCGATGGGACACCGAGGAAAAACGCGCCGCCGTCGCGAACTATGCGCCGCTCGGCCGCATCGGCACGCCGCAGGACATGGCCAATGCCGCCCTCTTCCTGCTCTCCGACGCCGCGAGCTACATCACCGGCATCGAGCTCGCCGTCGATGGCGGCCTGCTGATGCGGATGTAAGCCCCTGGCGACCGCCGAACGGCGGCGTCAAGCGGCCACGACCGTCCCCTGGATCGCCCTGCCCCAGTCGAGCAGCGGCTTGGCGCGAAGCGTGAAGTCGACGAGATCGTCGACCAGCGCCGGCGAATGGATGATCGCAGGATCGATGTCGTGCCGGACCACGAAATGCCGGTTGCGCACCGCCTGGACGAGATCCTCGTCGCCGACGTCTTCGAAGCCGCGCGGCGTCCGCTTCAGGCGATCTTCCGCATCGAGTTCCAGCCCGGCCTTCTTGAGCGAGGAGACCATGGCGCGGAACGCGGCCGGCTTGGTCACGATCGCCTTGCGCATCGCCTGCAGCAGTTCGGGTGCTGGCTGCCACCAGGCAACGCCGGCGAAGCAGCGCTCGAGCCCGATATGCACATAGAAGACACCCTGCTCCATCTTGGTGCCGTCGGGCGACAGGATGGCTGACAGGTGCCGGTTATAGGGCCGCTTGTCCTTCGAGAAGCGCACGTCGCGATTGATGCGGAACAGCGACCTCTTGCGGTCGCCGCGCAGCCCGAGCTTGGCTGCCTCGAAACGTTCGCTGAGCGTCTCGACCAGATCGCAGAACGGCCCATGCAGCTCTCTGTCAAAGAGGTCGCGGTTCTCCTGGAACCATTCCCGGCTCTGGTGGAAATCGAGCGCCTTCAGGAATGGAATGGCCTTCTGCCCGAATCCCTTGAACGCGCCAGTCATCAGCCAGCCCTGCCGATGCGCTGCAGCCAGGTGTCCTCGTCGATCACCTCGATGCCGAGCTCGGACGCGGTCTTGAGTTTGGAGCCGGCGCCGGGACCCGCCACCACCAGGTCGGTCTTGGCCGAAACCGAGCCCGCCACCTTGGCGCCGAGCCGCTCCGCCATTGCCTTGGCCTCGGAGCGCGTCATCTTTTCCAGAGTGCCGGTGAACACCACCGTCTTGCCGGAGACTTCGCTGCCGGCCGAGATTTCCATGACATAGGGCTTGGGGTGGACCTGCGCGAGCAAGGCATCCAGCACGTCGTCGTTGCGCTCATTGCCGAAAAAGTCGCGCAGCGCGTTGATCACCGTGTCGCCGATGCCGTTGATCGATGGGAACACACTATGCGGATCCTCCGCCTTTGCCGTCTCCTTGCCCACACGGATCAGCTCTTCGATGGTCGAGAACTGGCGGGCAAGCACGGCCGCCGTCGTCTCGCCGATATGACGGATGCCGAGCGCGAAGATGAAGCGGTCTAGTTCCGGCTCGCGCCGCGCGTCGATGGCGGCGAAGAGCTTGTCGAGGCCTTCATAGTTACGCTCCTCGACGCTGCGCACATTCTTGCGCGTCTTGCCCGAGGCTTCCTCGCGCAGCCGCGCCTGCTCCTCGCGCCGCTCGGCCAGCGCCTTGGTGACCGCCGGGCGGCGATCCTTCAGCGTGAAGATGTCGGCGGCGGTCTTCACTAGGCCCGCATTGAAGAAGAGGTCGATGTTTTCCGCGCCGAGGCCCTCAATATCCATAGCGCCGCGCGATACGAAATGGCGCAGCCCTTCAACGGCCTGGGCGGCGCAGATCAGCTCGCCGGTGCAGCGCCGGCGCGAATCCTCCTTGCCGGTCTTCTCGTTGATCTCGCGCGTCGCCGGCGAGCCGCAGACCGGGCACGTATGCGGAAATTCGTAAGGCACGGCATTGGCCGGCCGCTTGTCGATGACGACGCTGACGATCTGCGGGATGACGTCCCCTGCCCGCTGGATCACCACCGTGTCGCCGATGCGAACGTCGATGCCGTCGCGGATCGGCTGACCGTTGCTGTCGAAGCCCTTGATGTAGTCTTCATTGTGCAGCGTGACGTTCTCGACCACCACGCCGCCGACGGTCACCGGCGCCAGCCGCGCCACGGGCGCCAGCGTGCCGGTGCGGCCGACCTGGATGTCGATCTTCTCGACCGTCGTCATCGCCTGCTCGGCCGGGAACTTGTGGGCGACGGCCCAGCGCGGCTCGCCGGTGACGAAGCCCCAGCGGCGCTGCAACTCAAGCTGGTCGACCTTATAGACGACGCCGTCGATGTCGTAGCCGAGCGAGGAACGCTGTTCCTCGATCCGGTGGTAGTGCGCGATGAGTTCGTCTTTGGACTTCGCCCGGACCATCAGCGGGGTGACCTTGAATCCCCACTCCTTGAACTTCTGCACGGAATCGTACTGCGTCGGAGCCGGATCGGCGGTGGTGTAGCCCCAGGCATAGGCGAAGAATTTGAGGTTGCGGCTGGCGGTGACCGACGGGTCCTTCTGACGCAGCGATCCGGCAGCCGTGTTGCGCGGATTGACGTAATCCTGGCCGCCTGTAGCCGCCGAACGCTGCTTCAGCGCCTCGAATTCGGCATAGGTCATATAGACCTCGCCACGGATTTCGATGACCTCCGGCCAGCCCGAGCCCTGCAGCTTCTTCGGGATATCAGCAATCGTCTTCAGATTGGCGGTGATATCCTCGCCGACCGCGCCGTCGCCCCGCGTCGCGCCCTGCACGAAAACGCCGTTCTCATAGCGCAGCGAGGCTGACAGGCCGTCGATCTTCGGCTCGGCGGTGAAGGCGATGTCGAGATCCTTTTCGCGGTCGAAGAAGCGCCGGCCGCGTTCGATGAAATCGGCGACGTCCTCGTCGGTATAGGCCTTGGCGAGGCTGAGCATCGGCACCGCGTGACGCACCTTGGCAAAACCTTCGGCCGGCGGCGCGCCGACCCGGCGCGACGGCGAATCCTCGCGCACCAGATCGGGAAAGCGTTCTTCGATGGCGAGGTTGCGCCGTGCCAGCGCGTCATATTCGGCGTCCGAGATCGTCGGCGCGTCCTCAGTGTGATAGCGCCGGTCGTGCTCGGCGATCTCCGCCGCGAGCCGCTTCAGCTCCTGCGCGGCCTCGCTTTCGCTCAGCGATTCGACTGGTTTTTCCGACATGAAGCGCGGTCCTCGAATTATGGCGGGTCACTATAAATCAGGATTCGCCGGCAGGGCTCGTAGAAAAATCATTGGCTGACGGCAGGATACAGCCATCTGCTGACTCAGCTTGCAAGGTTGGAGAAGCAAGCTCCGAGGCACGGGGGTTTTTGACCGGTCGGCTCTGTTTTGGTGGCAGGTGCCATGCCTTGGAGATTGGCCGAAACGCCAACCCGTCGACCAGAGCCGACCCGTCAAAATCCCTATGTCGAGAACTATGCTGCCGCCGTATTCTCGCGCAGCAACCTCTCCGCAGCGGCGCGCGCTTCGTCGGTGATGACGGCGCCGGCCAGCATGCGCGCGATCTCCTCCTGGCGCGCGGCGCGGTCCATTTCGGCGATGCCGGTGGCGACACGGTCCTTGCCGCCGGATTTGGAGATCAGGAAATGCGTGGCCGCTCGCGCGGCCACCTGCGGCGCATGCGTGACCGAAAGCACCTGCACACGCTTTGAAAGCCGCGCCAGCCGCTGGCCGATGGCATCGGCCACGGCGCCGCCGACGCCGGTGTCGATTTCGTCAAACACGAGAGTCGGCGCCGAGCCGCGATCGGCGAGCGCCACCTTCAGCGCCAAAAGGAAGCGCGAGAGCTCGCCGCCCGAGGCGACCTTCATCATCGGTCCCGGCCTGGTGCCCGGATTGGTCCTCACCCAGAATTCGATCTGGTCGATGCCTTCTTCCATGCGCCTTTCGGCGTCGCTTCCCATCTCGACGATGAACTCGGCCCGTTCGAGCTTCAGCGCCGGCAATTCGGCCATCACCGCCTTGGTCAAGCCCGATGCCGCCGCCTGGCGCAGGGAGGAAAGCTGCGCCGCCGAAATATCGTAGGCCTCGCGCGCTGCGGCGGCCTGCCTTTCCAGCGTGTGCAGCCGCTCCTCGCCGGCATCGAGATCGGCAAGATCGGCCACCATCGTGTCGCGCAGCTGCGCAAGGTCGTCGACCGCGACATTGTGCTTGCGCGAGGCGGCGCGCAGAGCGAAAAGCCGTTCCTCCGCCTTCTCCAGGCGTTGCGGATCATATTCGGTGGCGCCAAGCGCGGCTTCCACGCCGGACTGCGCCGCATCGAGCGAGATCATCGCTTCGTCCAGCGATTTCACCACGTCGTCGAGCAGGCCCGGCGCTTCGCCCGCCTTGCGCTGCAGCCGGCGCAACAGGCTGGCAAGCTGCGGCAAGGGCGAGGACGGCCCCGACAGCACATCCTGCGCGTCGTGGATCTCGGCGGCGATCTTCTCGACCCGCATCATCTGCGCGCGCAGTTCGGCAAGCTCCGTCTCCTCGCCCGGCTGCGGGTCGAGCTTGGCAAGCTCGGTGACGGAAGCGCGCAGATAATCGGCCTCGCGCGCCGCCGCCTCGACCTTGGCGCGATGCCGGGAAAGCTCCTGCTCGCAATTCCGCCAGTAGCGCCAGGCTTCGCCCGTGCCGCGCACGGCGCCCAGATGGCCGCCGAAACTGTCGAGCAATTCGCGATGCGCGCCGGGATCGACCAGCGCGCGCTCGTCATGCTGGCCGTGGATCTCGACCAGCGCGCGGCCGACATCGCGCATCAGCGTGACGCTGGACGGCTGGTCGTTGACGAAGACGCGGGTGCGGCCGTCGCCGGTCTGCACGCGGCGCAGGATGATATCGCCATCGTCCTCGATGTCGTTTTCGGCAAGCAGCGCGCGGGCCGGATGGTTGCGCGGCACATCGAACACCGCGATGACCTGGCCTTGCGCGGCGCCATGGCGCACGAGCGAGGCGTCGCCGCGCGCACCGAGCGCCAGCGACAAGGCATCGAGCAGGATGGATTTGCCAGCACCGGTTTCGCCCGTCAGCACCGAAAGCCCAGGCAGGAAGTCGATGTCCAGCTTCTCGATCAGGACGATATCGCGGATCGACAGTCTGGACAGCATCGCAAGCTTCAGGCGCCGGTGATCAGTTTCCCGGCCTTGGAGATCCACGATCCGGCATTCTCGCGCGGCTCAAGCCCGTTGCTCTGCAGGAGCTTGTAGGAATCCTTGTACCACTGGCTGTCCGGATAGTTGGTGCCGAGCACGGCCGCGGCCGTCTGCGCTTCCGAGGTCAAGCCCATCGCATAATAGGACTCGGTCAGGCGCGCGAGCGCCTCCTCGACATGGCGGGTGTTGGAATAGTTCTCGACCACGGTGCGGAAGCGCTTCACGGCGGCGATGTATTCGCGGCGCTCGAGATAGTAGCGGCCGACCTGCATCTCCTTGCCGGCAAGCTGGTCGTTGGCGAAGCGAATCTTGTCCTTGGCGTCGGCGACATATTCGGAGTTCGGCCAGCGCGTCACCAGATCCTGCATGGTCTGGATGGTCTGGCGCGCTTCCTTCTGGTCCTGGGTGACGTCCTTGATCTGCCGGTAGTAGCTCAAGCCGATGATGTATTGGGCGTAAGCTGCGTCGTCGGTCGACGGATAAAGCGTCAGATAGCGCTTCGCGGTGCCGATCGCTTCGTCATACTTGCCGGCGCGGTAGTCGGCGAAAGCCCCCATCACCATCGATTTGCGAGCGAATTCCGAATAGGGATGCTGGCGGTCGACCGCATCGAACTTCTTGCTCGCCTCATCGAGGCGGCCGGCATTCATGTTGGCCAGACCCTGGTTGTAGAGGACGTCGGCCGGCTCGGTCTGATCGACATAGGTCGCCAGGTTGACGTCCTTCTCGGAGGACATGCAGGCCGAAAGAACAAGCGCGGGAGCAACCACCGACAGCGCCAGCAAAACACCCCGACGCGGCGTTACCGATTGACCAACTCGCGAAAAAAACATGTTTGGATTCCGCCCCTTCGGCGTCGTTTCGGTCCGGGCCGAAGCCATAAACCATTATCCCCTTGCCCGGCAACGCTATGTCCGGCCAATCGCACATTTTTGTGGCGGCCCGGCGCTGCGACCGAGGTTGTGCAATTTCAGCGATTCGTGATGCAATCGCGCAACACAACCTGACTACAACGCCAGAAAACTGTTAAAAATCAGATCACCCAGGGTGCGTAGACCGGCCGGCTGACAGCGATCATCTCGGCGACGCGGCCACGCTCGCGGCGCCGGGTCTCGACGATCTCGAAGGCCGTGTGGTCGGAAAGCAGCCGGCGCAACGCGGACGCGTTCATCCGGTGGCCGCCGCGATAGGAGCGGAAACAGCCGATGAAGCGCGCGCCGGCCAGCGCCAGATCGCCCATCGCATCGAGCGTCTTGTGGCGGGCAAACTCATTAGGATAACGCAACCCGCCGACATTGATGACGCGGTTGTCGTCGCCGATAACCAGCGAGTTTTCGAGCGACGAGCCGAGCGCGTAGCCGGCGGCCCAAAGCCTCTCGACGTCCTTCATGAAGCCGAAGGTGCGGGCACGCCCAATGTCGCGGCGGAAGATGTCGGGGTTGATGTCGGAGGCGAATTGCTGACGGCCGATCGCCGGGCTCTCGAAATCGATCTCGACCTCGAACCGCGTGCCGTCATAGGGACGGAATTCAGCCCAGGACGCGCCGGCTTCCACGCGCACCGGCTTGACTACGCGGATATAGCGGCGCTTCACCGCCAGCGTCTCGATACCCGCCTGGTCGAAGGCTTCGACGAACGCCATGGCGCTGCCGTCGAGAATGGGGACTTCCGAGCCGTCGATCTCAATGACGAGATTGTCGATGCCGAGGCCGAACACCGTCGCCATCAGATGCTCGACGGTACCGATATGCGCGCCGGCCGGATCGCCGAGCATGGTGCAAAGATCGGTGGCGCCGACTTCCGCGACCAGGGCGCGGAGCTCACGGGTTTCGCCGCCGTTCGAAAGATGGAAGACGATGCCTGTATCGGCGTCGGCCGGCAGGAAATGAACGGTGACGGTCTTGCCGCTATGGACGCCGATGCCAGTCAGCGTCGCGCGCGATTTCACTGTCGTCTGATAGTCGTGCAAGAGTAACCCCATACGCCCAAAATGCCTGCGTCCGCTCCATCGGCCTTGGGTATCTTGCAGCCAGGTGAACGGTCTGGCGCTCGCATGGAATGCGGCAAAATAAGCAAGAGCATGCGGCTCTGTGTGATCGGCAGGCAGGGCTACTCCCCGAATCCCGGCAAACCGACTTTAGTCCGTGGCGAAGATAATGGCCTGCCTTGGAGACTCCAAATCACGGTTTCTTACCCCGTGTAACCACGGGATCGTGTTAAAAATAGATCGTAAGTGATTGTTTTTATATATTTTGCAAAACCAACAGGCAGACGATTTCTCATCTGCCTGTTAACAACCGTTATATATCGTTAACGATCGGCGGTGCGCCGTATCGCTCAGTTGGCCTGGCGGCGCAGGAAGGCCGGGATTTCCAGCTGATCATCTTCCTGGACCGTGCGGGCCTGCGGCGTCAGCCGGCCCTGGTCGTCGAGCTGGCCGCGGCGCGGCGCGTAGAGCGCAGGATCCTGGCTGGCGAGGCGGCGCATCTCGGGCGCCGCCTGGCGCAGCTTCGGTTCGCGCGGCTGCGCCGGCTGGAGCCGGGCCGGCTCTTCCTCGCGGCGGGTCAGGCCATTGGTCAGCCGCTTGATCAGCCCCATCGGACCGCTGTTCTCATGGTCCGCCGGGCGGGTCTTGGCTTCGACCTCAGCCCTCACCACCGGCGGAAAATCCTCCACGCGCGGCATGCGCTGCGGAGCGGCGGCCACTGGCTGCGGCATCTCGCGCTGCGGCGCGGGCTGCTGCATGACCTGCGGCTGCATCACCGGCTGCGGCTGCGGTTGCGGCTGAGCTGGCGGGGCCTGGAAGATCTTGCTCTGCGGCCGGAAGTCGTCGACCGGCGCGGGGCGCGGCTGCGCCATGGCGGCTGCGTTCGCCTCGGCAAGCTGGATCGCCTCGGCGACCGGATCGACCGCGCGCGGCTCGTAGGCCTGCGGCTGGACCGGAGCGGGGCGGATTTCAGCGATCGGAGCCGCCGCCGGGCGGACGGCTGGCTTCTGCGGCGCGCGGATCGAGATCGGCGCCGCGGCGATTTCGGCTGCCGACTTGTCGATGCCGGTGGCAACGACCGACACGCGGATCACGCCTTCCAGTTCCTCGTCGAAGGTGGCGCCCAGGATGATGTTGGCGTCCTGGTCGACCTCCTCGCGGATGCGGGTCGCTGCCTCGTCCACCTCGAACAGGGTAAGGTCGCGGCCGCCGGTGATCGAGATCAGCAGGCCCTTGGCGCCCTTCATCGAGGTCTCGTCGAGCAGCGGGTTGGCGATCGCGGCTTCGGCAGCGGCCATCGCGCGGCCCTCGCCCGAAGCTTCGCCGGTGCCCATCATCGCCTTGCCCATCTCGCGCATCACCGAACGGACGTCGGCGAAGTCGAGATTGATCAGGCCTTCCTTGACCATCAGGTCGGTGATGCAGGCGACGCCCGAGTAAAGCACCTGGTCGGCCATGGCGAAGGCATCGGCGAAGGTGGTCTTGTCATTGGCCAGCCGGAACAGGTTCTGGTTGGGAATGACGATTAGGGTGTCGACGCATTTCTGCAGCTCCTCGATGCCCATGTCGGCCGTCTTCATGCGGCGCTGGCCCTCGAAGTGGAACGGCTTGGTGACGACGCCGACGGTGAGGATGCCCTTCTCGCGCGCCGCGCGGGCAACGACCGGAGCGGCGCCCGTGCCGGTGCCGCCGCCCATGCCGGCGGTGACGAAGCACATATGGGTGTTGGACAGATGATCGATGATCTCGTCGATGCATTCTTCCGCCGCCGCGCGGCCGACTTCCGGCTGCGAACCGGCGCCGAGGCCTTCGGTGACGTGCGCGCCGAGCTGGATCAGCCGCTCAGCCTTCGACATGGTCAGCGCCTGTGCGTCGGTGTTGGCCACCACGAACTCGACGCCGCGCAAGCCGGCGGTGATCATGTTGTTGACGGCATTGCCGCCGCCGCCGCCGACACCGAACACGGTGATGCGGGGCTTGAGCTCGGTGATGTCCGGCTTTTGCAGATTGATGGTCATTGTCTCCGTCCTTTGCCTTTCCCGCCGCCTCGCCGCTGCGGCCGCCTATGGGGCTGTCCCCGTCAAATTAAAAACTGTCTCTCAACCACTGACTCATGCGATGCAGTCTTCCGCCCGTTCCGGTCATCCTGAAACCGGAAAGTCCTTTCGCCGAATGGCTCTCGAAGCTCGCCATCTGCGGGTAGATCATCAATCCGACCGGGGTCGAGAACGCCGGTCCCTTCGCCGCCTCCGGCAGGCCCGCCACGCCGAGCGGACGACCGATGCGCACATTGCGCCCGAGAATGCGGCGCGCCGCCTCCGGCAGGCCGGCGAGCTGGCTGGCGCCTCCGGTCAGCACGACGCGTTTTCCCACGGCATTGCCATAGCCGGACTTGTTCAGCCGATCGCGCAAAAGCTCGAGCGTCTCGTCGATGCGCGCACGGATGATGCGCGTCATCACCGAGCGCGGTATCTGCGACGGCACATCGCCTTCCTCGCCGATCGGCTGGATCGAGACGAGGTCGCGGTCATCGGCGCTTCCGGGCAGCGCCGAACCATGCATCACCTTCAGCCGCTCCGCGGCATCGAGCGAGGTCGACAGGCCCTTGGCCATGTCGAGCGTCACATGGTTGCCGCCGATGGCGATGGCGTCGCCATGGATGAACTTGCCTTCCGAGAAGACCGAGATCGTCGTCGTGCCGCCGCCCATGTCGATGCAGGCGGCGCCCATTTCGAGTTCGTCGTCGACCAGCGAGGCAAGCCCGCTGGCATAGGGCGTCGCCACCATGCGCTCGACCGACAGATGCGAGCGGTTGATGCAAAGCTCGAGATTGCGCATCGGCGCCGCGTCGCCGGTCAGCACATGCATGTCGACGCCGAGCGCATCGCCCACCATGCCGCGCGGGTCGCGCATGCCGCGTTCGCCGTCGAGCGAGAAGCCGACGGGCAGCGAATGGATCACTTCGCGCTCGGCCCTCAGCGCCTGCTTGGCGCCGGCGGCGAGCACGCGCTTGATGTCGACTTCCTCGACCTGATGACCACCGAGATTGATCGTCGCCGAAAAGGCCTCGCTCTTCAGCCGGCCCGCCGTCATGTTGACGATGAGGGAATCGACCGTGAGCCCGGCCATGCGCTCGGCCGCGTCGACGGCAAGCCGGATTGCATGCTCGGCGCGATCGAGATCCACCACGACGCCGGACTTCACGCCCTGCGATTTCTGGTGGCCGATGCCGATCACCTGGATACGATGCGAGCGTCCGCGCAGAAGCTTGCCGTCCTCGTTCGGCTTGAGCTTCGCCACCACGCAGCAAACCTTGCTGGAACCGACGTCGAGCACCGTGAGTATGCCCGACCGGCGCGAAGAAGCGTCACCGCCGCCGCCAAGCCAGCTCATATCTTCGTCCCCGTCTTGCGCTTGGCCAGGTTCTTCGGCTTGTCGCTGAGCGCGGCTTCGCGCTGCGTGGCCGCCTCCGGCGAGAGCTCCACGACCAGCCGGTCGGGGAGCCGCATGTCGACGGCGGCGATGTCGCGCGTCAAAAGCCCGTTGTCATGGTCGATCTTGACGAGCTCGGCGATCGCCTGGTCCTCGTCGTCTTCCGGCAGCTTGATCGTGATGCCGTTCTCAAGCCTCAGGTCCCAGCGGCGCTCGCCGACACGGATGTAACCTTTGACCCGCGCCGCAAGCTCGGGATAGCGCTTGATCTTGGCGAGGAAGGCCGGCGCCATGGCCGGCGCGCCGCTACCGATGATCAGCGGCAGCAGCGCCTGCTTGCCGCCCGAGAACGGCGCGATCACCTCGCCGGACCGCTCGATCACCGAAACCGATGCGCCCTGCTGCCAGAGCGCGAAAGGCTCGCGCTCCTCGATGCGCACTTCCAGCGTATGAGGGTAGATCTTGCGCACCGCCGCGCCCTCGACCCAGGGCAGCGTCGCAATGCGCTCGCGCGCAGCCTCGGCATCGAAGCCGATCAGCGACGTCCAGCCGTCGAGGCCGAGCCGGTCGAGCACGTCGATCTCGGATGTCTGACGGTTGCCGACCACCTTGATCTGGTCGACGGCAAAGCCGGTGCGGGCCGTGATGCCCTGCACGACGCTATCGGAGTAGCCGCCAAGAAAAGCGCCATAGGCGCTGCTCGACGCGATGAGCGCAGCGGAAAGGATCGCCGCCGAAAAGCGCGGCGCCTCGTACTCGCCGCCGCACAGGCGCGCCAGCACGCGCACCGGCCGGCGAAGCTGACGCGGCAAGACGAAACGGTCGAACGACAGCGGCACGCCGAACAGCGCGGGACCAGCCGCGTTGCCGCCATTACCCTGTCCCCACCTCAACGCAGACACGAAGCGTCCTCCACCATCCAACTCAACAAATCGCCGAACGAGTGCCCCGCTTGCGCGGCGATTTCGGGCACCAGAGACGTCGGCGTCATGCCCGGCTGAGTGTTGACCTCGAGCCAGACAACCTCGCCGTTTTCGGAGTGACGGTCGTCGTAACGGAAGTCCGATCGGGAGACGCCCCGGCAACCAATGGCAAGATGAGCCTTGAGGGCCAGTGTCTGTATTTTTTGGTAAATATTCGGTGAAATTTTAGCAGGGATTTCGTGTTTTGATCCGCCAGGCACGTATTTTGAGTCGTAGTCGTAGAAAGAATGCCCGGTCGGGATGATCTCGCAGACGCCGAGCGCCACATCGCCCATCACCGCGCAGGTCAATTCACGCCCATGGATGTAGCGCTCGACCATGACGGTCTCGCCATATTGCCATTCGGTCGAGCCGATCACCTGCGGCGGATGCGACTGCCCTTCATGCACGATGACGACGCCGAAGCTCGACCCCTCATTGACCGGCTTGACCACATAAGGCGGCTTCATCGGATGCACATCCTTGACGGCGAAGCGATTGACCACCTTGGATTCCGCGACCGGAATGCCGGCCGCTTTGGCAACCTTCTTGGCCTGCTCCTTGTTCATGGCCAGCGCCGAAGCGAGCACGCCCGAATGGGTGTAGGGAATTGCGAGATATTCGAGAATTCCCTGGATGGTGCCGTCCTCGCCGAACGGGCCATGCAGCGCGTTGAAGGCGACATCAGGCTTGAGCTCGGCAAGCACGGACCCGACATCGCGCGAAACATCGACGCGGGTGACCTGATAGCCTTCAGTCTCGAGCGCATCCGCACACGCCTTCCCCGAGGACAGAGACACGGGCCGCTCCGAGGAAAATCCACCGAGGAGAACAGCCACATGCTTCTTCTTCATTTCCCGTCATCCCCTCTCACGCCGGGCCTGCAACCGATATTCCCGCACCGCATTCCCGAGCATTGAGTCCGAGTCTTCCGGCAGGTTGCCCCCCAGACGGAAAACGCGGCTGAACGCGTCGAACGACTCAAATCAGGAAACGCTTCAGGGCAGAGAATCAGAGAGTTGATTCGCTGGCAAGTGCCTATGATTCCGAGAGATTCACTTTCCGCGAAAACAGCCGAGAAAAGTGTGTTGTTGAGTCTTTGCAGCAACGGTTGACGCCGCCGCGAGGCGCCAAAGTTCAAGTACTACTTGAACTTAACGAGGCCGCTGAGGGGTGTTGACCTGAATATCAACGCACCTCAAAGGAGCTGCCCGAGAAACTCCTGCACCTCATGACCCGGCCGGAAATTGCCGAGGCGCTTGATCTCCCAGTGCAGCCGGATGCCGGAATTTTCCAGCACACGCGCGCGCACCGTCTCGCCAAGATATTCGAGGTCATAGCCGGTGGCCGTGCCGGTGTTGATCATGAAGTTGCAATGCATCGGCGACATCTGCGCGCCGCCGATCATCAGTCCGCGGCAGCCGGCCTTGTCGATCTCCTTCCAGGCCGAGGTGCCTTCCGGATTCTTGAAGGTCGAGCCGCCGGTTTTCTCGCGGATCGGCTGCACCGTCTCGCGATGGTTCTGCACGGCATCCATGGCCGCCTTGATCGCCGCCTTGTCTTCCGGAAACCCCTCGAAAATGGCGGAGGTGAAGATCAGTCCGGCGGGCGCGGACGAGTGGCGGTAGGCATAACCCATATCGGCATTGCTGAGCGTGTGGAGATTGCCCTTGCGATCCAGCGCCGTCACCTCGACCACGCGCTCCCGGGTCTCAACGCCGTTGGCGCCGGCATTCATCCTGAGCGCGCCGCCAATGGCGCCGGGGATGCCGTGGTAGAAATGGAAGCCGCCGATGCCGGCTTCATACGCCACGGCGGCGACACGCTTGTCAGGTGTTGCAGCACCCGCCTTGATCGTGGTCGGTCCGGTGGCCTCGGCCTCGCCAAAACCCTTGGCCGAGAGCCTGACGACGAAACCGGGAATGCCGCCGTCCCGCACCAGGAGATTCGAGCCGACGCCGACCACCATGACCGGCACCTCTTCCGGCACTGCCCGCAGGAAGGCGGCGAGGTCTTCCTCGTCGGCCGGCTGGAACAGCGCTTCCGTCAGGCCGCCAGCCCGGAACCAGGTGATCTTGTCCATCTCGGCGTTCGGCGTGATGCGGCCGCGCAGGCCCGAAAGCTTGTCGCCGAGCTTGTCGATGAGATCCTGGCCGCGCATCATGAGGGCGTCCCGCCAAGTTCCTTGGGCAGCGCGTAAGCCCATTGCGTGATGTTGCCGGCGCCGAGGAAGACGACGAAATCGCCGGGCTTGGCAAGCTCGCGAATGGCTGGCGCGATCGCCGCCGGGCCCTCGATATAGCGCGCGTCGCGATGGCCGCCGGAACGGATGCGCGCAACCAGCGCATCGGAGGTCACACCTTCGATAGGCTCCTCGCCGGCCGCATAGACCGGCGCCACCATCACCGTATCCGCGTCGTTGAAGCAGACGGAGAATTCGTTGAACAGATCGTGCAGCCGGGTGAAGCGATGCGGTTGCGCGATGGCAATCACGCGCCCTTTGGTGGCGCTGCGCGCGGCCTTCAGCACCGCCGCGATCTCCACCGGATGGTGGCCGTAATCGTCGAACACCTCGACACCGTTCCACGAGCCGGTGTGTGTGAACCGCCGCTTGACGCCGGCGAAGGACGACAGACCTTTCTTGATCGCGTCATCCGACAGGCCGAGCTCGTGCGCGACCGCGATCGCCGCCGTCGCGTTGGAGACGTTATGCTTGCCCGGCATCGGCAGGCGCAGGCCGGTTATCGTCGCGGTGCCCCGCCCCTTGCGGTCGCGGATCACCACGTCGAACTCCGAGATCGCGCCCAGCATGCGATGGTTGGTGAAGCGAACATCGGCCTGCGCGTTCTCGCCATAGGTAATGACGCGCCGGTCCTCGATGCGGCCGACCAGCGCCTGCACTTCCGGATGGTCGGTGCACATCACGCCGAAGCCGTAGAACGGCACGTTCTCGACGAACTGTCGGAAGGCCTCGCGCACCTTGTCGAAGCTGCCATAGTGGTCGAGATGCTCGGGATCGATATTGGTGACGACGGCGATGTCCGCCGGCAGCTTCAGGAAGGTGCCGTCGCTTTCGTCCGCTTCGACCACCATCCACTCGCCATCGCCCATGCGCGCGTTGGTGCCATAGGCGTTGATGATGCCGCCATTGATGACGGTCGGATCGAGCCCACCGGCCTCGAGCAGCGTCGCCACCATCGAGGTGGTGGTCGTCTTGCCATGCGTGCCGCCGATGGCGACCGCCTGGCGGAAACGCATCAGCTCGGCCAGCATCTCGGCCCGGCGCACGATCGGCAAAAGCTTCTCGCGCGCGGCCTTGAGTTCAGGGTTGGATTTCTTGATCGCGGTCGAAACGACGACGACTTCGGCATCGCCGAGATTCTCGGCCTTGTGGCCGACGAAACATTCGATGCCCTTGTCGCGCAGCCGCTGCACATTGGCGCCGTCGGCCTGGTCGGAACCCTGCACCTTATAGCCGAGATTGTGCAGCACCTCGGCGATGCCGCTCATGCCTATGCCGCCGATGCCGATGAAATGCACAAGGCCGATCGTCTGCGGCATCTTCATGCGCGCGTCCTCCTGTAGTCCGAAACCGTTTTGCCGGACGCAATAGCCTCTGTCAGATCGGCGAGCAACCGCGCCGCGTTCGGTTTCCCGGCCGAACGGGCGGCGGCGGCCATGGCCGCCAGCCGGTCCGGGTCCTGCATCAGCCCGCCGATCAGTTGCGCAATCCGTTCGGCCGACAGCGTCGACTGCGGATGGAGCTCGGCGCCTCCGGCGGCGGCAAGGGCCGCGGCATTCGCCGCCTGATCGTGGTCGAGCGCGTGCGGATAAGGAACCAGCAGCGCCGGCCGGCCGATGACCGCGATCTCCGAAACCGTCGAGGCGCCGGAGCGCGACATCACCAGATGCGCCGCCGCCATGCGCGCCGCCATGTCGGTAAAGAAGGGCGAGACCTGGACGTCGACGCCGAGCTCGGCATAAGCCGCCTTCACCCGCGCAACATCCTCCGCGCGCGCCTGCTGGGTGATCACCAGGCGCCTGCGCAGGTCTTGCGGCAACATCGCGACCGCCGCCGGAACCGCATCGGAAAAGAACTGCGCGCCCTGGCTGCCGCCGAACACCAGCAGGCGGAACGGCTCCCCCTCATTCGACGCTGCATAGGGCGTCTTCGCTGCCTCGAGCACCTGCGGCCTGACCGGATTGCCGGTGGTCACCGTCTTTGCGCCGTCGGCGCTCGCGCCTTCCGGCAGGAAGCCGCCGGCAATCGCGTCGACGCGGCCGGCAAGCGCCTTGTTGGCGCGGCCCATGACGGCGTTCTGCTCGTGGATCAGCGTCGGCACCTTGCGCCTTGTCGCCGCATAGAGCGGCGGCAGCGTCGGATAGCCGCCGAAGCCGACGACCGCCTCCGGCTTGATCCGGGCGATGATCCGGCTTGCTTCGCGCACGCCCTGCCAGATCTTCCAGAACGCCGATACCACGGCGACCGGATTTTTCGAGCCCAGCGTCGCCGACGGGACCGCATGGATGTCGGCGGCGGGAAACTGTCCGGAATAGCGCTCGGCGCGGCGGTCGGTGGCAAGATGCACCTTCCAGCCGCGTTCGATCAACTCATGCGCGAGCGCCTCGGCCGGAAACAGGTGTCCGCCCGTTCCGCCGGCTGCAAGCAGGATGACACCCTTCGCCATCCCGCCTCATTCCGCCGGGATTGCGCGCTGCGCGAGGACGAAGCCCATCTGCTTGCGCTTTTCCGGACGCTTGCGCGTCAATGCCAGCACCATGCCCATCGAAACGGCGATGGCGATCTGCGAGGAGCCCCCATAGGAGATGAAGGGCAACGTCATGCCCTTGGCGGGCATCAGCTGCAGGTTCACGCACATGTTGATGGCCGACTGCAAGCCGAAGATGGTGACGAGACCGCCCACCGCGTAGCGGGTGAAATCATCATGCTCCTTGAGCGCGATGCTCAAGCCGCGCAGCACGATGAAGGCGAAGATCGACATGATGAAGAAGCACATGATCAGGCCGAACTCCTCGCCCGCGACCGAGAACACGAAGTCGGTATGGGCATCCGGAACAATGCGCTTGACGGTTCCCTCGCCCGGCCCGACGCCGAACCAGCTGCCGTTGATCAGTGCCTCGCGGCCCATATCGACCTGAAACGTATCGCCCTCGCCGGTCAGGAACTTGTTGATGCGCAAGGCGACGTGCGGGAACACCGTATAGGCGGCGAACAGGCCACTCGCACCGGTGATGCCGAGGGCCATGATCCACAGCCACGGCAGGCCGGCCATGAAGAACATGACGCCCCAGGTGCCGGTGACCAGCATGGTCTGGCCAAGATCGGGCTGGGCGACCAGAAGAGAAACCACGAGGACGAGAAGCAGGAGGGCGAACAGATTGCCGGGGATGTCGAACTGGCGCTTATGCTCGGCGAACAGCCAGGCGCAGATGATGACGAAGGCCGGCTTGAGGAACTCGGACGGCTGGATGGACAGGCCGGCGAGCGACACCCAGCGCCGCGCGCCCTTCACCTCGACGCCGATGTAGAGCACCGCCACCATCAGCACCAGCATGACACAGATCAGCACCAGCGACATGCGCCTTATCTGCCTCGCTTGCAGGAAGGAGACCGCCAGCATCACCACGAGCGCCGGGATGGTGAAGATGATCTGCCTGGTGGCGAAGTGAAAGCTGCTGAGGCCGATGCGTTCGGCCACCGCCGGGCTGGCTGCAAAGGACAACACGATGCCCAGTCCCATCAGCGACAGAAACGCCGCCAGGAACCAGCGATCGATGGTCCACCACCAGGTGGCGACAGGACTTTTGTCGAGACGGCTTTGCATCAACGTGGCCCTCCGATGGGTTTCACACCATCAATAGCAGTCGCAGCTTGCCTGAAGGCTTCGCCGCGAACTTCGAAATTCTTGAACTGGTCGAAACTGGCGCAGGCCGGCGAAAGCAGCACCACAGCCTCGCCGCCGGCGTCGCTCGCGGCGTCATGGGCGGCATGCTCGACCGCCGCCGCCAGCGTTCCCGATATCTCGTAGGGCACTGCTTCGCCCAGCGTCGCCGCGAAGGCAGGCGCCGCCTCGCCGATCAGATAAGCCTTGGCAATGCGCGGGAAGAAGCCGCGCAGCGGCTCGATGCCGCCTTCCTTGGGCAGGCCGCCGGCAATCCAGTAGATGCGGCTGGGGAAGCTCGACAGCGCGGGAGCAGCCGCGTCGGCATTGGTCGCCTTGGAATCGTTGACGAACAGCACATGGTCCTTGCGGCCGACCTGTTCCATGCGGTGCGCCAGCCCGGGAAAGCTTTCGAGCCCTGCCTGGATCTCGCCGAGCTCGAGCCCGACCCGGAGGCAGGCGACGACGGCGGCCAGCGCGTTCTGCGCATTGTGCTGGCCACGCAGCGAGCCGATGCCCTCGAGGAAGGCGACGCGGCTGTAGCGGCCATGCACGGCTTCCATCAGATTGGTGCCGTCGGCGAAATAGCCGTCGGTCAAAGGCAGGCGCTTGGAAATGCGGGTGACCTGCCGCCCTGCCCGCTCGAGCCGGTCGGCGATCTGGGCGCCCCAGGAATCGTCGACGCCGACGATCGCGGTGTCCGACCCGGCGACCAGTCTTTCCTTGATCGAGGCGTAATGCGCCATCGTGCCGTGCCGGTCGAGATGGTCGGGCGTCAGGTTGAGCAGGATGCCGGCGGTGGGGTTGATCGAGGGCGCGAGGTCGATCTGGTAGGAGGAGCACTCCACCACATAGTGCCGCTTCGGTTCGGGCGGATCGAGCGTCATGATGGCGCGGCCGATATTGCCGCCCATCTGCGTGTCGCGGCCCGCCGACTTCAATATATGCGCCGTCAGCGCCGTCGTCGTCGACTTGCCGTTGGTGCCGGTGATCGCGATGAAGGGCGCTGCCGGCGCGTGGGCGATGCGTTCGCGGCAGAACAGCTCGATATCGCCGATCACCTCGACGCC
Organism: Mesorhizobium sp. ORS 3359; assembly: GCA_000824845.1. GTDB lineage: Bacteria > Pseudomonadota > Alphaproteobacteria > Rhizobiales > Rhizobiaceae > Mesorhizobium. The sequence continues at coordinate 79,573 of CCNC01000023.1, read as the reverse complement.
GGCGCCGCGCGCGAGCTCCACCGTCCAATGCGGCTTCGGATGCGTCAGCGGCACCCCTGGCGACAGCACGAAAGCGGCGAAGCGCGGCCAGTCGGCTGCGCGCAGATCGCCCGTCGCGATGCCCGCGGCCGCTGCCCTGGCGACGCTTTCAGGATTGTCGTCCCAGGCCAGCACATCGGCGCCGCCCGCGATCAGCGCATGCGCGGTGGCGATTCCCGAGCCGCCAAGCCCGAAGAGCGAAACGCGTTTGCCTGAGAAGGAAGCGGCGGGGATCAAGCGGGCTTGTCCTATCTGAGCTTGAGGGTGGAGAGGCCGACCAGCGCCAGGATGACGGCAATGATCCAGAAGCGGATCACCACCTGGCTTTCGGTCCAGCCGAGCTTTTCGAAATGGTGATGGATCGGCGCCATGAGGAAGACGCGCTTGCCGGTCATCTTGAAATAGCCGACCTGGATGATGACCGAGAAGATCTCGACCACGAACAGGCCGCCGACGATGACCAGCACGATCTCGTGCTTGGTGGCGACGGCGATGGTGCCGATCAGGCCGCCCATCGCCAGCGAGCCGGTGTCGCCCATGAAGATCGCGGCCGGCGGGGCGTTGAACCAGAGGAAGCCGAGGCCGGCGCCGATCACCGCACCGAGCACGACGGCAAGCTCACCGGTGCCGGGAACGAAATGGATCTGCAGATATTCGGCGAACACGGCGTTGCCCGAGAGATAGGCGATGACGCCGAAGGACGCCGCCGCGATCATGATCGGCACGATCGCCAGGCCGTCGAGACCGTCGGTCAGGTTCACCGCATTGCCGGCGCCGACGATGACGAAGCAGGAGAACGGCACGAAGAACCAGCCGAGGTTGATCAGGAACTCCTTGGCGAAGGGGAAGGTCAGCGACGACGAGAACGGCGCCTGGCCGTTATGCATGATCACCCAAGCGGCTATTGCCGCGATGACGAATTCGATCGCCAGCCTCGCCTTGCCGGAGAAGCCCAGATGCGACTGCTTGGTGACCTTGAGATAGTCGTCGTAGAAGCCGATCGAGCCGAAGCCGACGGTGACCAGCAGCACAACCCAGACATAGATCGAGGATAGATTCGCCCATAAAAGCGACGAGCCGATGATGCCGGACAGGATCATCAGCCCGCCCATGGTCGGGGTTCCAGCTTTCTTGAAATGCGTCTGCGGGCCATCGGCGCGGATCGGCTGGCCCTTGCCTTGCCGCAGGCGCAGCGAATTGATGATCGTCGGCCCGAAGATGAAGACGATCAGCGCCGAGGTGATCAGCGCGCCGCCGGTGCGAAAAGTGATGTAGCGGAAGACGTTGAAGAACGAGATCTTGTCCGCGAAATCGACGAGCAGTGTGAACATGGTCCCTTCGGTCCCCCGGAGCCGACCTCAAGTCGGTTCAATGTTTGTGGCTTGCGCCGGAAATTTGCCGAGCAATGCCTCGACCAGCTTTGAAAAGCCGATGCCTTTCGACGATTTGACCATCACCACGTCGCCGGGCCTGACCGCAGCGATCACGATCGGCTTCAGTTCCTCGACGCCTGCCCGGTACTCGGTCTGGACATCGGCGGGCAAAATCGTTGCCAGCGCCTGCATTTCCGGCCCGCCGAGAAAGACATTGCGCGTGCCTGTGCCCACGATCAGTTCGGCCAGCGCCGCATGGAGCTTCGCCGAATGGCTGCCAAGCTCCAGCATGTCGCCCAGCACCGCGATGCGCCGGCCCTCGCCCGAGACGGGCGTAGCGTTGAGCAGCGCCATCGCCGCCGCCATCGACGCCGGATTGGCGTTGTAGCTCTCGTCGATCAGCGTGATTGGTCCGTTTGGATGGTGCAGGACATGGCGCCGGCCACGTCCGCGTTCGGCCGACAGGTCGGCAAGCGCCGCCGCAACCTTGTCGAGATCGGCGCCGACGAGCTTGGCAGCACCCAGCACGGCCAATACATTCTGCACCATGTGGCGGCCGGGCGCGCCGACACGCGCCGCAACATCCTGCTTGCCGATTTTGGCGGTGATGTCGGAGTGATCGGCGTAGAGCTCGCAGCTGGTGAGCCGGAAGGTTGAACGGGCATTTTCGCCAAAGCCGAAGACATGCTCGACGCGCGCCTCCTTCGCCATCTTCTCAAGCAGCTTCCAGCGCTGGTCGTCACGATTGAGAACCGCGGCGCCGCCGGGCTCCAAGCCTTCGAATATCTCCGCCTTCGCCCTGGCGATCTCATCCAGATTCTTGAAGAAACCGAGATGCGCGGCGGCAATCATCGTCACGATGGCGACATGCGGCCTGACCATCTTGACCAGCGGCCTGATCTCGCCCGGATGGTTCATGCCGATCTCGAAAACCGCGTAGTCGCAGTCCTGCGGCATACGCGCCAGCGTCAGCGGCACGCCCCAATGATTGTTGAACGACTGCGCCGAGGCATGCACCTTGCCGACCGCCGACAGCACATGGCGCAGCGCTTCCTTGGTGGTCGTCTTGCCGGCCGAGCCGGTGACCGCGATGATCCGGGCCTTCGAGCGGGCGCGGGCCGCCACACCGAGCTTCTCAAGGGCCGCAAGCACGTCCTGCACGACGATCATCGGCGCCGTCAGCCGGCCGAGCGAGGGCAGCTTGCCCTCGGCGACGACCAGCACGGCCGCCCCGGCCTTGACCGCGGCTGTCGCGAAATCATGGCCGTCCATCGCCTCGCCCTTGATGGCGAAGAAGGCGTTTCCCGGCTCCAGGCTGCGGCTGTCGATCGAAATACCGGTGATGCCCTCCGGCAGCGAGCCGATGGGCCTGCCTTCCATGGCTTCGACCAGCGCTTCCGACGTCCACAGCAAGTTCATGCGGCGCGCTCCTTGAGCGCATCGCGCACTTCCTCGTGGTCGGAGAAGTGGAAGGTCTGGGCGCCGATAGTCTGCCCTTCCTCATGCCCCTTGCCGGCGACGATGAGCGTATCGCCGGCGCGCAGCATCGCCACCGCCTCATGGATCGCCTTGCGGCGGTCGCCGATCTCGATGGCACCGGGCGCCGCGGCGAGGATGGCGGCGCGGATGGTCTCGGGCACTTCCGTGCGCGGATTGTCGTCGGTGACGATGACGATGTCGGCGAGCCGCGTCGCGATCTCGCCCATGATCGGCCTTTTTCCCCGATCGCGGTCGCCGCCACAGCCGAACACCACGATGACGCGGCCCGTGGTGAAAGGTCGGACCGAGGTCAGCACGTTCTCCAGCGCGTCGGGCTTGTGGGCATAGTCGACATAGACAGGAGCGCCGGCGGCGGTGGCGCCAACGAGGTCGAGCCGGCCCGGCGCACCCTTCAATTTCTCCAATGCCGCCAGGGCTTTATCCACCGGCGTTCCAGTCGCGACGGCAAGCCCGGCCGAGACCAGCGCGTTGGCGATCTGGAAATCGCCGGCCAAAGGCAGGTCGACCTCGTAGAGCACGGCGTCGGCCACGACCTCGGCGCGCTGGCGATGGCGCTCGTGCTCGACCCGCTTCAGCGTCAGGAAATCGCCATGGCGGCCGACGGTCAGGACCTTGAGACCCGCTGCCTTTGCGGCTTTGATGGTCGGCTCCGACCACGGGTCGTCGGCAAAAACGATCGCGGGCGCGCCCCTCGGCAGCAGCGTGTCAAACAGACGCAGCTTGGCGCGGTGATAGTCCTCGACGGTCGGATGGTAGTCCATGTGGTCGCGACCGAGATTGGTGAAGGCGCCGGCCGCGAGCTTCACGCCGTCGAGGCGGCGCTGGTCGAGGCCATGGCTCGAGGCTTCCATCGAGGCATGGGTCACGCCGGCATCCGCCAGTTCCTTGAGCAAGCGGTGCAGCGCCACCGGGTCGGGCGTGGTCAGCGAGCCATATTCGTTGCGGCCGGGCGCCACCACGCCCGTCGTGCCTATCGAGGCGGCGGCGAACCCCGCCTGCTCCCAGATCTGGCGGGTGAAGGCGGCGACGGATGTCTTGCCGGCGGTGCCCGTCACGGCGACCATGGTCTCAGGCTGGCGTCCGAAGAAACGTGCGGCGGCGAGCGCCAGCGCATGGCGCGGATCATCGACGGCAAGAACCGGGATCGACAGGCCGGAAACCGCCGCGCCCTTGCCTGTGACGATTGCGGCGGCACCCCGGCTGGCGGCATCGGCGGCATAGGCCGAGCCATCGGCCTTGCTGCCGGCAAACGCAAAGAAGACGACGCCGGTCTTGACCGCGCGGGAATCGGAGGAAAGTCCGGTAACCTCCAGATCGCGGGAAGCTGTTCCCTCGACAGGCAGGATACCGGCTAGATCTTTTAGATGCATTGAGTCCCGTTCACTGCAACAAAATAGCGCGCAGTTGCCGGCGCGCCCCAAGAATCACTGATAGGAAACCAGCGTTGCACCATTTTCATGGCTGAAATCTGGCTTCACGCCAAGCATGGCCGCCGAGCGCCTGATGATATTGCCGGCGATAACCCCCGCATTGTTGGCGGCGACGTCCGTCATCCCGGGCTTTTCCGGATGCGGGGCGTCGGCGATCGTGAACACCAGAAATTGCGGATCGTCCATCGGGAAGGCGGCGACGAAGGTGTTGAAATTCAACTCCTTGGAGTAACGGCCGTTGATGACCTTCTCGGCCGTTCCGGTTTTGCCGCCAACGCGGTAGCCGGGAGCCCTGGCGTTTCTGGCCGAGCCCTTCTCGGCATTGAGCGTATAGAGATAGCGCATGCCTTCGACCGTCTTATCGCTGACCACTTTCTTGGCCACCGCCATCGCCTCCTGTTCGCTGCGGACCAGGAATGTCGGCTGGATCAGATAGCCTTGCATCAGCGCCGCGCAGCCGACGGCGGCTTGCAGCGGCGTCGTCGACACGCCATGGCCGAAGGCGATGGTGAACGAATTGACCTGTTTCCAGACTTTGGGCTCGGTCGGGCGCGCGACCTCCGGCAGTTCGGTCTGCATCCTGTCGAGGATGCCGAGGCGATGCAGGAATTCGCGGTGCCCCTCGATGCCGACCAGCTCTGCCTCTCTGGCCGAGCCGATGTTGGACGAATAAAGGAACACCTCCGGCAGCGACAGCACGCGGTTCTTGCCGTGGAAATCGTGGATGGCCTGGTGGCCGACCCGGATCGGATGCGACGCGTCGAAGCGGCTGTTCATCGTCGCCTTGCCGGAATCGAGCGCCATCGCCGAGGTGAAGCTCTTGAACGTCGAGCCCATCTCGTAGAGGCCCGCCGACATGCGGTTCAGCCGGTCCTTGTCCTGGGCATTGTACGGATTGTTCGGGTCGAAGTCCGGCACCGAGGCCATCGCCATCACTTCGCCCGTCTTGATGTTCAGCACGACGGCGCCGGCGCCCATGGCGCGATAGCGCTCCAGCCCGGCGGCGATCTCGTCGCGCACCACATGCTGGACGCGCAGATCGATTGAAAGCCTGACCGGCTTGAGGTCCTTGGCGATGGCAAGGCCCGACGCCTGCAGGTCGCTCAGCCCCTGCTCGTCGATATATTTCTCCATGCCGGAGATGCCCTGGTTGTCGATATTGGTCAGGCCGACGACATAGGACGAGGTCTCGCCGCTCGGATAGAAGCGACGCTTTTCGGTGCGGAAGCCGAGGCCGGGAACGCCCAGCGCCATGATGTCGGCCTGCTGCTTCGGCGTCAGCTGGCGCTGCAGCCAGACGAACCCGGCGCCGCTCTTGAGCTTGCGATAGGTCTGCTCGTAGTCGATCTCCGGCAGCACGGTCGACAATTTCTCGATCGCTTCGTCGGCATCGACGATGCGCCGCGGCTCGGCAAACAGCGACGCCGTCTTGATGTCGGTCGCCAGCACTTCGCCGTTGCGGTCGACGATATCGGGACGCGACGCGGTGACCCTGCTCTGCGGGCCGTCGGACAGGTCCGGATTCTGCAGGCCGAGATAGACAAGCCGGCCGGCAATCGTCGAATAGAGGGTGAAGAACACCGCCATCGTCATGACGATGCGGGTCCTGGCCTTGCCGCCCGTCGCCTTGCGCGCCGCGTCGACGACGATCGAGCCGTCCTCGGCGGCCTTCTTCCGGCGCTTCAGCAGCTCACCGATCCTTGGAAGCCCGATCATTGCACCGTGCTCCCCGTGACGACCGGATCCTTGTCGTCCGCTGGTCCATTGCCGGAACTGTCGGCCATGCCGCCAAGCCGCTGCGAAGAGAGGTCCTCGATGGTCACCGGTTTCACCGGAATGTCGTCAAGGCCGCCGATCTGGCGGGCGCCGACCGGCTCGAGCCCGAGCTGGCTCTTGTAGATGTCGGCAAGCTTCTGCAGCCGCGATGGCTGAGTAAGCAGGCTCCAATCCGCCTTGAGGAGATCGATCGTGTCTTCCTCGTAGCGGATCTGCGCCTGGATCCGCTGCACGGCCGCCAGTTGCTCCTCGGCCTCGCGCTTGGTCTTGTAGGTCAGGGCCGCGGCCGAGACCATGACGGCGATCAGGACTATGTCGCTGGTACGAAACACGTGCTCACCTCTCTCCCGGCCGTTCGACGGCGGGAAGCTTTGGAAGGCCGAAAATCGAAAAATCGCCCGCACGCGCCGGGGCGTCTGTGCGGATCGCAGCGCGCAGCCTGGCCGAGCGCGCTCGCGGATTGGCCGATATCTCGGCCTCCCCCGGCGTCACGCCGCCGCCGGCCTTGCGGAAAGTCGCGGCGCGCTGCGGCGCGTCGGGCATGTGTCGCGAGCCGCTGGCGGCTTCGGAACGGTCGGCGATGAAGCGTTTGACGATGCGGTCTTCCAGGGAGTGGAAGGTCACCACGGCAAGCCGGCCACCAGGCTTCAGCGCCCGCTCGGCCGCCAGCAGCGCCCTTGCTAGCTCGCCAAGCTCGTCATTGACGAAGATGCGCAGCGCCTGGAAGACGCGCGTGGCCGGATGGATCTTGTCCTTGGGTCCGCGTCCGACATGCGTTTCGATGGCGTCGGCGAGGTCGAGCGTGCGCTCGAACGATCTCTTCTCGCGCCGGCTCTCGATCATGCGTGCGATGCGGCCGGCATGGCGCTCCTCGCCGAGAAAGCCGAAGATGCGGGCAAGATCGCCGGCCTTGAAGGTGTTGACAACGTCGGCGGCGGAAAGCCCCGACTGCGCCATGCGCATGTCGAGCGGCCCGTCGGCGCGAAAGGAAAAGCCGCGCTCCGCCTGGTCGAGCTGCATGGAGGAAACACCGATGTCGAGCACCACGCCGTCGGCGCCCTCGACATGTTCGTCCAGCGTCGAGAACGGCGCCTGGACAAGCCTGAGCCGGCCGCCGGCCTGCCGCTCCAGCGCCCTGCCCGCCGCGATCGCATCCGGGTCGCGGTCGATGGCAACGACGGAGGCGCCGAGGTCGAGGATGGCGCTGGTGTAGCCGCCGGCGCCGAATGTCCCGTCGACGATCGTCTCGCCGGCCTTCGGCGCAAGCGCGTCGAGCACCTCGGCAAGGAGGACCGGAATGTGGCGGGCCGGTCCGCCAACGGCGTGAGGATCATCGCCGTGGCCAGCCATCATTCCGATCGCTCCCCGGGCTTCGTCCCCTGCCGAAGCTGCAAAAGCCTGGCGCGTGCCTGCGCCCCATAGGCGGAAAGCCGTCCCGGCTCCCAGATCTGAAAGAAATTGCCGCGACCGACAAAGGCCACCTCGCTCGAGATGCCCGTATGCTCGCGGATGAAGTCGGTCATGGTGACGCGGCCGTCCTGGTCCAGTTTCAGGAACGTCCCGTCGCCATGGCAGAAGAACGACATGTCGTCCGCCGTCTGCAGAAAGGGATCCTCCAGCGCGATCCGCTGCTCGTAGCGGTCGAGCAGGTCGAGTCCGCCGACATCCATGGCCGGCAGGTCGAGGCACCGCAGCGCGTAAAGCTCCGAATAGCCGCGTTTCTGAACCACCGCACGGAAATGCGCCGGAACGGAGACCCGCCCCTTCGCATCGATCCTGTTCACCGCGTTTGACAGAAATCGGTCCAATGAACGCTACAGCCGCTTCCGCCGCCGCACCCCTTCCCATGTTGTTCTCCGCGCCCTCGCCGCACTCGCGGCAAATCGCTTCATTCACCGGGGCGAAAACCGGCAAACGCGCAGCCGCCGCGGCTGCCCGATTGGCGTACGCTTCACCCTGACGCGGAACGAAAGCTTGATGATGTGAACGGGATATCATGGGGTACTATGGGCGTCAACGGGAACAGGCATCACAAACACGCGCATCACAACCACAAAGCGCAGGCTAAAGGCACGTCTCGTCTTTATCGTCCATTAAGCCTAACGAAGCGTTTAGAGCCCCCTGGCCCAAAAGGACGCTGCTTGCCGCAAACAGCCGGCACGCATAGCGTCGCGGGCAATTCTGTTCAGCCGAAGGGATGAAGCCTGATGTCTGAGAAAGCGAAGTCCCGCGCCGCGGCGCTTGCCCATTTGCGCAGCCGCGATTTCGCCAAGGGCGACCCGATCCCTCTGCCGCTCACCATGGCATCGATCTTCCACACGCCGGGCGCAGAGGTCGGCTTCGATCAGTATGGCCGCTACGACAATCCGACCTGGCGCGCCGTCGAGCACGCGCTTGGCCACCTCGAAGGCGCGCAATGCGTCGCCTTCCCGTCCGGAATGGGCGCGATCTCGTCGGTGTTTTTCGCGCTGCTGAAATCAGGCGACCGCGTGCTTCTGCCGTCAGACGGCTATCACGCCACGCGCGCCATGGCCGAGCGCTTTCTCAATCCCCTCGGCATTGCCTGCGACACCAGGCCGACGCCAACCTTCCTCGACGGCGGCTTCGATGGTTACCGGCTGGTTTTTGCCGAGACGCCATCCAATCCCCGGCTGGACATCTGCGACATCGCGGCGGTGGCCGAAGCCGTTCACAGGCAGGACGGGCTGCTGGTCGTCGACAACACGACGATGACGCCCTTCGGCCAGCGTCCGCTCGACCTCGGCGCCGACATCGTCGTCTCCGCCGACACCAAGGCGGTGAATGGTCATTCCGATGTGCTTTTCGGCCATGTCGCGAGCCGCGATGCCGACATCATCGCCAAGGTGACCGACTGGCGCAGCCTGGTCGGAGGTATTCCCGGCCCCTTCGAGGCCTGGCTTGTGCATCGCGGTCTGGAAACGCTGGAGGTGCGTTTCGACCGGATGTGTTCTTCGGCCGAAATCATCGCGCGGCGGCTGAAGGATCACCGCGCGGTCAGCGGCTTGCGCTATCCCGGCCTCGAAGGCGATGCCTCGCACAATCTGGCGCGCGCCCAGATGGATCGCTTCGGCTTCCTGATCTCGTTCGAATTGGCCTCGGAACAGAAGGCCGAGGCGTTCATCGACAATTGCGCGCTGATTGAATCGGCGACTTCCTTCGGTGGCGTGCACACCTCGGCCGAGCGGCGCTCGAAGCGCGGCGACGCCGTGCCGCCCGGCTTCGTGCGCCTGTCAGTGGGTTGCGAGCCGGTCGAGGAGCTTTGGCAGGCGATCGAGGCGTCGTTGGACAAGGTCGCTGATTGAGCAATCCTCGACCCACGCCAGATGCCTCGCACCTTGAATCAGAAGACCCGCCCATCAGCGTAACCTCCTGATTCCGTTCAGCTATCGTTACGAGAAAAATTGCCAGCTGGCCTGTAAGCCGGGTTCTGTATGGCCCTCGCCTCGCAGCGAGAACGTGGCGGCCATTCATCTTGGGCGCATGTTGCCATGCGCCTCACGCAACCTACCCGGACGGTGAGCCGGAAACAGCCCTCGAGGGTTTCCCCTCGCACCGCCCCTATTCGGTTTTGCTCCCGGTGGGGTTTGCCCTGCCGCTCCTGTTGCCAGTCGCGCGGTGGGCTCTTACCCCACCCTTTCACCCTTGCCGTGGCCGAAGTCGCGGCGGTTTGCTTTCTGTGGCACTTTCCCTGGGGTCGCCCCCGCCGGCCGTTAGCCGGCACCGTGTCTCCATGGAGCCCGGACTTTCCTCACCCGCAACCTTTCGGTTCTCGCGGGCGCGGCCGCCCGGCCAGCTGGCAAGCGCGTATAAAGGGATTCCCGCCTGAAAACGCAAACGAAAAAGCGCCTCGTCCCAAATGCGCTGCGGTTTGGGGCAACGACGTGCATAAAGCGCGCGTCGCCCAATCCGCCGCGCTGCATAGCGTCAGGCCGGCGAGCCCAGCGCCACCATCTGCACCTTCACCTTGCTGCAATAGGCGGCGGAGACCGGGTTCATCCGCGTCGCTCCGTGGCCGGCATTGTATTTCAGGATCGTGCCGCAGGTGGTGCCGCCGCCAAGGTCCCGCGCCATGGCGAGGTACTTCATGCCGTATTTGATGTTGGTGTCGGGATCGAACAATCCCTTGGCCGAACCGGTATAACCCATCATGCGGGCCGTCGCCGGCTTGATCTGCATCAGGCCGATCTCGCCGGCGCCGCCGACCATGCTCGGCCGATAGTTGCTTTCGATCTTGATGACGGCCTTGGCCAGGGACACCGGCACGCCATAGCTCGCGGCATAGCGGGCGATGATCGCCGAATACTGGCCGTCGCCGGCGGCAGCGGGCGTCGCCACGGCGATCTTGCCGGGTTGAATCGAGGCCGTCGTGGTGAGATCGACAGCCTTTCTGCCGCGCTTGGCGCGTTTGGCCGTCGATTTTGTCACCCGGGTTGCGGCGGCCTTCTGAACCCTCGCCGGAGCAGCCCGTGCGGTTTTTGCCGTCTTGGTGCTCGAGGCTGCCTTTGGCGTCACGGCTGCGAAGCCGTTATCCGCCCTGGGGCTCAGCGGGGCACTGTTGGCCTGGTTGAAGGCAAAACTTATCACTCCGGCAGCAACGGCTGCCGCTACAACGGTCAATTTTTGCATGTAGTCCTGTTCTGTTAGGGCTGCACGAAGAACTTCGCACAGTTAGGTCAACTCAACATCGGGTGCCTTGGGGGGATAGACGCCCGACAACTTGCGGAAGGGGCATTTGCAGGCGGAATTTGCGGCAATGAAGGCGGCGCAATTCACTTTGAGTGACAGATTGTAATTTAAGGGTCCCGGCGCGACTATTTGACGGGAGTTGCCTTCACGGAAGCCAAGAGCCTCTGCAGCGTGCGGATCGTCGAATTGTCCGCCACGCCGTCGACCAGCCGCCGGCGGAAATGTAACTGGAAGGCCGCCACCACGATTTCCGTCTGCCGGTCATAGACACCCGATATCTCGACACCATAGCCATAGAGCGCCAGCATCGATTGCAGCGCCTCGACATCCGAGCCGGCATCGCCGGCCTTCAGTGCAGCGCCCGCCTTTATCGGCGCCGCCGGCACGAGATGTCCGATACCGGCCGCGAACAGTGCCTTCCAGGGGAATTTCTCGCCCGGATCGACCTTGCGGCCCGGCGCCACGTCCGAATGGGCGAGCACCCTTGCCGCGGGAATGGAATGGCGTTCCGCGATACCCGCGCACAACTCGATCACGGCGCCGATCTGCCGCCGCGGGAAGGCCTTGTAGCCCAGCGTGTGGCCGGGATTGACGATCTCGATGCCGACCGAGCAGGAGTTGATGTCGGTTCGCCCGAGCCAGGAACTCTTGCCGGCATGCCAGGCGCGATCGCTCTCGCGCACCATTTGCACGACACGGCCGTCCTCGTGAACGAGGTAGTGCGAGGATACCTCGCTCGCCGGGTCGCACAGCCACGCCTCGGCACCGGCGCCGCTTGCCATGCCGGTATAGTGCAGCACGATCATGTCGGGCCGAAGCGTCTCGCGGCGCGGGCCGAAATTGGGCGAGACCCGAACCTCCGCCTCTGGATGGTCGGGCAGAAAACCGCTCATGCGTGCCTGAGGCCCCGCTCGATCATCTCATAGGCGGCGTTGATCGCGGCGACCCTGGTCGTGGCGATCTTGATGAATTCCTGCGGCAGGCCGCGCGCGATCAGCCGGTCGGGATGATTGTCCGAGATCAGCTTGCGATAACGTTTCCTGATCTCCTCGAACGGCCTGCCCCGCTCGATCCCCAGGACCACGTAGGGATCGGCGGCGCCAAGGTTGACATGCCTGGACAGGATTGCCTCGTAATGCGTCTCGTCGATCCGAAAAATCTCCGCGATCCGGTGCAGGAATTGCCCCTCCTGCTCGTGGATGAGGCCATCCGCCTTGGCGATGTGGAACAAACCGTCGAGTATATCCTCCAGCATCATGCAATTTGCATGGCCGGAGCCGCAGAGTTGGGCCATGCGCTTGGCATAGATTTCGAACCCGGCGACGTCCTGCTTGGCTATATCGTAGAGCCTCGCCACGTTGCGTGTCTCGCTCGGCGGCACCTCGAAAATTTCCTGGAAGGCGCGCACCTCGTCTTGGGTGACGATGCCGTCGGCCTTGGCCATCTTGGCCGAAAGCGCGATCATCGCCACCGAGAAGGCAACCCGCCGGCGCAGGTCCGGATCGCCGGAAAATACGGTGTGTACGGCTTCCACGACATCCGCCACGCCCGAGGACGCCGACGACGAAACACGAGCGATGAAGTCGCCAAGGCGGTCCCAAATCGACATGCGGGCTTCATAGAGCGAACCGGGCGGTTCTATCAAGCCTGGACAATGCCGCAGGTGATGGGTGACCTTCGGGATCGATGGAGCAAAAAGGAAGGCCGGCATTGCCGGCCTTCCTTGAATCTATGTGGTCGGCTCTTACTGCGCAGGCGCGGCAGGAGCCGGATTTGTTGCCGGAGCCGGTTCAGCGGGCTTCGAAGCGTCGGGCGAAGCAGGCTTCATCGGCTGCTCGTTGGCCGGCGGATTGGTGCTCTGGGTGGTGGTATTGTCGGTGCCACTGTCGCTGCAAGCCGCGACCCCCAGCAGGGCGAGCGCCGAAACAGACGCCAAGATGAGCTTCTTCATGGTATCTCTCCTTCAACAGACGCTCACGTTTCGGTGAGCGGTCGCAGGGGAAATGCATCAGCAGGCTCGCCGGTTTCGTAACGTTGCATTTCGATATGTAACATCAACTTGCAATTGCTGGCGGGGAAATCCCGAACTAACAGAACATGCGCACGAAGACATGAGTGGACAAGCAGAATGCCGGCAACCGCGGAAACACGGAAATGGGATTTTTGGATCGACCGCGGCGGCACTTTCACCGACATCATCGGCCGTGATCCGCAAGGCCTGCTGCACCCTCGAAAACTCCTGTCCGAAAATCCCGAGGCCTATGCGGACGCCGCCATTCAGGGCATCCGCGACCTGTTGGGTCTGAAGGCCGGCGCCGCCATTTCCGCCGACGCGATCGGCGACGTCAAAATGGGCACCACCGTCGCCACCAATGCGCTGCTCGAGCGCAAGGGCGACCGTGTGCTGCTGCTCATCAGCAAGGGTTTTCGCGACGCTTTGCGCATCGCCTACCAGGCGCGGCCGGATATCTTCGCCAAGGAGATCATCCTGCCCGAGCAGCTCTACGAGCGGGTGATCGAGGTCGACGAGCGCGTGCGCGCCGATGGCTGCGTCGAGAGCCTGCTCGACATCGCCGCCTGCCGCCCGGCGATCGAGCAGGCCAGGGCCGATGGCATCGACGCGGTCGCCATTGTCTTCATGCATGCCTGGAAATACCCGGATCACGAGAAAGCCGTGGCAAAAGTCTGCCGCAAGATCGGATTCAGCCAGATTTCAGTCAGCCACGAGGTCTCGCCGTTGATCAAGCTGGTCGGCCGCGGCGACACCACCGTGGTCGATGCCTATCTGTCGCCGATCCTGTCGCGTTATGTGCAGCGTGTGGCGGAAGAGCTGGGCGCCGGCCCGCGGCTGATGTTCATGATGTCGTCGGGCGGCCTCACCGCCGCCGACATGTTCCAGGGCAAGGACGCACTGCTGTCCGGCCCGGCCGGCGGCGTCGTCGGCATGGTCGAGACGGCGAAGCTCGCCGGCTTCGAAAAAGTCATCGGCTTCGATATGGGCGGCACCTCGACCGACGTTGCCCATTATGACGGCGAATACGAGCGCGCCTTCGATACCGAGGTGGCCGGCGTGCGCATCCGCGCGCCCATGATGCGCATCCACACCGTCGCCGCCGGCGGCGGCTCGATCCTGCATTACGAGGCGGGACGCTTCCGCGTCGGCCCGGATTCGGCCGGCGCCAATCCCGGCCCCGCCGCCTACCGGCGCGGCGGCCCGCTCGCCGTCACCGACGCCAATGTCATGCTCGGCAAACTGCAGCCCGATTTCTTCCCGGCGATCTTCGGCGCCGGCCAGGACCAGCCGCTCGACGCCGGCGCGGTCCGCGAGAAATTCGTGGCACTTGCCGCCCGGATCGGCGACGGCCGCTCGCCCGAGGCGGTCGCCGAAGGCTTTGTCACCATCGCCGTCGAGAACATGGCCAACGCCATCAAGAAGATCTCGGTGCAGCGCGGCTATGATGTCACGGAATATCTCTTGAATTGTTTTGGCGGCGCCGGCGGCCAGCACGCCTGCCTGGTCGCCGACGCGCTCGGCATGGAAGCGGTGCTGATCCATCCCTTTTCCGGCCTGCTTTCCGCTTACGGGATCGGCCTCTCGTCGGTCTTCGCCTCGCGCCAGCGGGGCCTGCTGCAGCCGCTTGCCGAGGAATCGCGCACCGCAATCGAGGCGCTCATCGCGGCCTTGCGCAGCGAGGTCGTCGCCGAACTCGGCGAACAGGGCATTGCCGAGGAGGCGCTTTCGACGAAGCCCGTCCTGCATATCCGCTACGACGGCACCGACACCGCGCTACCGGTGAATTTCGAGCATGGCTCGATCTTCCGCGCCAGAAGCGATTTCGAGGCCGCGCACAGGGCGCAGTTCGGATTCGTCTATGACGACAAGCCGATCGTCGTAGAAACCGTCGCCGTCGAAGGCATGGAGGCCGCTCGAGAGGACAGGGCTGAAACCTCCGCCCCTGACGGAGCGGCAGGAGTCGAGCCCAAGCCTTCGGAAAGCCGGCGCATCTATACCGAGGGCCGCTGGCACGAGGCCGGCGTCTATCGCCGTGAAAACCTGAGGCCATCCAACACGGTCGCCGGGCCCGCGCTGATCATCGAGCCGAACCAGACCATAGTCGTCGAGCCAGGCTGGCGCGCCGAAATCACCGGTCTCAACCACGTCGTGATCCGCCGCACGGAACGGAAAGCGCGTGCCGCGGCGCTCGGCAACGAGGCCGATCCTGTGATGCTGGAGGTGTTCAACAACCTCTTCATGTCCATCGCCGAGCAGATGGGCGTGACGCTGCAGAACACCGCCTATTCGGTGAACATCAAGGAGCGGCTCGATTTTTCCTGCGCCGTGTTCGACCGCCATGGCGCGCTGGTCGCCAACGCGCCGCACATGCCGGTGCATCTGGGCTCGATGGACCGTTCCGTCGAAACCGTCATCCGCCTGAATTCCGGCGACATCCATCCCGGCGACGTCTTCGCACTCAACGCGCCGTACAATGGCGGCACGCATCTGCCCGACATCACGGTGGTGACGCCTGTCTTCGACGATGCCCAGAGCGAGATTCTGTTTTGGGCGGCCTCGCGCGGCCACCACGCCGATGTCGGTGGCACCGCGCCGGGCTCGATGACGCCGCTGGCGACAACGGTCGATGAGGAAGGTGTGCTGTTCGACAATTTCCGCATCGTCGATCGCGGCCGCTTCCGCGAGAAGGAGTTGGAGACGCTGCTGACCGACCATCCCTATCCCGCGCGCAATCCAACTCAGAACATCGCCGACCTCAAGGCGCAGATCGCCGCCAACGAAAAGGGTGTGGCGGAACTGCGCAAAATGGTCGCGCATTTCGGCCTCGATGTCGTCGAGGCTTATATGGGCCATGTCCAGGACAACGCCGCCGAGAGCGTGCGCCGCGTGATCGAGCGGCTTCCCGACAGCGCGGCTTACGAATACCCGACCGACACCGGTCAAGTGATTAGGGTGAAGATCACCGTCGATCGGCAAAAGCGCGAGGCGACCGTCGATTTCACCGGCACCTCGCCTGTCATGGAGAACAATTTCAACGCGCCGGAGCCGGTGGCCCGCGCCGCAGTGCTCTATGCCTTCCGCGTCATGGTCGAGGACATGATCCCGATGAATGCCGGGTGCCTCAGGCCGATCAACATCGTCATCCCCGACGGCTCGATGCTGAAGCCTGCCTACCCTGCCGCCGTCGTCGCCGGTAATGTCGAGACCTCACAGCATGTCACCAACGCGCTGTTCGGCGCGATGGGCGCCATGGCCAATGCGCAAGGCACGATGAACAACCTCACCTTCGGCAACAAGAAATACCAGTATTACGAGACGATCTGCTCCGGCTCGCCGGCCGGCCGGATGAATTCGGGACGCGGCTTTGCCGGAACCTCCGGCGTTCACACCCACATGACCAACTCGCGCCTCACCGACCCCGAGGTGCTGGAATTGCGCTTCCCCGTCGTGTTGGAAGACTTCCACATCCGTGAGAACTCCGGCGGCAAGGGCAAGTGGAATGCCGGCGACGGCACCAGGCGCACCATCCGCTTCCTCGAAAAGATGGAATGCGCGATCCTGTCCTCGCACCGCAACCGACCGCCCCAAGGCCTCGAAGGCGGCGGCGATGGCGAGGCCGGCTCGACCAAGGTCAGGCGCAAGGACGGTTCGGTCGACGTCCTCAAGGCCTGCGACCAGACCACGCTCGATGCCGGCGAAGCCGTCATCGTGACCACGCCGACACCGGGGGCGCTCGGAAGTGTAACGCGCAAGATCGGATGGCATTAGCCGGCGATGGGCGGGAAAAGGTGGGAAACGCCGGGATCAGCCGCGCAAAGCCATGAAAAGCAAGGCGTTGGCGGGATCGAGCGGGGCCGGAAAGCCAGAAAGCCAGAAATCTGGCCGCGCAACTTCAGTTGGCACCAAAACGGCCGCCGGCGCGGCGGCGCGCAAGATCGGATGGCACCGGTTAGAACGAGCTTTCGTGGATGCCGATTAGGAGAATTATGAGAAATACCGCAATCCCGAGATAGACCGGCACCATCTTGCTGAAATAGGTGCCTGCTGAGACCGGTTCGCCTTCCTCGTCTTCTTTCATCGACCCCTCTCCCCCTATATTGACCCGCCGACCCAGCGGACGCGGCCGCCGATGATCAGGTCTGGCTGCTCGCCCGGCGGCACTTCCTCGGTCTGGTACTTCGGATTGTCGCTGCGCAATAGAAGTACGCCGGAACGCAGCATTTGCAAGCGTTTGAGCCGGACCAGGCCGCCGTAGGCCAAGACGTAAACTGCCTCGTCGACGAAATCGCGGACCGAGATGTCCACGATCATCAGGTCGCCGTCATTGATGGTGTCCCACATGCTGTCGCCCTGGGCGACCATGAGCCGGGCGAACTTCGGACTGACGCCGATCCGACGCAGCCAATCCTCCTTGAAGGCCACGATATCGGCCTCGCCATCCTCTTGCACCGCAACGCTGCCGGCGCCGGCGCTCGGCCGGATGTCCAGCTTAGGAACGGGGACGAAGCCATAGGGCAGCGCGCCATCCTCGGAAATTGTAAGAGCGTGTCCGCCGGCGGCCGGGCGCATCGGCCCTCGCCCAGCCGCAAGCCAATCCAGCGTGACGTTGGCCTTCTCGGCAATGGTCAGCAGGTTGTCCAGCCCAGGCTCGGAGCCGAGCAGGTACTTCCGCATGGTCGAATCACCGATGCCCGACCTTTTCGAAAAGGCGTGGGGTGATTCGCCTGATAGTGCAATTTTCAGCCGCTCCGCGAACGAGCTGTCGGCCGCTTGCAAACTCTGACCAAGCGTCAGAGTTTCATTTTCCGTGCCGTTCGACAAACGATACCCTCATAAAATCAGCGTCTTAGGTCGCAATTTACCCTATTGGACAAGCCAGCGAACTCTGACGCGGGAAAACTCGCGCCATAGCGTTGATTTATTCCCCCAATAGTGCGACATTAGTCGCTACAAACGTTGTCTCAAATTTTAACCATCCGGCCCTCTGCGAAAGGTCCGGACGATCGGTGGAGCCGCCATGAACACGCCTCAGGTGTGGGATCGTCACGCCATCAACGCCGAGATCCGGCGCCGTGGCATGACGCTGACCGGGATCGCCCTGGACGCCGGCCTTTACGAGAATGCCTGCAGACAGGGCCTCATCGGAGGGAGCCGTCCCGGCGCCGAGGCGATCGCCCAGGCGCTGAACATTCCTTTCCGCGTGCTTTTCCCGACCCTCTACACCCGAGGGCGTCACAACGAAGTCGAGACTACCAGCGCGGCTGGTGAGTCCGGAAGTGCAAAAGTTGCACTCAATTTAGACGCCGCACCCGGCGCGCCCTGACGGCCGCTGTCCAGCGCAAGAGCGGGCGCAGACAGCCAGAGCCACAACGGGGGTGAGCCGACATGAATTCGACCAAGATCAAAATCGCAGAGATCAGAGTGCCGGCCGATCGCCGGCGGCTCGACCCGGCCTGGGTGGCCACTCTCGCGGCAGACATGCAGAGCGGCAACGACCACATGGTGCCGATCGAGGTCATGGAGGACGCGACCGAGGGTTTCAAATATCGCCTCACAATGGGCGGGCATCGCCTCGCGGCGGTCGGCAGCATCGGTCGGACCGAGATCGAGGCCATCGTCAAAGACCCGAAGGACATCACCGAGACGGAAATCCGCAAGCGCGAGATCGCCGAGAACCTGATCCGCCGCCAGCTTTCCGTCCTCGACCGCGCCAAGGACATTGCCGATTGGCGCGACATCTACGACCGCGAGCACGGCACCGGCAAGGTCGGCCGCAAGAAGGCCCGCCCGGTCGAAATCGCTGAAGACGACGAGTTGAGTGCAAGGTTTGCACTGAATTTCTCGGATGCCGCCCAGGCTGTGCTCGGCATCTCGCGCCGTAGCGTGTTCCACGCCCTCAAGATCGCGACGATCCCGGCGCCGGTGCGGGAGAGCATCTCGCTGCATCCCGTCGCCGACAACCAAACCGAGCTGCTTCTACTCGCAGCCGAGAAGCCGGAGCGCCAAGAGGCAATCGCGCGCCTGCTGACGCTTGAGGCAGACGACGCGCCTAAGACGGTCGCGGAAGCGATTGCCGTCATCGACCGCTCACCGAGGCCGGCGACCGCGCCCAAATGGGAGAAGGTCGCCACCGGCTTTGCCCAGCTCAAGGAGAGCGACCAGCACCGCTTTTTCGAGCTGCACGAGGCCGCCATCCGCCAGTGGCTGAAAGGGCGGAAGCCATGAGCCGCCGCGATCTTCTTACAGCCGACCTGTTCGACTGGGAGCCGCCGAAAGTGGCGGTCGGCTACGCCCCCGACGTGGCTGGGCGCGGCGACCTGGACAGCCAGATTTCGCGGCTGGTCGGCCGCGCGCTGCGCGACTGCCGCGACGAAGGCAACGGCTCGCGCGCCGACGTCGCACGGCGCATGTCCGCCTATCTCGACCGCACGATCTCCGAAGGCATCCTCAACAAGTGGTCGTCCGAAAGCAGCGACGAGCACCGCATCCCGCTCGACGCCTTCATCGCCCTGATCGACGCGACCCAGGCCGAAGACCTGCTCGGCTTCATCGCGGCCAAATTCGGCTTCGCGGTCGTGCCGGAAAAGTACGCCGACATCATCGAACTCAGCCTGATCGAAGACCACGAGCGCGAGATCGCCGCCCGCAAGGCGGCGCTGGTCGCGCGCTCAAGAGCCAAGCGCTGAAAGGGGTATCGCATGTTCTACGCCTACGCCCTCGCCGGAGCTGCCCTTTGGGGTCTGTTCCTGCTCGGCCTGCACCTCTTCTTCACCCGCCAGCAGCGTCGGCACATCGCCGCAGGCGCCGTCTTCCGGGCGCGTGTCCGCAAGCACGTGCTCAAGGGGTTCATCTGGTCATGACGAGCTGCGCCGTTCCAGGTTGCCAGAAGGACGCTGCCGGCCGGCACCAGCCCTTCTGCGTCGATCACTATTTCAAGCTGCCGAAGGCGTACACGGGCCTGGTCACGCGCACCAGCATCGAGTGCGACCGCACCGATGACGCCGACAGGCGGCAGCACCTGCGCGACCAGCTCGCCGGCTACATCGCTTCCTGCATCCGCCAGCTTCCCAATTCCGGGGCGGCATCCGCCCCCCAACCCGCCCCGGAAAGCGCCCGCCGTCCCCAAAGCCCCCCTTGCGTGACGGCGGGCGCTCCTAAGCAGCGAGGCTTCTTCGATGAGTGAAACCTGCCCGTGCTGTCGTCAGCCGATCCCTGAGATCGTGGACCTGACCGTCGACCAATCCGGCATCCTGGTCCGCAACGGCCGGTTTGCAGCGCTCACCCGGCAGGAGTTCTCGGTGTTCGAGGACCTTCGCACGGCATTCCCGCGCATGCGCTCCCAGGAGCAGCTGCTGACGGCTCTCTATTGGGATCGGCCAAACGAAGTGCCGGAACTCAAAATCATCGACGTTTTCGTCTGCAAGCTTCGCAAGAAGATCAAGCCGCTCGGCCTGCAGATCCAGACGGTGTGGGGCCAAGGCTATCGCTTTGTCCCTGTCGCAACCACGGGGGCAGCAAATGAGTGAGGTCAACCTGCAGGTCGGTGAACGGCCGTCGTTGGAATGGGTCCGCTTGGATCTGGTGGACGTAGATCGCAATTACCAGCGCGAGTTGAGGTCCTCTCTGGTCGAGAAGATCCTCAGCAAATTCAGCTGGCGAAAATTCGGCGCTATTGTGCTGACCCGAAAGCCCGAGGGCCGGTTCTCAGTCGTCGAAGGCCAGCATCGCTGGAAGGCAGCCTGCCTTCATCCTGAGATCGACGAGGTGCCCGCCGTGATCGTCAGCCATGACGACACGGCTGGCGAGGCAGAAAGCTTCCTCGCGATCAATCGCGATCGCATGGCCGTTACGTCCGTCGAACAATATTGGGCTGGCCTCACGGCTGGCGACGAGACGGCTGTACTGGTCTCCAAGGTTCTCCAGTCAGCCGGGTGTGATGTGGTGCCCGAGCAGGGCCACTATCGGCCGAACCTCACCAATTCGATTGGAGCCGTGGAACGCTGCATTCGCCGATACGGCGCCGGGCCAACGCGTCGGGCGCTTTTGGTCATCCGGGCAGCCTGGCCGGATGACGCGCGGGCTCTGAGAGGCGTCATCATCACCGCGCTGGCCCGCATCATCAAGGCCAACGAAAAGACGGTCGACGACGCCGAGCTTACCGGGGTCATCCGCCGCCAGAGTTTCGCGAAGCTGACCGCTCATGCGGAGTCCTTCCGCAAGCTCTCGGGAGGCTCCGCCGAGACCGCGATCGCCCGAACCATCACCGAGCTTTGCAACAAAGGCAAGCGCGTGAACCTCCTGCATTTTGGGGCGCAAGGCTGACAAAATGAACGAGTGGCTCACCGCCCGCGAGATCGCCGCCGAGCAGCTTCCGGACATGCCGGCCACGGAAAGCGCAGTCATCCGGCTTGCCGGCCGCAGCGGCTGGGACGGCACGAGCAAGGCCCGAAAGCGCCAGGGGCGCGGCGGCGCGACCGAGTATCACTTCTCGCTGCTGCCGACGCTCGCCCAGGTCGCCTACCAGCAGAAGCACATGGTTGTCGAGCGGCCGGCGGCACCGGCCAAGCCGGCGCCGGACGCCAGCCTCTCGGCCCGAGCCCAGCTGGAGCGCGACGCGCGGCTCGCCGTCGTCGCAGCCTTCGAGAAATTCAGCCGCGGGCTCAAGCTCGGCTACGCCACGCGCACCCAAGTCTTCACCGACAAGTACAACACCGCCGCCCTGACGGTTGAGCCCTGGGTGCGCGAGATCGTGCCGGAGATTTCCAAGCGCTCGCTCGCCCGCTGGCAGAGCCAGAAGAAGGCGAACTCGCTCGGGCATGACCCCGCCCAGGCGCGCAAGGGCACGGGCGTGCTCGATACCGCCAATGAGGGCAAGGTGAAGGCCTTCATGCTGGCCGCGATCGCCGCCCAGCCGCACCTCTCGGCCGAGGCCGTCCGGACGCAATGCCGCTATGAATTCGGCGACACGTTGAACGTCGTTTCAAAGGGCATTGAAACCACCATCCCCATGCCGCCGGTCCGCACCTTCCAGCACGCGCTGAAGGGGCTGAAGGCGAGCCACAAGGTCGAGCTGATCAAGCTCACCAATCCCGACCAGTACCGCTCGCATCTGGCGCCGGCCGGCGTCGGCATGCTGCGCCATGTCACCGAGCCGAACCAGCTCTGGCAGATCGACGCCTCGCCGGTCGACGCGCTCTGCACCGATGGCCGCCACTCGGTCTACGGCTGCATCGACATCGCCACCCGCCGCACCATCTGGATGCTGTCGCGCACCCCGCGCGCCTCGGCCGTGGCGCTGCTGATCCGCAAGGCCATCCTGGCATGGGGCGTGCCCGACCGCGTCAAGACAGACAACGGCTCCGACTTCGTCGCCAGGGACACGCAGCGCCTGTTCGCCTCGCTCGGCATCGAGGCCGAGACCTCCGACGCCTACTCGCCTCAGCAAAAGGGCCACATCGAGCGTGCCATCAGGACGATGCAGCACGACCTGGCGCCGCTTCTGCCAGGCTTCGTCGGGCACTCGGTCGCCGACCGCAAGGCGATCGAGAACCGCAAGGCCTTCTCCCAGCGCCTGGGCGAGACCGAGGCTGAAACCTTCGGCGTGTCGCTCACCGGGCCGCAGCTGCAGAAGCATATCGACGACTGGGCGGCGACGATTTACCAGCACCGGCCGCACGCGGGCCTCAATGGGCAGACGCCGTTCGCCTCGGCGCTGGCGTCGGCGCGGCCGGCGCGCATGGTCGACGAGCGCGCGCTCGATCTGCTCCTGATGCCGGTCGCCGGCTCGGACGGCCAGCGCGTCGTCACCAAGCTCGGCATCCGCATCGACTATCACCACTATCTGACGCCGAACGTCCTGCCAGGGACGCCGGTGTTCGTCCGCCAGGACCCGAATGACGCCGGCGTCGCCTACGTCTTCGCCCAGGACGGCGCCGAGTTCCTCGAAACGGCAACCTGTGCCGAGCTGGCGGGCATCCATCCGGCTTCGCTGGTGAAGGCGGCCAAGGAGATCCGCGCCGAGCTGCTCGACGAGCGCACGCGCGACATCAAGGCCGACATGAAGCGCCTGGCCAAAGGGCCGTCGCTGATCGAGCGCGCGCTTGAGGTCAAGACCCGCGACATTCCGAACGTCATCCCGCTGCCACGCCGTGAGGAGCAGCACTCGACCGCGCAGATCGAGGCGGCGATCGCCGCCAAGGCCGAGCGGATCAATCCGAGCAAGCCGCTCACGCCTGAAGCCGCCGCCGCGCACCGCCGGCTTATCGAGGAGATGCGCGCCGAGGAAGAGGCCGAGCTCACCGCCAGCACGGAAGCCATCCTGGAGCAGCGCATGGCCGAGGTCGCGGCCGAGCGCACCGCGCACCTGCCGGAGAACGTCGTCAAGCTGCCGGAGACGTCGTTGGAGCGCTACCGGCGCGCGCTTGCCTATCAGGCTCGGATGAAGGCCGGCGAGCTGTCCGCGGCCGACGCGATGTGGCTCGGCGGCTACGTCACCTCGGCCGAGTTCAAAGCCCAGTCGGCCATCCATGAGGATTTCGGGGACGCGTACCTGTCCTGAAAAGCGATCGGCCCGGTGCTGCGAACACCGGGCCGGTCAGGAAGAGCGCCGCGAAGCGGCAACAACACGAGGAAGAATGATGACGGAAACACGCAAAGTCAATCGGCCGGCGCCGCTGAAGAATGTCTCAGCCTTCGCCACGCTGCTGGAGACCATGGTCAATCGTGAACCATGGCTGCCCGGCCTTGCCGCCTTCTTCAGCCCGCCGGGTTGGGGCAAGACGGAGTCGGCCGTCTACGGTGCCAACCGGTATCGCGCGATCTATGTGGAGTGCGGCCTCTTCACATCGGCGCGTTCGCTGCTCTCGGACATCCTGAAGGAGCTGGGCGACCCGACCCCGCGCGGCAACATCGAGGCGATGAAGAACCAGGCGATCATGCTGATGGCTGCCGACCCTCGGCGCCCGCTGATCATCGACGAGACGCATTTCATCGCCCACAAGAGGTTCGTCGACCTGGTGCGCGAGCTTTCCGACAAGTCCGGCGCGCCTGTCGTCATGATCGGCGAGGAGCGATTGCCGTTCCTGCTGGCCGCGTTCGATCGGGTTCATAGCCGCGTCCTGAAATGGCTCCCAGCCGTCCCCTGCGACGCCGAGGATTTCGCGCTGCTGGCAGCCAATCGCTGCGAAGGTCTCAAGCTCGCTCCGGATCTCGCGAAGGCCATTCTGGAGCGGACCAACGGCAACACCCGCCGCATCGCCATCAACCTCGCCAAGGTCAACGAAGTCGCCTTGCTGACCGGGTCCAAGGTGATCGACCTCGCCACGTTCGGCGGTGTCCAGGCGATCGACGTGAGCCCGAACTTCACGCCGAGGAAGGTCCAATGAGATCGCTCCTCGACATGGTCAAGATCAACCTGAAGGTTCCCCGCGGCGAGGCCGGCTTCTGGTCGATCATCCTGAAGCTCGACCCGGCCGGCCCGTGGACGATCCGCCAGGTGGGCGACCGCACGAACTCCAGCCTTAAGATCGTCGACAACTACGTCCGACGCCTGCTGCTGGCCGAGTTCGTCACCGTGGTGGCGACGGAGGCCCGCAAAGGGCCGGGCAACTTCGCTCAGGCGCGGTACTTCCGGCTGACGGAAAAATGCCCCCTGGTCGCGCCGCGCATCAAGCAGGATGGCACGGTGCTGCCCGAGACCGGCAACGAGCAGGTCTGGCGCGCCATCCGCATGCTGAAGTCGTTCTCGGCGCTGGAGCTGCACCAGCACTGCGCCAGCGACGTCGCGCCCGGCTCGGCCGGAAACTATGCGCGGGCGCTGGCGGCGGCCGGGGTCGTGGTCGGCACCTGGCCGAACTACCGGCTGGTGCGCGATCTCGGTCCGCAAGCGCCGAAGCTGCTCTCGGCCAGGATGGTGTTCGATCCGAACGCAACGGCGGTGCTCGGCGACGTCGTCGCGCGCGAGGTCGGCCAATGAACCGCGGCCCCGTCAAGAACAGCCGCCCGGCCGGCAAGACCTTCGTGGAGAAGGCGGCTGAGGCATGGGGCGCGCCGGTACCGGACTGGATCGAGGAGCTGGCGCGTGTCGCCGATGCCGAAGGGCTCGGCGGCGTCGAGAAGCGCGTGAACTATAGCCGCTCCGCCATCTCGACCATCCTCGCCAACAAATATGCGGGCGATATCGCCCGCGTCGAGCAGATGACGCGCGGCGCCCTGATGGCCATGACCGTCGATTGCCCGGTGTTGGGCGAGATCGGCCGCGACCGCTGCCTCACCGAACAGAAAGAGCCGTTCCGCGCCACCTCTCGGCACCGCGCCCAGCTCTTCCACGCCTGCAAAACCTGCCCCCAAAGGAGATAGCCACGATGGCAAAAATGTCCCTCCATCTTTCGGATAGCCTCAACCAGCTCGGCCAGATGCTCACGCCCTTCGAGCACGAAGAGCGCGTGCTGCGCCCGCATGATGCCCGCACGCTGCGCCGCATCCTGAAGGAACTCGGCCAGGAAGCCCGCGACATCGAGAACCAGCTCAGCGCCAAGCTCTGGAACGACCAGGCGCGGCTGGAACGGTTCGTCGACGCCGAAGCCATCGCCTCGGCCGCCAGCCAGCCGGGATCGAATGTGAGGTTGTTCCCGGTCATCCCGCGCCCGTTCACGGACGGTTTTGGGGGCCAGGCATGATCACGCATGCAGCCAACGAAAAGCGAGCGCGGCGCCTGGCCGAGGCGCTGACGCCAGTGATCCAGCAGCATCTGGGCAGCCGCGTGATGGTCGAGGCCGACAGGCGCACGATCGAAGCCGCCCAGAAGGTCGCCGAGGCCGTCAACCAGCTCGACCAGACCAAGTTCGCCGGTGGCCGCGAGGTCGCCGCCAGGCGCGCGCTGGAGCGCGCCGCCCGATCGCTGCGGACCCAGCTCAACAACCGGGAGAAGAACCGTGGCCGCAAGTGAAGCCATCCTGGCGGCCGTCGCCCGGCTCGACATGCTGGAGCTGACCAGCCGCATCATCACCAACCCGGAGCGGAATGCGCCTCGGGCCTCGGTCGCCGAGATCTATGCCCTGGCACGCGCCGCCGAAGGCCTTTGGGCGGTGGCGATTGACGCAAAGCTCCTGGTGTCGGCGCTGGACGAGGCAGCCTGGGCCAGCTTCGGCCCGCTCCGGCATCAGCACCGTATAGCCGACCGGCTGAAGACGCTCCGCGACCAGCTCGCCTTCATGCCCGCCCCGATCCCCACCATCACCAAGCAGGAGACTTCCGATGGAAGCAGCAACTGAAACCACAGTCCCGGCCGGCACCGTCCAGGTCGGCGGCAAGACTTACATGCACGACGCAAAGGGCCACCTGGTGCCGATCGAGGCGATCAAGCCGGCCGACAAGCTGCAGGACGAGACCGTCCGGAAGATCATCGGCTACGCGCTCGACCTGTCTGCGCAGATCGGCCGCTTCAAGGAGCACACCTTCAACGACCTCTCGGCGTTCGAAGGGCTGCTCGCCCAGGACTATGGCGCGACGAAGGGCGGCGCCAAGGGCAACAAGACCTTCCTGACCTTCGACGGCCTGCAGAAGGTGCAGGTCCAGGTCGCCGACCTGATCGACTTCGGCGCCGAGCTGCAGGTCGCCAAGAGCCTGATCGACGAGTGCCTGACCGAGTGGGCGGCCGACAGCCGCCCAGAGATCCGCGCCATCGTGAACCGCGCCTTCAATGTCGAGAAGGAAGGCCAGATCAACCGCGCCGAGATCTTCATGCTCTTGCGCCTCGACATCGAGGACGAGCGCTGGAAGCGCGCCATGGAGGCCATCCGCGCCGCCATGCGCGTCATCGGCTCCAAGACCTATGTCCGCTGCTACCAGCGCGCCAGCCAGGACGCGCCCTGGGAAGCCGTCACCATCGACCTGGCGAAGGCGTAACGACGATGACCAAGCAACCTGATGGAAGTGTTTTTATGATGAAGCCGGAGAGCACCTTCGGCGCCATGCCGGCGTCTGGCCGCTTTTCGCGTTACCGGAGCACCTGCACCATCTCGGCCGAGCAGAAGGCCGAGATGGAACAGATCGCCTTCGACACTCTGCCTCATTGGGCACGGGAAGAGATCTCGCGCGGGCGATGTGCAACCCACGCGATAGACAGCCTTCGCGGTGAAGAGGGCAACTCCGTCACCTTTGTCTGTGACAACCCCGATTTCAACGGCCAGCCCAACGCGAAGGTCATCTGCCACGGCGCCTGGACCGAGTGGACCGACCGCGCATTCACCGGCGATACCGTGGGCAAGGCGCTGGCGGCGGCGCTGGCCGAATACCAAGACCACTGTCCCGGCCATGTCGCCAGCGCCGATGATCCCAAGATCTGCGGCCGCTGCGGCGTGCACATCGACGAGCTGCGCCCTGAAGCGGATGATCCGATCAACCTCGCCGGCTCCGGTCCGGTGCCGATCGTCGCGCGTGAGGGCTGAGCGATGCGCAGGCTCATTCCCTATGCCGGCCAGGACCCGCGCCCGCCCATGCTCGCCATCCCCCTTCGGATGATCATCTCGCTCGCGGTGGGTTGCACGGCAGCCTTGCTGCTCTTCAGATCGCCAGCCGCTGCCCACGACGCCCCGACCGGCTGGAAGTACCCCTTCGCCTGCTGCGCCAACTATGACTGCCAGGAGGTGTCGGACGCCTCGATCGTCGAAGGCGCGCGAGGCTACGAGATCCGCAAGACCGGCGAGCTGATCCCGATGTCGGACAAGCGCGTCCGGCAGAGCCCCGATGGAAAATTCCACTGGTGCGCCCACCAGGCCGGGCTCGACGTCGGCAAGACGATCTGCCTGTTCGTGCCGCCGAGGAGCTTCTGATGAACACGCTCTCAGAAGTTGCTAACCATTTGGCCCGCACGCACTGGACAGCACTTATTTTCACTTGGTCCCGACAGCAAATCGTGCCTATCTCGAAGTCGCTCCGCGCAAAAGGCGGGGCCGGGTTTGGAAGCCCGTCATGGAACGCTCTGGTCGGGCGGCGCGGGAAGCCGAAAGGCTTACCGTTTCCATGCGGTCTTCCAACCCGCGTTCGTCCGGCCACCAGCCGCCGTCTCCGGGGGGAGGAAGCATGCCAGACCACCTGCAGCCGATTGATCGGCTGGATTACGCAGTGCTTGCACTTGAAGGGCTCAACGACCTGGTCGCGGCAGCCCCAAATCTTCAGGAAGTCCCAAGCGAGAAGCTTTCCGTGCTCATCGGCCTGGTGGCCGACGAGATCAAGGACTGCGCCGAGGAGCTTCGCCAGGGTCACTGACGTCGGGGCCGCCGCATGAGCGCGCTCCTGACGATAGCCCGACTTTGGCTTGCCAGCCTTCTCTGCGGCTGGGCGTTCGATCTAACGCCAACGTCCGCATATAAGACCAAACTCGCGCTGCTGGACGCCTTGTTGGCGATCGCCAATGACGCCGAGGCCGGCCTGCCACGGGGGCGCGCATGAGCGCGCTCGCCGCCATCCACGTCGCCAACAAGCAGCTCGGCCTGGACGAGGACACCGCCCGCGACCTCTACGAGCGGGTCACCGGCAAGCGCAGCCTGCGGGCCATGTCCGAGCGCGAGCTGCAGCTCGTCGTCGCCGCCCAACGCGACGCGGGTTTCAAGCCGGCTGAAAAGGGCCTTCAAGGCCCGTTCGCCAAGAAGCTCCAGGCGCTGTGGATCGCCGCCTGGAACCTCGGTATCGTCCGCGATCGGCGCGACAGCGCGCTGCTCGCCTTCGTCAAGCGCCAGACCGGCATCGAGCACACCCGCTTCCTCCTGGATGCCGAGGACGCCGCCAAGGCGGTCGACGCGCTCAAGGCCTGGATGACGCGTGAGGCCGGCGTCGACTGGCGCGAGGGCAATCACCTACCGGCCTGGCTGCACACTTCCGGCGCGAAGATCGCGCTCGCGCAATGGCACCGCCTGACCCTGGCCAAAGCCGTCGATCCGAACGGCTTCCGCAAGTTCGTCTGGCACAACGCCAAGCCGCTCGACCAGATGCTCGAGCGCGACTGGCCGGCGGTGATGAACAAGCTCGGCGAGATGATCCGGAAGGCGGTGGACGCATGAAAGAGCCGCGCCTGATCATGACCCGCGAGGGACCGAGCTGGCCACCCGAGTGGCGGGCGGCGCTGCGGATCTACAAGGACCGGCAGCTCGGGCTGCTGTCGATCGAGCATGACGGCTCGATAGGCTGGGACGAGCTGCAGGCGATCAAAAACCGCGTCGCCGGCGAAGCCACTGTGGCGATCGAGGTCTACCCGCCGGCCGGCCGCGTCGTGAACAACATCGCCATGCGGCACCTGTGGCTGCTCGGGGCCGACGACTGGTGGCCGGATCTGGGCGGCCATGATGGTACCGCCAAGCTGACCAGCCTTCGCGACCGCTATGTGGCGGTGCAGCTTTCGACGGGAGGCGGACGCTGATGGTGGCCTACAGCTTCAAACCCATGTTCGCCCAGCAGGTGCGCGGGCTGATCAAGCGCCAGACCGTGCGCGCCGAGCGCAAGCGGCATGCCCGGCCGGGCGAGCCCGTCCAGCTCTACCAAGGCATGCGGACGCGCAATTGCGTCAAGCTGGTCGAGCGCGACCCGATCTGCTCGCGCGTCCGCTCGATCGAGATTGCCGTTACGGACCTGATGCCGGTGGCCATCGTCAGCATTGCCATTGAGGGCATCCCGCTGCAGCGCGAGGAAATCGAGCTGTTCTGCCGGGCCGATGGCTTCGCGCCGTCCTGCGTGCGCCAGTTTTGGCTGCTCGGTGAGACGGCTCGCGAGAACATGGGGAGCTTCTGGCTCCATCATCACGGCGTCGGGCGCTTCGAGGGCGTCCTAATCGAATGGGAGCCAGCATGAGCCTGCGGCGTCGTCACACTGGGCGGGTCAAGATCGACTTCGCCAAGATCGAAGCGTTCGCAGCCTCGGAGCTGGCCGCCAGCGCCCTTGCGGCGGCCAAGGGCTGCGACTGGACGCTCACCAGGCACTCGGCGTTGTATCGCTGCCGGGACGGCCTCTACACGCTCTGCCTGGTCTGGCACGGCCCGAACCGTGAGACGCTGACCACCACTATGCGCGGCCTTCAGCTGGAGGTCGCGTGAGCGAGCGCGGCCTCACCGACGCGCTGCTGCGTATTCTCGGCCCGGTTGGGCTGATCCGGCTGGCCGAGAGGCATGGCGGCACGCGGCTCTACATTCCCACGACGGCCGAGCTGGGCAAGCTGGCGGACGAGCTGGGCATAGAGATCGCCGAGAAGCTCTCCCGGCGCTACGGGCCCGACTACATCAACGTGCCTCTGGTGCGCGAGCTGCGCGCCCGTCACTACCGCGCCGGCGGTGCTTCCAATGCGGATATTGCACGCAAGCTCGGATTGTCGGAGAGTGCAGTGAACCGGATCTTTCGGCGGATGGGCAATGTGCCCGTGAAGGGCAGCGGAGATCCGCGCCAGCTGAAGCTCTTTGGCTAAAGCAATGGCGACGGCAGTCAGCATTACGCGCGACGTCTGACCATGCTACCCTAATGGCGACCGAGGTCGCCATTCTGGCCTCCCCCCTTGACAACTGATGATGCACCGCCGGCCGGAGATTTCCTCCGGCCGATTTTCACAGGCGGATCATCATGGATTGGCTGAGCTGGCTGACCGGGCAGGCGCTTCCCTGGCTGAAGGCGCATCTGATGCCCCGTGCCGTCCCGGAATGGCGCCGCGTGCTGTCGCTCTCCCTCAGTTTCTGGATGCAGGTGGCCGGCCTGCTGCTGCTTGTCCTGCCTGAGGCCCGGTATCGGCTGACCGGCCAGGACAGCGACCCCTACCTCGCATGGTGGCTCGCGGTGCTGCTGTTGCTCGCCGGCATCCTCGGCCGCGTCTTCCAGCAGGGCGTTTCGATTTGGAAGGAATGGCTGCGCATCGCCGCCGTCGCCGCGATTGCCATTGCGCTGGCGGTCATCCTCGCCACGCCATCGCCGGCGGCCCCGTTGGCCACGCCCAGAGCCGCGACCGAAACCGAGACGCTCGACATCGCCGTGCCCTTCATCGCCAAGGAGGAGGGGGAAAGACTTGTCGCCTACAAGGATGCTGTCGGTGTGCCCACCATCGGGTTCGGCCATACCGCCGGCGTGCATATGGGCATGGTGATCACGCACCAGCAGGCGCTCGACATGCTGCGCCAGGACGCCGCCGCGCACCGCAGCGGACTGCACCGGTATTTCGTGCCGGCGACGATCTTCACCCGACTGCCGCCGACGCGTGACGCCGCCTACACCTCGACCGCCTTCAACGTCGGTGTCGCCGGCATCGGCAAGAGCACGGCCACGCGCCGCCTCAACGCCGGCGATATCGTCGGCGGCTGCCAGGCGCTCACCTGGTTCGACAAGGCGGGCAAGCGCGTGCTGCGCGGCCTCTTCGAGCGCCGACAGCGCGAGAAGAAGCTCTGCATGATCGGCGCGAGCTGATGGGCACGATGGAGCTTGCCCTGGCAGCCTGGGAAGCCGCCAAGCCATATGCGCTTGGCGGCTGCGGCGTCGCGCTGATCGTGCTGCTGTTCTGCGCCCTGGCGTGGGGGTGAAGATGGGCGCCGCGATCGGGCTGTTGTTGAAAAATTGGGTGCTGCCGATCCTCACCTTCGGCATCACGTTGCCGGTGTGGTTCTTCCTAGCCGCCGGCGGGTGGCTGTGGTGGGACAGGACGTCAGCCGTGCGGCTGGCCGTCGACAAGGCGGTGACCGAGCTGGTGGCCGGCGCCCAGATCGAGGCACTGAAGGCCGAGGCGGCCGAGCAGCGCAGGATGCGAGCATGGAGCGACGGCAAGGCCGACGAGGCCAACAAGTTGGCAACCAAGGAGCGCGAGGCACGGGTCACGCTCGAAAACCAACTGACCCTGACCGATGCCGACAAAAGGAAAGCGGAGAATGAACTGGCGGTTCTTCAAGGTCGCAACGATCCTGTTGTTGACCAGCAGCTGCTTGACAGCCTGCACAACCGATAAGGCCGCCCTGGACAAGGCCTCCGCGGACAAGGCGCGGGCTAATGTTGTCGTCGATGCCTTGAGCGAAGCCGACCGTGCGGTGGCGGAGGCGCGGCAGATGCCGGACTATCCTCCCGGCTGCCGTCGCCATCATCGCAGCGGCGTACAGCTCGGCGACAAGCTGGGCGTGGCCAACAAGAAAGCCGATATCGCCCTGGGCAACGCGAACGGCCAGATCGACGCCTGTGCGCGTTGGTATGACACGACCAAGGCTTCGCGGGAGCCCAAGGCATGAAACAGGGCGATGCCGCAATAGAGCTGGCCGAGCAACGCGTCGAGCTGGAGCGCGCCGCCGGCGTCGCTCGCATCCAGGCCGCCGCGCGCGGCCAGTACGCCGCCGAGGAGATCACCGGGCCGCGCTTCTGCGATTGCGGCGAGCCGATCCCTGAGGAGCGCCGGCGGGCAATGCCCGGATGCCGCCGCTGCGTCGACTGCGAAACCTTCCTCGAAAGACAGAGCAGGAAACGCGCCTGATGGATATCACCCAGCTGATGCCCTGGCTCCTCGGGATCAACACGCTGATGTCGATCGGCACGGTGATCTACGCGGTCATGACGTCGGGCGCCAAGAAGACAGCCGGCGATCTCGAAAAGCATAGGAGCAAGACCGAGGAGCGGTGGGTGCTCCTGGACAAGATCCTCGACGATCACGCCGTCCGCATCCAGTCGATCGAAGGCGAGATGAAGCATCTGCCTGACAAGGACCTGGTCCATCAGTTGCAGATGACCATGAAGGACATCCAGATCGAGATGGCGGGTGTGAAGGCGGAAACGCAGGCGGCCGCGCGAACGAGCCGGCGCGTCGAGGAGTTCCTGATGAGAACCGGGGGTGATGGCGCATCATGAGCGAGAGTTTCGAGGAATACCTGACGGCGGATGCGCGGCTGGTGATGCTGCGCGAGCTGAACCAGCAGATCGACGGCCGCCTGAACGAGGTGCTGCTTACGAAGGCGCTCGACACCTTCGGCCACAACCGCTCGCGCGAATGGGTGCGGACCCAGCTGCGCAAGCTCAACGAACTGGGCGCCGTGAAGGTCACCGAGGCCGGCTCCATCATGGTCGCGGCCATCACCCGCGCCGGGATCGACCATATCGAGCGCCGCTCGATCATCGAAGGCGTGGCGCGACCGTCGCCGGAGCAATGACATGGCCACCGAGCGCCGCGTTCTCGACAGCATCGACCTGTTGCCGGAAGAGTGCCAGGACGACGTCATCTGGGCGCTGGGCCAGCTCAACGAGCGGAAGCGCACGCAGTCGGACATCCTGTTCGAGCTGAACGACCGGCTGGCCGTTAAAGGGCAAGGCCCAATATCGCGTTCGGCCTTCTCCAGGCGCAGCGTGCGGCTGAAGCGTCGGGCCGATCGCCTGATGGAGCGTGACGCCATCTATGCCGGCATCGTCGACAAGATCACGCCCGACAAGATGGGCGATCAGGATCTCGTCCTGGGCGAGTTGCTGAAGACGCTGATCGACGAGCTGATCGACGAGGCCAAGACCGCCGAGGACGTCAAGGAACTGGCCTCGGCGTTCCGGCAGACCGTCTCTGCGCAACACGTCTCCGCCAACCTAAAAGCGAAGGCCAACGCGGCGGCCGAGGCGAAGATGGAGAAGGCGGTGAAGGCGGCCACCGGCGAGATCGGCAAGGCCGGTCACAAGGTCAACCCGGAAGAGGTGCTGGCGATGATCCGCAAGGCCTATCGCGGGGAGTGACCAGAGATGGGCCAGCCAATCCTTTACGGCTACCAGCGCCGATGGCTTGAGGACAAGTCGCGGTTCAAGCTCGGCAAGTTCGCCCGCCAGACGGGCAAGACATTCACCACGACGCTGGAGAATGTCGACGACTGTTTCGAGCAGGTGGTCAAGCAGGCTCGCACCCGGTGGGTGATCCTCTCTCGCGGCGAGCGTCAGGCGAAGGAAGCAATGGACGAAGGCGTGAAGGTCCACGCCAAAGCCTATGGGCTTCCCTTCGAGGAACTGTTGACGGAGCACGAGATCGGCACGGTCAAATACACCGCGCTGGAAGTCGTGTTTCCGCACGGCTCCCGGATCCTGGCCCTGCCCGCCAACCCGGACACGGCGCGCGGCTTTTCGGCCAACGTGTTCCTCGACGAGTTCGCCTTCCACAAGGACAGCGGCGCGATCTGGAAGGCGCTGTTCCCGGTCATCTCGGCTGGCTGGAAGCTGCGCGTCACCTCGACCCCCAACGGCAAGAGCGGCAAGTTCTACGAGCTGGACACCGGCAAGGACACGACCTGGTCGCGGCATTCGGTCGACATCTACCAGGCCGTGGCGGACGGCCTGCCGCGCGACATCGAGGAGCTGCGCGCCGGTCTCGCCGACGAGGACGCCTGGGCGCAGGAATACGAGCTGCAATATCTCGACGAGGCCTCGGCCTGGCTGAGCTATGAGCTGATCACGTCGTGCGAGGATCCGCGCGCCGGAGATCCGGACGGCTACCAGGGCGGCGTCTGCTATGTCGGCGTCGACATCGGCCGCCGCAACGACCTTTTCGTCATCGACGTCGAGGAGATGGTCGGCGACGTGCTCTGGGAGCGCGAGCGCATCGAGCTGAAGCGCGCGAAGTTTTCCGACCAGGACGCCGCCCTGGACGAGGTCATGCGCCGCTACCGCGTCGGCCGCGTCTGCATGGACCAGACCGGCATGGGCGAAAAGCCAGTCGAGGACGCCCAGCGCCGCTATGGCGAGCACCGCGTCGAGGGCGTGCTGTTCACCGGCCCCAACAAGCTGGTGATGGCCACGGCTGGCAAGGAGCGGTTCGAGGACCGCACCATTCGCATCCCCGAGGGTCAGCCGGCGCTGCGCTCCGATCTGCACAAGCTACGCAAAGTCTCCGGGCCCACTGGCGCGCCGCGCTTCGTCGCCGAGCGCGATGACGATCACGCCGACCGCACCTGGGCGAAGTTCCTCGCCGTCAACGCCGCCGGCGGGCCGGCGCACGATTACGGCTACCGTCCGGCGCCGCCGGCCAAGAGCCGCTTTGACGAGCGCGTCGGCGGGGACCAGGACGGCCGCATGCGCGACCGGGCCGATGATCGCGAGAAGCCCTTCCGCATGGCGTCCGCCCGCCGCAAACCGGGGATATTCTGATGGCTGATGTCGTCAAGGGACTGGTCGACCAGTATGGCCGGCCGATCGAGAAAGCCGCTCTCAAGGTCGAGCAGGCCGCGCCGACGTCGCGCGGGGTGCGCCGGCACGACGCCATGCACCCGGCCGCCGGCCTCACGCCTGGCCGCTTGGCGACGATCCTGAAATCGTCGATCGACAGCGACCCGGAGCAATATCTGGCGCTCGCCGAGGACATGGAGGAACGGGATCTCCACTATGCCGGCGTGCTCGGCGTGCGAAAACGCCAAGTGTCGGGCCTGGAGATCACCGTGGAAGCCGGCAGCGAGGATGCCGAGGGCGAGGCCTGCGCGCAGCTGGTGCGCGACGTCGTCGAGCGCGAAGGTTTCAAGGACGAGCTGATCGACGTGCTCGACGCGATCGGCAAGGGCTTCTCCTGCAACGAGATCGTCTGGGACACCTCCGAGAACCAGTGGATGCCGAAGAAGCTGGCGTGGCGAGATCCGCGCTGGTTCACCTTCGACCTGGTCGACGGCGCGACGCCCTTGCTGCGCGGCGACAACGGCCAGCCCGAGCCGCTCAACCCGTATCAGTGGGTCTTCCATCCGGCGAAGGCGAAATCCGGCCTGCCGATCCGCGGCGGCCTGGCGCGCGCCGTCGCCTGGTCGTTCCTGTTCAAGAGCTTCACGACCAAGGACTGGGCGATCTTCTGCGAGGCCTACGGCCAGCCGCTCCGGCTCGGCAAGTACGATGCCGGCGCGTCCGAGCGCGACAAGGACATCCTCCTGGAGGCGGTCAGCAACATCGGCGTCGACTATGCGGCCATCGTTCCGGTTTCGATGGCGGTCGAGTTCGTCAAGGCCGATATCGCCGGCTCGCACGAGCTTTACGAGAAGCGCGCCGACTGGCTCGATCGCCAGGTGTCGAAAGTGGTGCTCGGCCAGACCGCGACCACCGACGCGATCGCCGGCGGCCACGCGGTCGGCAAGACGCATGACGGCGTGCGCGAGGATATCGAGGAGGCCGACGCCCGCCAGCTCGCCGGCTCGCTCAACCGGGATCTCGTGCGGGCGGTGGTCGACCTCAACCGCGGCCCGCAGAAGAAGTATCCGCGGATCTGCATCGGCCGGCCGGACGAAGAGGATGTCGACGCCCTGGTCAAGAACGTCGTGCAGCTCGTCCCCTTCGGCCTGCCGGTCGGCAAGAAGACGATGCTGGAGAAGATCGGCCTGCCCGAGCCGCAAACGGATGAGGAGCTGCTTGTCGCGCCCAAGCAGCCGGCACCGGCCGATCCGAAATCGATCCCGGCCGATGCGGCGCAGGCCGTCAACTCGTCGGAAGTCCAGACCCGGCGCGACGCGGTCGAGCGCGTGACCAATGATCTGCTCGGCGACTGGGAGCCGCTGGTCAAGCCGATCGTCGCCGGCCTGCAGGCCGAGATCGCGGCGGCCACGTCGATCGAGGACGTGAAGGCGCTGCTGGCCAAGCGCTTCGAAGGGCTGGACGTCAACGCGCTGACCGAGCAGCTCGCGCAGTCTGCCTTCGCGGCGCGTCTGGCCGGCGAGACGAACGGGACGCTTTGATGGCGAAGCGCGTTGCCTGTTGCGTGCCCTTCTGCCGCCGCACCCGGAAGCCGGACTGCAGGGAATGGATTTGTGGGCCGCACTGGCTGACTGTCCCGCCGCATATACGTCGGCGCAAGTTCAAACTCTTTCGCCGCTATCGCTATCTGTTTGGTGATCAGTTCTGGGGCGCGTTTCCTCCAGGATCCCCGAAGCGGATCATGGCTGTGAAACTCGACCGGCTTTGCCTGAAGGCATGGGACAGGTGCAAGCGCGTCGCGATCGAAAGGGCCGCGGGCATATGACGATCCTCAAGCCGCTCCCGCCGATCGACGCGATCGCCGCGCTGTTCGCGCGGGGCGAAACCCTCGATCCATCCTTCGCCTGGCAGGACGTCTGGCAGGACACGCATGCCTCGATGTTCACGGTCGCCAAGTCGGCCGGCTTCGACATACTGGGCGACATCTACGCCGCCCTGCAGAAGGCGTTGGCCGAGGGCAAGACGTTCCAGCAGTTCGCCGCCGAGCTGACGCCGCTGCTGCAGGCGAAGGGCTGGTGGGGCAAGCAGCCGGCCTTCGACCCGCTGACCGGCGAGACGCGCTGGTCGCAGCTCGGCAGCATCCGCCGGCTGCAGACGATCTTCGACGTGAACATGCGCGTCAGCTACGCCGCCGGGCATTGGTCCTCGTTCGAGCGCAACAAGAAGACTAGGCCGTTCCTCCGCTACGTCCACCTGGAAGCCCAGGAGCATCCCAGGCCGCTCCATCACCTGTGGCACAATACCGTGCTGCCCGTCGATCATCCGTGGTGGAACACGCATGCCTGTCCGAATGGCTGGAATTGCCACTGCACGCTGCAGAGCCTGTCGCAACGCGACATCGACCGGCTGGAGCGCGAAGGCGAGAAGCTGAAGTTCGAACCTGTACCCGGCGGCGAGACGAAATACGTCAACAAGCGCACCGGCGAGATCGCCATGGTGCCGGACGGCATCGATCCGGGCTGGGCCTACAATCCCGGCAAGGCCGGTTTCGCGATGATCGTGAAGGCGGCCACCGACAAGATGGCAGGAGGTTTCCCGCCTCCAACTTAGGAGCAGGCGCTCGGGTCAATTCCCGAGAAGCGGGTCTAGATTGGCGTCAGGCCCCGCCCGACAGCACCGCAAGATAACCGTCGCACCTGGCCCTTTCGGGCGCCAGGACGCTGACTGATTCTTGAAGGCCTTGGAATGCCCCCTGAAGAGCCGCTGGAAAGCGTCCAGCCCGTCCGGCCGGTTGCCGGCTATATCGGCGGCAAGCGCCGCCTGGCCGAGCGCCTGGTGGCGCGCATTGCGGCTATTCCGCATCAGACCTATGCCGAAGTGTTCGTTGGCATGGGTGGCGTGTTCTTCAGACGGCGATCGCGGCCGAGGTCAGAAGTCATCAACGACCGCAGCGGCGATGTGGCAAATCTCTTTCGCATCCTGCAAAGGCACTATCCGCAGTTCATGGACACCCTGCGTTTTCAAATCACCGCCCGCCGTGAGTTCGACCGGCTGAAGGCGAGCGACCCCGGCACCTTGACCGACCTGGAGCGCGCCGGCCGGTTCCTCTACCTGCAGAAGCTCGCTTTCGGCGGCAAGGTGGCTGGCCGCAATTTTGGCGTCGATCCGAGATCCTCGGCCGGCTTCAACCTCACCACACTGGAGCCGCTCCTGGCGGATGTCCACGATAGGCTTGCGGGCGTCGTCATCGAGCAGCTCGACTGGTCGGCCTTCATCGATCGCTACGATCGGCCTGGAACGTTGTTCTACCTGGACCCTCCCTATTTCGGCAGCGAGGGTGACTACGGCAAGGAGTTGTTCGGCCGGGATCAATTCGCGGCTATCGCGACCAGGCTGCGCAGCATCCAGGGCCGCTTCGTTCTCTCGATCAACGACGTCCCGGAGATCCGCGCCACGTTCGAAGGCTTCGCATTGGAGGAAGCCGAACTGCGCTACAGCGTATCCGGGGGCAAGGGTCAGCCGGCACAGGAACTGATCATCACGAATTGAGGCGTGAAGAGCGGTCGTGGCGACAGATTTTTTCTGCCGCCCAAGAACGGCCGCTCTCCCTTTCCCGCTCCACTGGCCCGAAAAATCGCCCCGTCGCGCTGTAGACCCGTTTAAAACCGTTTTTAAGGGCCATTGACGCCCGAACCTCGGCTCTCATTTTGGGGCCCTTGCCGGTCTCCGCTCCCTCGGCTACCGTTCAGTCGCGAACCGGCCTCTTCGTGGCCACCCGGCGTCGCATCCCCCATTCGAGCCGTCCGAACGATCATGGCGACCACCGTCGCCATGCCACGACGCAATCGAACCAGCCAAATTCCGGCGATGGATTTCGCCCTCGCCAACACCCTCGTCGCTGCGCTTTCTGTCGCCATCACGGCGGAGGATGCCGCTGGCAAATGGGTGCAGCTGACGCCGGCCGGCAAGTTCCTGGCTCGCAACGGCGGCCCCTACGACACTGGCGACCAGGCGTCGATGAAGAAGATCATCGAGACCACGCGCCAGTTCGCCGGCTCGACGGACCTGGTCGTCGACTACGATCACCAGGCCATCACCGCGCCGAGCGTCGGCGGCCGTGCTCCGGCGGCAGGCTGGATCAAGGAGCTGGAGGCGCGACCCGAAGGCATCTTCGGCCGCGTCGAGTGGACCGAGGCGGCCGCCAGCGCGATCAAGGCCGGCGAATACCGCTACATCTCGCCCGTCTTCCTGCACGAGAAGACCACCGGCCGCGTTCTCTTGATCCGCATGGCCGGCCTCACCAACACGCCCGCCCTCGACATGATGCAGGTCGCGGCGAGTGCCCTCGTTCCGAACAACCACACCACCGGAGACAACATGGACAAGATCCTGTCCGCTCTTGGCCTCGCCAAGGGCACCAACGAAGACGGCGTCGTTGCCGCCATCAACAGCTACCTGACCAGCTCGACCGCGATCGCCAAGGCTGCCGGCTTGACGGAAACCGCGAAGCCGGACGAGATCCTGTCGGCGGTCAACTCGCTGGTCACCGATCGGGCGAAGTTCGCCAAGGCTGCCGGCCTGGCCGAAACCGCCAAGGCGGACGAGATCGTCACCGCCGTGAATTCGGCCGTCGCCGGCGCCCGGCCTGATCCGACGAAGTTCGTCCCGATCGAGCAGGTCACCGCGCTCCAGAACGACGTCAAGGAGCTGCGCAAGAGCCTGACCGAGGACAAGGCCGAGGAGGCCGTCAACTCGGCGATCAAGGAGGGCAAGCTTGCTCCGGCGCTGAAGGAATGGGGCCTCGACCTCTACAAGACCGACGCCAAGAAGTTCGAGACCTTCACCGGCAGCGCGCCCGTGCTGACCGCGCCGCAGCTGAGGACGCCGAAGAAGGGCGAAGCCGGAGAGGAGCTGAGCGAGGCGCAGCTCGCCGTCTGCTCGCAGCTCGGCATCAAGCCCGAGGACATGAAGAAGAACCTGGCCGAGAGGGCGAAGGCGTAAGCCTCGCCACCGGCTGATCTGATCAACGGGCCGCGCGCCCAGCCAAAGGACCGATTTTATGACTGCTCTTGGACAGGACCGTAACACCTCCCAGCTGATCGGCGACGTGGTGAGGGCGAGCCTCGCCGCCGCCGTGCTGATCTATGGCGGCTCGATCGTCATGCGCAACACGTCGGGCTACGTCACCAAGGGTCAGACGGCGCTCGGTCTGATCGGTGTCGGCATCGCCATGCAGCGCGTCGACAATTCCGCAGGCTCGGCGGGCGACAAGGAAATCAACATCGGGACCGGCGTCTTCAAGCTGGCGAACTCGGCCGGCACCGACGCCATCACCGAGGCCGATATCGGCAAGCCCTGCTATGCGGTCGACGACCAGACGGTGGCGAAGACCAACGGTTTGACCGCCGGCCTGGCGACGCGGTCGCCGGCGGGCGTGATCGTCGGCGTCGAGGACACCGGCGTCCACGTCCTCTTCAACGAAGCGATCCTGCGCGCCGTGCTGAGCGGCCACCGGATCTTCGTGCCCGTCCGCGTGGCCACCCTGGTCGGTGCCAACGTCTACCGCGTCATGTCGCCGATCGCCGGCAAGGTCGTGAACATCGCCTCGATCACCGAGGGCGTGCTGACCACCGGGGATGCCACGCTGACCGGCAAGATCAACGGCAACGCAATCACCGGCGGCGTCATCACCATCACCCAGGCGGGGTCGGCGGCGGGCGACAAGGATTTTGCGGCGCCCACCGCCGCGAACACGGTCGCGGCCGGCGACGAGCTGTCGCTCACCGTTGGCGGCACCAACGCCACGGCGACGGTCGCCAACTGCCTCTTCGAAATCGAGCGCGCCTGAGCCAGGCGCGCCGCTCAACCCAACCAAGGATCACCGTCAATGCTCGTCAATGCCGCCAACCTCGACGCTCTCCGCGATGGCTTCTCCACCGCCTTCCAGGCCGGCCTCGGCCAGGCGCCCAGCCAGTGGCAGCGCGTCGCCACCCGCTTCAACTCGACCACCCGCAAGAACAAATATGGCTGGCTGGGCGACCTGCCGGGCATGCGGGAATGGATCGGCCCGCGCCAGGTGCACGGTCTCAAGCAGTACGACTACGAGATCGAGAACAAGCCCTACGAAGAAACGATCGGCGTCGATCGCGACGACATCGAGGACGACAATCTCGGCATTTATGCGCCGCGCTTCACCGCCATGGGTCGCGCGGTCGGGTCCAGCAAGGACACGCTGGTGTTTGCCGCCCTGAAGGCGGGCTTCGCCACCGAGTGCTACGACGGCCAGTATTTCTTCGACACCGACCATGTCGTGCTCGACGAGAACGGCGACGAAACCTCCGTGGCCAACACCGATGGCGGCGCCGGCACGCCCTGGTTCCTGATCGACAGCAAGCAGCCGATCAACCCGCTGATCCTCCAGGTCCGCAAGGAAGCGCAGTTCGTCAGCAAGGACCGGCCGGAAGACGACAATGTCTTCATGAATAAGCAGTTCCTCTACGGCGCTGACGGGCGCTGGGCGGTCGGTTTCGGCTTCTGGCAGTGGACTTGGGGTTCGAAGCAGACCCTCGACGCCGCACACTACGCCACCGCCCGCGCCGCTCTTTCCAGCATGAAGGGCGACTATGGCCGCCCGATCGGCATCATGCCGGACCTCTTGGTTGTGCCGCCGTCGCTGGAGAGCGCCGGCCGCAAGCTGCTCAACTCCGAACTGGCCGCTGGCGGCGAGACCAACGAGTGGAAGGGCACCGCCGAGTTGCTCGTCGTTCCCTGGCTGGCCTGATCGGCCGAAGAGTTCCAACCGCCGGCGCTCCCAACGGCGCCGGCGGGTTTTTGAAAAGCAGCCCTCGGGCTTCTTCTCAAAGACCCGAAAACGAGGATCGAACGATGGCGAAAGCGTTGCGCGAGGCAAAGGCCAAGGCTCCAAAGATGGCCGGCGCTTCCAATGAAACATCCGGACCGACAGCGGCGTCAGTTGCACCAGGTCCGGATGCCCCGTCGTCGGGGGCGGCGACGGGGACCAATTCGACGGATGATCCCCCCGAGAGCGACGACCAGGGCGGAGCCGGCAATGGGGCCGGCTCCGCAGGTTCTGCGCTCGACGGGATCGACCTTGGCGCGCTCCGGCCGGACGCGGAGGCGGAATTCCGCGCCAAGTTCCCGCGCTTCTCGGCCGCCATGGAAGCCTGGCAGGCCGAGCACGAGAGCGGCGAGGTGCCGACCGGCCTGCGCATCAAGGCGAAGAAAGACGGCTTCCGCCGCGGCGGCATCGCCCATTCCAAGTCGCCGGTCGATCATCCGGTCGAGACCTTCACTAGCCCCGAGCAGCTGGAGGCGATCTTCGCCGAGCCGAACCTG
The DNA here is from genome assembly GCA_000824845.1 of Mesorhizobium sp. ORS 3359. Taxonomy (GTDB): domain Bacteria; phylum Pseudomonadota; class Alphaproteobacteria; order Rhizobiales; family Rhizobiaceae; genus Mesorhizobium. The sequence continues at coordinate 37,250 of CCNC01000023.1, read as the reverse complement.
GTCGTGGAGCTGATCTGAGCGGATGACCTACGCCGTCAGCCAGGACCTGGTCGACCGCTTCGGCTCAACCGAGCTGGAGCAGCTGACCGACCGGACGAACGTGCCGCCTAGCACGATCGACGCGGTCGTGGTCGGCCGGGCATTGGCCGACGCTGACGGCGTGATCGACGGCTATATCGGCAAGCAGTACGCGTTGCCGCTTTCCGTCGTGCCGCCCGTGCTGGTGAAGGTCGCGGCGGATCTCGCGCGCTACTTCCTGCATGGCGAGGCGGCCGCCAAGGACAGCAAGGTCACCCGCGACTATGACGACGCGATCGACTGGCTGAAAGATGTCGCCAAAGGCCTCGTGGCGATCGACGATGGCGGCCAGGTGCCCGACCAGGCCGGCGGCGGCGCCATCCGCGCCAACCCTTCCACCCGCGTCTTCCGCCGCGACACGCTGAAGGGGCTGTGATGGCGACGGAAGGCATCCAGCTCCGCGTCGTCGACCAGGCGGTCATGGCCACCCTCGACCGGATCGAGCGGCTGGCAACCAATCCCGCCGCCATCATGGCGGAGATCGCCTCGTTCCTCGTGTCCAGGACGCAGCGCCATTTCCAGACCGAGACCGGTCCGGACGGCAAATGGCAGCCGCTCAGCCCGCGCACCGCTGCCAGGCGCATCGGGAGCCGGCAGCGCGGCAATGCTCACATCCTGCGGGACACCGGCCGGCTCTATCAGTCGATCGTCGGCGAGTCTTCCGACACGGAGGCGAGCGTCGGCACCAACGTGCTCTATGCCGCGATCCACCAGCTCGGCGGTGAAGTGAAGATCCCCGAGCGAGAGCAGGACATCCATCTCGGCCGGACCAATCGCGGCAAGCGGTTCGTCAAGGCCTCGGCCAAGCGCAAGGAAACGATGCGCGTCACGATCGGCGCGCACACGATCGAGATCCCGGCTCGCCCATTCCTCTACCTGGACAAAGAGGACGAGGCGGAGATCAAGCACATCGTCGAAAACGCCTTCCGGGCTGAAGCGGATGGAGCCGGCCCGTGACGATCAACGAAGAGATCCAGGAGCTGCTCGGCCAGATCCACCCGCCGGTGTTCCGCCTGATCGACGGCGCGGCAGCCTATGCCGCGATCCAGGGCGAGCCCAAGGCAATGCCGGCCGCCTACGTCATCACCGAGCTGGAGGTCAGCGGCGACAACGAACGCATGACCGGCTCGGTGCTGCAGCGGACGGAGGTCGATATCGCCGTCGTCATCGTCACGCGCAACGTCGCCGACAATTCAGGCGGTGCAGCTGCCGCCGACATCGAGAGCCTGAAGGCGAAGGTGCGCGGCAAGGTCATCGGCTTCGTGCCGACCAGCAGCCAGGACGGCGAGCCGGTCACGCATATCGAGGGCAAGCTTCTGCGCATGAAATCCGGCGTCGTGTGGCAGCGCGAGCTGTTCGGCGCGTCCTACTACCAAGAGGAGCAAGCATGAAACCTTACGAGCCGCGGCCGGCCGGCCGGCACGTCCGCAAGACTCCCGATGGCAAGCTCGTCCGCCAGGGCGACTTCACCGATCCCGATGCAATCGCCCCGCCGCCAGCTGAGCCGGCGAAGGCCGAAGAAACGCCCGCCGGCGGCGAACCGCCTGCGCCCCAGAAGACGAAAGGCAAATAGGCCATGCCCCGTTTTTACCGAAAGCTCGCTGTACTGGCGAAGATCGAGAACACCTATGGCGTCAACCCGACGCCGACGGGCGCGGCCAACGCCATCCAGATGACGAACGCGACGATCACGCCGCTGGCCGGCGATCAAGTCTCTCGCGATCTGATGCTGCCCTATCTCGGCCAGCAGGGTGTCATCCTGGTCGGTACCTATGCCCAGCTGCAGGGCGAGGTCGAGATCGCCGGCGCGGGCGCGGCCGGCGAGGTGCCGCCCTATGGCGTCCTCCTGCGCGCCTGCGGCCTGGCCGAGACGGTCACGGCCGACACCGACGTCCAATATGACCCGGTGTCGAGCGGCTTCGAGTCCGTCACGCTCTACTTCAACCATGACGGCGTGAACCACATCCTGCTCGGCTCGCGTGGCAGCGTCAGCGTCAACCTGGTGCCGAAGCAGATCCCGCGCTACACCTTCAGCTTCAGCGGCATGCTCGGCACCATCTCGGACACGGCACTGCCGTCGACCGACTATTCCGCGTTCCAGGTGCCGCTGCCGATCTCCAAGGCCAACACGGCCATGACGCTGCATGGCTGGTCGTCGGTGGCGGAGAGCTTGTCAATCGATCTCGCCAACCAGGTGGAACCGCGCTTCCTGATCGGCGACGAGAACATCCAGCTCGTCGACCGCAACCCGAGCGGCACCGCCGTGATCGAGGCGCGCTCGCTGGCGACGCTCGACGTCTTCGCCCGAGCCCAGGCCCGGACGCGCGGCGCGCTCGTCCTGACGCATGGCACGGTCGCCGGCAACATCGTCCAGTTCGATGCGCCGGCCGTCGAGCTCGGCCGGCCGACCGAGGGCCAGACCCAGAAGATCATCAACTATTCGGTGCCGCTGATGCTCTGCACGGACAGCGGCGACGACGAGTTCAAGATCACTGTGAAATAAGGAGCGGCGGCTTCGGCCGCCGCCACAGACCGACTTTGCCACCAAGGAGACTAGAGCTGATGTCGTGGTCGTTGAACAAGGCGGGCCGTGCCTCGAAACTGGCCGAAGTGATCAAGCAGTCGTTTGCTGATGCTGGGGGGGCGCCCGGCGGCAGTCATGAGGAAGCCGCGAAGAAACAGCTCGGCGAGGTAGCCGAGACGCTGTGCAAATCCTTTGGCGAAGACAAGGTCGTTCGCATCACTGCCCAGGGCAGCGCCTGGAACGTGGGCGGCAACGCGCTGCAGCAGCATTGCGAGTTCAAATTCGAGACGCTCGGCGACTTCGTCGACTGACGTTTCGCGAGCTTTTCAACGCCCCCTAAAAGCCCCCTTTTGAAAGGCCCGTGAAATGAAGTTCAAGCTGATCGACGAATACACCTACTGGTGGCCGGTCACGGTCGACATGCCCGACCCCGATAAGCCGGGCAAAGTCGTCTCCCAATCCTTCACAATGAAGTTCCAGGCCATGCGCGCCGACGATGGGGTCGCCATGATGAAGGAGATCGCCGCCCTCCCCACGATCGAGGAGAGAAGCGCGAAGGAGCATGAGGAGCTGATGCGCGTCTGCAAGGGCTGGCGCGATGTCGTCGACGAAAAGGGTGACGAAGTCGAGTTCAGCGAAGCCGCGCTGCGGGCCGCCTTGCAGTTCGCCTGGTTCAGCCGCGGCCTCTACAAGGCCTATGCCCGATCGCTCGCGCCCGACGAGGCCCGAAAGGGAAACTGAGGGCGGTCGCGCGGGAATGGGCATTCGCCCGCGCCGGCCGCGTGGATCCGAGGGTACCCACGAAGGTCGATGACGATCTTGCCGAGCAATGGGCGCAACTCGGCGTCGCTGTCGAGGTGGGCGAGGACGAAGAGAAGACCGAAGTGTGGCGGATCAACTGGCAATCGGTAATGGCTTTCCTGCGCTGCGAAACGCAGTGGCGCGCCGTCGCTGTGGCGATTGGCGAGGGCAGCCGGTTGATCTGGCTCGGCATCGACTACCAGTCGGCCCGGCCAGTCTATGAGCGCCGCAACCGCACTGCCCAGCAGAAGATCTTCAGCGACATCCAGGTGATGGAGCACGCCGCCCTCGAAGCCATGGGCGAGATGGACTGATGTCGCTCAATCTCGCCCTCGTCGTTTCCGGAAACGCTTCGGGCGCCAAGGACGCGACCCAGCAGACCAGGTCGGAGATCCGCGATCTCCGCGCCGAAGCCGTGAACGCCTCCGCCGCAATGGTCGCCGCAAATGACCAGGCCGTGGCGTCGACGCGACGGGTGACAGAAGCGATCACCGCTCAAGAAGCCGCTCAACGCCGCGCCAAGGAGGCATTCCAGCAACAGGCGAGTTCCTTCGCTGGTGTGCGCGGGCCTACCGATGACGGTGCTTATCAGAAGCGGGCTGCCGACATCGCGGCTTATGGCGCCGCGCTCGATCGCCTCAAGGCACGCTACGACCCATTGTTCGCAGCCCAGCAGAAACATCAGGCGGCGATCGAAGGCATCAGCCAGGCCGAGCGTGTCGGGGCGATTTCGGCCTCCATGGCCATGGACGCACGACTGAAAGAAACGAACGCGCTGAACAGCCAGATCAGCGCCCTCAACGGGATAGCCGCTGCCCAGAAGAATGCGTCGCAAGCGATGGTCAATCGCGTGACCATCACGCCTGACCGAGCATCCGACATCGAAGCCTACGGTCAGCAGCTGGACACGCTACGCGCGCGCTTCAACCCGATCTATGCCGCGATCGCCCAATACAAGACAGTTGTGATGGAGGCGCGCGAGGCGGAGCGCGTCGGGGCTATCTCGACCGACGAAATGACAGCGGCGATCGGCCGGCAACGGCAGGCGACGCTTGCCAGCATCGCCGCGATCAAGAGCCGCACGGCGGCTAACGGCAACGCTAACCCACGCCTTTCCGGCTTCCAACTGCAGGGCCTCGGCTACCAGGCAAACGATGTGCTCACCATGGCGGCCATGGGGGCGCCCCTAAGCCAGATCGCCGCCTCGCAGGGCGGCCAGATCTTCCAGACGCTGCAGATGGGCGAAGGCGGCGTGTCCGGGTCGCTCGCTGCGATCAAGGGCTCGATCACAGCGGCCGCTACTGCGACTGCCGCCTATCTCGGCACGGTCGGTATGATCGCCGCCGGCTTCGGCGTTGCCGGCGCTGCGGCGCTGGCCTTCTACGCCCTGACACGGGAGAATGCGAAGTCGCTCGACGACCTGATGAAGCAGCACGAGGAGACGCTGAAGGATCTCGGCAACGCCTATGGCGACGTGGCGGCCAAGAGCAAGGGTGTCTTCAGCGCGGCCAATCAGAACGGCTTCGGGCTTGCCGCTTCCAACTCTATCAACGGCCTGCGGCTCGGCATCGCCCAGGCGAACCGTGAGGCGCTCAGCCAGATCCTGATCGACCGTGGCGGCGGCGGTGCCGGCAACCAGTACGGTCCTGCCCAGATCGTCGGCAGCGAGTTCGCGCCCTTCACGGACGCAATCGAACATCTGCGCAAGACAGCGCGCGAAGGCCAGCCGGATATCCTCGGCTTCCGCAAGATGGTCGAGGATCGCTGGGCGCTGACGCCGAATGACGATGCAGTCACCACGGCGGCCGGCAAGCTGATTGAATTCACCAAGGACGCTGCCGGCGCGGCAAAGGCGTTGCTGGAGCTGGAAATCATAAAGCGGCGGCTGTTCGACGATGTCGGCCCGAACGGGTTCCTCCTGTCGCGTGGCACCTCCAACCAGGCCGACATGGGCAACCTGGCGGCTTTCGAGGCGCAACAGGCCGTGGCGCGCGCGCGTGCCCAGCAGAGCTTCAATGCAGACGTGCTGGGCATCAATGCCCGCTCGCCTGAGGAGCGCGCGGCTGCCGCGCGCGCTTCTGCCGCCGCCACATACAACACCGACGAGACGCCGGCGGCGCGCTCACAGCGGATCGAGCTGGCCGGCAAGAAGGCCCTGATTGAGGCCGAGCACCAGCTCACCACCGCGCAGCAGGAGCGCATGCGCTCGCTCGACCAGACGATCGCTTCGGCACAGCTCGACGTGTCGCTGGTCGGCAAGTCGACGGCCGAGACTGAGGCTTTGCGTTTCGAGAACGAACGCCTCGCCCAGGTCCGCGAGGAAGCAGCCCGCAACGGCATCGCGGTCGACCAGGCCGAGATCGCCAGCATCCATGCCAAGGCAGTGGAATATGGCAAGCTCGTCGCGCTCCAGGAGGCGCGATCGAGGATCAAGGACCAGCAGGATGACCTGGAGCTGCAGCGCGCTGAACTAGACCTAGTCGGCCAGAGCACGCTGGCGCACGACCGCGCGATCGCCGCGTTGAAGACCGAGCAGGAGATCCGGCGGCTCGGCATTCCGCTCTATGGGCAGGAAGCCGAGGCCATGCGCGCCAACACCGCCGCAAGGTCGGATCTGGCCGAACAGACCGCCAAGGCCACTCTCCAGCAGCAGCTCCTGTTCGAACGTCAGCAGATGTTCCGCTCGTCGATCGAGCAGACCGTCGCCTCGACCATGAAGAACGCGGGCCTGGAGTACGACCCGAACTCCATGATCGCCCAGCAGATCCGCTACAACGAGCAGCTCAAGACGACGAAGGCGGCCTGGGAAGACATCTTCGACACCGTCAATGACGGCATCGACGGCATCAGCGACGCGCTGTTCAGCGGCGGCTCGATCAGCGATGCGATCAGGAAGGCGGGCTCTCAGCTCGCCAAGACTGTTTTCGACATGGCGGCCACCAACCCGATCGAGAACTGGCTGACCGGGTCCAACAAGAACACCATCGCGGATCTTGGCATCTTCTCGTCGGGCGCCTGGAGCGGCAAGGGCGGCGGTTTCGGCGGCGTGCTCGGCCAGGTGCTCGGGGCGCAGAAGGCCGTCGCCTCCATGCAGGTCCAGGCGGCCAGCGTCTTCATCAACGGTTCGCCGATCGGCGTGCCCGGCCTGGGCGGGCTGCCAGGCGCCGCTAACGACAATGGCGGGCTGTGGGGATGGTTCAAGAACCTGTTCGGCGGCTCGCCTGCGGCCAGCAGCACGTCCAGCGCGATCGTTGGGCCGAATACAGCGGCAACGGCTGCACAGCTTCTCTCGGGGCTTGGCTCGCCGCTGGGCGCGACCGTCGCCGGCTCGGGCTCGGCGCTGTCGCAAGTGTTCGCTTCGGCCGGGTTCACCAAGACCGGCATTCCGCTCTCGTCGATCAGCATCGACGGCCTGACGGCCAAAGTCGCGACCGAGTATGCTGGGAGGTTCCAAGGGCTTCTGAACGATCTGAAGGCAGCGGGCTATCCGATCACCAGCCTTGGCGAAGGCGGCTACTCGTTCCGCAACGTGGCCGGCACCAACAACCTCTCCAATCACGCCTTCGGCAATGCCTTGGACATCAACCCACGCCAGAACCCCTGGGCTGTAGGGGCCAAGGGGAATTTCGCGCAATACGGCGTTGATCCGAGCGCTCTCGCCGAGAAGAACGGCCTCTTTTGGGGCGGCAATTGGCGCAAGGCCGACGCCATGCATTTCCAGGTCGACAAGAGCATCGACCCGGCAACGACGCAAAGCATCTCGAAGCTTGGCGAGACCGCGGCCTCGGCCGCCTCCACGATCAATGTTGCAGGCCTCCAGGTCAGCCAGAGTCTGGTCAATGCAGCGGGCGGGCTGAACAACTTCGGCTCGATGCTTTCAAACTTCATGGCTTCGCCCACGGGTGGCGGCAGCTCGTGGTTCCAGAGCCTTGCCGGCATGTTCGGCGGCAGTGGTGGCGCCCTCAATTTCATGAGCGGCATCTCGCCCAAAGCGACAGCAGACATTCTCTCCGGATCTTGGGGACTGTTCGCCAACGGCGCGGCCTTCAGGAACGGCAACGTCGTGCCATTCGCCAAGGGCGACGTGTTCTCGTCGCCGACCCATTTCCCGATGTCGGCCGGCCGCACCGGCGTGCTCGGCGAGGATGGCGAGGAAGCGATCATGCCGCTGCAGCGCGGTCCGGACGGGCGCCTTGGCGTGGTCAACCACCAGCCGCTGCGCGCACCCAGGGCGGCAAATAGCAATGCGGGCGGCGGCGGCTCCGGCGGCCTCACCCGCGAGCATATCCGGGGCATCGTCAGCGAGATCGGCGACAAGCTGAGGCTCCAGGCCAATGTGATCAACCTGCAGGACGGCAGCGACATCAAGCGGTGGATGATGTCTGAGGATGGTCGCGCCACCGTCGCGCTTATCAACAGGCAGGCCGGATAGGACGCAAGCAATGTCATTCCTGAATTCTCTCGTCCTCGACAATGGTCTCTCGGTGCTCGTCGCCAACGGTAATCGGCTGCACATCTGCTCGGCCGAGCCGGCCGACTACGCCGGCACGCTCGCCGTCTCGCTCGGAACTAAGAACACACCCGGCATCAGCGCGATCGGCGCCCGCACGCCGTCCGGCCGCAAGGTGACAGTTTCGGCCATCACCAATGGCGCTGTGAGTGCCAACGGCAACGCGTCGCATTGGGCGATCGTGGACACGGTCAATTCCCGCCTGCTGGCCGCCAAGGCGCTGGACGCCGTGCTCGCCGTCAACAATGGCGACACCTTCACGCTACCGGCATTCGACATCGGCATTCCGGGCCCGGCCTGATCATGGCGACCGTCGCGCTCTCCACCGGCAACCTCGACGTTGGTACGCCTGACCTGGCGTCGCCGGCCATGCACCTCATCCATAATTTCTCGACCGGCAATCTGGACGCCGGCACCCCAGATCTCGGCTCGCCCGAAATGGTGCTCATATACGAGCCGTGGCCCTTCAGGCCGGACGTAGGCGCCAGCGAGACGCTGGAGAGCCTGACCGACCTGATGCAGTCCTACACCGAGGAGCAGCGCATCGCGCTGCGCAAGGCGCCACGACAGAACGCGCGCAACACTGTGCGGCTCGACCCGGCGCAGTTCAGCCAGGCGAAAGACTTCGGCAGGCGTCGCGCCGGCACGCAGATTTCCCTGCCGATCTGGTGGCAGGGCGTCCGCGTCGCTGGCAGCGTCTCGGCGGCCGATACCGAGATCGCGTTCGACACCACGCTCGGCGACTGGCGCGTCGGCGGCCGGCTGATCGTCTGGCAGGGCGCAGGCAATTATGCGCTGTCGCTGATCACTACCGTCGAGCCCGACCATGTCGAGCTGCTGGCGCCGATCGGCGCCGATTTCACCGCGCCGACGATCGTGCCGGTGCGTGTCGCCCGTCCTGTCGAGGGCTTCACCATCAGTCGCGCCCGAAAGCTCTCAGTCGACGTCACGGCGCGCTTCCAGGTCGAGGACAACATCAGGCTCACCGGCGATGCCGGCTATCCGCAATACCAGTCGCTCGACGTCTTGACCGAGCCGACCGCGCGGATCTCCGACATCGCGGAAAACATCGTCCAGGCCGGCGAATACCAGGACAGCGGTTTTGGCGTCGTCCCGCTCGAGCGCGCCCGCGAATATGTCGATTTTGGCCAGGCCGTCGCCTTCCTCGAGGAGGGCCTGGCGGCCGTCTGGCGGCGCTATGTCTGGATGCATGCCCGCAACGGCCGGCTGAAGCCGTTCTGGCTGCCGAGCTTCAATTCCGACCTCAAGCTGATGGCGCCGATCGGCGCAGCCGAAACCGTCATCACCGTCAAGCGCGCCGCGCTGCCGGCGGGCTATCTCGGCCGCCATGTGATGATCGAGCTGAAGAACGGCCCGCGCTATTTCCGGCAGATCATCGGTGCGGTGCGCGTCGGCGACACCGACCAGCTCACGCTAAACACCAGCCTCGGAGCTTCGGTCAGCGCCGCGCAGATCCTGTGGTTCTGCTACCTCAGCAAGGTCCGCCTCGACAGCGACGCCGTCACCTTTAGCTTCATTGCCTCCGGCAGGGACAAACCGCTCGTCGCCACCGTCTCCGTGCCGGTCATGGAGGTGCCGTCGTGAGCTACGACGTCCCTGAAAACTCGGTCGACGACGGCGAGCCGTATTTCCTCTATCTGTTCAACAACGGCGTCACCAAGCACCGCTTCACCTCCGACCCGGAGCCGATCTTCGCCGATCCCGAGGAAACCGGGACGCTGCAGAAGTGGTACAAGTCGTCGATCTCCCACACCGAGATCGAGCAGACCGGCAACATCGAGCGGAACTCGATCGATCTCACTTTCCCCCTGTCGAACGCCTATGCGCGGTCGCTGCAGAAGCCGGGCAGCGAAGTCGTCACCTTCACGATGTGGCGGGGACACCATACCGATCCGGATGGCGAGCTGGAGGTCTACTACAAGGGTCGCGTCGTCGATGTGGCCGATGAAAAGCTCAACATCAAGGTCACGGTCGAGCTGGCCTCGACGTCCATGCGCCGCACCGGCTGCAGCGCCGTCTACATGCGCCCCTGCCGGCACGCGCTCTATTTTCCGGGCTGCTACCTAAATGTCGACGATTGGAAGGTTCCGGCCACGGTATCGGCGACCACGGGCGGCTTGCTGCTGACCGTTGCCGAGGCCGCGGCCGAGACCGATCAATGGTACAAGGCCGGGCTCGTCATCTATGACGGGCTCTATGGCTGGGTCGGCGACCACGTTGGCGATCAGCTCACCCTCATCGGCAATGGCATCGCGGGCTTGGCGGAAGAGGTGGCGGCCAACGGATCCGCGTCCGTCTTCATCGCGCCTGGCTGCGACCTCAGCGCTGGCCCGAACGGCTGCGAGAAGTTCGACAACAATCTCGAATTCGGCGGCTTCGAGTTCATGTCCGACGACAACCCCTGGTCCCAGAGTATCGTCTGATGTTCTGGAACATCCTTGCTGCAGTCATATCCTTCGCTGCCCAGGTGATCTTCGGCCCCAAGCCGCAGAACGCGAAGCCGAAAAGCCTGGAGGACTTCGAAGCGCCCACGGCCCAGGAAGGCCGCTCCATTCCGGTCTTCTTCGGCACCAACGATGACCAGAGCCCGAACTCGACCTGGCATGGCGATCTGAAGCGCAGTGCAATCAAGGGCGCGCGGCGCTACGGCTTTTTCGGCCCGCGCCAGGTGCTCGGCTACAAATACTCGCTCGGCATGCAGCACTCGATCTGCCACGGCGTGCCGGATCTCCTTTTGGGCATCAGGGTCGGCGGCAAGGTGGCGTGGAAGGGGAGGTCCGCCGGCGGCCGCATCACCATCAACAAACCGAAGCTGTTCGGCGGCGACCAGAGCGAAGGCGGCATCGCCGGCGATGTCGACGTGTGCATGGGCGAGCGCGACCAGCCGCGCAACGATTACCTGGCCGCCAAGCTCAGTGCAAAAATCTCCGCCTACCGAGGCCTGTTCACGGTCGTGCTCCGCCAGGTCTATCTGGGCACGTCGAACTACATCAAGCCTTGGGAATACCGCGTCCAGCGCATCCACCGCCGATCGGACGGCAGCGCGCAATGGTATGACGCCAAGGCTGCCATCCCTTCGAAGGAGATCTCCAGCGACGATCCTGGACGGGAGGCGCTGTTTGAGATCACCGGCAAGCCCACGGACACCAACGGCGACTACGCGGCAGCATGGTCAGGCGGCGTGCTCTACACATGGCTCATGCCGGATGGAAGCCCTCAGACCGCCACCGTAGACGGCACGATCTTCAGCACGGCAGTGCATATCACCGATTTCGAGGAGGTCGTCGTCAGGAGCGGCGGAAGCAGCGGTGGAGTAGACCCGACATTCCTTGAATTCAGGGACGTCTCCAACCCGTCTTCGGTGATCCAGACCATTGATCTCGATAGCATCATGACGGGCGCTGGAGGCGGCAACTTGAACTTCGGCTTCATCATGGCCGACGTCCACGTCGCCGCTGGTGCCTTCGCCCTCGTCGGCCTTCTGGACGGCGCCACCAGCAATGTCCGCGTTTGGGTCCTTTTGGAGCGCGTGACGGTAGGCGAGACCGACGAATGGGCGGTGGCGGACACGCACTCCCGCGTCAATTCCGTTGTCGGCTCGTCCTTCTCGATGGGCAAGACTTTTGCTTACAGGGCGCTCAGCGGCAGCACCCAGGTTCTCCGACTGACGTGGAACGGCGCCTGGTCGGAAGAGATCGTGACGCTTCCGGGCATCTCGGGGAGCGGCCTCCGAGCGGTCAGCTACAACGAGGCCGCCAACCAGGTGGTGGTGATCAACACCAGTGGCGGCATCTTCGTCTATAGCGAGGACCTTTCCACGCTGATCCGGTCCTCTACTGGGAACAGCGGCCGGCTGGGAACCGCGGCTGTGTCGAAGCGCATGTCGATGGGGTCGAGCGCTGTGGTCGTCGCTGATGCGACCGCCGGCGGCGCCATCACCAAGATCTACTTCGTGCAACTCGCCGACCTCGCCCTCGATACGTATATCGACGTCTCGGCGTCCCAGTTCGTCCGCAAAGGCTTCGCCATTACCTCGCTCGCCTACAACGCCGCCAATGGCTATGTCGTGGCAGCTGGACCTTCGCCGCTCGTGTTCTGGCTGGTGGCCGCGACTATCTTCGACATGAACCCGGCCCATATCATCCGGGAGTGCCTGACCGAGCCTTGGGGCCTGGCATGGCATGACGACGATATCGACGACACGAGCTTCAGATACGCGGCCGACACCTTCTACAACGAGGGCATGGGGCTCAGCCTCAAATGGTACCGCGAGGAGGAGATCCGCGAGTTCGTGACGACGACGATCCTGCCCTGCGCGGATGCCTACCTCTACGGCTCGCGAAAGACCGGCAAGTTTGTCCTGAAGCCTGTCCGAGACGACTACGATATCGACCTGATCCCGATCCTGACCGAAGACGACATCATCGAGTTCACCCAAATCAAGCGCCGGTTGCCTTCCGAGGCGATCAGTTCGGTCATCGTCAAATACAACAACCGCGAAAAGCGCAAAACCGGCGCACACCGGGTCACCAACACCGCCCAGGCCATGCAGGCCACCAAGATCCAGCCGCCGGCGACGCGAGAATATCCGGGCATCAATGTGCCGGCGTTGGCCATTCGCGTTGGCGAAAGGGACGTCGTGGCGCTCGGGTCGGGCCTGATCTACGATGGGCGCCTCGTTGCCAACCGCAAGGCGTCCGTCCTCAATCCTGGCGACCCCTTCAGGGTTGTCTCGGCGCGTCACGGCCTGTCGGGCGAAGTTCTACGCGTCGCCAACCAGCGCTTTGGCGATGGCCGCAGCAACAAGATCGGCCTCGGCATCCTCCAGGACGTCTTCAAGCTGCCGGCCGCGCCCCTCGTCAACGACGGAACATCCGGCGGCGGATGGGTGCCGCCGTCCAACGCTCCACTGCCGGTCTCGCCAAGGATGGTCGTGGAAATGCCGTACCGAGAGCTACGGCAGGTGATGGGCGTCGCTGATCTTGCCGCCACGCTTGCCGGCAACCCCAATGCCGGCGTGCTCCAGATCGCCGGCTCATCGCCGACGCCCGACGCCGCCAACGCCCTGATCGAGGTCGACGCCGGCGCCGGTTATGCCGAGGCCGGAACGGCGCTCGATTTCGCGCCTGGCGCTTTTCTGGATGGGCTGCTGGCGATCGACGTCACCGAGATCGCGGTCACCGGCGCGATCGACCTCGACGCCGCCGAGGTGGGCACGCTGGCGATGATCATCGGCGCGACGCCGCAGACGAGCGAGATCGTCAGGATCGACGCCATCGCCGGCAACACCCTCACCATCGCCAGGGCCTGCCTCGACACGGTGCCGCATGAGCACGCCAGCGGCGCCGCGATCGTCTTCTTTGACGACATCTCCAACACCGATTTCGAGATCTACACCGCTGGCGACACCGTCTCGGTCAAGCTGCTGACCGTGACCGGCCTGGACACGCTCGATCCCTTCGCCGCGCCGGCCGACACGGTCGTCTTCGAGAGCCGGGCGATCCGGCCGCTTCGGCCTGCAGATGTGAAGGTCGAAGGCGTCGGCTTTCTTCCGCCGGGGGGCGTCGTCGATGCGTCCGCCAATGGCCACACCTATGTCGCAACGGCGTGGGCGGAGCGTAACCGGCTGACGGACCTGACGCCGCTCGGCTGGCTTGATGCGACGGTAGCGCCGGAGGCAGGCGCGACAACCACCATCACCGTTTTGCATGAGGTGACCCGCGCGGTCGTGTCTACAACCGACGGTCTGACGGGCACAAGCTATAACCTTCCAAAGGCGGCGTTTGGCGCACAGTCCAGGGCGATCGTGCGTTTCACGGCAAAACGCGACGGCTACGAGTCATTGCAGGGCTACGAGCTGCTCGTGAAGGCAAAGGAATTGACGGCCGACACCACAGCCATGACGGCCGATACGACCCTCCACACGGCGGATGAAACCTAATGGCACAGCAAACGATCAATACCGGCGCGACTGCGGACGATGGCACCGGCGACCCAATCCGGGACGCCTTCGACAAGGCCAATGACAACTTCACTGAGCTGTACACTGCCATCGGAGCGCTGCCCGAGCAGATCAGGGATGTGATCGGAGCTGCCCTGGTCGCCGGTTCGAACGTCACCATCACCGTGAACGACGCAGGAGACACCATCACGATCGCAGCCAGCGGCGGATCCAGCTACACCGATGAGATGGCGCGCGACGCCATTGGTGCTGCCCTGGTCGCCGGTTCGAACGTCACCATCACGGTGAACGACGGCGCAGACACCATCACGATCGCCGCGACTGGCGCTTCGGTCAGTTTCGCCTCGGCCACTGAAATTCGCACGGGTACCGAGGCGGCCAAGGCAATTGCTCCCGATCAGTTGGTCGCTTCGGCAGCGCCGCAAACGCTGACGGATGGGGCGACCATCAGCTGGGACATGGCAGCGGGGTTCAATGCCAAGGTGACGATCACCAACAATCGCACGATGGCCGCGCCGACGAACCCGAAGGTTGGACTGAGCTATGCTCTGGAAGTCATTCAGGACGGGACGGGCGGCCGGACGATGACTTGGAACGCAGCGTTTGATTGGGGCTCGGCTGGGGCGCCGACGCTCTCGACCGGCGCGGGCAAGCGTGATCTGGTATTCCTCTATTGCTATGACGCGGCGGCACCGAAGTTTCGCGCCGTCTTCAACAAGTCGGCCTGACCGATGCTGCCGTTCGTCAACGCTTCACTCGTGGGCAATCCAGGATCTGGAATTGCCCCGACATACAAGGTGGCGATCACGATCCCGTCCGGCACGGTGGCATCGGATTTGACCAATTTCCCCGTGTTTGTCGATCTGTCGGGGATGCCGTCGAACTTCTGGACCCACGTCATCGACGGCGGCGACATAAGGGTCAAAACGACCGGCGGGGCGTCTGTCCCATTCGATTTGGTGTCTATCAACACCGGTCTGCAGACCGGCAAGTTGTTCTTCAAAGCCGCCTCGATCCTCGCCGCCTCCAACAATGTCTGGAATATCCATTACGGCGATGTCTCGCTCGGCTTGCTTCCGGTGACGGACACCTATGGCCGCAACGCCGTGTGGGCCGACTATCATCGCGTGGTCGTGTTCGATGAGCTGGTCGACCGCACCGGAAGCGGCAACGACCCGACCATTGCCGGAACGGCGGCCAATTGGGACTTCGTCGAGGCGAGCGTAAGCCCGGATTTCGCGATCCACACGCAGGGTGTGGCGTGGGACGGAACCTATTACTACGTGGTCGGCACCAACGAGATCAGGAAATACAATTCGAGCTGGGTATTGCAGGCGACGAATTCCGATCCTATCGGCGCGTCCGGCCTATCAGGCGTCAACCACTGCGGAGACCCAGAGGTTGTTTCAGGACTGCTTTACATCCCCATCGAGGTCTACCCAAACAGCCCCTATAACAACCAGCACATTGCTGTTTTCAATGCCAGCGACCTCTCCTTTTCAACCTCCTATGACATCTCCGCCCAGGGGCATGAAGCGAGTTCAATTGCCTATAATCCGGCAGATGGCTTGCTTTACATCACCGACTACACGTCAAGCGGCTCGCCGCTTTACAAATACAATCTGACGGGCGGCTATGTCGGTACGTTGGCACTGTCCGCGTCCGTGCTATCGAAGCAGGGGATCACCTTCTACAACTCGAAGATCTATGTCAGCTCCGACAGCTCGGCCAAGCGAATATATCGCTTTTCCCTCACGGGAACGTTCGAGGAGTTGGCATATGGGATGCCGGCCAGCGGCAACATGGAGGGGCTGTCTCACAATTCGACGGGGCTCCTGCTGGTGGTCTCGCCTGGAGCAACTGGGACAGTCCGCGTGCTAACAGAGGCAGCCCCTGGAATTCCAGGTTGGCTCAATCTTGATGGTACCGGCCATGCGGCGACGGTCGGACTGACGAAGTTCACGCAGTGGAGCATGGGCGCCTCGGCGGTCATGGACAATAAAGCCGCCAACCGTTCGGTTTTGAGCTACACCCAGGCCGGCTCTACAAACACCGCTTTTCGCGCAACACTCGTCTATCGGCAGACTGCGGATCGGTGGGGCCTGTGGAACAGCACCGATACGTGGCTCACCGGAGGCAGCTCGCCAACGCTCAGCCAGCGCTACCGAGTGAACGCCACCCACGACGGCGTTTCCAACCGCAAGCTCTATATCGACGGCTCCGGAGTGACTGATACCACCGTCGCGCAGCGGCCGGCTGGCACAGGCGACGGCCTCTATATAGGAGCGGGCGATAGCGGCGGGACGGAACGCTTCCGGGGCTCGATCAACTACGTCTATCTGCGAAACGGCATCCTCTCGGCGGACTGGATAGCCGCCGAACGGGTGAGCTGGGAGACGCCCGGAAGCTTCTATAGCCTCGGCGCAGAAACGCTGGCATAGTCGCGCTGGGACGGAGGGGGAATTGAAGTACAACCCGGCGCTGGACGGTTTGAGAGCGGTTGCCGCCTTCATGGTGTTGGCCTTCCACTGCCAGTTGCCCGGCTCTAATGGCGGCTGGGTCGGGGTCAACATCTTCTTCGTGCTGTCGGGATTTCTCATCACTGGTCTGCTGGTCTCGGAAAGAGATCGGAGCGGCGGCATCGATCTAACCAGGTTCTACATCTCCAGGGCGCTCCGCCTTTGGCCGCCACTTATCCTGATGCTTGTTGCCTATCTGCTGGCCGCGCCGTTGTTGTTCCCAGCCTCGGACGCAGTCAGCAATGTGACACTGGCCGGTCTCTATCTCTCCGACTATTCGATAGCGTACTGGCGCCAACCCTTCGACCTGATCCACACGTGGAGTCTCGCGGTCGAGCAACATTTCTATATGATTTGGCCGTTGGTCGTGCTGGCCCTTGCCAGGGTCGATCGAGCCACAGCTTTCCGGATATTGCTGGCGGCCTGGTTGATGGCGACACTCTGGCGAATGGCCGATGCCGCTCTGGGCATGCAGTTCTTCCATACGTTCTATCGCTTCGACACAAATTTGAGCGGGTTGCTGTTGGGCTCGGCATTGGCGCTTTCCGGCTGGCGTTCGAACGCGCTGCTTTGGCCGGGTCTGGCGCTTCTGGTGTGCGCGGGCTCGTTCACCCCGTTCTATTCTGGCTGGACGGTGACGATCGCGCCCGTGGCCGCTGACGCCGGCGCGGCGATGCTGCTGCCGGCTCTTTCGGGCCGAGCGGCCAGCGCGCTGTCGGTCGGCTGGCTCCCCTATCTCGGACAGTTGTCTTATTCCATCTATCTTTGGCACTATCCGATCGTCGTCGCCCTACGTCCGGAAGGCGGCTCGCTTCCGCTGCAATCGGCGGTGCTCGTGCTGGTGGGCTCGGTGGCGCTTGCGGCTGTTTCCTATGAAGCTATCGAGAAGCCGCTTCGTGTGATGCGGAAAAGGCCTCCAGCGCCGGATTTGAAGACCAGTTGAAAGGTTCTTCAAATACCAACCAATCGTGAAGTGGCTGCTGCGTCATAAACCACTCCAACATACAATTCGCCTAAAATGCCCGGAACCTGACGACCGATCAGCCGCTTTTAGAGGGTCCGGAGTAGCGCGTGCATGAGTAATGCCCCTGTGCGACTGAAGTTCATCAGGCCGATGGAGCCCGAGCGGTTCGACAGCCCGCCCGAGGGCGGCGACCGGAGCCACGAGATCAAGTTCGACGGCTATCGCACTCAGCTCATCAAGGACGCTGACGGCATCAGGCTCTACACCAGCTCGGGCATCGACTGGACGGCCAAATACTGGCCCCTCGCTGAGGAGGCCAAGGGACTGAAGGCCGAAAGTTTCATCATCGACGCCGAGGCGATCGTCACCAACGAGGCTGGCCTTTCCGACTTCCATGCACTGCGCTCGGCCATCACCAGGCGCCCTCAAGACCTCTACCTGGTTGCTTTCGACCTGCTGCACCTCAACAGCCACGATCTGCGCAGAATGGCCCTCCGCGACCGCAGGGAGGTGTTGCAGGCGATGATCCCAGCCGGCTTGCACATCCAGTTCAGTGAAGCGCTCCCCGGCAGTGGCGCCGCCGCCTACCATCTGTCCTGCAATTCCAACCTCGAAGGCATCGTCTCGAAGCTGCTGGACAGCGTCTACAGCAGCGGCCCGACCTCCGCCTGGCGCAAGATCAAATGCTATGTCGAAAAGCGAATGGAGATCATCGGCGTCCAGCGTGAACGCGGCAAGGCGGCCAAGGTGCTGATGGCCGAGAACGGACGCTACATGGGCAGCGCCGACGTCATCTTCAAACGCGACAAGCGCCAAGCGCTCTGGGATCGCGTCCAGGGCAAGGTTGGCGCACCGGCGCCGAAGGGCCTCAAGAGGGACAAGGCGGAATGGCTGAGACCTGGCCTCGGTGGCCTGGTCAGGACCCTGAAGGGCGAGGAGCAGCTCCGCCACGCTACGCTCAAAGACTTCTGGGAGGAAGAGTAGGTTGGCGACCAACTGGACATTCCAATCGCTGATCGACGGCCAGATGACGGTCACGGCTCACTGCCACAACCCCAAATGCCACCACAGCCAGAAGCTCGACCTCGTGGCCCTGAGGGACAAGTTCGGCCCCGATGCGCCCGCCATGGAGTGGGATCTGCGGCCCAAGCTGAGCTGCCGGCAATGCGGCAACGCCGATCCCAAGCTGTTCGGCCTCACCTACGTGCCTGACTATCACAAGATGCCCCGGCTGCCGGCGACCAACCTCTACCGGAAAGCCAAAGATGGGCGTTGAAGGCCGTTTTCAGCGCGCGGATTGGTGCCAAGTGAAGTTGCGCGGAGGTGCCAACCGATTTTGCGCGCTACAGGAAGCGCGTAAGAATTCGTGACAGCCTGCCGTCAACAGGCTGTCACCTGTCTGTCATGACGCTGCGCTACCCGCTTGCGCCAAAGCAAACGGGGAATCACCTTTCCATGTCGGACGTATCCGGAGAACTCGTTTATCGTCGAGGCAAGGAAGTCGGAAAGGCCGTCTATCAGAACCGGGCATTGTCGAAGGACGGCATTTCCGAGCGGCTCTTCGCCTTCCTGTTCTCCGGTCTGGTCTATCCGCAGATCTGGGAAGACCCGGATGTCGACATGGAGGCCATGCAGCTGGGCGCTGGTCATCGCGTCGTCACGATCGCCTCGGGCGGCTGCAACATTCTGGCTTATCTGACCCGCTCGCCGGCCAGGATCGACGCCGTCGATCTCAATGCGGCGCATATCGCGCTCAACCGCATGAAGCTGGAAGCGGTGCGCCATCTGCCGTCGCAGGGCGACCTCTTCCGCTTCTTCGGTGCCGCCGACACCAGCCACAATTCCGACGCCTATGATCGCTTCATCGCGCCGCATCTCGATGCGGTCAGCCGGCATTACTGGGAGCGCCGCAACTGGCGCGGCCGCCGCCGCATCTCGGTTTTCGACCGCAACTTCTACCAGACCGGTCTGCTCGGCCTCTTCATCGCCATGGGCCATCGCGTCGGCAAGCTGTTCGGTGTCGACCCGGCCGGCATCATGAAGGCCGACAACATCGGCGAGCAGCGCCGCTTCTTCAACGAGGAACTGGCGCCGGTCTTCGACAAGAAGCTGCTGCGCTGGGCGACCTCGCGCAAGGCTTCGCTGTTCGGCCTTGGCATCCCGCCGGCGCAATACGACTCGCTCATCACCTCCGGCGACGGCTCGATGGCGAGCGTCTTGAAGGCTCGGCTCGAAAAGCTCGCCTGCGATTTCCCGCTAAAGAACAACTACTTCGCCTGGCAGGCCTTTGCCCGCCGCTATCCGCAGCCTGGCGAGGCGGCGCTGCCTGCCTATCTGGAGCAGCGCAATTACAAGACGATCCGCGACAACATCGATCGCGTCGCCATCCACCACGCCAACCTGATCAAGTTCCTGGCCGCCAAGGACGCCGGCAGCGTCGACCGCTTTGTCCTGCTCGACGCGCAGGACTGGATGACCGACGACCTGCTCAACGCGCTGTGGACCGAGATCACCCGCACCGCTTCGGTCGGCGCCCGTGTAATCTTCCGCACCGCGGCAGAACCTAGCCTGCTGCCTGGCCGCGTTTCCGGCTCGCTGCTCGACCAATGGACCTACGAAGCCGACGCCTCGCGCGAATTCTCGGCAAAAGACCGCTCGGCGATCTATGGCGGCTTCCACCTTTACGTGAAGCGCGCCGCATGAGCACGACGGAGCTGCCGGCCAGCCATGCCGAACTGATGGATGGCGTCTACCGCTGGCAGCGCCACATCTACGACCTGACCCGCAAATACTACCTGCTCGGCCGCGACCGGCTGATCGACGGGTTGGATGTGCCGCAAGGCGGCACGGTGCTGGAGCTCGGCTGCGGCACTGGCCGCAACATCGTGCTCGCCGCCCGACGCTATCCCGACGCTTGCTTCTTCGGCCTCGATATCTCGGCCGAGATGTTGGAGACAGCCAATGCCGCCATCGCGCGCGAAGGTCTGTCCGGCAAGGTCAGTCTGGCGCGGGGCGACGCCACCGATTTCGACGCCAAGGCGTTGTTCGGCATCGAGCATTTCGACCGCGTCTTCGTGTCCTATTCGCTGTCCATGATACCCGGGTGGGAAAAGACCGTATCGGCCGCGCTTGCCGCGCTCGCCCCTGGCGGCTCGCTGCATGTCGTCGATTTCGGCCAGCAGGAAGGCCTGCCACGCTGGTTCCGAACGATGCTGCGCGGCTGGCTGCGGAAATTCCATGTTTCGCCGCGCGCCTCGCTGCGCGACGTGCTTGAATCGGAATCGCAGCGCACCGGCGCAACCTTCCGTTTCAGAACGCTTTATCGCGGCTATGCCTGGCTCGGCGTGATCGGATCCTCCAAATAGCAAGCGCTACCAGAGCAATTCCAGGAAAAGTGTGAGCGGTTTTCCGTCCGGAATTGCGCAAAACAAATAGATAGGGCGTTTCGCCGTTTCTATGAAACGGTGAAACGCACTAGTGCAGCGCCTTCACCAGCGCTCCCACCATGGTCTGCGGCCGGTAGCCTAGCTTGGCCGGCGTCAGCCCAAGCCGCACCAGCACCAGCTGCTCCGACGGAATGATCGCGACCGTCTGGCCGTCATGGCCTTCCATCCAGTAGGTGTCCTTGGGCAGGCCGGCGGCAGCACCGGCGCCGGGCTTGTCTTCGTCGCCCGGGCCTTCGATCCAGAGCTGGCCTTTGCCGTAGACCTTCGACGCCGGCGCCGGCTCGCGCATCCAGTCGACGAAACCGGCAGGCAGGATCTGGTTGCCGTTCCAGGTTCCGCCCTGCAGCAGGAACTGGCCGAAGCGCGCCCAGTCATGCGCGGTGGCGTAGAGATAGGACGAGCCGACGAAAGTGCCCTGCTCGTCGGTCTCGAGCACCGCGCTGTGCATGCCGAGCGGCTCGAAAAGCGCCGTGCGCGGCCAGGCCAGCGCCTTGGCCTTGTCGCCGATCGCGTCCTGCCATAGCCGCGACAGCATTACCGCCGTGCCGCTCGAATAGGAAAACACCTTTCCGACCTCGCCGGTCAGCGGCTTGGCCTCGGCGAAGCCGGCCATGTCCGGCTCGAGATAGAGCATGCGCGTCACGTCGGCGACATCGCCATAATCCTCGTTGAATTCCAGCCCGCTCGACATCGCCATCATGTCGGCAACGCTGATGGCTGCGCGGCCATCGGCCTTCCACGCCTTGAACAGACCCTTGTTGTCGATCGCCATTTTGCCGTCCTTGACCAGCGTGCCGACGATCGCGGCATTGACCGTCTTGGTCATGGACCAGCCGAGCAGCGGCGTCTTGGCCGAGAAGCCGTCGCCATAACGCTCGGCGACGACACGGCCGTTCTTCACCACCACGATGGCGCGCATGCCGGGTCCGGCCATGGCCGAGTCGTCGACGATTTTCGCGATCTCGGGATTTTGTGACGCATCCACGCGCTCGCCATCGGGCCAAAGCGCGTCCGCCTGCGCCGGTGCGGAAGCCGCCGCGCGCAGCGACGTCTGTCGCGCCTTGCCGGTGTTGCCATCGGGAACCGAGGCGCAGCCGACGCCGTCGCGCTCGACCGCGACGCTCCTGCCCAGCAACCAGAGCAGGCCGGCGGAGACAAGTCCCCTTTCCTTGTCGACGGAGATTTTCATCAGCCTGAGCAGCGGATGGCCCGGCGCCTGCACGTCGACGGCCAGAACCTGGTTAACGTCGCGGCCGGCGATGAAGACGTTCGAGCAGACGATCTTGGCCGAATAGCCGGCACCAACCCGGATCAGTTCCGGCGGCGCGAAATAGAGCCAGGCGAAGAGTGCTGCCACCGCCAGGATCACAAGGCCAAGCAGCCACTTGATGAACTTCGCGACAGCCCGCATCTTTCCCCCGCCTTTTTTGGATTCGCCGGCAAGATTTATGTCATCGATTTGCCGCCATTGCTTCCGCAAAATCACCGGCGTAGTCGAGCGCCGTCAATGGATTATCAACCATGTTGGGCGATCAACTTGTCCATGTCGCCCAAAAATGCGCAGCGGTTTTGGGGCAACGACATGGACAAACAAATGAGACAAGGACGGTCCTGTGGGGCGATCGTCCGGAGGGGGCCTGCGTAAGCGACCACCATCAGTAGAGGACCCATCAGCGGCCGGCTGAACCCGGCTCGGGGAATATCATGCGCCGTCTCGCGGCCATCCTGATGCTGACGCTGCTCTGCGCCTGCTCGACCGTCGACGACCTTTCGCCGTTGTCGCCGTCTTCGCAGGCGGTTGCCGTTCGCGCGCCCAAATTCGAGGACTCCAAGCCGCATGAATGGGACAGCGGCGCGCCATGGACCTACGCCATCCACGGCACCGATGTCTCCAAATACCAGACCTCGGTCGACTGGCCCACCGTCAGGGCCAGCGGCATCTCCTTCGCCTTCATCAAGGCGACCGAAGGCGGCGACCGCTTCGACGAAAATTTCAATGAGCACTGGGCACGCACCAGGGCAGCCGGGATTCCGCGCGCGGCCTATCATTTCTTCTATTTCTGCACGCCGGCGGAAGCCCAGGCGCGCTGGTTCATCGCCAATGTCCCAAATGACCCGTCGGCCATGCCGCCGGTGCTCGACATGGAATGGAACCCGAAATCGCCGACCTGCAGGCTGCGCCCCGATCCGGCCACCGTGCGCAGTGAAATGACCGTCTTTCTACAGATGGTCGAGCGTCACTACGGCAAGAAGCCGATCATCTACACCTCGGTCGACTTCTTCGACGACAATCAATTGGCGACGTTCCGCGGCTACCCCTACTGGCTGCGCTCGGTCGCAGGGCACCCGCGTGAGAAATACGGCAGCCATCCCTTTACCTTCTGGCAGTACACCGGCACCGGCATCGTGCCCGGCATGACCGGCAAGTCCGACATCAACGTCTTCAACGGCTCGGAAGCCGCCTGGAAGAAGTGGCTGCGGCAGAACACCCGTTGACATCGGCCTTCCCGCCTGCTTTTCGACACGGCGGGCGGCGAAACATGCAACCGCTGGTAATCCGGAGCGGCGCACACGCGCGAGTGCCTGGCGCGGCTCCTGGGCTTTGAAATCCTCGCATGCGCCTGTGCGGTCCCGACCCGGGATCACGATCAGGTCATGCGCCGGTCTCGAAAGGAAAGCGATGCGATTGCGGGTTGAAATCCTGGCGGCGCTTTTTGTCGGCGCGTTTGCACTGCCCGCGGCGGCGCAGGAATGCGGCGGCGATTTCGAGACCTGGAAGCAGGGTGTTGCAGCCGAAGCCAAGGCGGCCGGCGTCGGCGAAACCGGGCTCGACGCGCTGGAGGACGCCACCATCGACGAGCGAGCGCTGGCGCGCGACCGCGCCCAGGGCGTCTTCACCCAGACCTTCGTCGAGTTCTCCAACCGCATGATCTCCGCCTACCGCGTGAAGCAGGGCGCGGCCAATCTGAAGAAATATGCCGAAATCTTCGACCGCGCCGACAAGCAGTTCGGCGTCCAGCCGGCCGTCATCACCGCCTTCTGGGGGCTGGAGACCGACTTCGGCGCCGTGCAGGGTGACTTCCATACGCTGAATGCGCTGGTCACGCTTTCGCATGATTGCCGACGGCCTCAGCTCTTCCGGCAGCAACTGGTGCCGCTTTTGACGCTCATCGACCGCGGCGTGTTGCCGGCCGACGTCAAGGGCGCCTGGGCCGGCGAGATCGGCCAGACGCAGATCCTGCCGACCGACTATCTGGCGCACGGCGTCGACGGCGACGGCGACGGCAAAATTGACCTCAGGAACAGCGTGCCGGACGTCATCATGACGACCGCCAGCAAGATCCAGTCCCGCGGCTGGAAGCGCGACCAGCCCTGGGTCCAGGAAGTGCGCGTTCCCGACGACATGCCATGGGACCAGACCGGTCGCACCAACAAGCTGCCGCTGTCGCAGTGGGCTGAGTGGGGCGTCACCGAGCCCAACGGTAACCCGCTCATCGACAACGGCCTGAAAGCCGGCCTGGCGCTGCCGATGGGCCGCAAGGGTCCCGCCTTCCTGACCTATGAGAATTTCGACGTTTATCTGGAATGGAACCAGTCCTTCACCTATGCGCTCACCGCCGCCGTCATGGCGACGCGGTTTGCCGGCGCGCCGCCATTCGACCCGCGCACGCCCGAGCAAGGCCTGAGCGGCGACCAGATGAAGGCGCTGCAGACCAAGCTCGAAGCCAAGGGTTACGATGTCGGCACGGTCGACGGCATCCTGGGCACCAACACGCGCGAAGCGATCCGCAAGGAGCAGATGCGGCTTGGCCTACCGGTGGATGGCTGGCCGACGCCGGAGCTTTTGGCCAAGCTTTAGGCTTCAGAATCGGGGGCGGTAAATGAGCCGTTTCGATCCAAAGAACAGCTACACCCCGCTTACCGCCTCGGCGAAGCCTTGGGGCGAGATCGAGGAGTTCTATACCTCTCTCACGGAGACGGCGTTCGATCAGCAGCCGATGGTCGACCTGGTTCGGCACATACGTTCCGTATATGCGCAAGGCAGATTCCACGCCCTCACATCGATGCACACGCTGGTTATAAGCGTGAACAATCCCATCGAACTCAACCGCGAAAATCTGCGAGTCGACTATCACTTCGCCGAGCGTGAATGGGAGTTCGACTACCGTTCAAAGCCCTTTAAGCCGGCTGAATTTACCAGGCGATATCCCGCATCATCCGGCATCGAGAAATTCGACGCCTTCGTGAAAATGATAGGCTGGTAGTCCGCCGCCGGCGCCTCTCTAATCCGCCATCGTCTCCAGGCTGGCAAAGCCTTGCGGCGCATCGCCCTCGTCGAACGGCGTCACTACCTCGACGAAAGTGTCCGGATAAAATCCGTTGAAGCGGGTCCTCAGCGACAGCGAGTAGGCGCCGATATGGCCGATCTCGATCCAGTCGCCGGTGTCGACGGTTTCCGGCAACCAGAACGGGCGTGACAGGATGTCGACGGAATCGCAGGTCGCACCGCAGACCTTGAACGGCACGATGGTTTTCTCGTCGCCGTTGCGCGTGCGGATCGCTGGGTCGGGGATGAAGCGGGCCGGCAGCGTGATCTTGCCGGTCCATGAATCCGACAGCGACGCCCAGATGCCGTCATTGATGTAGAGCCGCTTGCCCTTGCGCAGCAGCACTCGCACGATCAAGGAAAGGCAGCGCGCCACGATCACACGTCCGGGCTCGGCGACCAGCGGCATCTGGTCGAACTGGTACTCTTTTAGGTCGCCGGCAAGCCGCGACATCAGCTGGCCGAGCGAGGGCATCTCGACCTGCTTGCGGTTGGGATCGTGACCGTATTCGGCGGGGAAGCCACCGCCGACATCGAGTCCTGCGATGTCGAAGGTCAGGCGATTGCGCACCCAGTCGGCCGAGGCCAGCGCCCGCTCATAGGTGTCTGGATCCTCGATCTGGCTGCCGACATGGAAGCAGAGGCCGACCTTGTAGCCGGTGCGGTTCAGCCGCTCGGCAAGCTCGACCGCGTTGGCCGGCCCGGCGCCGAATTTCTTCGACAATTCGTAGGCCGCGTGGCCCTTGGTCTGGATGCGCACGAAGACGGTGATGGCGCGCGGGTCGATGTCGAGCGCCCGCACGACGCGCGTAAGCTTGGTGATCTCGTCCTCATGGTCGAGCGAGATCACCCGGATGCCGTATTTCTCCAGCGCCAGCTTGATGTCCGACTGCGCCTTGACCGGGTGCATGTAGAGCATCTCGGCATCCGCCGAGACGGCGCGCACGGCCGCGAACTCTCCCGGCGAAGCGACGTCGAAGGTGCTGACACCGGCTTCCACCAATGTCTTCAGCACGATCTGCTCGCCATTGGTCTTCACCGCATAGGCTGTCTTGCCGGGAAACATGCCCATGAACTGCAGGGCATCCGCCTTCAGCACCTGCGGGCGGAAACAATAGACCGGATCGTCGGGACGAAGCGCCAGTGCCGCATCGCGGGCATTTTCGAATCGCTGCATGGACGAATCCTCGGGGCTGGAGCGCGCACAATTAATCCTAGCTAGCCGCCAAAGAAAACAGTTCTGTGTCTGGCGACCCGACGCGGCCGGTTGCACATTTTGCCAACGCTAAACCACCAGTCAGGTTTCGGGTGGCCCTTGCCGGCGAACGCATTATCGGTTGGTGAGGTGTGAAGGCCGAGATTGCGATCGGCCTGGGGAGGAACAGGACATGTCGATTGCGGCCGCCGCCGCGCCGACGCGCGGACCGATGACACTCAAGGATTGGGGGCAGCTTCTCCTGCTCGGCGCAATCTGGGGCGGCTCGTTCTTCTTTGCCCGCATTGCAGTGTCCGAGATCCACCCGCTTGCGCTGGTGCTGTTCCGCGTCGCCATCGCCGCCATCGCACTTCAGCTCTATCTGGCGGTCCGCGGTCCCTCGTTCCGGCTCGCCTTCCCGTATGCCGGCCTGTTCTTCCTGCTGGCGCTCACCAACAATGTCGTGCCCTTCTCGCTGATCTTCGCCGGCCAGACTAAGCTCGGCGCCGGCGTCGCCTCCGTGCTCAACGCCACCACACCGTTCTGGACGCTGATCCTGGCCAATGCGCTCACCACCGATGAGAAGCTGTCCTGGAACAAGCTGGCCGGCATCGCGCTCGGTGTCGCCGGCACCGCGGTGATGATCGGTCCGGGCCTTGTTGCCGGACTCGGCGGGCCGGTCTGGGCCAAATTCGCGTTGATCGGCGCTTCGGTATCCTATGCGATCGCCTTGATGATCGCGCGCCGCTTCAAGGGCGTGCCATCGCCAGTCATCGCCACCGGGCAGCTGACCGCCTCGACCATCATCATGATCCCCATCGTGCTCATTGCCTATGGGCCGACGGGCTTGTTGTCGGCCTCGCAGCCGGTCTGGGCCGCGGTGCTGGGCCTGGCGCTTTTGTCCACCGCCTTCGCCTATATCCTCTATTTCAACCTCGTCGCCTCGGCCGGCGCCACCAATGCCTCGCTGGTCACCTTGATCGTCCCGGTCAGCGCGGTGTTGCTCGGTTTCCTGTTCCTCGGCGAGCGGCTGGCGCTGTTCGAGATCGGCGGCATGACGCTGATCGGATTGGGCCTCATCACCATCGACGGACGGCTGTTCGGCAAATGGTAGCGCTGTCATGCCACACCACCGCCACAATTTATTCACAACGGCGAAGCCGGCTTTTGCCGAAGAGTTTCAACGGCTAACGGCAAATCCGGGTCGCAAATTCCACAATCATGTCGCATTGCAGCACGTTTTCCGCTTGCCTGTGGCCCAAATGCCCCTAGACTCCTGCCATAGCTCTGAAGAGGAGGCTATGGCATGGGACTGACGAGGCCGATCAACGCTTTGATGATTTGTGCCGCATTCGCATTCATCGGTGCCCTGATCATAGGTGTTCTTCCCTGACCCGCCAAAGCCGGGAAGACCAAGCACCGAGAATAGTCCGACAGTTCGAAAAGGCCGGGTTTCCACCCGGCCTTTTCCATTTCCGCCGACCTCAGGCCGCGGCCGACCCGCTCGCCTCCGCCTCATGCGAGCGGATGCCGATCATGTGGCAGACGGCAAAGACGAGGTCGGCACGGTTCATCGTGTAGAAATGGAAGTCGCCGACGCCGCGCTCAACGAGGTCGAGCACCTGCTCGGCCGCCACGGCCGAAGCTACCAGCGCATGCGTCTGCGGGTCGTTCTCCAGCCCTTCGAAGCGCTCGGCCAGCCATGCCGGCACCAGCGCCCCGCAACGCGAGGAGAAATTGGCGACCTGCGTGAAATTATGCACCGGCAGGATGCCCGGCACGATCGGGATATAGATGCCGGCGCGGCGCGCCCGCTCGACATAGCGCTCGTAGAGATCGTTGTCGAAGAAGAACTGCGTGATCGCCCGCGTCGCGCCATTGTCGACCTTGCGCTTCAGCATATCGATGTCGGTGGCGAAATCCGGGCTTTCCGGATGCTTTTCCGGATAGGCCGAGACCGAGATGTCGAAATCGCCGACGCTCTTCAGCGCCCCAACCAGCTCGGCGCCATTGGCGTAGCCGTCCGGATGCGGGCGATAAGCGGTTCCGACGCCTGCGGCCGGATCGCCGCGCAGCGCAACGAAACGGGTGACGCCGAAGTCGACGAACTCGCGGATGACCATGTCGACCTGATCGCGCGCGGCGTCGACGCAGGTCATATGCGCCGCCGGCGTCAGCGTCGTCTCGTTGAGGATGCGCTTGACGGTGCGCGCCGTGCGCTCGCGGGTCGAGCCGCCGGCGCCATAGGTCACCGAGACGAATTCCGGCTTGAGCGGCTCCAGCCTTGTGACCGTATCCCACAGCCTTGCTTCCATCTCGTCGGTCTTCGGTGGAAAGAACTCGAACGAGACGCTGACCTTCTCGCCGATGTCGGGGCGACGGGAAAAGCGGAACTGGTTCATCAGGCTGTTTCCCTCACTGGCAAGGAATCGTTGGACGGGTCTGCGATCTGCAGACGGCGGTCGCGGCCGAGCCAGAGCTTGACGGTAAGCCTTGCCTCGTTGCCGCCGCGCGGCTCGAATTCCTGGCTGTCCTCGAGGTCGAGTCCGGCCTCCGCGAACCAATCGGACATCTGGCGGTCGGAGAACCCCAGCCGCATATGGGCGTGCCGATCGCGCAGGAATTCGAGATTGTGCGGCGCGAAGTCGACGACGATCAGCCGGCCCGATGGCCTGAGCAGCCGCGCCGCTTCGGCGATGGCGCGGGCGGGATCGTCGAGATAATGCAGCACCTGGTGGATGGTGACGAGATCGAAGGCGTTGCGCTCGACCGGCGGCGAGAAGATATCGCCCTGGCGAACCTGCGCATTGGCGATTCCGGCCTTGTCGAGATTGGCGCGCGCCACCGTCAGCATCTCGCGCGACATGTCGATGCCGACGCCGCGCCGGTAGAGCGGCGCGAAGATTTCGAGCAGCCGGCCCGTGCCGGTGCCGAGGTCGAGCATCGACTGGAACGGCCGCTTGCCGACAAGCTTGATGAGCGCCGCCTCCACCGCGCGGTCCGGCACATGCAGCGAGCGGATATGATCCCAGCTCGCGGCGTTCTCGGAGAAATATTCGGCGGCCCGGTCCTGCCGCTTACGCTTCACCGCCGCCAGCCGCTCCAGATCGCGCACCACTTGCGGATCGGCCTCGCTGATGCCGGAGACGAGGCGCTGCACGAAATCGCGCGAATTTTCCGTATCGGTCAGCCGGAAGAAGGCCCAGGACCCTTCCTGGTAGCGGCCGATCAGCCCGGCATCGAGCAACAGCTTCAGATGGCGCGAGACGCGGGGCTGCGACTGTCCGAGTATCTCGGTGAGGTCGGAGACGGTGAGATCGCCGCGCGAAAGCAGCACCAGGATGCGCAGCCGGCTGGATTCGGCCGCCGCCTTCAATGTATCTACCATTGTGTCGAGCGAGACATGCATGGGCGGGCTCTCGTTGAAAGATATAAAGATATGTTTATGTCGATTTTGGAACTCTGGCAAGCGCTATGTCGCTTCCGGACAAGAAAATGGCGCAGCCGTGATCCGCGCCTGGCAGACGGTTCTTGCGCGGAGTGAAGAGCATGTTCGAGGCGCGCGAAGGTGAAACGCTTCTTGCGGCCGATCCGGCGGAGTTGCGGCCGGACGGCCATGTCGTATTTATCGGCCGTATCGTCTCGCCCTGGACGAGGCGCGAGGACTGCCCCAAGAACATGCGCGCTGCCCGCGCATCCGGGCGGGCCGCAACCGTTCTGGTCGACGAGCCCTATCGCCCGGGACTGCAAAACCTGGAACGCGCCAGCCACGTCGTCATCCTGTCCTGGCTCCATCACGCGCCGCGGAATCTGATCGTGCAGAAGCCGCGCCATGCGGCTGAACCGAAAGGCGTTTTCTCACTGCGCTCCCCTGCCCGGCCGAATCCTGTCGGCCTGCATGTGGCGAAGCTCGTCACGCTCGACATCGAGGCCGGACGGATCGGGATCGACGCCATCGATGTGCTCGATGGCACGCCGGTCATCGACATCAAGCCTTACTACGCCTCTACCGACGCTTTCCCCGAAGCGACCATTGCCGGACGCGACGACAAATGAGCGCTCCCACCGGCCGCCGCCGCGCCATCGCCAAGGCGCTGACAGCGCTTCTTCCGCTCGCGCCCTATGCCGATATGGAAAAGATCCGCGCCGATGCCGGTTCGGTGCACATGAAGACGTTGCCGCCGACGATCGCGGTGTGGCTGGCAACCATCGCGCATGTCCGCCATGCCCACACCGATTACGAGAAGCTGCTCGCCGAAGGCTATGACCGGGATTCGGCACGCTTTTTCGTCATCGATGAGACCAATGCGGTGCTCACCCGCTGGCGCGCGACAAGGCTGCTCGAGGAAGACGACGAGGACGAGTGAGGCCAAGCAGCGCCTTCTGCCTGGCTCTACTTCATCCGCAACCGGAAGCTAGCCTGCCTTGCCGACGATCGAGGGAGGAATGAAATGAGCCAGGCCGCCGCCACGCCAGCCAAGCGGGTACCCTTTCTCTCCGAACGCCACATCGACCCGCATGCCTATCCCGACGGCGTCGCCTTCCTCGACGGGCAATATCTGCCGATGTCTCAGGCCAAAATCTCGGTGCTGGACTGGGGATTTCTGCATTCCGACGCCACCTACGACACGGTCCATGTCTGGGAAGGCCGCTTCTTCCGCCTCGACCTGCATCTCGAGCGGTTCTTCGGCGGGCTGGATAAGCTGCGCATGACGATCCCGTTCGATCGCGACGGCGTTGCGGAGATCCTGCACAATTGCGTCGCGCTGTCGGGCCATCGCGCGGCCTATGTCGAGATGCTGTGCACGCGCGGTGCCTCGCCCACCTTCAGCCGCGACCCGCGCCAGGCGATCAACCGCTTCATGGCCTTCGCCGTCCCCTTCGGCTCGGTCGCCAATGCCGAGCAATTGCGCACCGGCCTGCATGTCGCGATCAGCGACAAGGTCCGCATTCCGCCGGCCTCGATCGACCCCTCGATCAAGAACTACCATTGGCTCGATCTGGTCCGTGGCCTTTACGACGCCTATGACCGTGGCGCCGACACCGCGCTCATCCTCGACTTCAACGGCAATGTCGCCGAAGGCCCGGGCTTCAACGTCTTTTGCGTCATGGACGGCAGGCTCACGACGCCCGCCGTCGGCGTGCTGCCCGGCATCACGCGCCGCACCGTCTTCGACCTGTGCGCCGAAACCGGCCTTGCCGTTACAGCGGAAGCGGTCGGCGTCGCCGCTCTCAAAGGCGCCGACGAGGTCTTCATCACCTCGACCGCCGGCGGCATCATGCCGGTCACCACGATCGACGGCGCGCCTGTCGCCGGCGGCAAGGTCGGTCCAATCACCGAGCGGTTGATGGCGCTCTATTGGAAAAGGCATGAGGACCCGGCCTGGTCGAGCGCGGTGCGCTATCCCTGACCACGGATTATTTCTCGGAACGCATCTGGAAAAACGCCGGCAGCGCCGTACATGCCGTAAGCGGAGATTCCTCCGCTTATCCCCCGAGAGAATTCACGGCCCTCCAAGGGCAAGGAATACACATCATGACAAGCAAGGTTTGGTTCATCACCGGATCGTCGAAGGGCTTTGGTCGCGTCTGGGCCGAGGCCGCGCTCGCCCGCGGTGATCGCGTCGCCGCCACCGCCCGCGATGCCGGCACGCTCGCCGATCTCGTCGAGAAATATGGCGACAACATCGCCGCCCTGAAGCTCGACGTCAGCGACAAGCGGGCGGTCGACGCCGCGATCGCCGAAGCGCACAAGCGGTTCGGCCGGCTCGACGTGGTCATCAACAATGCCGGCTACGGCCATTTCGGCGCCATCGAGGAGGTCACCGAGCAGGAGGCCCGCGACCAGATCGAGACCAACGTCTTCGGCGCGCTTTGGGTCACCCAGGCGGCGCTGCCCATCATGCGGGCGCAACGCTCCGGCCACATCATCCAGATCTCGTCGATCGGCGGCGTCAACGCCTTTGCGTCGATCGGCCTCTACCACGCCTCGAAATGGGCGCTGGAGGCATTCAGCCAGTCGCTCAGCCAGGAAGTCGCCCAGTTCGGGATCCACGTGACCCTGGTCGAGCCGGGCGGCTTCTCCACCGACTGGGCCGGACCGTCGGCCAAGGTCTCCAAGCCGATGGACGTCTATGAACCGGTCCGCGCGGCGATGGCCGAGCGCCGCAGCCGGTCCGTCGCCGGCGATCCGCAAGCGACCGGCCCGGCAATGTTGGCGATCGTCGATGCCGCAGAGCCGCCTCTCAGGGTCTTCTTCGGCGATGGCGGCCTGCCGATGATCCGGCAGGAATACGCCAATCGCATCGCCACCTGGGAAAAGTGGGATGATGTCTCGGTGATGGCGCAAGGCGCCAACAAGAACCGGAATTGCTAACCCGGACAGTCAGCCATGCCACCATGCGCGGCATGGCTGCCTTTAATAATAGATCCACTGCTCCGGCACCCGCACGGAAATCTCCTCGCCGGCTCTGATGACGCCCGGCTTCTCGACCCAGGCGACGAGGCCGCGCAGCCGTTTCGCCTCCTTGGGAAACAGCAGCGCGGTGGCATCGGTGTCCACGGCGCCGACATGCTCGGCGATCGACTGTCCGGCAAAGCGGCACGGCTTGTTCTGGCCATCGACCTTGAGCGTCACGCCACCCTTGAAGAACATCAGCGAGCCCGCCGGCAGCATCGACAGATGCGGCACGCCTTCGACCACGAGATTGGCGCCGATCCACTCCGGCTTGATCTCCGCGAGGCCCATGTGCTGCGCGACAATGGCAAGTTCATCGGCGGCAACCAGCGACAATTGCCGCTCGTTGCGCATCTCGGTGCCGCGCGGATACCAGGGCTCTCGCCCGCCCGACCGCCGCGTTGCCCCCGCATGGAAATCGCCTGCGATACCGTCGAAGCCGAGCAGCAGTTCCTCGACCATCCTCGTCTCGAAATGATCGTGCGGAGCGGCATAGAGCGCCGTCGCCTTGGCCGTCAGCCTGCGGCCCGGCACGATATCGATCGTCGGTTCCGCCATGGGAAAAAGTTCCAGCTTCGTTTCCTGCATGCCGCTGGTCTAAAGATACCGAAGAATGCGGTCCAGTCGAAAGCGCTGATGATCCGATCACGCCGCTTGATGGCGATCACGACGTTATTACCAAAAACGCCTCCACCGCCGCACCCACACGTCGCATTGCCGCCGCGACGCCCCCATAAAGGAGGCGCAGTCGGGAGGAGGCTCGATCATGCAGGTTGGACACGCAATCGCAGCGCTCTGGCTGTTCTGGGTGGTATCCTGGGTCCTTGCCGCTGCCTGGGCGGATCCCGCGCAAAAGCGCGCCGACCTCAAGTCGGAGGCGCGCTATCGCGTCCTTTGGCTGGCCGGCACCGTGCTGCTGTTCGTGCCGGCGCACGGCTATGTCGGCAGGCTGCGGCTTTGGACGCCGACGCTCACCGAGGCTTGGATCTGCGTTGCGCTGATCGCTATCGGCATCGCCTTCGCCTGGTGGGCACGCCTCCATCTTGGCCGGCTGTGGTCGGCCAACGTCACCGCCAAGGCCGATCACCGCGTCGTCGACACCGGCCCCTATGGCCTCGTCCGTCACCCGATCTACACCGGCATGCTGCTGTCGATCCTCGCCACAGCGGCCGTCAAGGGCACGATCTGGGGCTTAGCCGGCGCCGCGCTGCTGCTCGTCGGCGTCGTCGTCAAGGCGAGGCTGGAAGAGAGCTTTCTGCGCGGCGAGCTCGGCCCGGCCTATGACGACTATGCCAGGCGCGTGCCGATGCTGGTGCCATTCGCGCCGGCGTGAGGCGGCCGGATGGCTTTACAGCATTCTGAGCAGCGCGCCGCCGATCGAATAGCCCGCGCCGAAGGCGCAGATCAGGCCGAAATCGCCGGCTTTCATGTCGGCATGGTTCTCCGACAGCGCCACGATCGCGCCGGCTCCGGCGGTGTTGCCGAGCCGCTCCAGCACCATGGGCGCGCGGTCATGGTCGACGTCGTGCCCGAAGGACAATTTCAGGATCATCGCATTCATGCGCGCATTGGCCTGGTGCAGCCAGAAGCGGCGGATGCCCCCCGGTGTCAGTCCGTGCTCGGCCAGGAATTCGACGATGAACTTCTGCCCGGCAACCGTGACTTCCTTGAACACCTTGTTGCCCACCTGCTTGATGAGGTTGCCTTCCAGGTTGATCATGTAGGGATCCTCCTGGGCAGTGCGCGTGTGATAGCCGAGATTGGTGCGGATGTTGTTCGACATCTGCGTCCAGGTGCGAGTGTCGAGCACCTCGAAACGCCCCGGCCGCTTCTCGCCTTGCGCCAATCCCTCGACGACCATGGCGACCGAGGCGTCGCCGAAGATGAAATGCGTCTGCCGGTCGCGGAAGTTGAGATGGCCGGTGATGATCTCCGGCGTCGACACCAGGACGCGCTTGTGCGCCCCCGCCCTCACCAGATTGACGGCAACATGCAGCGCCGCCGCGGCGGAAGAGCAGCCAAGCCCCATGTCGAAGCCGGCGCCTTTGGTGCCCAGCGCCTCCTGCATCTCGATGGCGATCGCCGGATAGGGCCGCTGATGGTGCGAGGCCGAGCAGATCACCAGGTCGATGTCTGCCCCCTCGACGCCGGCATGGGCAAGCGCCTTCCTGGCCGAGGCGATGCCGAACTCCGCCTCCAATGACAGCGCGTCGTCCGGCCGCGCCGGAATGCGCGGCGACATGCGGGTCGGATCGAGGATTCCCTCGCGCTCGATGACATGACGGCTCTTGACCCCCGAGGCATGCACGATGAAATCGCTGTCCGATTTCTGCAAAAGCGGCTCGCCGGTGTCGGCGCGCCGCGCATTCTCGGTGTCGACCCAGCTGTTGAAGCTTGCGACCAGCTCCTCATTGGTGATGACGGGTTCAGGGATTTCGGCGCCGATGCCGCTGATGATGACGCGATGCATGTCCAATCCGTCCGAGGGGAGGCAAGTGGTGCCGGGGCGAGGCGCTACACTTGTCGCATTTGCCCGGTTTATTCCAGCTTAATTCGACAACCAGCGCTGGCATTCAGGTGGTGGATGCTCAAGCCCGCTTGGCGACGATGAAGATACGCGGGAAGCGCAACAGCACCTTGCCGTTCGCGGTTTTCGGATAGGCCTTGGCGATCTTGGCGGTATAGCTGTCGAGGAACACCTTCTTCTCATCCGCGTCGAGCGGATCGAGGAAGGGCTTCAGCCCCGTCGACTTGACCCATTCGACGATCGCTTCGGCGTCGGCCAGCGGATGGTTGTAGATCGTGTGCCAAATGTCGAGCCGGTCGGCGAGCGGCGACAACAGATCGTAGTAGAAGGACACCGGCGGCAGAGGTCCGCGCGCGGCGCCCTTGAGCCTGGCCGCAAACGGCACTTCCGCCGCGGTCTCGCGCATCAGCTGGTGCGAGGCTTCGCCAAGATTGTCCGGCATCTGGACGGCCAGGGCGCCGCCCGGCGCCAGAAGCCCCATCAGCCGCTGGAACACCGCGGGATGGTCCGGCAGCCACTGGAAGACGGCATTGGCGAAGATGACGTCGACGGGATGCTCGGGCTGCCATTTGGCGGCGTCCGCCAGCTCGAAATTGACATTGGGCAGCCGCGCCCGCGCCTTCTCGATCATGTCGGGCGAGGTGTCGAAACCGCTGACCTGAGCGTCCGGCCAGCGCTCGACCAGAAGTTCGGTCGAATTGCCCGGACCGCAGCCGATGTCGACGACGCGGCGCGGAAAATCGACCGGCACTTGCGCCACGAGATCGCGCGCGGGCCGCGTGCGCTCATCCTCGAATTTCAGATATTGGGCGGCGGACCAGTCAGGCTTGGGAGTTGAATTCATCAATAACTCGTGCCGTATGCTCCACCAGTGAATTTATCAGCCAGCCGACGAGACGGAAAGTGGAGTTCGGATTCAGGGAAACCCAAGCTTTTTACAACAGCCGTTCGCAGAATGCACGCGTGTGGACCGAGGAATGGGCCGCCCAATGGCTCTATTGTCCCAATTGCGGGAACGCCCAGCTGACGCGATTCACCGCAAATCTTCCCGTCGCCGACCTCTTCTGTGGCAGTTGCTCAGATCAATATGAGCTGAAGAGCAAGAAAAGCGAGTTCGGTTCGAAGATAGCGAACGGAGCATATGGCAAGAAAATCGAACGTCTGGCATCCAACACGAATCCAAATTTCATCCTGCTCAAGTATAATTCCGAGCGCAGGGAGGTCGTTTCCGTATGCATGATCCCCAAGCACTTTTTCACGCCCGATATTGTTGAAGCGCGCCCTCCGTTAGGACCTCACGCTCGCAGAGCTGGTTGGATCGGATCGAACATTGTCATCTCTCATATTCCGGATGCAGGCCGAATCTATTTGGTCCGAGATGGCATCGTGACGCCAAGGGAATTAGTTGTCTCGGCATGGCAGCGGACCCGGTTTCTGCGTGAAGCGAGTTCCGAAGCACGGGGCTGGCTACTGGACGTCATGAAGTGCCTTGATCAGCTCGGCCGCAGGGAGTTTGATATCGATGACGCCTACTCTTTCGAGTCATCCCTTTCTCAGAAATATCCAAATAACAGGAATGTGAAACCAAAAATTCGGCAGCAGCTACAGTATCTCAGAGATCGCGGATATCTCGTATTCACCGGTCGAGGACGATACCGTTTGACGGTATGACGATCTCTCCTGGAGGTTCAAATGGCGTGGTATCTCAATAGCTATCATTGCTACGAGTGCGATCAATATTGGGTCGAGGAATGGTCTTGCGGCTGCGACAGCGAATGCCCCTACTGCGAGGCTCGCAATGTATCTGCATTGGATAGCCAAGACCTAGAGCGGGATGAAGTCATTTCCGGTCGTATCCTGCATTGGCGAAGTAGTTTGAGCACTCGGCGGGTGTCGTGCGGTTGAGGATTTCGCCGATG
>CCNC01000022.1 GCA_000824845.1 Mesorhizobium sp. ORS 3359 | reverse complement strand
GTCGGGCAGCCCCTGCGGCGCCAGCCCGAAAAGATCCGCCGCGGCGCGTTCCAGCCGGAGCGCCGGTGGATGGAGCTGGCCGACCGACGGATAACGGCCGCCACGGCAATCCAGGCTGATCACGCCGATGGTCTGCGCCTCGTCGAGGAGCGCCATGTGCACTTTGTCAGGCTCCCCCCACAGGCCGAGCAGGCTCCAGCGTCCGGCGGCGAGCTGCTCGACGGCGAGGTTCCAGGCCTTCGGTGCGACGACGCCGCGCCGCCAGGGCGCGTGATGTTCGACCTGGCGGTCGGCCTCGATGAGATCGGCAAGCGCGGGTATGTTTTTCCTCACCATCGCCTACCCCAGGATACCGGCGACATGCTGGAACCACGCCACCAGCGGCGCCGGCAGATAGATGCCGGCGCCAAACACCAAAGCGAGGTGCGAATACATCGGCACGTAGGACGCCTCGACCGGCGCCATGCCGCCGCGCGGCTCGCCGAAGGCGACGCCGGTCAGCCGCAGCAGCAGCGCGCCGAAGGCGATGAGCAGCCCGAACACCAGCGGGATCGCCAGCCACGGATGCCTGGCGAAGGTCGAGCTGACGACCAGGAATTCGCTCATGAAGATGCCGAGCGGCGGCAGGCCGGCAATGGCCACGACGCCGATGACCAGCGCCCAGCCAAGTCCGGGATGGCTTTCGGTCAGCCCCCTGATCTCGGAGATCTTCTGCGTGCCCTTGACCTGCGCGATATGGCCGACGGCGAAGAAGATCGCCGATTTGGTCAGGCTGTGCATGACCATGTGCAGCAGGCCGGCGAAATTGGCGAGCGGGCCGCCCATGCCGAAGGCAAAGACGATGATGCCCATATGCTCGATCGAGGAATAGGCGAACAGGCGTTTGATGTCGCGGCGGCGGTAGAGCATGAAGGCCGCGAAGATCAGCGAGGTCAGTCCCATCGTGACCATCAGCGGCCCGGGCCCGATCGCCTGCGGGCTCGCCGCGAGCAACAGCTTGAAGCGTAGCACGGCATAGAGCGCGACATTGAGCAGCAGGCCCGACAGCACCGCCGAGATCGGCGTCGGGCCCTCGGCATGCGCGTCGGGCAGCCAGGCATGCAAGGGGGCAAGGCCGACCTTGGTGCCGTAGCCGAGCAGCAGGAAGATGAAGGCGACGCTGAGCAGCGCGGGATCGAAATGCGCCGCCTTCTCGATCAGCACCGACCAGACCATGGCGTTGGTGCCTTCGCCGACGACCGGCTGCGCGGCCATGTAGACGAGGATCGTTCCGAACAGCGCGAGCGCGATGCCGACGCTGCCGAGGATGAAATATTTCCACGCTGCTTCCAGCGCCTCATGCGTGCGGTAGATGCCGACCATCAGCACGGTGGTCAGCGTGGCGAGCTCCACCGCGACCCACATCAGGCCGATATTGTTCGACACGAAGGCGAGGTTCATGCCGAACATCATGATCTGGTACATCGCGTGGTAGAAGCGCAGGTTCGGCTTGGTCAGCCGCCCCGTCTCCAGCTCATGCGCGATGTAGGACGCGCTGAACACGCTGGTGGTGAAGCCGACGAATGTGTTGAGCACGATGAAGACGATGTTGAGGTCGTCGACCAGCAGATATTGCCCTGGCGCCGGCCGGTCCGTGACGAACAACGACAGCGCCGCGAGCAAGGTGAGCAGGCTGGCGATGACATTGACTATCGCGGTCATGCGGTAGTTCGGCATTGCCGCCAGGATGGCCGCGGCACCTGCCGGGATGAAAAGGATCGCAGCCACGGCGTCGAAGGAAAATCCGCTCACCGGCGTTCTCCCCGGTAGTCGTCGAGCGCGCCGATATCGACCGAATCGAACCGTTCCCGGATGCGGAACAGGAAGACGCCGATGACGATGAAGGCGATCAGGATCGAGAAGGCGACGCTGATCTCGACCACCAGCGGCATGCCCTTGGCGCCGGTGGCGGCCAGCACCAGCCCGTTCTCCAGCGACATGAAGCCGACGACCTGGCTGACGGCGTTGCGCCTGGTGACCATCACCAGCAGGCCGAGCAGGATGATCGACAGCGCGAAGGCGAGGTCCTCGCGGGCGAGCGGGTCGGCCTCTGGCGTCACCCGCAGCATCAGCACCATGGAGAGCGTCACCAGCCCGATGCCGGCGAGCATGGTCGGGCCGATGCCGACCGCGGTCTCGATGTCGCGGTGGATGCCCAGCCGCTGGATGATGCGGTGCAGCCCGACGGGAATGACGATCGCCTTGAAGACCAGGGCGATGCCGGCGGTGATGTAGAGATGATGCGCGTCCTGGATGTAAGCCTGCCAGGCCACCGAGAGCGCCAGCACGACGGCATGCAGCGCAAAGACATTGATCAGCGCGAACAGCCGGTCCTGGTAGAGCATCATGAAGGAGATCAGCACCAGGCTGCCGGCGAGCAGATGGGCGATGTCGAAGGTGAGACCGTTCATCACAGGCTCCGCGAGACGAACAGCAACAGCGTGCCGAGCAGCGCCAGCATCAGCGCCGCGCCCAGGAAGTCGGGGACGCGGAAGACGCGCATCTTGGCGACCGCCGTCTCGAACACGGCAAGCAGGATGGCGAGCACCGCGAGCTTGCAGAGATAGGCGGCGGCGCCGATGGCCAGCGATTTCGGCCCGGTCCCCCCGCTGTCCAGCCCCCAGGGCAGGAAGACGCAGGCGATCAGCGACATGTAGAGCAGCAGCTTGAGGAAGGTGGCGAGCTCGATCATCGCCAGATGGCGGCCGGAGTATTCCAGGATCATCGCCTCATGCACCATGGTGAGCTCCAGATGCGTGGCCGGATTGTCGACCGGAATGCGGGCATTCTCGGCGATCGCCACCATCACTAGGGCGATCAGCGACATGCCGAGCGACACCCGCAGTCCGACTTGCGGAGAGCCCATGAAGGCGGCGACCGTCGAGAGCTGCGTGGCGCCGGCCAGCAGCGCCAGGCTGAACACGATAAGCAGCATCGCCGGTTCGGCCAGCGACGCGATCATCACCTCACGGCTGGCGCCGAGGCCGCCGAAGCTGGTGCCGACATCCATTCCCGCCAGCGCCTGGAAGAAGCGCGCGCTGCCGAGCAGCGCCACGATGACGATGAGATCGGCGGTCCAGCTGAATTCGAGTCCGGTGGCGAAGGTCGGGACGAGAGCGGCCGCGACCCAGGTGGCGGCGAAGATGAGGTAGGGCGTCACCCGGAACAGCCAGGACGCATTGTCCGCCAGCACGACCTCCTTGCGCATCAGCCTGACGAGATCGCGATAGGGCTGGATCAGCGAAGGCCCCTGCCGCCTGACCAGCCTTGCCTTAACCTTGCGCAGGAAGCCGATCAGCAGCGGCGCCAGCAAAAGCACCGCGAGCATCTGCGCGCCCTGCACGGCCAGCTGCGAGATCATGGCCATAGCGCGAGCACCAGAAGCAGGATGACGAGGTAGAGAAAGACCAGCGTCAGGTAGCGGCGGATGGTCAGGAACTGCAGGTGGTTTAGCCGCTCCGTGGCGAAATCGATCGCGCCGGTGATCGGCTGGTAGAAGATCTCCCAGGCCACATCGTGCATCTCCACCTTGAGTCGCGCCGGCTCCAGCGCGCCCGGCGCCGGCATGTCCACGGTCTCGCGCGAGCGGAATGCGAAGCCGCCGAAGACGCGGCGAATGGGCTGCGCGAAGCTGACGGCTGTGTATTGCCCGGCCGGCACCGCATCCGGGAAGCCGCACCCCCACGCAATGCCCCGGCGCAGCGCATGCGAGGCGAAGCGGTGGATGAAGAAGGCCGCGAGCGACGCCGAGATGGTGATGAAGACGAAGACCAGCAGGCCGTTATAGGAACTGCGGCTCTCGGCGATCGGCACGATCGACAGCCAGGGCTGCGCCATCTGAACCGGCATGCGCTCGCCGACCAGCGGAAGCGTCACCGTCGACAGGCTGTCGATGACGAAGCCTGGCAGGATGCCGGCGAGTAGGCAGAGGGCGGCAAGCACGGCCATCGCTGCCAGCGACCAGCGATCGACCTCGTGCGCGCGTTCCACCGCCGCCGACCGCGCCCGGCCGAGGAAGGTGATGCCGAATGCCTTGACGAAGCAGGCCGCGGCAAGTGCGGCCGACAGCGCCAGCATGCCACCGACCGCGGGCACGATGACCTTCAGCCCCCACTGCGGCAGCTCGGGGCTGCGCAATATGGCCTGGAAGACCAGCCATTCGGAGGCAAAGCCGTTGAAGGGCGGCAGCGCCGAGATCGAGACGCAGCCGATGAGGAAGACGAAGCTGGTCACCGGCAGGCGATGGATGAGGCCGCCGAGCTTCTCCATGTCGCGTTCGCCGGTTGCTGTCAGCACGGCGCCGGCGCCGAAGAACAGCAGGCTCTTGAAGAAGGAATGGTTCAGCACGTGGAAGAGCGCCGCGGTGAAGGCCAGCGCGGCCGCCGACGGCATGCCGTTTGCCTTGAAGGCCAGCGCAAGGCCGAGGCTGGCGAAGATGACGCCGATATTCTCGATGGTGGAGTAGGCGAGCAGCCGCTTCAGGTCCTTTTCCATCAGCGCGTGCAGGATGCCCAGCACCGCCGTCACGCCGCCGATGAGAAGCACCGCCACGCCGGACCACCATGCCGGCTCGCCAAGCAGGTCGAACACCACGCGGACGAAGCCATAGATGGCGACCTTCGTCATGATGCCGCTCATCAGCGCCGAGACGTGGCTGGGTGCCGCCGGATGGGCAAGCGGCAGCCAGGCATGCAGCGGCACGAGGCCGGCCTTGGAGCCGGCGCCGAGCAGCATGAGCACCAGCACCGCGCCCGCGGCGAACGGGTTGGGATGCGCCGCTCGCATCGCGTCGAACGCATAGGTTCCGGCCGGCCCGGCCAGCAGGCCGAAGGCAAGAAGCAGCGCCATCGTGCCGAAGCTTGCCATCACCAGGTAGATGTAGCCGGCCCGCCGGTTGGCCTCGTCGCGGTGATGCGCCATGACCAGCGCCCAGGAGGCGAGCGACATGAATTCCCAGGACAACAGGAAGCTGAAGGCGTCGTTGGCCAGCACCACGAGGTTCATGCCGGCGAGGAAGGCGGGATAGAACGGCAGAACCCGATGCGGCTGGGATTCATGCCGGCCGTAGCCGAGGCCATAGAGGCTGGTGATCGTGCCGCCCAGGTTGACGACGACGAGAAAGAACGCCGACAGGCCGTCGAGGCGGAACCGGGCGCCGGTCCAGGGCACGCCGAGCGGCAAGCTGGCGGAGGCCTCGCCGGGGTTGCCGGCGAGATGGCCGGCAGCAGTCGCGAGCAGCACGGCTGAAATGACAAGCGTCGCGCCATAGACCAGTCGCGTCGCGGCGGCGAGCCGGCTGGCGGCCGCGGCCACTATGGCCGTTGCCAGAAACGCGGCAGGACCGCACAGCAGAAGGGCGACGGTCGAATTCACGGCTGGCTCCCGCCGATTTCGACCTGGCCGCCATCGGGTTCGGACGCCTTGGCGGGATCGAAACCGCTCTTCAGCCGCACCCCGCGCCCGCCGCCCGGGCTCGCCGCGCCTTCCCCGATCAGCTCGATGCCGGAAATCTCGAGCGCCGCGATCAGCTTCATCAGCGAATCGACATTGCCCCGGATGATCGAGCCGCTGGCTTCCATGCGCTGGATCGTCGGCACCGACAGACCGGACAATTCGGCAAGCCGGCGCTGATCGATGCCGAGCAGCGATCTTGCGGCGCGCAATTGCGGTGCGGTTATCACCGACGACTCTCTCGTTCAGTTCTGAGATATGAGGTGTCGGTGCTGTAGCCTACATTAAAACGTTCTATCGTCAAGGATTGATGTTTAAAACATCTATGCTGATGGCGCGACAGCGCGGGCCGAAGGCGCGGCAGCCCCTGGCTAGATACGGCACCCGATCTATGCAGCCGGCGTCAGAGTGCCGGGATACGGAAGGGCTTCTCACCGCTCCACGGCTGCGTAAGCCAGCGCCAGGATGCATGGGGAGGTGGCAAA
The DNA here is from genome assembly GCA_000824845.1 of Mesorhizobium sp. ORS 3359. Lineage (GTDB taxonomy): Bacteria > Pseudomonadota > Alphaproteobacteria > Rhizobiales > Rhizobiaceae > Mesorhizobium. The sequence goes on along the minus strand of CCNC01000022.1, from coordinate 14,263 downwards.
ACGGACTGCCAGGCGGCGGCCCGGCGAAGTGACCGCCTTACCCTTTTCGAAATCGACCGCGATGTCCTCAAAGCCCAGCACGCGACCGTCGAGCGGAAACGATGCCTTGTAGGCCGCTTCCTTGACCGCGAACAGGATGCGGCCGCCCAGCTCCGGGTCGAGATCGCCCAGGCGGTCTCCTGCTGCGGCGACGACGGCAAGAAGGTCGTCGGGCAATGGCAAGGCGGGTTCGATGTCGACGCCGACGCTTCGCAGCGCGCCGGATCGCGCGACGACTGCCACGGCCATCGTGTCGTCATGCGCGATCGAGCCGACAATGCCGGCCGGCCAGATCGGGCTTCCCGATCGGCCGCGCAATGTCGCGGGATTCGCGCATCCCAGACGCCGCAGCAATTCATGCGCGACGTGGCGGCCTGCCCCCGTGGCGGCGCGCGCGCCGGATTCGCGGGTGGCCATCGAGGCATTTTCCTCCGGCAGCAAATATTGCTCGTCGCCAGTTTGGATGTGGCGGCAACCGGCGCTCAGGCCGGGCGGCGCGAGGCCGGCCAATGCCTGCTCGATGCTGTGCCGGATGCTTGCCGACATGCGTTGCGGCCGGGTGTTCAACGCTCTATCCGCCAGTTCGAGCACGGCGATCATCTCGTCGTCTTCGTCCAGTCCTTGCTCGACGAAACCGAAGGCGGCGTAAAGCCGGCGTGCCGCCTCGTTCTCCGGTTCATAGCAGATCGCAACGCGGCGGATGTGGCCGAGCTTCGCAATCTCTTTCAGTGCCTTGGCGACGGCGGCGCGCCCAAGGCCCCTGCCTTGCTCGCGGCGGTCGATCATGAAGCGATAGATGATCGCTTCGTCGTCGTCCTCGGGTGCGCTGTACATGAGGAATCCGACCACGCGCCCGGTGCAGACGACGGCGCGGGCGATCGCCTCGTCATCCTGCTTGGCCTCCGTCAGCGATTCGGCGTTCGAGGCGACATACTGCTGCTGCTCCGGCAACAGTTCGAGCGCCAGTACGGCCGCCCGGTTGCCCTTGCCGACAGGCTCCAGGGCAATCGGCCAGTCGATGGTGTCGGCGCGGCGCGTCACGCGGCTTGCCCGGCTTCCATCGCGCGGGCGTCGATCGGCGTCACCACGCCATAGAGCTTCGCAGGGTTGCCGCGCCAGACCGTGTTCGGCTCCAGCACCTCGCCCTTCATGACGAAGCAGTCGACGTCGGCCACCGACCCCTCGCCCATCGTCACCGCGTAATGAACGAAAGCGGACGGCGCCAGCGTGCAGCCATTGCCGATGCGGATGTAGTCCGACTTGAACGCGCCTTCCTCCAGCGAGTGCGGCTGGATCACGCAGCCTTCGTTGAGCGTCACGTCGTCGCCGATCTCCACCAACGACCGCTCGGTGATGATGCAGCCGCCGTCATAGAGGCGCAGCCCCACCTTCACGCCCAGCATGCGCAGGATCAGCGGCCGGAACGGGGTGCCGGTGAACAGGCCCATGATCGGTGAATCGGACAGCTTCCAGTGACGCTCGTGCCGCCAGAAGACCGGGTCGTAGATCGTCGCCATCCTGGGCTTCAGGCGGCGGAAGCCGAGGCTGGCCCGTTCGAGGAAGATATAGAACGGGATGCCGATCGCCGTGGTCAGCATCACTGCCACGAACAGCGCCGTCTGCCCCCACTCGGTATAGTAGTTGAGCGCGCGGTCCCAGATTGCGAGCGTCAGGAACAGGATCAGCCACTGCGCGGCCACGAACATCAGCGCAGTAACGAGGTTGTGCAGGTTCTTCAGCGGCAGGCGGCGACTGCGCTCCTTGTCGGAGATCAATCCGAGAAGCTCCTTGTCGCGATTGACCATGCGCGGAATTTCGAAGGGCGGCGAGCCCAGAAGCCCGACATTCTCGCGCACGGGGCCGTCCACCGGCACGTGAACCTTGGTCCCGAGCAGGCAATTGTCGCCGACGCGGGAATCCGGTGAATAGATGATGTTGTTGCCGAAGAAATTGCGTTCGCCGACCCGCGTGTGCTCGAGCCGGAAGGAGTTGGCCGACTTCTGCATGTTGACCATGAACAGACCGTCCGACACCATCGTGTGCGAGCCGATCTCGCTCAGCTGCGGGTTTTCATGCCGCTGGTTGGTGCCGAAATTCGACCCGGTCTGATCCACCTTGTTCAGCTTCCACCCGATGGCGCGCAGATAATAGACGACGGCGGAACTGTCGCCGAACAGCACGTTCAGCAGCCGCACATTGCTGACCAGCTCCAGCATCGCTTGCAGCCAATAGTGGAAGCCGTAGAGCGAATAGTTCCGGCCGGGCTTGAGCACGAGGTTGAACAGCCGCGGCACGATGGCCGCCAGCAGCACCCCGCCGATGATGAAGCCCGCCACCGTGACCGTTGTGCCGATCGCCACGATGCCGATGGTCTCATCATAGTCGTCGCCGACATTTTCCCAGTAGCTGTGGAACAGAAGCGGGAACGGTGTGACGATGGCAAAAAGGATGAAGAGCTGGATCGCCTCGTAGATGACCCGGCGCACCCGCGACAACGGCACGTTGGGCACGTTGCAGTAATCCGCCTCGGTCGGGATCGCAGGCGAGCCGTGCCAGTGCTCTCCGGCCGGAATGGTCTGTCCGCGATGCAGCGACGAAGCGTGGCCGAGCTGGGTGCCGTCGCCCATGCGCGTGTCGATGTCGAGCGTCGATCCGACGCCGACAAAGGCGTTGTTGCCGATATTAACCGGCCCGGTATGGATATAGCCCGCCTGCGCGCGGAACCCGAGGATCGTCGAGTCCTTGCGCAGGATCGAGTTGTCGCCGATGGCGATCAGATCGGTGCAGACCGGAACGGCCCTGCACTCGACGACGGTGCGATTGCCGAGCCGCGCGCCGAGCAGGCGCAGATAAAGGCTATAGAGCGGACTGCCGCGGAACAGCACGACCGGAGCGCTGCGGACCAGAGTCTTGACGATCCAGAATCGATAGTAACGCCAGCCCCAGATCGGAAAGGTCTCGGCCTTCCAGCGGCCGACCAGCAGCCATTTGGCGGCGACCGCGAAGCCGCTCAATCCAAAGAACACGCAGGCGGACAGAAGAACGCAACGCAGATAGAGCGACGCCGGATCGTCCAGGGCGTCATAGACCCAGTTGAGGCCGTCATTGATCGCCCACAACGCCACATAGCTGTAGACCGCGTAGAACAGCAGCTGGCCGAATCCCGTCGCCCAGATCGCAAGATCGGAGGCCCTGTGCGTCAGCATCGGCTCGCGCGCGGCAACCGCGGCCGTCTGTGGTTCCCGCAGATGTTCGGCAAGCTTCGCCACCGTCGGGTGCAGGTAGATGTCGCGCATCGAAGTCGTCGACCAGGCCTTGCGCGAGCGGATGCGCGCGCAGAACCGCGCCATCAACAGCGAGTTCGCGCCGAGGTCGTCGAAGAAGTGGTCTTCGATTGAGATGTCCTCGAATTTCAGCACGTCCGCCAGCGTCTCCACGAGGAACTTCTCGTCCTCGTTGCGCGGGTCGATCATCGCATGGCCGGCGGCGACACGCGCGCTCGTCGGCTTTGGTAGCTTCCTCAGGTCGACCTTGTTGGAAACGGTCATCGGGATCGCGGGCAGCTGCTCGAGATAGGCTGGAACCATGTAATCGGGCAGCTGTCGCTTCAGCTCCTGCACCAGCGCGGTGCGGTCCACTCCGTCGCCGCCGCTTTTAGGGGCGTAATAGCCGACCAGCTCGGTGCGCTCGGGTTCGATCTCCCAGGTCGTGACGGCCGCCTGCGCGATGCCCGGCTGATCCAAAAGCACGGCCTCGATCTCGCCCAGCTCGATGCGATAGCCGCGGATCTTGACCTGCGTGTCGATGCGTCCGTGGTATTCGATCTCGCCCTTGTCGTTGATCCGGCCAAGGTCTCCCGTCCGATAGATGCGGCCGCTTGGGTTGTTCGGCAGGCCGATGAAATCCTGGATGAATTTCTCCTCGTTCAGTTCCGGCCGGTTGAGATAGCCGACAGCGACGCCCATGCCGCCGATGCAGATCTCGCCCAACGCGTCGCCGCTCAGCACCTCTGGCTTTTTCGGGTCGAGGATGGCTATCGAATAGGTGGGCAACGGCCTGCCGATCGTCACCGGCTCGTCCGGCGTCAGCAAGGCCATGGTGGCGGTGACGGTCGCCTCCGTCGGGCCGTAGGTATTCAGGATCTGGCGGCCAGGCTTCGCCCACCGCACCACGAGCTTGTGAGAGCAGGCCTCGCCGCCGACAAGGATCGCGCGCAGGCTTGGCGCGTCGCTCTCGATCGACGACAGCAGCGTCGGGCTGCAGGCCATGCAGGTGATGTTGTGCTCGCGCAGGAAACTGGCCAGCTCCTCGCCCACCAGCGGCTGCTGGCCGGGCGCCGGCACGACGGTCGCGCCGGCGGCGAACGGCACCCAGATCTCCTCTGAGGAGAAATCGAAGGCAATGGTCATGCCTTGATAGACGCGGTCGCCCGGCTGATAGCCATAGGACGCCGCCGCGACACGGATGAAATTGCAAAAACTCTGGTGGGTGATGACCACGCCCTTGGGCTTGCCCGTGGTGCCCGACGTGTAGAGGATGTAGCAGGTCTGATCCTGGGCGCCGTCCGGCAGCGGCGTCGTTTCCGGCTGGAGCGCGATTTCGGACTCCGCCGAATCGATCGAGATATGCGGAACGGGCAGGCGCGCCACGCGCGCCGCATAACCGGAAACGCTGATCACCATCGTGACGTTGGCGTCCTCGATGATCATCACCATGCGGTCTTCGGGAAACGCGGTGGCCAAGGGCACGAATGCCGCCCCGGCCTTCATCACGGCAAGCACCGCGATGTAGGTTTCGGCGGAGCGGTCGAGCAAAAGGCCGATCCTGTCGCCTGGCCTGACGCCGCGCTCGATCAACAGTTGGGCGAACTGGTTGGCGCGGCTGTTCAGCTCGCGATACGACCACGGCCGACCGCCGGAGATGACCGCCGGCGCTGCGTCGAAACGGCCCGCCAGATCGGCGAAGAACCGGTCGAGCCGCTCATGCGGCTCGCCTTTCTGGATGAAATCGGGGCCGATCAGGATCTGCTCGCGCGGCGGCGCCGCGGTGGCTGCTTTGGCCTTGCGGGAATCCTGCTTGGCGGGATTGGTGGCTTCGGTAAGAGACATCGGAGAACCTCGCGGGCTCCTGTCAGCCCGCATTACGTGATTGGTGAAATGACAAAAAACTAACGACGGCCGGCCAGGCGCCTTCTTCGCGGACGGTGAAATGATTGTGCCGTGGCGCGTATGGGACCGGGGACTGGCCGACTTCGAGCAGGCCTATGCTGCTGCGCTGATGGCCGATCCGTGACGATCGCGTGACTTCACGTTGATTTGATGAAGCAATGCCTCACGCGACGATCAAACGCCGACCGGACAGATGTGGGCGTTCTCGAGGCAGTAGGGCGCATGGCGAAAATCGCGGATGCGCACAACCTCTTCGCCGCGCCAATGGACCAGCACGAAGCCGCGCACGGCATCATCCGCCTGCGGGTTGCGGATGAGGATCGCCGGCAGGCCATCGACGAAGCCGAGCGACAGTGCCCAGTCGCCGAGGCGCTCGTAATTGCCGAAATAGGTCGAGGCTTCCTTCTTGCCGTTGAGGCGGGTGCGGTTGACGACGTCGACCTGGACGTCCTCGGCGATCAGCGCCCTGACCCCGTCGAAATCGCGCGCGTTGAACAGGTCGATGTAGCGGCGCAGCCGGCGCTCTTCTTCCGGTTCGAGTTTTGGCATCGCGACGTCGGCCGGCGCCGAAGCCAGCGCCTTCAACTCCGCCCGGCCGCGATGCAGCGCCGCCTTGGTGGCGGCAAGCGTCGCGCCCGTCACCTCGCAGGTCTCATGCAAGGTGAGGCCAAGCACGTCGACGAGGATCACGGCGCTGCGCTGCGCCAGCGTAAGCTGCATGAAGCTGCGCAGGCTTGCCGCCGCCGCGAGCCTCGCCTCGGCATTGGCCGAGAGATCCTCGATCGTCGTCATGTCGGCCTCGGTGACGCGGGAGCGCTCCCGCTGGCGGCGGCGCAGATGATCCTGCGCCGCATTGTGAGCGATGCGGAACAGCCACTGCTCGGGGCGTTCGACGAGAGCACCGCCATCATGGGCGGCGAGCGCCTTGACCACCGCCTCCTGCACGATGTCCTCGCCCTCGATGGCGGAGCCCGCCATGCGCGCTGCGTAGCGGTGCAGTTTCGGGCGCAGGTCGACGAGCATGGCTTCAAGTTCCGCGCGGCCGAACCCTGCCAAGCTCATCGTCCTCTTTCTCGCCTCGCCAATGCCAAGGTCAGGCGGGCACGGCTTCATCGGCCTTGGCCAGCATACGATAATCACCGACGATCTTCGCCGGCGACCTCACCAGCGGCGTCGAACGTCGGCCGGCGTGATCGGCGCTGAACGCCTTGAACGCGTCGAGCTCGGTCAGCGCCGAGCTGTCCCTGTCATAGCCGACAAGGTGGACGAACTCGCCGGTATCCAACTCAAGCACCAGATAGCGCACCGATTGAGGCTGCGTTTCGTCCAGTGCCTCGAACACTCTTTCCACCAGCGCCCGGTTCTCGGCGATGCCGGCGTCCTTCACGCCATAGCGGATCAGATTGTAGGTCATGGTCGTCTCCTGTTTGCGGGTCTGCATGAGGAAGACGTTCCATGAGCTCGAAAGGATTCCCTGGCGGGTTACAATCTTTCGACTTGTCTCATGCGATCAGCCGGCTCCGCCGATCATGGCGGCGATCGTGTCGTCGCCCGCCGATTGCGGCCGCATCCGGCCGCTGGCCAGCTCGATCGACAGTCTGCACAAGGCTGCGTTGACCGGCGTCGCCACGCCGTGCAGCCGTCCGAGCAGCACGATCTCGCCGTTGAGGAAGTCGGTTTCGAGGGAGCCCGTCCCGCGCACGATGCTCTGCAGCGTCGACGACCCGACGCGGGTTCGGCCGGGAATGGCGGTTATGGTCAGTTCCTCACGGGCCATGGCGTCGGTCTTGTCCCACGCTATCCCGGCGGCGGTCAGCACCGCTTCCGCCTCGGCGAGCGCCCTGGCATACCATTTCCGCTGAAGCTCGGTGTCGCCAAGCGCCGCGTCGATAATGTTGCGAAGATTGGCCAGCAGCTTGCGGTATTTGCTGTCCATCACATTGTCCCTGGCCTCGACGATGAAGCCGGACGTGCTCAGGACCCGGCACAGTTTCTCGACCGCGTCGTCGGTTCCGGATGGATAGCGGCCGATGTCGAAGGCGCCGATCTTGGGCGCGAAATAGGCCGCGACCTCGCCGGGCGTGTCGTAATCGGCCGGCAGCATCACCGTTGCGCCATAGACATTGGCAAAGAAACGCAGGGCCAGCGGCTCGTTGGCGACGCCGTTCTGGAAGCAGAATACGGGCTGCGTCGCCAAACCGGCGGCGTTGAGCCGTTGCAGCGCGCCAAGCGTGTCTGGCGTTTTCATCGTCAGCAGTACGACATCGTCCGGCTCGAAAGAAATCTCCGACGGGTCGGCGTGGACAGGAAAGCGCGCGGTCCTGGTGCCCTGCGGAGTGGAAAGCGACAGTCCCGAAGACCGGATGGCATCAAGCTGCCTGCCGCGGGCGATGCCGAGGACCGTGTGGCCGGAAAAACTCAGCTGGGCCGCGATGGCGCCGCCGATCGCGCCGATGCCATAGACGATGATGCGCATGCTCTTCCCGCTGATTGGAGTTTCGGTCGACAACTGTTGAATGAAAAACCCTACAGCCGTTGGCGGTGACCCGGCGATCACCTGCGCGCTGCGTTCACGCAATCGTGGCCGCGGCCGCCCGTCCGGCGCTGCGTCCCGAAAAGATGCAGCCGCCGAGGAAGGTGCCTTCCAGCGCCGCGTAGCCATGCACGCCGCCGCCGCCGAAGCCGGCCGCCTCGCCGACCGCGTAGAGCCCCGGCACCGGCTGTCCGGCGGCATCGAGCACGCCGCTGTCTAGATCGGTCTCAAGTCCGCCCAGCGTCTTGCGGGTGAGGATGTTGAGGCGCACCGCTATCAGCGGGCCGTTTGCCGGATCGAGCATCTTGTGCGGTCTGGCCGTGCGGATCAGTCTGTCGCCGAGATAGGTGCGCGCGCCGCGCAGCGCCGTGATCTGCGCATCCTTGGAGAACGGGTTGTCGAGCTGCCTGTCGCGGGCGCGGATCTCGCGCTCGACCTGGGCGACGTCCAGCAGCGGCTCGCCGCCGGCCAGCGCATTCATGCGCGCCACCAGCTTCGAAAGATCGGCCTCGACGATGAAGTCTTCGCCCTTTTCCATGAAGGCTTTCACCGGGCCAGGAATGCCCGATGTTGCGCGGCCCAGCACCTGCCGCCAGCTTTTGCCGGTGAGGTCCGGGTTCTGCTCGGAGCCCGACAGCGCGAACTCCTTCTGGATGATCTTCCTGGTCAGGATGAACCAGGAATAGTCGAAGCCGGTGCCCATGATATGGCTGAGCGTGGCGAGCGTATCGAAGCCCGGATAGAGCGGCACCGGCAGCCTCTTGCCGCGCGCGTCGAGCCAGATCGAGGAGGGGCCAGGCAGGATGCGGATCGCGTGCTCGGTCCAGATCGGCGCCCAGTTCTTGATGCCCTCGACATAGTGCCACATGCGGTCGCGGTTGATGATCCTTCCGCCCGCGGCCTCGGTGATCGCCAGCATGCGCCCGTCGACATGGTCCGGCACGCCGGTGATCATCCGCTTGGGCGGCGCACCCAGGCGCTCGGGCCAATTCCTGCGCACCAGCTCGTGATTGCCGCCGATGCCGCCGGAAGCGACGATCACCGCCTGCGCGCTGAGCTCGAACGCGCCGGCCACGGCGCGCGAGCTCTTATGCCCGCGCTCGACGCTGCTCGCCTCCAGCACGTCGCCGCGCACGCCGGTGACGGTATCGCCGCTGCGGATGATCTCGTTGACCCGGTGCCGGAACCTGAATTGGACGAGCCCGCGCTTCTGCGCCTCGCGCACGCGCAGGACGAAAGGTTCGAGCACGCCGGGTCCGGTGCCCCAGGTGACGTGGAAGCGCGGCACCGAATTGCCGTGGCCGACAGCATTGCCGCCGCCGCGCTCGGCCCAGCCGACGACGGGGAAGAATTTCAGCCCGCGCTCGATCAGCCAGGAGCGCTTCTCGCCGGCGGCGAAGCCGACATAGGCCTCGGCCCATTTGCGCGGCCAGAAATCCTCCGGACGGTCGAAGGCGGCCGTGCCCATCCAGTCCTCGAGCGCGAGGTCGTGCGAATCGCGGATGCGCATGCGCCGCTGCTCCGGCGAATCGACCAGGAACAACCCGCCGAAGGACCAGAAGGCTTGGCCGCCCAGCGACTGCTCCGGCTCCTGGTCGACGATGATGATTTTCTTGCCGGCGTCGGTCAACTCGGCAGCGGCGACGAGGCCCGCCAGCCCCGCGCCGACAATGATCACGTCCGCGTCAGCCATTTTTCCTCCAGAATGAGCCGGCGAATTTATCGCGTTCAGACGGTTTCCCAGCCGTCCTTCTCGCCGGCGCGGAAGATGGCGTCGATGACTTTCTGGTTGAGCACCGATTCCTCCAGCGTGAAGACGCGGTCCTTGCCGCCCTGCGCGGCGCGCACGAAGGCCTCGCATTCCAGCCGGTATTGCTGCGTGCCGGGGAAGCGGAACACCTGCGCCTCGGTATGGTTCTGGTTGTGCAGCTCGATGCGGTGATGCTCGTAGAGCCCGGCATTGAACGGCCCGAAGACCTCGATGAAGCCTTTCTCGCCGTGGAACACCATCACCTGGCGCGCCGCCATCTGCGTCGAGAGATAGAAGGACAATTCGAAGTCGCCGAAATCGGCGCGGATCGAGGAATAGATGTCGGTGCCGAAGGTCTTGTCGCGCTCGATCGTCGCCTGCACGCGGATCGGCTCCTTGCCGGTCGAGAACCGCGTCGACACCGTCGGATAGACGCCGATATCGGGCAGCGCACCGCCGCCGAGATCGAGCTTGTTGCGCATGTTGCTGGGGTCAACATTGTAATAGGAGAACGCGCCCTGCACATGCCGCAGCCGGCCGATGGCGCCGCCGGCGATGAGATCGCGCACCTTGATCCATTGCGGGTGGTAGGTGACCATGAAGGCCTCGCAGACCAGCACCTTCTTCTGGTCGCGCAGCTTGATCAGCGGCGGGATGTCCTTGGCGTCGAGCGCCAGCGGTTTTTCCACCAGCACATGCTTTCCGGCCTCGATCGCCTTCGCCGTCCATTCGACATGCTGCGAGGTCGGCAGCGGGATGTAGACGCCGTCGACGTCCGGGGAGGCAAGCAGTTCCTCATAGGAGCCGAAAGCATGGCGGGCGCCGAAACGCTCGCCCAAAGCCTTGGCCTTCGACAGGTCGCGGCTGGCGATCGCCGACAGGAGGCCGTTCTCCGAATCCACGATTGCCGGCAAAAGCTGCTCGCGGCCGATCTTAGCCGTCGACAGAACACCCCATCGGAACATCACGCTTCTCCATGTCGGTTTACAGGCGACGAGGTTTGCCTGAAATCGACGGAAAAGCCAATGCAGGAGGCACCTTTCCTCGCCCCACGCAGTGGGAGAGGTGGCCCGGCGAAGCCGGGACGGAGAGGGGCCTTCGTGGAGTGCCGGGCTTTGGAGTGGACTGACGACAGCAAGAAGGCTCTGCCGTCGCGGAGGGCGCCCGCTCCGTTTCGGGCTTCGCCCGAGCCACCTCTCCCCGCCTTCGCGGGGGGAGAGGAAATGTGCCGCGCCTACCCCCTCTTCCCCGTCAGCGTCATGTCGAAATCGACGACATTGGAATAGAGCGGCGTGCCGACATCCATGCCGTAGCGTGACCGCAGCACCTTGCCGGTAACGTGGAATTTGATCGTGCCGGATTTCAGCCCGCCGAGCTCGGCGGTGAATTTTTCCGGAAACGTCTTGCCGCGCGCCGTCAGCCGGCCAGTGACCAGCGCCGTCGTGTCGCCGGTGCGGGTCACGCTGGTCGAGCGGAACTGGATCTCCGGGTTGTTGGCGGCGTCGAACACCGCGTCGGAGCGCAGGAAGGCGTCGATGCGCCCCTGGCCCGTGCCGACGCTTTCGGGATAGATGGTGAGGTCGACCTTGGAGCGGCCGACATCGCCATTGTCGATGCGGATCGTGCCCTTGAAGCGGCCGAAAGCGCCGTCGAACCCGCCGCCGCCGGCCTTGCCGATGGTGAAGCGGATCGAGGAGCCCGACGGGCTGATCGTGTAGCTGCCGGCCGCGTCGCTGAGCGCCACCGCGGCAACGGCAGGCACGGCAAGGCAAGCGGCAAAGGCCGCCAATCCGAGGATACGCGCGTTCATGGGTTTCTTCCTTCCGCAGATACGCTTTTTCTGCGCTCTTGCCCAACCAACGAATGATGGCGCGGTTCTATTCCCTGCCTGACGAAGGTGTGATCATGCGCGTCAACACCGAGTCGCGCAGCAGGAAATGGTGGCGCAGCGCCGCCGCGATATGCAGCGCCACCAGCCCGATGCCGGCATAGGCGAGGTACCAGTGCGCTGAAGCCCAAAAGCTCTCCGAGGCGTCGGATTCGGCCAAGGGCAGGTTGGGCATCACGAAGAGGTTGAACGGCATGGTCGGGATCTCGAGCGTCGACACCGACACCAGGGCCCAGCCGGAAAGCGGCAGCGCGATCTGGAAGGCATAGAGCGCGAAATGCGCCAGCGGCGCGGTCCTGCGCTCCAGCGTTCCGACCGTAGCCGGCAGCGGCGGCGCTGCATTGCCGAGCCGCCAGGCAATGCGCAGGATGATCAGGCCGAGCAGCAGGAAGCCGAAGGACTTGTGCAACTGGATCAGCTCGAAGGACGTCCGCCGGCTTGTCGTGCGCACCATCACGACGCTGAGCGCGAACTGGCCGATGAAGATGATGCCGATCAGCCAGTGCAGGACGATCATCGCCCAGCCATAGCGAGTAGGGGTGTTGGTGAGGGATTGCATGCGAGGCGAACGTCGCCGGCGCCGCATTTCTTCCGCCTCAGCTTGAAGGTGGGCAATTGCATAGGGCGCTCCCCTCTCCGTCTCGGCTTCGCCGAGCCACCTCTCCCCACTTCGTGGGGCGAGGAACCTAAATGTGCGAAGGTCGCGACGTTGGCGGTTGGCGTTTCCTCGCCCCCATGAAATGGGGGAGAGGTGGCCGCGCAGCGGACGGAGAGGGGGCTGCGCTGCCGGATGAAATATACTTTTCGCGGAGACGAGCTACCCGCTCACCTTGAAGAAATCGACAAACGCCCGCAGCGCCGGCCGCATCTGCCGGCGGCTGGGATAATAAACGAAGAAACCTTCGAAAGTCGGGCACCAGTCCTCCAGCACGCGGATCAGGCGGCCGTCGGCGAGCGGCGCCCGCACATAGGGCTCGAAGACGAAGGCTAGTCCGGCGCCGTCGACCGCCGCCTGGGCGATCAGGTGGTCCTCGTCGAGGATCAGCGGCCCTTGCGCCGCGATCTCGATTTCCTCGCCGTCCTTCTCGAACTCCCAGCGGTAAAGAATGCCGCTGGAGAAGCGGAAGCGGATGCAGCGGTGGTCGGCGAGCTCGCGCGGATGCCGCGGCTTTGGCATGGAAGCGAAGTAGGAGGGCGCGCCGACCACCGCGCCCCGGATGTTCGGCCCGATGCGCACCGCGATCATGTCGCGCTGCAGGCTTTCGCCGAGCCGCACGCCGGCGTCGAAGCCGCCTTCTACCACGTCGGTGAAACGATCCTCGATGACCATCTCCAGGACGATATCGGGATAGGCCGCGGCAAAGGCGCCGAGCCTGGGCGTCAGCGTCAGGTGGGCGGCCGTGCGCGGCACGGTGAGCCGCAGATTGCCGGCCGGCCGGTCGCGCGCCTCGACCGCCGTCTCCAGCGCAAGATCGATCTCGGACAGCGCCGGCCGCAGCCGTTCGAGCAGCTGCGCGCCTTCCTCGGTCGGCGCGACGCTGCGCGTGCTGCGCGCCAGAAGCCGCACCCCGAGCCGCGCTTCCAGGCTCGACACCGCGTGGCTCACGGCCGAGGGCGCGATGCCAAGCTCGCGAGCGGCGCCGCGAAAGCTGGCGCATTGGGCGACGGTGGCAAGCACAGCGAGCTGCGAAAGGTTGGTTCGGTTCATTGATCTATATTTTAGAACAAGTCGTGCAAAGGAGAGCCGATTATCGAACGGACTGCAAGGCCTTATCTCCTGCCCATCGCAACAAGGAGATGCGCCATGCAAACCCGCAAACTCGGAACTGAACTCGAAGTCTTTCCCGTCGGCCTCGGCTGCATGGGCATGAGCTTCGGCTATGGCGGCCAGCCGGAGGCCGAGGCCATCGCCACGCTGCGCCGCGCCGTCGAGATCGGCGTGACCTTCTTCGACACCGCCGAAGTCTACGGCCCGTTCGAGAACGAAATCCTGCTCGGCAAGGCGCTGAAGCCGGTGCGCGACAAGGTCACCATCGCCACCAAATTCGGCTTCAAGATTTCCGAGCACGGCTCGGGCACCGACCGCATGATCGGCGTCGACAGCCGTCCCGAGCACGTCAAGGCGGTGGCGGAAGCCTCGCTGAAGCGGCTCGATACCGACGTCATCGACCTCTATTACCAGCACCGCGTCGATCCCAACGTGCCGATCGAGGATACGGTCGGCGCCATGGCGGAGCTGGTGCGCGAGGGCAAGGTGAGGGCGCTCGGCCTGTCGGAGGTGAGCGGCGCGACGTTGCGCCGGGCGCATGCCGTGCACCCGATCGCCGCGGTGCAGAGCGAATATTCGCTGTGGAGCCGCGATCCCGAGGACGAGGTCTTCGCCGTCTGCCGCGAGCTTGGCATCGGCTTCGTGCCCTACAGCCCTTTAGGCCGCGGCCTGCTCACCGGCACGATCGCCAAGCCGGACGCGCTCGGCGCCGGCGACTGGCGCCTGACCCTGCCGCGCTTCCAGGCCGAGGCGATGGAGGCCAACAACGCCGTCATCGCGGTGCTGGAGAAGATGGCGACGGAAAAGGGCGTGACGCCGGCGCAGCTGGCGCTCGCCTGGGTGCTGCACCAGGGCGATTTCATCGTGCCGATCCCCGGTGCAAGAAAGATACGCCACCTGGAGCAGAACACGGCGGCGGCGGTGATTGAGCTGAGCGCGGCGGAAGTGGCGGCGATCGGCGATGCATTGTCGCCGGATAAGGTGGTCGGCAAGCGCTATACGGAGGAACTGCTGGCGCTGGTGAATGGGTGAGCGCGAGGCATGCAAATGAGAGGGGCGCTTCGGCGCCCCTTCTATTTGGGACGTTGGCGCGAGGCGCCCCCCTCTGTCCTGCCGG
>CCNC01000021.1 GCA_000824845.1 Mesorhizobium sp. ORS 3359 | reverse complement strand
AGATTGGCTGTCACCGCGGCTTTCGCCAATCGCCGAGGTTGAACGAAGAGGCACGGCGCCGAAGCTGCTGATCTCCCCCCTGTGGGGGAGATGGCCGGCAGGCCAGAGGGGGGCGCTGTCCCGCCGACCTCTCTAATGTCCTACCAAGGCACCACCTCGATCTCCGGCCAGCACTCCCTGGCCCTTCTCCCCTTCGCCTCATGCGTCCGCTGATTGTCCAGCACCCTGTTCGGCGTGATGCGAAACGAAAAGATATCATCCAGCCCGAACGGCGCCACCAACTCCAGCACCCCGTCGCTGCCGTACCGCACCCCGACCGCATGCGTCTTGGACGCGAAATAACTCACGGACTCGCTCGAACTCGCATACCGCGGGCATTCCTGCCCAAACTTCACCGGATACCACAGATGCACCCGCGCCTGGTTGCGCACCTCGACCGGCAACGCCAATCCATCGAAATGCTGCGCCGCCCGGCGGATCACCGCGTCCTCGGCCTCGTAGGAAAGATCGGCATCGTCGAAATAGAACAGATCGACGTCCTTGATGCCGTATCCAGGCGGCTTCCCGGTCAAATGGTTCCACACGCTGTTGTAGAGCGCGCCGGAAACCACCAGCCAATCCGGCAGCGCAAGCGCCCGCACCCGCGCCAACGTCTCGGCCAACAGCGGATCGGCCGCGACAATCGCGAGGAAAGCCGCGCGTTGCGTTTCGAAGGGAAGGCCGGAATAGCGGAGGTGGTCCATCGCCCTTTGGAAGGCGATTCGCCACCTGCCGGCAATGCCTTATGCTCTCAACACGCCGCCCGTCTGCTTGTTGACATTCTCGACGATGCGCTTGGCCAGCGCCTCGAAATCCTCGTCGGTGAGCGTCTTTTCGACCGGCTGGATCGACACCTCGATGGCGATCGACTTCTTGGCTTCGCCGAGCGCGGCGCCCTCAAAGACGTCGAACACCGAGACGCCGGTGACCAGCTTCTTGTCGGCGGCCAAGGCTGCCCGCACCAGCGCGCCGGCTTCCACCGTCCGGTCGACGACGAAGGCGAAATCGCGCTTTACCGCCTGGAAGGGCGACAGATCCAGCCTCGGCTTGGTGCGCGTCGGCTTGGCCTTCGGCTCCGGCACGGCGTCGACGAAGACCTCGAAGCCGCAGATCGGGCCAGACGCGTCGAGCCCGTCCAGCGTCTTCGGATGGAACTCACCGAAAGTGCCGAGCACCGTCTTCGGCCCGAGCTTGATCGTGCCGGAGCGTCCGGGATGATACCAGGCCGGGCCGCCGGGCTCGATCTGCAGCCGGTCGACCGGCGCGCCGCAGGCTTCCAGCGCCGCGATCGCGTCCGCCTTGGCGTCGAAGACGCCGACCGGGCCAGCATTGCCGGACCAGCTGCGGCCCGCACCCTCGAGCTTGGCCGTGCCGCGCCTGACGCCCGCGGCGACGCGCCGCTGCTGTTCGGGCGCGTCGCCTTCATAGGTGCCGGAGACCTCGAACAGCGCCACGTCGCCGATGCCGCGGTTGGCATTGCGCTGCGCCGCGGCGATCAGTCCGGGCAGCAGCGAAGGCCGCATGTCGGACATGTCGGCGGCGATCGGGTTGGCGAGCTTCAGCGCCGTCTGGCCGCCGCCGAACAGCTCGGCGTGCTTGGCCGGGATAAACGACCAGGTCACGGCCTCCATCATGCCGCGCACGGCGAGCGCGCGCTTGGCGGCGCGGGTGCGCACCTGCAGCGTGGTCAGGATCTTGCCGTTGACGGCGTCATGCGAGGTCAGCGGCTGGGCCAAGATGTTGTCGACGCCGTGGACTCGCATCACCTCCTCGACCAGGTCGGCCTTGCCGTCGATATCCGGCCGCCAGGACGGCACCGTCACCTTGACGACCTCGCCCGAACCTTGCGGCTCGAAGCCGAGACGGGTCAGGATGCCGAGGGTTTCTTCTTTGGGCACCTCGATGCCGGTCAGCCGCTTCACTTCCGACAGCGGGAAGGACACGACCATCGGCTTGTATCCGGCATAGCCGGCAACCTCGGTTTCAGACGGCGTGCCGCCGCAGAAATCGAGCACCAGCCTGGTCGCGAGCTCCACGCCCGGCACCATGAATTCGGGATCGACGCCGCGCTCGAAGCGATAGCGCGCGTCGGTGATGATGCCGAGCGCGCGGCCGGTGCGGGCCGTGGTGATCGGATCCCAGAGCGCGGATTCGACCAGCACATCGGTGGTGTTCTCATCGCAGCCCGAATGCTCGCCGCCCATGATGCCTGCGATCGATTCCACGCCATTGTCGTCCGCGATCACGCACATCTCAGGCGTCAGCGTGTATTCGCGCCCGTCGAGCGCCAGCACCTTCTCGCCGTCCCTGGCGCGGCGCACCACGAGGTTGCCGGCGACTTTCTTGGCGTCGAACACATGCAGCGGCCGGCCGCGGTCGAAGGTGACGTAGTTGGTGATGTCGACCAGCGCGCTGATCGGCCGAAGCCCGATGGCGATCAGCCGCTGCTGCAGCCATTTGGGCGACGGGCCGTTCTTGACGCCCTTGACCAACCTGAGCGCGAAGCCGGGACAAAGCTCCGGCGCCTCGATCGTCACCTTGACCGGTGTCGCGCCCTTGCCGGGAATCGCTTCCACCGGTGCTGTCTTCAGCCGGCCAAGCCCGCTCGCCGCGAGGTCGCGCGCGATGCCGTAGACGCTGGTCGCGTCCGGGCGGTTCGGCGTCAGATTGATCTCGATCACCGGATCGTCGAGATGCGCGTAGGCCGCGAAGCTCGTGCCGACCGGCGCATCCTGCGGCAAATCGATGATGCCGCTGTGCTCGTCCGACAGTTCCAGCTCGCGTTCCGAGCACATCATGCCATGGCTTTCGACGCCGCGGATCTTGCCGACCGAGAGCGTCACGTCGATGCCCGGGATGTAGGTGCCGGGCGCGGCGAAGGCGCCGATCATCCCCGCGCGGGCATTGGGCGCGCCGCACACCACCTGCACCGGCGGCTTGCCGTTGCCGGTGTCGACGGTCAGCACGCGCAGCCGGTCGGCGTCGGGGTGCTGCACCGCCGTCAGCACCTTGGCGATGACGAAGGGTTTCAGGCCGGCCTTGTCGTCGACATGTTCGACTTCGAGCCCGATCGCGGTCAGCCGCCCGACGATCTCGGCAAGCGAGGCGTCGGTCTCGAGATGGTCCTTGAGCCAGGAGAGGGTGAATTTCATGGTTCTGTTCCGTTTTGTCCTTGCCCTTCTGGTCGGGGCACGCTGGTCTTCAGATGCCTGGGCAGATCGTCCGGCATGTGCAGGAAGGGCAGTTGCTCACGCACATAGGCATGCAGCGTCGGCTTGAAATAGGCCGGCATATCCATGGCGCCGAGCACGAAATAGATCTTGTTGTCGAGCCGCTTGTCGATATAGGCGATCGGCGAGCCGCAGGTGCCGCAGAAGGAGCGCTCCACCGGGCCGTTGCGATAGCTTTTCAGCGACTTGCCTTCGAGCGCGACCTGGTCGGCCATGAAGCCGACAAAGGCCGACACCGGCGCGCCCGTGGCGCGCCGGCAATCGCCGCAATGGCAATAGCTGATGTGGTGCGGCTCGGCCGAGGCCTCGAACCGCACCGCGCCGCAGCGGCAGCCCCCGGTGTGGGGAGCGGTCATGTCGACAATCCCCCGAACAGCGTCGGCAGGTCGAGCGGCCGGAAGCCGTAATGCGACAGCCACCTCACGTCGGCATCGAAGAAGGCGCGCAGATCCGGCATGCCGTATTTCAGCATGGCGATGCGGTCGATGCCCATGCCCCAGGCAAAGCCCTGATATTCGTTGGGATCGAGCCCGCCGTAACGCAGCACGTTGGGATGCACCATGCCGCAGCCCAGGATCTCCATCCAGTCGGAGCCTTCGCCGAAGCGCACTTCGCCCGGACGCGAGCGGTCGCACTGGATGTCGACCTCGAGGCTGGGTTCGGTGAACGGGAAGAAGGACGGGCGGAAGCGCATCTTGACGCTGGGCACCTCGAAGAAGGCCTTGCAGAACTCCTCCAGCACCCACTTCATGTTGGCGATGTTCGCCGTCTTGTCGATCACAAGCCCTTCGACCTGGTGGAACATCGGCGAATGCGTGGCGTCGGAATCCTGCCGGTAGGTCTTGCCGGGAATGACGATGCGGATCGGCGGCTTCTGCCGCTCCATGGTGCGGATCTGCACGGGCGAAGTGTGCGTGCGCAACAGCTTGCGCTCGCCCTTCTCGTCCGGCTTGAAGAAGAAGGTGTCGTGCATCTCGCGCGCCGGATGTCCCTCGGGGAAATTCAGCGCGGTGAAATTGTAGTGGTCGGTCTCGATATCCGGACCTTCGGCGATCGAGAAGCCGAGATCGCCGAAGATCGCCGCGATCTCGTCTATCACCTGGCTGATCGGATGGATGCGGCCGCGCTCGGCCGGCGACTGGCGAACGGGAAGCGTTACATCGACCTTCTCGGCCTCGAGCCGGGCGGCGATCGCCACGTCCTTCAGCTCGGCCTTGCGCTGGGTGAGCGCCTCGGTGACGCGGTTCTTGAGGCCGTTGATCGCCGGTCCCTTCACCTGCCGCTCCTCGGCGCTCATGGCGCCCAGCGTCTTCAGCATTTCGGAGACCGAGCCCTTCTTGCCCAGCGCCGAGACGCGCACCGCCTCGATCGCGGCCTCGTCCGACGCGGCCGCGATCTCGGCGAGCAGCGAAGCTTCCAGGGCTTCAAGATTTCCAGCAGTGGCGTTCACGGCGAGATTCTTTCTATTAGGTGGCTGGCGTAAGCGTGTGTCACCACTTTGGTTACGCGGGTGCCATTTTGGCTACATCAGGGGCAAAAAAGAACCCGCGCCAGCCGTGCCAGCGCGGGTTCCCCAAATCAGTACTAGAAATGCTTGGGAAGCGCTGGCTTAGGCGACAGCGCTCTCAAAAGCATTCGGCGTGGTGTTCTTCAGGTATTCGAGCGCGACCTTGGCCTTGGCCACGAGTGCTGCGAAAGCCTGCGGCTCGTGGATGGCCATGTCCGACAGGACCTTGCGGTCGATCTCGATGCCGGCCTTGTTGAGGCCGTCGATGAAGCGGCCATAGGTCAGGCCGTGCTCGTGGGTCGCCGCGTTGATGCGCTGGATCCACAGCGCGCGGAACGAGCGCTTGCGGTTCTTGCGGTCGCGGTAGGCATACTGCAGCGACTTTTCCACCGCCTGCTTGGCGATGCGGATGGTGTTCTTGCGGCGGCCGTAGAAGCCCTTGGCGGCTTTCAGGACCTTCTTGTGCTTGGCGTGGGCGGTGACGCCTCTCTTTACGCGTGCCATGTCATGATCTCCTTAAAACGTTGTCCAAGCCGAGGGATTAGAGGCCGTTCGGCAGAAAATTCTTGATGACCTTCTTGCCGTCCGGTTCAGCCAGAACCATCGTGCCGCGGGCATCGCGAATGAACTTGTTGGAACGCTTGATCATGCCGTGGCGCTTGCCGGCGGCAGCCGACAGCACCTTGCCGGTGGCAGTAATCTTGAACCGCTTCTTGGCGGCCGATTTGGTCTTCATCTTGGGCATTTTGCTACTCCGTATTGGTGGCGCACCATCGCGCTTCTTGTCCGCTTCGGGCCGACCAAAGCCCGAAAAGCAAATGAAACCGCCACGGCATGCCCTGCCGGGCGGTTTTCTTGGAACGGCGGTCCTATAGATCAAAGACGGCCTGTGTGCAACACCTGCAGCGATGCGACGCGCTGTCTTGATCAGGGCAGACGGAAGAGCACCGGCAACACTCCCGACTGCTGCGCGCCATCGATCAGCTCGAAGGCCGGCAGCGCCACCAGGAACACCAGGCCGTCGAGCAGCGTGTTCAACAGCAGGCGCGGCTTGAAGCTGCCGGTGTCGCCCTCCCGGTAGAGCCGGAGGTTCGGGAAGAAACGCGGCACCTTGGCAAGATAGGCCGCGTAAGGGGCGCCGAGCACCTCTTTCAGATAGCGCTCCTCGCGCAGGATGACGATGTGGAACGCGCCGGCACACAGCAATGCAAACAGAATGATGCCTGAAAACGAGCCGATCTGCGCGCCGACGCCGGCGGCAGCCACGGTCGAGAACAGATAGAGCGGGTTGCGGGTGATCGAATAGGGCCCGCCGGTGACCACTTCGGAGGATTTGCGCCCGCCGATATAGAGCGTAGACCACAATCGCCCGACTATGCCGAGAAAGATCAAGAGCACGCCGAACATCTCGATCGTTTCGTGCACCGGCGTATCCGGCGGAAAAGTCGACTGTCCGAACAGAAGCGCGGCAAACAGCACCACGATCAGAATGGCCAGCACGAGGCGGCGCATATGCTGATAGCCGCCGAGACCTGGCGTTTGCCGGGCAGGCTTGGACTTCACTTCATCGGCCATGAGGAAAACCCGATCGTCTGCTCGCGATCGCGAAGCGATCGTCGAGATTTGCACGCGACCGAGGAACCCGATCGTCGATTTGCCCGCGATCGGATAGAAAACAGGCGTCCCGCCGATCGTCGGGACGCCCTGCACCATGATTTTGGCGGGATTTAGCGCGGCGCCAGAACCATCATCATCTGGCGGCCTTCGAGCTTCGGCTCCGCCTCGACCTTGGCGATCGTCGCCACTTCCTCGCGCACCTTGTTCAGAAGCTGCATGCCGAGCTCCATATGCGCCATCTCGCGGCCGCGGAAGCGCAGCGTCAGCTTGACCTTGTCGCCTTCCTCGAAGAAGCGTCGCACGGCCTTCATCTTGGTCTCGTAGTCGTGGCTGTCGATGTTCGGGCGCATCTTGATCTCCTTGATCTCGATGACCTTCTGGTTCTTGCGCGCTTCGGCCGCCTTCTTCTGGTTGGCGTATTTCAGCTTGCCGAGATCGAGGATCTTGACGACGGGGGGCACGGCATTGGGCGATATCTCGACGAGATCGAGCCCGGCCTCCTCGGCCAGCAGCAGTGCGTCGTTGATGGAAACATCGCCGCGGTTCTGGCCTTCGGCGTCGATAAGCTGGACCCGGGGAACCCGGATGTCTCGGTTGGAGCGCGGCCCGTCCTTGGTGGGTGCCGCTGCTTTGAAAGGTCTGCGAATGGTCGTGGTCTCCTCGGCCGTTTCGTTCAGGGTTCAGTAAATTCAAATTGCTGGACGCGCCTATGTGGGGAGCGCGGGGCGTGAGTCAATAGCACAGGCTGGTTGGAAAATCACCTGTCCGCTTGCCTTTACCTGCACCAAGCAAAGAAATGCCGCGAGCACTTTTCGTTGAACCACCGCCTGTGTCAAAAGACCGGCGGAAAGGAAAAGCCCATGGCCGCCAGCGCTCCGGTTTTCATCGATGTGGACGGATCGAGCATCGCCGTCAGGCAGGCGCCCGGCGCGGCGCCCGGCGTGGTGTGGCTCGGCGGCTACAAGTCCGACATGCTGGGCACGAAGGCGGAGACCCTTGCCGCCTGGGCCGCTCGCGAGGGCCGCGCCTATCTGCGCCACGACTATTCCGGCCATGGCGAGTCGGGCGGCGAATTCACCGACGGCACGATCTCCAGATGGCTGGCCGAGAGCCTCGCCGTCTTCCGGCGTTTCAGCAAAGGCAAGCAGATCCTGGTCGGCTCCTCGATGGGGGCGTGGATCGCGCTGCGCATGGTGCAGGAATTGCGCCGGGCGGGCGACGACCGCGTAGCCGGTCTCGTGCTGCTTGCGCCGGCGCCTGATTTTACATTCGAGTTGATCGAACCGGTGCTGACCAAGGCACAGAAGCGCGATCTTTCGAAAAAGGGATTTTTCACCGAGCCGTCCGACTATTCGGACGAGCCTTATATCTACACCCGGGCGCTGATCGAGGACGGCCGCGCCAACCAGGTCATGAGCGGACCGATCGACACGCACTGTCCGGTGCACATATTGCAGGGCCTGTCCGATCTGGACGTGCCGTCCAGCCATGCCCTGAAGCTCGCATCGATGCTTCCCGCCGACGATGTGACGCTGTCGCTGATCCCCGACGGCGACCATCGCCTGTCCCGTCCCGAGGATCTCGACATGCTGAAGCGCGCCGTCGCCGACATGGTCAGGCGGACCGCCTGACCATGCGCATCTCCATCCCGATATCCGCCTTCGTCGCCGCGATCGTCGGCTTCGGCGGCACGCTGGCCCTCGTCATCGCCGCCGCCAAGGCGGTCGGCGCCACCCAGATCGAGACCGCCAGCGGCGTGACGGCGATCTGCCTTGCCATGACGATCGAGTGCCTGTGGCTGTCCTGGCGCACGAAAATGCCGGTCATCACCGCCTGGTCGACGCCGGGTCTCGCGCTGATCGCGGCCTCCAGCGGTTTCACGATGCCGCAGGCCGTGGGCGCCTTCATGATCACCGGTGTCCTTCTGGTCGCCACCGGCCTGTTCAAGCCGCTGACCCGGCTGATCGCGCAGATTCCGGCGTCTGTGGCGTCCGGCATGCTGGCCGGCATCCTGGTCAGCTTCGCCGTCAATGCGGTGAAGGCCATTCCCGCCGATCCCTGGCTGATCCTGCCGCTGATCGCCGCCTTCTTCGTCATCCGCCTGTTCAATCCGGCTTTATCGGTGCTGGTGGTGCTGATCGGCGGCGGCCTTGCCGCTTTCCTCACCGGCCGCGTCGGCAGCCTGCCGGTGCCGGAACTGTCGACATTGACGTTCATTGCGCCCCAATTCACCGCATCGGCGATCATCGGCCTTGCCTTGCCGCTCTATCTCGTCACCATGGCCTCGCAGAACCTTTCCGGTCTCGCGGTGCTGCGCGCCGCCGGCTACCACCCCGAACCCGGTCCGCTGATCGGCGTCACCGGCCTGTTCTCGCTGCTCTCGGCGCCGTTCGGCGCCGCGACCACCAATCTTGCGGCGATCTCGGCCGCCATCTGTACCGGGCCCGACGTCCATCCAGACCCGGCCGAGCGGTGGAAGACCGGGCCGTTCTACGCGCTCGCCTATCTCATCTTCGCCATCTTCGGCGCCTCGCTGGTGGCGATCTTCGCCGTCCTGCCGCAGAGCTTGATCGTGCTGGTCGCGGGGCTCGCCTTGACGGCGCCCCTGGCCAATGCGCTATCGATAGCCCTTCATGACGCTGGTGACCGCATGCCGGCCACCGTCACCTTCGCCGTGACCGCTTCGGGGCTCACACTCTTCGGCGTCGGCGCGGCGTTCTGGGGACTTGTCGCCGGCATGGCAGTGCTTTTCCTGGAAAAACTCAAAAAGCAATAATCATTTCAGAAGCTTCGCCGGTTTTGGCCGGATTTGTCTTGAATAGCCCATTTCGCCTTCCCATTTCGATTCCACGCAGCCGGTTTGGCTGTCTCCAACGGAAGGATTGGAAGAAATGAATACGAGTGCATTGATCCGTCCGGCCTGGACGCCGGCCACCATTGCGCTGATGGTGATCGGCTTCATGGTGTTCTGGCCGCTCGGCTTCGCCATGCTCGCCTACATCATCTGGGGCGATCGGCTGGAAGGCTTCAAGCGCGACGTCAACCGCGCGACTGACGGCATCTTCGCCGGCTGCCGCCGCGGCTCCGACAAGGCGGCCCGATGGGGCCACGGCTCGGCTCGCACCGGCAACGTCGCCTTCGACGACTGGCGCGAGAAGGAGCTGGAGCGCCTCGCCGAGGAGCGCCGCAAGCTTGACGAGATGCTGACCGAGTTCGACGACTACGCCCGCGAGCTGCGCCGCGCCAAGGACCAGGACGAGTTCGACCGCTTTATGGCCCAGCGCAACAAGCACACCGCGCCGACCACGACCGGCTCGGCCGACAAGCCCGCTTCCAAGCGCGGCAAGGGCACGAACCTGCTCGACGACTGAGATCCTGCGACAGGTCTTAGAATGACACAACGGCGTCGCGTTCTGCGGCGCCGTTTCTTTTTTGTTCTCTTTGTAGCTTCCCTCCACTGGCCGTTTTTTTCGAATCGCGTATCGTCCAGCCATGACCCTCGGCTTCTTTCGCAATCTGACCAAGCCAAAGCCCACCCCTGTCGTGGAGCGCGAACATTGCGTCGCCGGGCGAACTTTGCCGCTGAAGATCGTCGAAAGCGCCAGGGCCAGGCGGCTCACTTTGCGCATCGATTCCGGCGGCCAGGGCCTTCGCGTCACCGTGCCGCCCGGCCTGCGCCGGGGCGAGGTGGAGAAATTCCTCGACCGCCACCAGGACTGGCTGGAGCAGCGCCTGGCCAAGGTGCCGACCCGCCCGCAAGTGCGCCCCGGCATAAAAATCCCGATCCGCGGCGTGCCGCACCGCATCGTGCATGAGCCTTCGAAGCGCGGCACCGTCACCGTCTCGCGCGACGACCGCGGCCCGCTTCTGGTCGTCCATGGCGAGCGCATCCATCTGCCGCGCCGTGTCGCCGACTATCTCAAGCGCGAGGCCAAGAAGGAGATCGAAAGACTGGTGGTCAAGCACACCGAGGCGATCGGCAAGCGCGCTAAGGCCATAAGGTACAAGGATACCTCCAGCCGCTGGGGGTCATGCACCTCGGAGGGCAATCTCTCCTTCTCCTGGCGCATCATGATGGCGCCGCCGGCGGTGATAAACTACCTGGTGGCGCACGAGGTGGCGCATCTCAAGGAGATGAACCACGGCCCGAAATTCTGGAAATTGTGCGAGAAGCTCTGCCCGGATACCGACCGCTGCAAGGACTGGCTGAAGCGCAACGGCGGGGCGCTGCAGGCGATTGTGTTTGAGTAGCTGCAGCGGATGCAGCGGTGCGAAGAACGCCGCCACTGCTAGCGCAAACGCTGGAGATTAGCCGAGCCATCTCAGCTTCGTCATCCACGGGCGAAGCAAAGGAGCGAAGCACGCGCGCAGACCCGAGGATCCATGCAGTGACGTGCGAGCGCCGCAGCGGTGCAAACAATGGTATGCCGTTGAACGAAAAGAGAATATTCTCCGCCGCTGCACCTTTCGGCTGGTGTAACGGCATGGATCCTAGGGTCTGCGCGCCGCTTCGCGTCGCTCCGCCCGAGGGTGACGACCGCGCGGGCGCCTCGCCTAACGCAGCCCCTCAATCGTCATTCGCCGCGTTCAATTCCTCCGGCCGCAACCCTTCCTCGATATGCGGCCAAGGCAGGAAATCCCGGTCGAAGGCGTCGCTGCCGAAATAGTCCAGCGCCCGGTGCGCCTCGGCGCCGTTGACGGCAGCCTTGTCGATCAGATGCGCGATCACCTCGCGCGCCTGCGCGATCTTTTGTCGGAGTTCGGCGACGGTCCGGTCGGCCATGATTATCCTGCTCTCGCCTGTGGTTCCTATATGAAGGTAGCGTTTTCCGCCGTGGCGGCAACAGCATGCTTTTTCTCGACTCTCGCGGCTTTTCGTGCCAAGCCCGCGCCATGACGCTCGACATCAAGATCTGCGGATTGAAGACCGACGCCGCGATGGCCGCCGCCCTTGCCGGCGGCGCCAGCCATGTCGGCTTTATCTTCTTCCCCAAAAGCCCTCGCTATGTCGAGCCCGCCGAGGCCGGCCGCTTGCGCGAAGCGGCGCGGGGCAAGGCGCTGGCGGTTGCCGTCACGGTCGACGCCGATGATGCTTTCCTGGACGATATCGTCGCGAAAATGCAGCCGGACATGCTGCAGCTGCATGGTTCGGAGACCCCTGAACGTGTGGCCAAGCTTAAGACCCGATACGGCCTGCCGGTCATGAAGGTGTTTTCTGTAAGCGAGGCAGCCGACCTCGAGCGGATAAAGCCGTTCGTCGGGATTGCCGATCGTTTCATGTTCGACGCCAAGCCCCCGAGGGGATCGCAGCTGCCGGGCGGCAACGGCGTCGCCTTCGACTGGCGCATCCTCGCCGGCCTTGACGCCGGGCTCGATTACATGCTTTCCGGTGGGCTCAACGCCGCCAATATCGGCGATGCCCTGAGACTGGCCAACCCTCCCGGAATAGACGTTTCGTCCGGTGTGGAAAGCGCTCCGGGCGTCAAGGATCCGGCGCTGATCAAGCAGTTTTTCCGGGCCGTCAGGGCCGCGCGCGACGACCGCGCCGCCTGAGCACAACCAAAATCAGGAGATCGGCGATGAACAAGCCGGCTATGCCCAATTCCTTCCGCACCGGACCCGACGAGCAGGGCATGTTCGGCATTTTCGGCGGCCGCTTCGTCGCCGAGACGCTGATGCCGCTGATCCTCGACCTTGAGGAGCAGTGGAACCACGCCAAGAATGATCCGGAGTTCAAGGCTGAGCTGCAGAACCTGTCGACCCACTATGCCGGGCGGCCGTCAAAACTCTATTTCGCGGAAGGGCTGACGAAACATCTCGGTGGTGCCAAGGTCTTTTTCAAGCGCGAGGATTTGAACCACACCGGCTCGCACAAGATCAACAATTGCCTCGGCCAGATCCTGCTTGCCAAGCGCATGGGCAAGAAGCGCATTATCGCCGAGACCGGCGCCGGCCAGCATGGCGTCGCCTCTGCAACCGTAGCGGCGCGCTTCGGCTACCCTTGCATCGTCTACATGGGCGCCACCGACGTGGCCCGCCAGAGCCCCAACGTCTTCCGCATGAAGCTGCTCGGCGCCGAAGTGCGGCCCGTCACCGCCGGCCACGGCACGCTGAAAGACGCCATGAACGAAGCCCTGCGCGACTGGGTCACCAATGTCGAGGACACCTATTACCTGATCGGCACCGCCGCCGGCCCGCATCCCTATCCGGAGATGGTGCGCGACTTCCAGTCGGTGATCGGCTCGGAGGCGCGCGCGCAGATGCTGGAGCAGGAAGGCCGGCTGCCGGATGTCATCATCGCCGCCGTGGGCGGCGGCTCCAACGCCATCGGCCTCTTCCATCCCTTCCTTGACGACAAGGAAGTCCGCATCATCGGCATCGAAGCGGGCGGGCGCGGCCTCGACGGCGTCGAGCATTGCGCGTCGATGAATGCCGGCAAGCCCGGCGTGCTGCACGGCAACCGCACCTACCTGCTGCAGAATTCCGACGGCCAGATCCTCGACGGCCACTCGATCTCGGCCGGTCTCGATTATCCCGGCGTCGGCCCCGAGCACTCCTGGCTGCGCGATTCCGGCCGTGTCCAATATGAGCCGATCCTCGATGACGAGGCGCTGGAGGCCTTCCAGCTCACCACGCGGGTCGAAGGCATCATCCCGGCGCTGGAATCGGCGCATGCCATCGCCCATGCGATGAAGATCGTGCCGAAGATGGACAAGGACCAGCTGGTCATCGTCAACCTGTCCGGCCGCGGCGACAAGGACGTGCATACGGTGGCCAAGATGCTGGGTATGGAGATCTGACAATGACCACCCGTATCGACCGCCGCATGGCGAAGCTCAAAGCCGAAGGCCGTCCGGCTCTGGTCACCTACATCATGGGCGGCGATCCCGATTACGAGACCTCGCTGTCGATCATGAAGACGCTGCCTGCCTCGGGCAGCGACGTCATCGAGCTCGGCATGCCCTTCTCCGACCCGATGGCCGACGGCCCGGCCATCCAGGCGGCGGGCCTTCGGGCGCTGAAGGGCGGCCAGACACTGGCCAGGACGCTGAAGATGGCATCCGAGTTCCGCGCCGGGGACGACGAGACGCCGATCGTGCTGATGGGCTACTACAATCCGATCTATATCTACGGCGTAGACCGCTTTCTCGCCGACGCCAAGGCCAGCGGTATCGACGGCCTGATCGTCGTCGACCTGCCGCCGGAAATGGATGAAGAGCTCTGCATCCCGGCGTTGAAAGCCGGCGTCAACTTCATCCGCCTGGCGACGCCGACCACCGACGACAAGCGCCTGCCCAAGGTTTTGGAAAACACCTCCGGCTTCGTCTATTACGTCTCGATGACCGGCATCACCGGCTCGGCGCTTGCCGACACCGCCAAGGTCTCGGCGGCAGTCACCCGCATCAAGGGCCACACGGCGCTGCCCGTCTGCGTCGGCTTCGGCGTCAAGACCGCGGAGCAGGCGCGCGTCATCGGCGCCTCGGCCGACGGTGTCGTGGTCGGCACGGCGATCGTCAATGCGATCGCCAATGTGCTGGGACCGAAGGGCGAGAAGACAGCCGATCCGGCCGAAGCCGTCGCCACGCTGGTCAGCGGACTCGCCCAGGGCGTCCGTTCGGCCCGCCTTGCTGCCGCCGAATAGCCTGACTATTCCTCTACAAGCAGTTCCGGACGGAAAATCGCCACAGACTTTTCCTGGAATTGCGTGAAGTCCTTTCCAGGACGGGAGCCGAAGCCATGAACTGGATCACCAATTACGTCCGCCCGAAGATCAATTCGATGCTCGGCCGGCGCACCGACATGCCGGAAAACCTCTGGATCAAGGATCCCG
Source organism: Mesorhizobium sp. ORS 3359 (assembly GCA_000824845.1). Classification (GTDB taxonomy): domain Bacteria; phylum Pseudomonadota; class Alphaproteobacteria; order Rhizobiales; family Rhizobiaceae; genus Mesorhizobium. The sequence continues at coordinate 63,996 of CCNC01000021.1, read as the reverse complement.
AGACCGGCGAGATGATCTTCCACAAGGACCTCGAGTCCAACCAGTTCGTCATCCCGGCCTCCGGCCACCACATGAAGATCTCGGCCAAGGAGCGGCTGAAATACTTCTTCGACGACGGCAAATACGAGGTGCTGGAAAATCCCAAGGTCGTCCAGGACCCGCTGAAGTTCCGCGACGAGAAGCGCTACACCGATCGCCTCAAGGAGGCCAAGGCCAAGACCAGCCTCGAGGATGCGATCCTCAACGGCGCCGGCACCATTGACGGGCTGCCGGTCATCGTCACAGTGCAGGATTTCGCCTTCATGGGCGGCTCGCTCGGCATGGCCGCCGGCGAAGCCATTGTGCATGCCTTCGAGGTCGCGCTGCAGCGCAGGCGGCCGCTGATTCTGTTCGCCGCCTCCGGCGGCGCCCGCATGCAGGAGGGCATCCTGTCGCTGATGCAATTGCCGCGCACCACAGTCGGCGTCGACCGGCTGAAGGAAGCCGGCCTGCCCTATATTGTCGTGCTGACCAACCCCACCACCGGCGGCGTCACCGCCTCCTACGCTATGCTGGGCGATGTCCATATCGCCGAGCCGGGCGCGCTGATCGGATTTGCCGGTCCGCGCGTCATCGAGCAGACAATCCGCGAAAAGCTGCCCGACGGTTTCCAGCGCGCCGAATATCTGATGGAGCACGGCATGGTCGACATGGTGGTCTCCCGGCTGGAGATGCGCCAGACCATTTCCCGGCTCTTGAAGATGCTGCTCAAAGTGCCGCCGGCCGACAAGCCGCTGGAGCCGGAGATCCTGCCGCCGGCGGTGGTCGGCGCCGAGTCACGGCCACAAGCCTGACACGATATCGGCCTGGCGCGACATCGTTCGCCGCGAACCGCGATTTGCGCCGAGCGTTGTCTGCTGTAGCCTCTTATTTGCATATGACCGTTCCGAGACCGATTCCCGGTCTCCGGGTCAGGCGTTAGGATTCGCCATGACAACGCTTTCCGCCGAACGCGAAATCGAACATCTGATGACGCTGCATCCGAAGGGCTTCGACCTTTCGCTGGACCGCGTCACGCGGCTTCTCGAACGCCTCGGCAACCCGCAGGACCGGCTGCCGCCGGTCATCCACATCGCCGGCACCAATGGCAAGGGTTCCTGCGCCGCCTTCTCGCGCGCGCTGCTGGAGTCGGCCGGCCATCTCGTCCACGTCCACACCTCGCCGCATCTGGTGAATTGGCACGAACGCTACCGGTTGGCGGCCGAAGGCGGCGGCAAGCTCGTCGAGGACGATGTGTTCGCCGAGGCCATCGCGCGCGTCGCCGAGGCCAATCAGGGCCAGAAGATCACCGTCTTCGAGATACTCACGGCCGTCACCTTTGTCCTGTTCTCGGAGCATCCGGCGGAGGCGGCGATCATCGAGGTCGGGCTTGGCGGCCGTTTCGACGCCACCAACGTCATCAAGCGGCCCGCGGTTTCGGTGATCATGCCGATCTCGATGGACCACGAAGCCTATCTCGGCGACCGCGTCGAGCTGATCGCCGCCGAGAAGGCCGGCATCATGAAGCGCGGCTGCCCGGTGGTGATCGGCGCCCAGGAAAGCGAGACGGCGCTTCAGGTGCTGATCGAGACGGCCGAGCGGTTGGATTGCCCGACCTTTGTCTACGGCCAGGATTTCCTCGCTTTCGAGGAAAACGGCCGCATGGTTTACCAGGATGAGGACGGGCTGATGGACCTGCCCTTGCCGCGCCTGCCTGGGCGGCACCAGTACGCGAACGCCGCCGCCGCGATCGCCGCTGTAAAGGCGGCCGGCTTCGAGATCGGCCATCGCGCCGCCGAGCGGGCGATGACCCATGTCGCCTGGCCGGCACGCATGCAGAAGCTGACGCAGGGCAAATTGGTGGATCTGGCTCCGAAGGGCGCGGAGATCTGGCTGGACGGCGGCCACAATCCCGGCGCTGGCATCGTCATCGCCGAAGCCCTGGCCGAGCAGGAGGAAAAGAATCCGAGGCCGCTGGTGCTGATTTCCGGCATGATCAACACCAAGGACCAGACCGGCTATTTCAGCGCCTTCAAGGGCCTCGCCCGCCATGTCTACACCGTGCCGGTGAGCAACAGCGATGCCGGCGTTCCCAACGACGAGCTGGCGTTGCGGGCGGAAGAGGCCGGCCTGTCGGCCGAACCGGTCAGCTCCGTCGCCAGCGCGCTGATGCTGTTGCGCGACTCCTGGGACGGCCCGGCGCCGCGTATCCTGATCGGCGGCTCGCTCTATTTCGCCGGCGCCGTGCTTGCCGAGAACGGCACGCCGCCGACCTGAGGTCAGGTCGAGACAGCGCTGCGGATTTCGGCGGGGGAAGAAAGGAACCGGCCATGATCAAAGTGAAGCAGCTCGCCCATGTCTGCATCTTCGCGCATGACCTGGAGGCAACGCGCTCGTTCTATCGCGATGTGCTTGGCATCGACACAAGGTTCAATTTCCTGCGCGACGGCAGGATTTTCGGCTTCTATCTCGACTGCGGCGGTCGAAGCCATATCGAGGTGTTTGAAAAGAACGAGGCCAGCTACAGCGACCGCAACCAGATCAACCATTTCTGCCTGGAAGTAGAAGATATCGAGGCTGCGATCGCCCATATCCGATCGAAAGGTGTCGCGGTGACGCCGAAGAAGCTCGCCTGCGACGACACTTACCAAGCCTGGATCGCCGATCCCAACGGCGTGAGGATCGAACTGTTCGAATACACCCCAAAAAGCGCGCAGTTCGCCGGCGGCGATCGCGTCGCCGACTGGTGACTAAATTTAGCGGCCTTCGCGGATAATTCTCTCCAAATCAATGTCGGCGCCGCTGCTTGCCGCCAGGCGAGCATAGAAGCTGGACGCGGGCTCACGCGCCGCTTCCCGGATGTCATAGAACTCAAGCGCGCGTTCGATCACGTCGGCTATGGTACGATTCTCTCGACGCGCAAGTCGATGAGCAAGGTCCCGTGCCTTTGCGCTGCGGACTGAGAGTGTTGGTTCGGCCATTTGGAACTCCGCTTGCCGGAATAGACACCGACAGAGCTTAGCCATCAAGATGGCAGATGATGGCCAGCCAACTACTTCAGCTCGATCTCTATAAAAGCATATTCGCCGTCATTGGCGTTGATGACGTCGTGCTCGACGCCCTCGCGGCGGAAATAGGGCGCGCCTTGCTTCATTTCGGCGAAGGACTCGCCGTCCTTGGTCACCAACTTCACCTTGCCGTCCATCAGCGGCACCACGACATAGTCGTAGCCATGGCGGTGCCAGCCTGTGTTGGCGCCCGGCGCGAAGCGGTATTCGGTGACGATCACGCGCTCATTGTCGACATGGACTGTGGCCTTGGCTGTTCCGGTCATCGCGCTCTCCTTTTTCTGAAGCAGAGAGTATGACGTGCCCGCGTGCGAGGGCCAGAGCGCGTCGAGCGATGGCGCCAAAGAAAAGCCCGGCGCGATGGCCGGGCTTGATCTTGAACCTTTCGGACTGACTCAGGCGAGAGCGCCGTTGATCCAGTGCGACAGCGCCGTCTTCGGCGCGGCGCCCACCTTCATGTCGGCCACTTCGCCGCCCTTGAAGATCATCAGCGTCGGGATCGAGCGCACGCCAAACTGCGCGGCAAGCTCCGGATTCTCATCGATGTTGAGCTTGGCGATCTTCACCTTGGAGCCGAGCTCCTTGGCGATCTCTTCCAGCGACGGGCCGATCATCTTGCACGGGCCGCACCACTCGGCCCAGAAATCCACCACGACCGGCTCCTTGGCGTTGAGCACATCGGCCTGGAAATTGCCATTGTCGACCTTGACGGTGGCCATGCTGAAATCCTTTCGAAAACTCGGGTTACCCCAAATGTGGTGGTTGCGGCGGCGATGTTCAAGCAGTTCTTGTGTCACGCTCCCGTGAGTCGGGCAAGGGCATCGTCCATGGCCCTGGCCGGCAGCTCGATCAGCCGCGGCGCCTCGGTGAAGAGCAGCGCGGCCGTCACCGCGCGTGCCGGATAGAGCGGCTCAAGCAGCGCGCGATAGAGCGCAAGCTGCAACACATAGGCCGGCGGCACTTCGGCCAGGTCTTTGGGGGCCGGCCGGTTGGTCTTGTAGTCGACGATCGACACCTTTTGCGGGGTGACAGCCAGCCGGTCGATCTTGCCGGAGATGGAACGCAGCCTGCCCTTCACCTCCAGGCTGCCCATGATCGCGACTTCCGCGCGGGACGACGGCGAGAACAACGCGCCGAAGCGATCGTCGGACAGGATGGAGAGCACCGCTTCCAACGCCCTGTCGCGCTCACCATCCGGCCAATCTGCGCCGGCGCGCGCCAGGTAGCGCTCGGCCGCGCCCTGTCTCTCCGCCTCGGCGATGCCGGGCAGCATCTGCAGCAATTTGTGCAGGGCAAGGCCGCGCACGACCGCGAAGCCGGGCTCGGCGGCAGCGTCGAGCACCGGCGAGCGCGTATCGGGAATAGCGTCGTTCGCTTCCTCGATCAGCGCCGAAGCGCCGGAGGGCGAAAGCGGACGCGGCAACTCCTCATAGTGCGGCAACGGCTGGAAAAGGGTGTCCGGCAGCGGCGCAAGATGCTCGATTGGATGCTCGGCTTCGCCCTCCGCCAGCGCCACCGGCGGTAGTTTCGTCATATGGAAGCGATGCACCGCCACTTCGGCCGTCGCCGGATGCCGCCGCTCGGAACTCTCGGGCGCGCCCACGAGCGCCCGGCTGACGATCGAATGCCAGGTGCCGGGGCTGGGCTGCCGCTTGCCGTGATAGCCGCAGACGATCAGCCGGTCCTCGGCGCGCGTCATGCCGACATAGAGCAGCCGCCGGTATTCGTCGTCCGCCAACTCGCGCGCCCGCACCGAGGCCGTCTTCGAGACGCCGTTGGCGACATCGCTGGCCGAGCGCCACAGATAGCCCTTGCCTTTCCATTGCGTCCCCGAGCTCTCGAACGGCATCAGCCGCGGCAGATGCTGGTCGCTGAACGGCGCCGAGCCGCCATCGACCAGGAAGACGACCGGCGCTTCGAGGCCCTTGGCGGCGTGCACAGTCATGACGCGGACCTCGTCGCGCGTCTGGTCCATCTCGCGCTTGATCTCGGGGCCCGCATTCTCCAGTGTCGACAGGAAGGATTCCAGCCCCGGCAGTCCGGTCCGTTCCTCGGCCAGGCAAAAGCTCAGGAATTCGTCGAGGATGTCGCCGGCTTCGGGTCCAAGTCGCGCCGTCATCTTGCGGCGCAGCCCGTCGCGCGCCAGCGCCGCGGCGTAGAATTCGAACACCGGCTTGAAGGCCACTTCTGTTGCCCAGCCGTCGAGCCGGCTAACGACAGCGGCGAGCGAAACATCCTCTGCCGCGTGATGCCTGAGCGAGGCAATCAGCGACTGGCCCTTCGACCTTTGGCCGGCAAGCGTCAGCAACGTCTCCTCGGAGACCTCGAAGATGGGGCTGCGCAGCACCGCAGCCAGCGACAGATCGTCCTCCGGCTGGATCAGGAAATGCCCGAGCGCGATCAGGTCCTGCACCGCGATATGGCCGGGCAGGCTGAGCCGATCTGCGCCTGCCACCGGGATCTGCCGGTTCTTCAAGCTGCGCGACAGCGCATGGACGAAGCGGTCGCGCTTGCGCACCAGCACCAGGATGTCGCCGGCGGTCAGTTTCCGGCCCTTGCCTTCGATGATCTCGCCTTGCTTGAGCCAGGTCTGGATGGTCGTGGCGACATGCTCGGCGACGCGCACCGCGGGGGCGCTGGCATGGTTGACCGGTAGCGTCCAATCGTCCGGCTCCTCGACCATTTCGGCGCCGACCGAAGGCCACACTTCGACATAGCCCGGCGCGTCATTGCGGATCGCCTTGTGACTGAGCGGATCGGGATCGTGGCTGATGCCGCGCCGCACGCCGGGTTCTGCGAAGACGCGGTCGACCGCGGCCAGCACGTCGTCGCTCGACCGGAACGACCAAGTGAGCTTCAGATTGGCGAAGGCGGCCTCGGCGTCGCGCACGCGCCCGGCAAACAGTTGCCGGCTTTCGGCAAAGGAATCGGGCGCCGCACCCTGGAAGGAGTAGATCGACTGCTTCTCGTCACCGACGGCAAACACCGTGCGCCTGACTGCCTCGCGCTGGCCGAGCCCTGCAAAGAACTCTTCGGTCAGCTTCTTCACCACCTCCCATTGGTCCGGGCTGGTGTCCTGCGCTTCGTCGAGCAGGATATGATCGATGCCCTGGTCGAGCTTGAACTGCACCCATGGTCCGGCATCGGGCCGTGACAGCAGGCTCACGGTGCGGGTGATGAGGTCGTTGAAGTCGAGGAAGCCGCGTCCGCGCTTCAACTGCTCGTAGCGCGCGATCAGCCAGCCCGCGACGGTGAGCGCCGCCGCCGTGCCTTCCAGCATGCGGAACAGCGCCAGCCGGTCCGACACGTCGAGGATCACCTTGGCCGTCGCAAGGTAGCGGTCGGGCAAATCCGGCAGCCGGTCGACCAGCGCCTTCTTGAAGATCTTGGCCGGCTCATAGGGGTCGCCGTCAGCCTTGAGGAAGGCCTTTGCCAACAGCCGCAGCCGGCGGATCGGGTCGGCTTCGGCGAAGGCGCCCCGGGCATAAGGGATGACATTGTTCAGCACCTGCCGCGCGTCTGCGGCTTCGGCGGCCTGCGCGAATTCGGCGAACTGGCGGAGGTCGAAACCAGGCAGCGGCCATAGCGAAGCGGCGATGCCCTCGGCCGTCTGTCCCGGCCTGAAGCCGAATTCGGCGAATAGCGGCTGGAAATCCCGATCCCTGCCGAGCTTGGCGATGAAATCGCGCAAATCTTCGCGCTTGCCGACGGTCTCGGCAAGCAGGGAATCGAGACCGAACTCGCCGCCGCGCTCCAGCACCGTTGCGAAGGCTTCCGCCAGGCCTTCGACGCCGGCGCCAGCGCCCGAGATCATGTCGCGGCGGGCATCGGCGAACAGCGAGGCTTCCATCTGCGGATCGAGCATCTCGAAATGCGCCGGAATGTTGGCTTCGAGCGGGAACTGGTGCAGCACGGATTCGCAGAAGGCGTGGATGGTCTGGATCTTCAGCCCGCCCGGCGTCTCGAGCGCCTCGGCAAACAGGCGCCGCGCGCGCCGCATTATGTCGCGGTCGGCGCCGCGGCCGTCCAGCGCCGCGATCCTGACCGCCAGCTCCGCATCGGGCAGCGCTGTCCATTCCGAGAGCGTCGAGAACACGCGGTTCGACATGTTGGCGGCGGCGGCCCGCGTGTAGGTGAGGCACAGGATCTTCGACGGGTCGGTGCCGTTGAGCAGGAGCCTAATCACGCGCTGCGCCAGGACATGCGTCTTGCCGGAGCCGGCATTGGCCGACACCCAGGCGGAATAGGCAGGATCCGAGGCGCGCGCCTGGCTGGCGGCCGTATCGGAGGGGATCGGATATTTCATCCTTCCGCCTCGTCTTCGCTGGCGCCGCCGGCCGACCATTCCAGCACGCGCGCCAGATGATCGTAATCGCCGTCGGCCTCGCCCTCACGGAAAGGAAGGGCGCGCGACAGATAGCCGGTGGTCGGGTCGGCATAATGGAACAGCAGCCGTTCCAGCCGCGCCCAGGCTTCCTCGGAAAGGTCGTTGGCGGTGCGGGGCTTGCGGTTGTACTCGAGGATCGATTCCTCGAACACCTCGCCATTCGGCTTCAGCCGCACGAAGGCAAGCTGCGAGGGCTCGCGGATGCCCAGTTCCCTGAAAGCGCCGCGCCTGAGCAGCGCGCCTTCCAGCGCAAGCTGCGGCGACAGCAGCGTATGCGCCTGCGCTTTCGAGGGCGAGGAGCCGGTCTTGTAGTCGAGTATGTCGGCCATGCCGCCGGCAAGCAGATCGACGCGGTCGGCATAGCCCGACAGCGTCACGCCGGTGCGGCCGACCACTGTCTTGTCGGCCCGCTCCTCGGCATAGCGCCTCGTAACCGCATCGGCGCGGGTGTGCTCCCACTCGATGATGTTCTCGGCGAGCTTTTCGAAACGCGGCCACCAGACAGCCTCGATGTCCGGCGGAAGCTTTGCCTCGGCAAAGCAGAGACGGCCGGCTTCGATGAGGCTCGACAACGCGTTCGGCGCCCTTGGATCCTCCACCCGCCGCGAGAACAGATGCAGGATCTCGTGGAACAGCGTGCCGCGTTCGGCGGCGCCCGGATCGCGGATCAATGGCTCCAGCGGCGAGAGCCCGAGGATGCGCCGCGCATAGACCGCGTAGGGGTCACGGCGCAGCGTCTCGATCTCGGTGACCGAGAAATGCTGCGGGCGCATGCTGAGCGGTGGCCTGGGCTGCGGGCGGGCGGCGAAATCCTTCTTCTCCCCGGCGTCGAGCGCGCGCGCCCAGGCGAGCAGCGCGTCACCGCGCCCGCGAAGGGCCGCCGTCGGCTCCTTGCCGATGAAGGTCAGGATGCGCTGCAGCCAGCGCGACGGCACCGCCGGCGCATCGCCGGAGCGCGCCGATCGCGTCAGCACCACTTCCGCCGCGCCCATCGCCATCTGGAAATCATGCGCGGCAAGGCCGATGCGCCGCTCCGGCGGCTCGAGGTCGATGCCGGTCTTCATCAGCCGCGACATGAAGCGGTCGCTCTCGGGCTTGCGCGGCCAGACCCCTTCATTGAGCCCGCCGATGACCAGCGTGTCGACATTCTGCAAGCGGGCTTCCAGCGCGCCCCAGATGGCGATGTTGCGGTCGGTGCCTTGCGCCGGCTTCACCGTCTCCGGCGCGATCAGCGCTTCCATCACGTCGGGCCATTCCGAAGCGGCGAAGGTGAAGGGCGAGGACGCCGCCACCAGTCCGCGCAACAGCTCGGCGAGCTTTTCGCCGGCGTCGCCGGCATAGAGTTCCGCCAGGTTGCCGTCGGACGCGCGGCCCAGATCTTCCAGCGCGACGACGCTTGCGCGTGTCAGCGTCGCGACGTCGGCGTCTTTCTCGTCGCGCATAGCGGTGAGCGGTGAGAGCGCCTTGGTAAGGCGGCTAAGCATGCCGTGCGCCTGCTCGATGCCGCGCACGGTCAGGCGCGAAAACCAGAAGGGCTGCCTTGTGTCGCCGCTCAGTTCCGCGAGCCGCGTCTCGAAAAGCGCGCCGAGCGATGCGACATCCGGCCGGCCCGTGCCTCCCCGTAAGGCGACAAGCTCGACCAGCTCGGCCGCCTTGCGCACGGTCTGGCGTTCGAGGCCGAGCCCAAGCAGCGGATGCTTGAGCAAGGAGAGTAGGCTTACCGGGTCGCCGGGCCGGAACGCGGCGCTCAGCGCGAGCCTGAGCAGGCTGGCAGCCGGCGTGTTGATGAGCGGCGCGCCGCCGGAATCGTCGGCGACGACGCCGAAACGCAGAAGCTCTGCCGAAACCCGCCGCGCCAGCGCGCGGTCGCCGGTGACGAGCGCCGCGCGCTTGCCTGGGATCTCTACGGCGCGCCGCAACGCGATGGCGATTGCCGCCGCCTCGTCGCGTTCGTTCGCCGCTTCCACCAGCGTCACGCCGGCCAGCGCCTGTTCGACATCGTATGCCGTGAAGCGCGGCCGCGTTTCGGTCCAGTATTCGGTGGTTTCGGCCGGCCGCAGCGCTTCGCCGACAAGGGCCGCGCGCAGCGCCAGCGGCGGTGGCGCCGCGACGACATCCTCGACATCGCGGCGCGGAATGCCGATGCCGCCGATCAGCTTGGCGAGGCCGTATTGCGGGTGGCCGAGCGTTGCTGGACGCGCGCCGGGCGCCGTGACCGCGGCGAAGGATGCGTCGTCCAGCTCGCGGTCGAGCCCGGGCAGAACGACGGCGCCGTTGGGCAGGCCGGCGATCACGCCTAGCAATTCGGCGGTAGCGGGAATGGAGCCGGTCGAACCGGCGGCGATCACCGGACCGGAAGGCGGATTGCGCTTCAGCCGCGCCGCCTCTAGCCGGATCAGCGCGCTGCGATGCGCGGCCGGATTGGAGCGGTCGCGCTCCTTGAGCAGTTCCGGCCAGTTGTCGGTGACGATGCCGAGGAAATCGAGCGTCACCTGCCACCAACCGGCGAGATTGCCGGTGACCAGCGTCGCGAGCTTCGCCCAATCCGTGCCTTCGGTCTCGATCTCGTCCATCAGCCGGGCAAGGTCGCGCGCCAGCCAGATGGCGTCGGCGGCCGAGGTCGGCACGACGAATTCCTCGTTGAACCGCTCCCTGACATGCGCCGGCAGGCTTTCCTTCCAGGCGCGCACCAGCGGCGCCAGCAAAAGCAGCCGTTCCTGCGCAGCGATCGGCGGCGCAAGGTCTATCGCCGGCGCCGCCTCGGCGTCGAAGGCTGCCTCATCCTCGTCGAACTCGCCGAGTGGCCGCACCGTCGGCAGGATGGCCGAGCGTTGACCGAGAATGTCGACGAAGGCGCCGCGCAGCGCCCGCGCCGCGCGGCGGGTCGGCACATAAATGGTGGCGTCGGCCAGCGCTAGCGGCTCGCCGTCGAAGCGGAAGCCGGGGATCAGGCGTCGATCGAGCAACGCCTCCGCCAGCGTCGGAAGGAACGGCGCTCCGGGCGGGATGGAAAGGACGCGGCGCGCGCCGCTCATATCGCTTTCGCGAGGGCGCCGGCCACAGCCGCTTCGGCGGCAGGGATCGCGTCCGGCGTGCCGACGGTGATCCAGCGCCCGTTCATCTTCATGCCGAACAGGCGCCCGGCGGCGATCGCCTTGTCGAAATAGACGTTGAGCGAATGCGAACCGGTCGGCGCTTGCCTGAAGATGCGCGGATGGATGATGGCGGCGCCGGCATAGATCAGGCCCGCCGGATCACCCTTCGAGCGCGTGAGCGCGCCGTCCTGCGCCACCAGGAAATCGGTGCCGACGCAATGCCCGGTCGCTGAGTCGAGATCGGTAAGCATCAGCAGAATATCCATTCTGGCGGCGTCCCATGCAAGGGCGAGACGCTCGAGACTGGGCTTGCCGCTGTCGATCCAGAATGTATCGGCGTTGATGATGTAGAAGGGCTCGCTGCCCAAGAGCGGCAGCGCCTTGACGATGCCGCCCGCCGATTCCAGCAGGGCCTCGCGCTCGTCGGAGATGACGATCTTCGGCGCGCTGCGTCCGGCGACATGGGCGACGATCTGCTCAGGCAGATAGTGCACATTGACCACCGCCTTGGCGATGCCCGCGGCCTCCAGGCTGTCCAGCCCCCAGTCGAGCAAGGTCTTGCCGGCGATCTTCACCAGCGGCTTCGGCATCGTGTCGGTGATCGGCCGCATGCGCTTGCCGAGCCCGGCCGCCAGCACCATCGCGGTCGTCGGTTTCATGGGACCCGTTCCTCGAGCAGGCCGTGCGCCATGTAAAATTCCTTCAGGCCGGCCAGCGCCGGATGCGCCAGCGCCCGCCTCAGATAATCGCGGATGCGCGGCAGGTGCTTCAGATAGTAAGGCTTGCCGTCGCGCTTTTCGAGCCGCACGAAGATGCCGAGGATTTTCGAATTGCGCTGCGCCGCCATGATCGCGTAGGCCTCGGCGAAAGCGGCTTCATCGAAGGCGCCCGCAGCGTGCCGCGCCGAGACATAGGCGGCGACCGTCCGGCGCTCGATCTCGGGCGAGACGGTGACGCGTGCGTCCATGGCCAGGGAGGCGACGTCATAGGCAGCAGGGCCGATCAGCGCGTCCTGAACGTCGACGATGCCGAGCCGGTCGAGGCCCGATCGCTCTGCCCGCCAGATGATGTTGGGCGAATGAAAATCGCGCAGCATCAGCGTGTATTCGCTGCCGCCGAGGCGGTCGAGCACCGCGTTCCATTCCTTGTGATAGCCGGCCCGCAACACGTCGTTTGCCGGCCCGCCGGTGATCCAAGGCACATACCAGTCGACCAGAAGATCGGCTTCGATCAGCATGGCGTCGCGATCGAAAGGCGGCACGTCGTGGAACACGCCGGGGGCCGCCTCCATGCGCGTGAGCCAAGTCCTGCCATGCATCATGGCAAGCAGCTCGGCCGCCGCTTCGTAGCGTTCGGCGATGGGCCGGCCGTCGCCGCTCAAGAAGCCTTCGGAGCCGAGATGCTCGAGGAGCAGAAAACCTTGGTCGAGGTCCTGGGCATGGATCACCGGCGTGCTGACCCCGTTCGCCAGCAGCGCCTTGTCTATGGCGACGAAGGCGGCGACGGATTGCGCCGTATGGGCGATCACCGCATAGGGCTTGCCGTCGCGCACCGGCGGCCCGAGCACGAGGCGCGGTGAGTTCATGAGCACGCGCGGCGCCTGGCCGGGCAGCGACACGATCTCGTAGGATCGGGCGGAGGCATCGCCGACGAAATGGCGGCGGCTGGCTTCGCCCCATCCGGCCGAGACCAGGAAATCGCGCATGGCCAGCGATCGCGCCGCGCGATCATAGGCCGGTCCCTGTCCTGACAACCGCGCCACGCGGCCTTCGCCCTGCTCGGCCAGATCGACCCATAGCGCCGTCCCCGGCAATCGATCTCCGGCCCGTTCCGGCCATTCGATCAGCGCCGTACCTTGCCTGAGAGCATCGTCGAGGCCGAGCTCGTCGATCTCGTCCGGTGAGGAAAGCCGATAGAGGTCGAAATGGTGGACGGGGACGCGCGTCTCGTAGCTCTGTACCAGCGTGAAGGTCGGGCTGGGCACCTCGAGGCTGGCATCGTCGGCCAGTGCCCGGATCAGCGCGCGGGCCAGCGTCGACTTGCCGGCGCCGAGATCGCCTTTCAGCGCGATCGCGTCTCCGGCGCGCAACGCCATGGCGAGATCCTCGCCAAGCCTTGCCGTTGCCGCCTCGTCGGCGAGAAAACGCTCCAGCACCATTCCTTCCATATAGGCTGCGCTACTCGGCTGCGTCGCGGATGCCCGCGGGCGTATCCGGGATTCCGGATGGCTTGTCCGGGAAGGTGCAGATCACCGTGGTACCCCTGTCCTGGCCGGTCTCGATGCGCACGGTTCCGCCATGCAGCTCGACGAAGCTCTTGACGATCGAGAGTCCGAGCCCCGCGCCGCGCCGCCGCCCGCCATTGGCGCGCGGCTCGAAGCGGCGGAAGACCGACTCCAGCACGTCCGGCGGCATGCCGGGGCCGTCATCATGCACCGAGAACTCGACGCCGTCGGCCAGCCGCCGGCAGGTAAGCCGGATCGTGCTTGCCTCCGGCGCGTAGTTCGCCGCGTTGCTGAGCAGGTTGTAGAGGATCTGGCGAATACGGGTCTCGTCGCCGTGGAAGCTCGCCGGCGCCTCCGTCGCGTCGATCGCGAGCTTGATCCGGTGCTCGTCCAGCCGGTCGGCGACGAGTTCGGCGGCCGCGGCGATCGTCCGATCGATGTTCATCTCGGAAATGTCGAGCTGCATGATGCCGGCATCGACGGTCGCGAGGTCGAGGATATCGTTGACGATGGTGAGCAGCACCGATGACGACGAGCCGACATACTCGACATATTCGCGCTGCTTCGGCGTCAACGGCCCGGTGGCGGGCAGCGACAGCAACTCGGTGAAGCCGATGATGTTGGTCAGCGGCGAGCGCAGCTCATAGGACACGTGCTGCACGAATTCGTTCTTCAGCTGGTCGGACTTCTCCAGCGCCTCGTTCCTGTCCTTCAGCGCCCGCTCGACATTGACGGTGTCGGTGACGTCGACGAAGGTGATCATCACCTGGCCGTTGGGCAGGTGGATCACCGCGTAGCTCAGCACGTTGCCGTTGATCAGCTCGATCTGGCCGCGGCGGTCGCGGCGCTCATCGTCGAAGCCGGTGACGGCGGCGACGAAGCCGCCCCACGGGCTGTTCGCGGCGTGCTGGTCGCAGAGGTCGCGGATCGCCGAGACATGGACGTTGGGCTTGACCGCTTCCGCCGTCAGCCCCCAAAGCGCGACGAAGGCCGGATTGGACAGGCGCAGCCGCCCGTCCGGACCGAAGACGACCACGCCTTCGGCGAGGTTGTCCAGCGTCTCGCCCTGCACCCGCACGGCGGTCTGGTAGCGGCTTTCGAGATCCATCTTCTCGGTCAGGTTCTCGAACACCCAGGTGACGCCGCCCTTCGGCTGCGGGTTCGCCACCACGCGGATCGTCTTGCCGTCCGGCAGGTGCCACCAATGCTCCTGCGATTCGACGGCGCGGTAGGCGCTGAGCAGGTTCTCCTTCCAGCGCCGCCATTCCGGCTGCTCGGCGATCCTGCCTTCCGAGCGCAGCCGGTCGAGCAGCAGCGTGTTGGAGGGCGCGCTGAGCAGGAAGCCGGAATCCAGGCCCCACAGCTTCTGGAAGGCCTGGTTGAAGAAGCGCAGCTTTTCCTCTGTGTCGAAGATCGCCACCGCGGTGTTCAACTGGTCGAGCGTGTCGGCATGGCTGCGCACGGTCCGCTCATATTCGGCGCGGATCGACTCTGCCGCGCTTGTGTCGCAGGCAAGCCCCGCCGAGCCGTCGGCGCCGGCGAAGTCGGTGACCGCGAACATGCGGCGGTCGCCATCGATCACGGTGGAAAGCGTCTGTTCGAAGACCGGCCGCGTCTTGTGCTGCTCGGCGATCTGCTCGCGCGCCTGGCCGCCGAGGAATTCCCTGGCGTCGCGCACGGCCGCGCCCGGGCTTTCCGCCTCCACCGCCTCGGCATAGGCGCGGTTGACCCATTGCAATCGGCCGTCCGCAGACCGCAGCCATGCCGGCATCTTCAACGCGTCGAGCAGGCCGATCATGGTGTCGTGGTCGGCGCTGAGCCGCTGGTTCTCGATCTTCAGCCTGGCCTGGTTTCGCAGCGTCTCCGACAGCGAGACGAAGCGCACCAAGACATGCGCCGCGCTTTTGCGGCCATGCACTTCCAGCGGCACGCCGGCCTGCGTTTCGATGACCAGATCGAAGGCCTTTGCCTGCTCGCGCAGGGCGGCGACCGCGTGTTCCAGCGCCGCCGCCGAGCGCGGCATCAGCCAGCGGCCGAAAGCGAGGAAGGCGGACCTGTCGTCGGGCGCGCCGCTTTCCAACGGCAGGCTGCCGATGAGTTCGGGTTTTTTATTGTCCGTGGCCCAGACGATCAGCCGCTGGTCGCGCAGGTTGAGCAGCGCCTCGGAACGCTGCAGCGCCGCGTTGACGTCGGCGATGCGGGCCCTGAGCTGGACATTCTGCGCGGCGGTGCGCCCGCGTTCGCGGATCAGGAAGATGGCCGAGACAAGCGCCGCGCCCATCACCCCGACGAACATGGCAAGTTGCATGACCTCGACGGTGCTGACCGGCGCCGCGGCCTTTCCCGCAAGGCTTGTGTCGGCGCGCGCGGCAAAGGCGAGCAACGGGCTGGCAAGCGCCGAGGTGGCAAGAAGCAAGGCCTGCCGCGCACCGGCGCGAAAACCGCCGCCGTTCACTGCGGGGCCGGCTTCGTTCGAATCCTCATGGCCGCCGGAAACGGCCTTTCCCGCGCTTGGCGGGTAATCCCCCGGCATGTCTTGGTCCTCTTCGCCGCTTGAATGCAAGACCGCCCTGAATGCGTCCCCGGCCCAACATGTCCCCGGACCGCGAATCACAACAATAACGCCTGCCGGAATCGGCGTGAAGAATCATTGGCGCAAAAAATAAAGCCGGGCGGAAAGTCAACCACCCGGCTTCAATATCTGGTAGATAATTTCGCTTTGGTTAATAGCGGTAGTGTTCCGGCTTATACGGGCCCTGCGGCGTCACGCCGATATAGGCGGCCTGTTCGCCGGAGAGCTCGGTCAGCTTGGCGCCGAGCTTGTCGAGATGCAGCCGCGCCACCTTCTCGTCGAGATGCTTGGGCAGCACATAGACCTGGTTCTGGTACTGGCCGTGCTTGGTGAACAGCTCGATCTGGGCCAGCACCTGGTTGGTGAACGAGGCCGACATGACGAAGCTCGGATGTCCGGTGGCGTTGCCGAGGTTGAGCAGGCGGCCCTCGGAGAGAAGGATCATCCGCTTGCCGTCCGGGAAGGTGATCAGGTCGACCTGCGGCTTGACGTTGGTCCATTTCAGGTTGCGCAGCGACGCCACCTGGATCTCGTTGTCGAAGTGGCCGATATTGCCGACGATCACCATGTCCTTCATCGCCCGCATGTGGTCGAGCGTGACGACATCCTTGTTGCCAGTGGTGGTGATGACGATGTCGGCGGTCGGGGCCGCGTCTTCCAGCGTCACCACCTCGAAGCCGTCCATCGCCGCCTGCAGCGCGCAGATCGGGTCGACCTCGGTGACCTTGACGCGGGCGCCGGCGCCGCGCAGCGAGGCGGATGAGCCCTTGCCGACGTCGCCATAGCCGCAAACCACCGCGACCTTGCCCGCCATCATCGTGTCGGTGCCGCGGCGGATGCCGTCGACCAGCGATTCCTTGCAGCCATATTTGTTGTCGAACTTCGACTTGGTGACGGAGTCGTTGACGTTGATCGCCGGGAAGGGCAGCAGGCCCTTCTTCTGCAGCTGGTAGAGACGGTTGACGCCTGTGGTGGTTTCCTCGGTAACGCCGCGGATCGCTTCCCGCTGCTTGGTGAAGAAGCCGGGCGAGGCCTTCAGGCGCTTCTTGATCTGCGCGAACAGGATCTCTTCCTCCTCGCTGCCGGGATTGGACAACACGTCCTCGCCGGCCTCTGCACGCGCGCCGAGCAGGATGTACATGGTCGCGTCGCCGCCATCGTCGAGGATCATGTTGGAGGTGCCGCCATCCGTCCACTGGAAGATCCGGTCAGTGTAGTCCCAATAGTCCTGGAGCGACTCGCCCTTGATGGCGAACACCGGAATGCCGGCCTCGGCGATCGCCGCGGCCGCATGGTCCTGCGTCGAGAAGATATTGCAGGAAGCCCAGCGGATGTTGGCGCCCAGCGCCTTCAGCGTCTCGATCAGCACCGCCGTCTGGATCGTCATGTGCAGCGAGCCGGTGATGCGCGCGCCCTTCAGCGGCTGCTTGGCGCCGAACTCCTCGCGGCAGGCCATCAGGCCCGGCATTTCGGTTTCGGCGATCTCGATCTCCTTGCGGCCCCAGCCGGCAAGCGAGATGTCGGCGACCACATAGTCCTTGCTACCCGTCATGGCAGTGCTCCGGTGTGATTTTTCTCAATGCGCGCCGGCGCCGGGAGGCGCGTTGAAGGGCGCGGTTGCCGGCCTGACTAGCAGATCGGTCGCCATACGACAATGGGACATAAAGAAATCTTTATGCGCGCATGTCTTCGAGGCGCGAAATGTGAGGCCGGGGCACTAGATTTCCTCGCCGAAACGCGAGGCGACCAGCTGCTCCAGCGCGTCCATGGCCGGCACGGCTTCCGGGCCGCTGGCGATCACGCGGATCGAATAGCCCGGGCTCGCCGCCAGCATCATCAGGCCCATGATCGAGGTGCCGCCGACCTTCACGCCGTCCTTCTCGACATGGATGGTGGCATCGAAGCCGGAGGCGACCTGGACGAACTTTGCCGAAGCGCGCGCGTGCAGGCCGCGCTGATTTATGATCGGGAACTCCCGCACAACCTCGTCCGTCTGCGGCGCCGATGCGTTCATTTGCTGCTCAGGAGCTGGCTGGCGACATTGATGTATTTGCGGCCCGCCGCCTGCGCTTCGTCGAGCGCGGCGGCCATGTTGTCGCCCTTGCGGATCGAGGAGAGCTTGATCAGCATCGGCAGGTTCATGCCGGCGATGACCTCGGTGCGGCCGGATTCCATCACAGAGATGGCGAGGTTGGACGGCGTGCCGCCGAACATGTCGGTGAGCACGATGACGCCGGCGCCAGTGTCGACACGCGCCACGGCATCGACGATGTCGGCCCGGCGCTGCTCCATGTCGTCGTCGGCGCCGATCGCCACGGTTTCGAAATTGTCCTGCGGCCCGACGACATGTTCTACGGCATGCCGGAACTCGGTTGCGAGTTGACCGTGCGTCACGAGCACGAGTCCGATCATTCTCTGGTGGCTCCCGTCATCGCCGCTTCACAGGCGTATATTATGTTCGCCAGCCATTCCAGGCGGCGGGAGCGCTATCTTGTCGACGCACGGCCGGTTGACAAGCCCAAAATTGCGGCGGCTTGGGCCATTTTGACGCATCGCAGCAAAAAACCCCGGCCGGATCATGAAAAAGGCTGGATCGCCAGCCGCGCCATCAGCATGGGCAGCGCGGCGGTGACATTTTGCCGGGCGATGTCGATGCGGGGCAGCCGGCAACCCTCGATCGTCTCAGTGGCTTCGTCCTGCAGCCGCGCCATGGCGGCCGGCTCGACCAGCCGAACGACAAGGTCGATCACGGCGGCCGGCTCGAAGGCCAACGGCCGCGGCCCGATGCCGTGCACCTCGCAGAGGCCCGCGATGCTTGCCGGCGCGCGGCACACCAGCCGGCCGCCATGCGCGGTGGCGAACAGCTGGTCGTCGCCCACCAGCCGGGCAAAGAAGCCCCGCGAGCGGCAATGATCGAGGAGCGCCAGCGCCAGCGTCGTCTTGCCGGCGCCCGACGGCCCGGTGATCACCACGCCACGCTCGCCGATCAGGAGGGCCGTCCCGTGGATATTCAGGGGCTTCGCGGCGGTGTCCGGCATGTTCGGCTAGCGTCAGCCTTCCGCCGGCAGCGTCACCACGAAACGCGCGCCCTTGATCTCGCCGGGCTTGGTGCCAGGGATGTTCTCGGCCGTCAGCGTGCCGCCATGCGCCTCGACGATCTGGCGGCTGATCGACAGCCCGAGGCCGGAGTTCTGGCCAAACGCCTCGCCGGCCGGCCGGTCGGTGTAGAAGCGCTCGAAGATGCGGTCGATGTTCTCGGCCCGGATACCCGGGCCGTTGTCGTCAACGGTGATGATGTTGAACTTGCCTGCGCGCGCCAATGAGATCGCGATGTGGCCGTGCTCGTCGGGCACGAAGGAGCGCGCGTTCTCGATCAGGTTGGTGATGACCTGGCCGATCCTCAGATCATGGCCAACGACGAAATAGCCCTTGGCGCCGGCCGGCAGCTTGGCCACCTTGAGCTCGATCTCGACGGCCTTCTTGTTGCGCGTGGTCTCGCGCGAGACCGCGACCAGATCGGTGATGAACTTCTTCAGGTCCACGGTTCCGGCGTCCTCCCGCGCCAACTCCGCGTCGAGACGGGAGGCGTCGGAGATGTCGGTGATCAGCCGGTCGAGCCGCTTCACGTCGTGCTGGATGATCTCCATCAGACGCGCGCGAGACGTGTCGTTCTTCGCCAAGGGCAGCGTCTCGACGGCGCTGCGCAGCGATGTCAGCGGGTTCTTCAATTCATGCGAGACGTCGGCGGCGAAGCTTTCGATCGCCTCGATGCGCGCGTAAAGCGCGTTGGTCATGTCGCGCACGGCGATGGACAAATTGCCGATCTCGTCCTGCCGGTCGGAAAAGTCCGGTATTTCCTCGCGGTTCTTGACGCCGCGCCGCACCCTGACGGCGGCGGCGGAAAGCCGCCGCAGCGGATTGGCGATGGTGGACGCCAGAAGCATAGAGAGGATCGCGGTGACCAGCGCCGCGACGCCGAATACGCGCAGGATCGCCTTGCGCTCGGCCGCGACGATCTTGTCGATGTCGCCGCCCTCGGTGGACAGCATCAGCACACCCAGCACCGCGCGAAAACGCTGGATCGGCACCGCGACGGAGACGATCTGCTCGCCCTGCTCGCTCACCCGCACGATGGTCGAAGGGCTGCCGGTCAGCGCCTTGACCACCTCTGGAAAGGCCGCGCCATTGCCGCCGGGCTGCTCGTGATAGACGGGCAGGTCCTTGTTGCGGAAGAAGTCGAAGATGAACTTCTCGACCCGCTCCACGAGGCCGGGCTGTTCGTCGTCGACGGGCGGCAGGTCGTAGCGCAGGATCTGGCCGCGCGAATAAAGATGCCGGGAATCGAGCAGGAGGTTCGCGTCGCGGTCATAGATGCGGGCGCGGGTGCGCGTCGGCGAGATCAGTCGCCTGAGCACCGGCGCGACGCGCTCGGGGTTGATCGGGAAGTCCAGATTGTCGAGCTGGTCCGATCCGGGCCCCAGGCTCTCGCCGGCCTGCAGCTCGAGCAGCTTTTCCGGGTCGATACTGATCGAATCGGTTTCGACCGTCGCCGAGGCGGCGATCGCGCCGGCGATGATTTCGCCCTGCGTCATCAGGCTCTCGACGCGCGCGTCGATCAGCCCGTCGCGGAAGGTGTTGAGGTAGAGGATGCCGGTCACCAGCACGGCAAGGCCGGCCAGGTTGAGGAACAGGATGCGCCGCGTCAGGCTGGAGAAGATGTGATGGCCGAGAAACCGGCGCATCGGCACCGTGATTCTCGACACGAAGGCGGGCACGATCCGCGGCGGACGTCTTGCCGCGCCCGCCCGTCTGCCTCGCTCTACTTCCACTGCCATCGACTAGCAGGCCCTGCCTGGTTGGTGAGTAGTAAGTGGTGAGTAGCCAGCAGGGGAATAGAGAAAGGTTGGCTTGCTGCGGCTATGCATCAGGCCGCTCGCCCCATTCAAAACCGATTACCGACTACTCCCTACTGACTATTCCCTACTGCCTTTATGCTTCGCGGAACCGGTACCCGACTCCGTAAAGGGTTTCGATCATCTCGAAGTCGTCGTCGACGGCCTTGAACTTCTTGCGCAGCCGCTTGATGTGGCTGTCGATGGTGCGGTCGTCGACATAGACCTGCTCATCATAGGCCGAATCCATCAGCGCATCACGGCTTTTCACCACACCGGGGCGCTGCGCCAGCGAATGCAGGATGAGGAACTCGGTCACCGTCAGCGTCACCGGCTCGCCCTTCCAGGTGCAGGTATGGCGTTCCTGGTCCATCACCAGCTGGCCCCGTTCGAGCGAGCGGGCCTGCTGGGCGGGCGCCTTGGCCGCCGCCTCGCGAGCGCTGGTCCGGCGCAGCACCGCCCGCACGCGCTCGACCAGGAGCCGCTGCGAGAAGGGTTTGCGGATGAAGTCGTCGGCGCCCATCTTGAGGCCGAACAATTCGTCGATCTCGTCGTCCTTCGACGTCAGGAAGATCACCGGCAGGTCCGATTTCTGACGCATGCGGCGCAACAGCTCCATGCCGTCCATGCGCGGCATCTTGATGTCGAGGATGGCGAGGTTCGGCGGCCGCGCCGCCAAGCCTTCCAGCGCCGACGCGCCGTCGGTGTAGGTTTCGACCCGGTAGCCCTCGGATTCGAGCGCGATCGACACCGAGGTCAGGATGTTGCGATCGTCGTCGACAAGCGCGATTGTTGCCATTTCAAGCGGCTCCCTCATGAGCTGTCCCTTCTGTCGTCGAGAAGGGGCTTTTGCAGGACAAATTGGGTACAAAATGTGGCACGGGCCCTGTCCGAAGTCACGGGCGGCCTGCCGCTACACACCATCGCACCCATAACGGGATTGGACGATTGGAGTCTGCCAATCCTTTGGGCAACTTCCGCGACTTTTTGCACATATAAACGATTTAAACAACTTTCAAATTTTTTAAATCGATTAATGATTTGATATCATTCGGCTTTTCTGGTTCTGAACCTGACAGCCCTGGCACGGGCTCAAGGAAATCCCTGTCACATACGGCCAAATCCAGAGAGGAAATTTGATGTCGGAAGCCGGCAAACGCAACCCCGACTGCGCTATTGACGCGATCGGCCTGAAGACCACGGGCATGGTGCGCTACAATCTCGGCGCGGCCGAACTCTACGAGGAGGCGATCCGGCGCGGCGAGGCGAGGCTGACGGCGCAAGGCGCGCTGGTCGCCGAGACCGGCCAGCACACCGGGCGTTCGCCAAAGGACAAATTCGTCGTGCGCGACGAGGCGACCGAGCCGCATGTTTGGTGGGACAACAACAAGGCGATCTCGCCCGCCCAGTTCGAGGCGCTGCTTTTCGACTTCCGCGCCCATGCGGCGGACAAGGATCTCTATGTCCAGGACCTGGTCGGCGGCGCCGACGCCGACCTCAAGCTGCCGACCCGGGTCGTCACCGAATTCGCCTGGCACTCGCTTTTCATTCGCAACCTTTTGATCCGCCCGCAAGCCGCGGAGCTCGAGCGCTTCCTCCCCGACATGACGATCATCGATTTGCCGTCCTTCCGCGCCGATCCGGCGCGTCACGGCACCCGCACCGAAACTGTGATCGCGGTCGACCTGATCCGCAAGATCGTGCTGATCGGCGGCACGTCCTATGCCGGCGAGATGAAGAAGTCGGTGTTCACCATGCTGAACTACCTGCTGCCGCAAAAGAGCGTGATGCCCATGCACTGCTCCGCCAATGAAGGCCCGGCCGGCGACGCGGCGGTGTTCTTCGGACTGTCCGGCACCGGCAAGACGACGCTGTCGGCGGATCCGTCGCGCACGCTGATCGGCGACGACGAGCATGGCTGGGGCCCGCACGGCATCTTCAATTTCGAGGGCGGCTGCTACGCCAAGACGATCCGGCTGTCGGCCGAGGCCGAGCCGGAGATCTTCGCCACCACGCAGCGCTTCGGCACGGTGCTGGAAAATGTCGTCCTCGATGCCGGCCGCGTGCCGGATTTCAATGACGGCAGCCTCACCGAGAACACGCGCTGCGCCTATCCGCTGGACTTCATCCCCAACGCCTCGAAGACCGGCCGCGCCGGCCATCCGAAGAACATCATCATGCTGACCGCCGACGCTTTCGGCGTGATGCCGCCGATCGCGAAATTGACCCCGGCGCAGGCGATGTACCACTTCCTGTCCGGCTACACCGCCAAGGTCGCCGGCACGGAAAAGGGCGTCACCGAGCCGGAGGCGACCTTCTCGACCTGCTTCGGCGCGCCCTTCATGCCGCGCCATCCCTCGGAATACGGCAATCTGCTGCGCGAGCTGATCGCCGAGCACAAGGTCGATTGCTGGCTGGTCAACACCGGCTGGACCGGCGGCGCCTATGGCATCGGCCGCCGCATGCCGATCAAGGTGACGCGCGCTCTTCTGGGCGCAGCGCTCGATGGTTCGCTGAAATCGGCCGAGTTCCGCACCGACGCCAATTTCGGCTTCGCGGTGCCGGTGGCGGTTCCGGGTGTCGACGGCGCCATTCTCGACCCGCGCTCGACCTGGGCGGACAAGGCCGGCTACGACCGCCAGGCGGCGAAGCTGGTCAACATGTTCGCGACCAATTTCGAGAAGTTCGAGCATCACGTCGACGCCGCCATCCTGGGCGCGGCGCCGCGCCTGCAGGAGGCGGCGGAATAATCGCTGCTTCGAGCGTCTTCATCTTCAGGGCCCGGCTCACGCCGGGCCTTTTCTTTTTGCGGCCGTCGCGTCATGAGTGCTCCATGGCGAGCGACGACGACATCATCATATCAGGCGAAGCGGTCATCCATGCGGGCGACCTGCATGAGGATTTCATTCGCTCGTCCGGCCCGGGCGGCCAGAACGTCAACAAGGTGGCCACCGCCGTGCAGTTGCGCTTCGACGCGGCGAACGCTTCGGGCCTTAGCGAGCGGGTCCGCGCCCGCGCGATCAAGCTTGCCGGCCAGCGCGCCACCAAGGACGGCGTCATCGTCATCGAGGCCGGCCGGTTCCGCACCCAGGAGCAGAACCGCGCCGATGCGCGGGCGCGCCTGACCGCGCTGGTCGCCAAGGCGGCCGAGCCGCCACCGCCGCCGCGCAAGAAGACGAGGCCGTCCAAAGGCGCCGTGGAGCGCCGCCTCAAGAGCAAGGCGGGCCGGTCGACGGTGAAGAAGCTGCGCGGTCGGGTCGAGAACGACTGAGAACGGCGTGCCGGAAGCCGTTTTCGGGTCGCGGAACTGTTCCTTCGGTGGCATGCTCTCGGGCCAATTGATCGGATCGATCCATGCTCGTTCTGCCCAAAGGCGTCCGCCACATGCCGGGCTACATCGCTCGCCCCGCCCAGGAGGCGCTGGTCGAGGAAATAAGGCGCGTGGTGCAGGCCGCACCCCTCTACGTTCCCGCCATGCCGCGCACCGGCAAGGAGATGAGCGTGCGCATGACCAATTGCGGCGCGCTTGGCTGGGTGACCGACAAGGAGCGCGGCTACCGCTACCAGCCGACGCATCCAGTGACCGGCGAGCCTTGGCCGCCGATCCCCGAGGCGCTGCTGCAATTGTGGCGCGAAGTCTCGGCCTACCCGCATCCGCCCGAGGCCTGTCTTGTCAACTTCTATGCGGCGGACGCCAGGATGGGTTTGCACCAGGACCGCGACGAGCAGGATTTTGACGCGCCCGTTGTGTCGGTCTCGCTGGGCGACGACTGCCTGTTCCGGGTCGGCCAGAACACACGCGAGGGCGGCACCAAATCGTTCAGGCTGAGGAGCGGCGACGTCGTCGTGCTCGGCGGCGAGGGGCGCCTCGCCTTCCATGGCGTCGACCGCATCTATCCCGCGACATCGGCGCTGTTGAAGAATGGCGGCCGCATCAATCTGACGCTGCGCCGGGTGACGGTGCCTGGCTGAGGCCGGCGTTGCGCTGCATCACACGCACGTTGTCATCTTCCGCGATCATCCCATATCCGCTCAGGAAGCTGGCATAGTCCTGCCGGCGGGAGAGTGCTGCGTTCATGGCCGTATCGGTTTTCTGAATGATTATCAGCGCGGGCCGCTTGGTCTTGAGCTCGTCGAGCTTGCCGTCGATATAGTGGTCGAAAATCTGCCGGTAGTGATCCGCGCCAGCAGGATTGCCAGCCCGCGCCTCGGTCGCGGAAAGATAAAGGGAAAATCCGCCGAGCCAGTCGCTGCAATAGCTCGATATCCATGTCCCGCCAAGCATGCGCGTCAGCGGATGCCCGGCAGCAATGTCGGAGCCGACAAGGGCGACGGTCGGGTTTTGCACTGCGGCCCTGACCTTGACGATAAGGTCCGCGTTAGGGCTCTGTGTTTGCATGAATGGGATGGCCGCGGCCGTGATTACGGCGGCCAGCATCACCTTGCGCCGTGGTTCGATCGCTCCCGGCGGATGCGTTATTGGGTTGATTTGTGCCGTTCGCAAAAGCAGCGCCGTCAACAACAGGCTGAACGCCGGAAATGCGTGATAGGGCCAACCCTTTGCCTGGTAGATCAGCGGCACCATGGCCGCCAGGGAAGCCAGCGCGAACACCGCGACCAGCGGCGAGTGAGGCAATCCGGGCCGCAGCAGGCGCAGCATGAGGAGCCCTACCAGATAGACCGGTCCATACATCAGCAGCACCGTCTGGAGGTTCCGCACCCGCATATAGGTGTCGACCAGCATCGGGTATATCGCGTCGAGGAATTGCGGGTAGAAATGGAGCACAGCAACAACATAGGCGACGCCAATCAGACCGATCACCCAGTATTCGGCGGCGAAAAGCGGCCGGATCGAACGGCGGCGCCAGACGACATAAAGCGCCGGGACAAGCACGATCAGCGCATAATAGGGCTTGACCAGCACCAGAATGCTGCCGCCAAAGCCGGCAAGCAGCGCCAATGGCAGGCTGGGCGTTCGGCCCTCGGGCGGCGCCGCGCGCCATGCCGTCAGCACCAGCAAGGGCGCAAACAATGCCATTCCCAGATGCTCGCGCTGGGTGAACGCGTTGCCGGGAAAGATGACCAGCAGGCCAAGGAAAAGCGGCAGCAGGGCAAACAAGGTGGCGTTCTCGGCAAAGCCGGCACACCGCGCAATGACAACGGTTAGCCCCAATCCGAGCAGGCAGATCGCATAAGAATAGCCGAGGACCGCGATCTCCGGCGATATGCCGAACTTGTGCGCGAGCACCACGGCCGGCATGAACAGCCAGGGCGTGAAGGGCGGATTGGCTTCGATGAGATCGACATACAAGCGGTCACCGCCGAGCATGCGCTCGCACATGGTGATTATCCAGCTGGTGTCGGACACCACGCCCCATCGCGTCTGCCAGGGAATGGCGGCCGCCAGGACCACGGCCAGCAGGACCAGCGTCCAAACGCGACGCTTCGGAACGGACCCGTCGTCCGACCGGGAGGCGAGGCGGTCCTGGAGCGCACTCATTGGGAGCCGTTCCGCAGCCTGGCGAGGCCTCTTCCAAAAACCCAGTGGCGAAGCACCACGTAATTGACAACCGGAACAAACAGGCAGGTCAACACGATCGGTATCTGCGCCGGAAGCCCAAACTTACCCGACAGAATGGCAGGAAAGGCAAAAGATATGGCGAGACCGAGCAGCGTGAGAACGACGAAGCGAGGCGCCTCGAAGCGATGGGCCTCGCCGGAAGAAAACGTAAAATACTTATGCCCTGCATAGGAGAAGGCAGAAGCCACGGCATAGGCGATGACAGAACCCGCGACCGGATCCATCATGATCGGCCTGCCCGCCGAAAACATTGCAGCCAGCATGGCATAGAGCAATGTCGCGCCGACGCCGGTCATAAGGAATCGGATCAGATGTTGGCCCATGCGCAAGTTAGACACGGCCGCTGCAGACATACTGCGCTCCAAGCGGCGCGCGAGCAAACCAGCTTTCGACCTTGCGCGCAAAGGGGCTGGCGAAGGGAAGCAACAGGAAATGCCTGGCTTCGATTTCGTGGAGCCCAGCGGCCTTCAACAGCCGGCCGGCCTTATGCCGGCTGATTAGGACGGCATCCTCGTCAAAAGGACAGCGAAGCACGGCCAATCGCGTCAAAGGGTTGAAGGGATTGTGTTCGATCAGGCAAATCGCGCCGCCGGGGCGGACGACGCGCCGCATCTCGGAGATGAAAGCGGACCACTGCTCCGGGGGGACGTGATGAACCACGCAGACCGCGAAAGCGAGATCGAAAGTGTCATCCGCATAGGGCAATGCTGGGCCTGGATAGTCCCTATACGTGACCCATGGGTTGTCGCCGCTGGCCCGCGCCACCGATTCCGTCGATATGTCACAGCCGTCAAGGGTCGAGAAAAGCGGCCGAACATAGGGGTGCAAGGCTCCGACGCCGCAACCGACATCCAGCGCACGGACACCGGCACCGCTTTCGGCAAGACTGCGCTCGGCAATCACCCGCGCCAGCGGCTCAACTTTGGCCTGCAGGAAAAAGCCATGCTTCAGGCCGGAGAAGCTGATCGAATCGTCCACGGTCCTGTTGTAGGTGGACCGGTATTGGTCGAAGAGCGCCGCCATCAGCCGAATCTTCTATCGAGCGTCGACGGCTGTGCCATCGACCGGTTGCGGTTTTCGGCCGCCATGTTCACGGCTTCCTCGAAACCGGTCAGGCGGTCGATGACGTAGAGCGGACGCCTTTTCACTTCGGCGTGGATGCCGCCGACATAGAGGCCGATGATGCCGGTCATGAACAGGTTAATGCCCGACAGGAAGGAGATGATCACGACCGTCGATGTCCAGCCATGGACGACGCCGCTGGCGAACAGCCAGGAGAACAGGGCATAGACACCAAGCAGGGCGGCGAAGCCGGAAATGGCGAGACCGGCCCACAGCGCCAGCCGCAGAGGCTTGTCGGAAAAGCTGATGACGCCATGGACCGCCAGCCGCACCATTTTCCAGAACGGATATTTGGTTTCGCCGGCCGCTCGCTCGGGTCGCTCGAACGACACCGCCGTTTGCTTGAAACCCATCCAGCCGAACATGCCGCGCACGAAGCGGTCGCGCTCGGGCATCTGCTTGAAGGTATCGAGGGCCTTTCTTCCCACGAGGCGGAAATCGCCGACGTCACGCGGGATGGTCACCGAGGTCATCTGCTCGAGGGCGCGGTAGAACAGGCTGGCGCTCGCGCGCTTGAACAGCGTTTCGCCCTCGCGTTTGGTGCGGCGAGCATAAACGATCTCGTAGCCTTCCTTCCATTTGGCGACGAGGTCGAGCACCACTTCGGGTGGATCCTGCAAGTCGGCGTCCATGACGACCACGGCATCGCCGGCAGCCGCGTCCATGCCGGCTGTGATCGCGATCTGGTGGCCGAAATTGCGCGACAGTTCGATCAGCCGAAAGCGTGGATCTGAAGCAGTCATGCCGCGAAGGAAGATGACGCTTGTGTCCCGGCTGCCGTCGTCGACGAAGATCGCCTCGGCGCTATCGTCGAGCTTGTCAAGCAAGGCGGTGATCCGCCGGACAAGCAACGGCAGCACCGCCTCTTCATTGAAGATCGGGATGACCAGTGAATAGATCGGGGCGTTGCGGCCCGCGGCGTTGCCAGCATTGATCACCGGTTGCCTCCCGACACCCGCTGGAGTTTGGCTCGCAACGCTAGTGGGGATTGCCTAAGGTGCCGTTAAGGAATCACAACTTCCTCAGCGCCACTTCCTCGATCAGGTGGTTGGCGCCCTTGCGCAGGATGAGGTCGGCCCGCGCCCTGGTCGGCAGGATGTTCTCGCGCAGGTTCTTCAGGTTGATGTTGGCCCACAGCCCCTCGGCGATGGCGCGCGCGGCGTCCTCGGAAAGCTGCGAATAGCGGTGGAAGAAGGAGTCCGGATTGCGGAAGGCAGTCTCGCGCAGCCGCATGAAGCGTTGGATGTACCATTGGTGGATCAGCTTCTCGTCGGCGTCGATATAGATGGCGAAATCGAAGAAGTCGGACAGGAACGGCACGATCTTGCCGTCCTTCGGCAGCTTGCCCGGCTGCAGCACGTTGATGCCTTCGAAGATCAGGATGTCGGGACGGTCGATGGTGACGAACTCGCCGGGGATGACGTCATAGGTCAGGTGCGAGTAGACCGGCGCGCGGACGCTGCCTTGCGCCGATTTGATGCCGGACAGGAATCTCAGCAGCGCGCCGACATCGTAGCTCTCGGGAAATCCCTTGCGCTCCATGAGGTTCTCGCGGCGCAGGATCTCATTGGGCAGCAGGAAACCGTCGGTGGTGATGAGATCGACCTTGGGGCTCGACGGCCAGCGCGCCAGAAGCTCCTTCAGCACGCGCGCCGTGGTCGACTTGCCGACCGCCACCGAACCGGCGATGCCGATGATGAAAGGCGTCTTGACGATGTCCTGCGCCTTGAAGAAGGCCTGGCGCTGCCTGAACAGCAGCTGGCTCGCCTCGACATGCGCAGAGAGCAGCCGCGACATCGAGAGATAGATGCGCCGGACCTCTTCGAGGTCGACCGGGTCGTTGAGCGAGCGCAACCGGTCGATCTCTTCCCCGGTCAGCGTCAGCGGCGTGTCGGCGCGGAACTGCGACCATTGTTCGGCGGAGAAGAAACGATAAGGGGAATACTTCTCGGTCGGAGTCAGCTGGTCCATCGGGTTTCCTGCCCTCCTCGCCGTCTGCCCCGGGCGTCAAACCCGGGGGCGGGACGCCTTTTCGGCAACCCCCGAGCGGCCGGTGCGGCCCTCGAGCTCCTTGAGCACGTCGTCCAACGGAACGCCCGCGATGCCGAGCACGACCAGCCAATGATACAGAAGATCGGCACTTTCCGAAACGAGGGCCTGCTTGTCGCCGCGGATGGCGGCGATCACGGCTTCCACAGCCTCCTCGCCGAGCTTCTGCGCTGCCTTGTCCATGCCCTTGGCGAACAGTTTCGCCGTCCATGAGTCCGGGTCGCCGGAATGGGCGCGCTGATGGATGATCGTTTCCAGCTCGGCGAGCGAAAATTGAGCCATGTCGGTCATCTATCTGCTTGTTTAAGCATGATCTTTTCCGAAAACCGGTCCCCAACCTTGCGGGTTCATGCTTTAAGCCCCATGGGCGGCCGAGTCCAGCCGCATCGGCAGGCCGGCCTTGGCCATGTATGCCTTGGCCTCGGCGATCGAGTAGGTGCCGAAGTGGAAGATCGAGGCGGCAAGCACGGCGCCCGCATGGCCGTCACGTATGCCTTCGACCAGGTGATCGAGCGTTCCGACGCCGCCCGAAGCGATGACCGGCGCGCGCACCGCGTCGGCGACGGCGCGGGTCAGCGCGATGTCGTAGCCGGCCTTCGTGCCGTCGCGGTCCATCGAGGTCAGCAGGATCTCGCCGGCGCCGCGATCGACCATGCGTGCGGCGAAGTCGACCGCGTCGATGCCCGTCTTCTCGCGCCCGCCATGGGTGAAGATCTCCCAGCGGTCGGCTTCGCCGGCAGCCGACACCTTCTTGGCGTCGATGGCCACGACAATGCACTGGTTGCCGAACTTGTCGGCGGCTTCCGTGACGAAATCCGGGTTCATCACCGCCGCCGTGTTGATCGACACCTTATCGGCGCCGGCCAGAAGCAGCTTGCGGATGTCGGCCACCTGGCGCACGCCGCCGCCGACGGTGAGCGGCATGAAGCATTGCTCGGCGGTCCGGGCGACCACGTCGAAGATCGTCTCGCGATTGTCCGATGAGGCGGTGATGTCGAGGAAGCAAAGCTCATCGGCGCCCGCGGCATCATAAGCCTTGGCGGCCTCGACCGGATCGCCGGCGTCGATCAGGTCGACGAAATTGACGCCCTTGACCACGCGGCCGTTCTTGACGTCCAGGCAGGGGATGACGCGGGCTTTCAGCATCACTTGCTTTCCAGGGTGGACAGCAGGTCGACCACCAGCTCGCCCACCAGCGGCGGCACGTCGCCCTTGGGGTCGAAGGCCGGATCATAGGCGGAAATGGTGAGCCCCGCGATGGTGAGTGGGCCGGCGAGGCCGCACATCGCCATGCGCACCTGATCCGGCGCCGGGCCGCCGGGCGTGGTGTAGCGGTTGGCCTGCAGCTTCTCGGGGTCATGCACATCGAGGTCGACATGCATGTGCACCCGCTTGGCGCCGTCGGCTTTCAGCCTTTGCGCCGCGCTCTTCCAGTCGGGGCATTCGGTCCGGATGATCGGCAGCTTTTCCAGCAGTTCCTTTTCGGCGGCGTCGAGGTCGCGCGCGTTGACCAGGACGCTGCGCGACGGATCGACCGGCTTGAAGCCCGGGATCTGCGCCGCCATCGACCGCCAGCAGAGGCCGAGCACGGTGGCCAGCGCCATGCCGTCGAGAAAGCCCGTTGTGGTGGTCTCCGGCGTGTTGAGGTCGCCATGCTGGTCGGCCCAGATAATGGCGTCGGAGCCTGCGCCCGCCACCGCGCCGGCGGCGGTCAGGCAGTTGCCGGCCAGCACGATCGGAAACCGCTTCTTGTCCAGCGCCATGCGGACCTCGCCTGAAACGGAGTTGCAGACGGCAAAGCCGGTGCCGATCTCCCGCTCTTCTTCGTCCTCGACCACTTTGCCGATGTCGTTCACCTCGACGTCGTGGCCGGCAAGCCTCAGCGCATCGGCCAATCCGCCGGAAATCAGCGCGTCCGGACCCTGACCGCAGCCGCTGTGGAAATGGCCGCTGTCATAGGATGCCAGGATGATCGAAATGTTCACTATTCTGCCTCCGCCCGCTCGCCGCGCAGGATCGCCAGCGCCTCGGCCGGGTCGATACGTCCGTCATATAGGGCGCGGCCGGAGATCGCGCCTTCCAGTTTCTTTGCATCGGGCATGGTCATGCGCACGATGTCGGCAATCGAGGCGAGGCCGCCGGATGCGATCACGGGAATGGAAACCGCTTCCGCGAGGTCGATGGTCGAATCCCAGTTGATGCCGGTCAGCACGCCGTCCCGGTCGATGTCGGTGTAGATGATGGCGGCAACGCCGGCGCCCTCGAATTTCCTGGCGAGCTCAATGACGCCGAGCTCGGAGGCTTCGGCCCAGCCCTCGACGGCCACCTTGCCCCCCTTGGCGTCGATGCCGACAGCGATTTTTCCCGGAAAGGCCTTGCAGGCTTCCTTGACGAGTTCGGGTTCGCGCACCGCCACGGTGCCGAGGATGACGCGCGTCAGGCCGCGGTCCAGCCAGTCTTCGATCTGCGGCAAGGTGCGGATGCCGCCGCCGAGCTGCACCGGGTTCTTCGTCGCCCTGAGGATAGCCCCGACCGCGGCGCTGTTGACGCTCTGGCCCTTGAAGGCGCCGTTGAGGTCGACGACATGCAGCCACTCGAAGCCCTGGTCCTCGAAGGCCCGTGCCTGCGCGGCGGGGTCGTCATTGTAGATCGTGGCGGTGGCCATGTCGCCGTGTTTCAGGCGCACGCATTTGCCGTCCTTCAGGTCTATGGCGGGAAACAGGATCATGGGTCAGGCGCCCTCGACGATGACGAAATGACCGGTCGAAGCGGCGAGCCGGAATTTCGAGGCGTGCTGATATTCAGGCGAATGATAGCATTCGATTGCCTTGTCGTAGGACTCGAACTCCAC
The DNA here is from genome assembly GCA_000824845.1 of Mesorhizobium sp. ORS 3359. Lineage (GTDB taxonomy): Bacteria > Pseudomonadota > Alphaproteobacteria > Rhizobiales > Rhizobiaceae > Mesorhizobium. Next base: position 32,137 of record CCNC01000021.1, on the reverse strand, counting down.
CAGCACGTGACGGTTGCCGGTCGGTCCTTCCGGGCTCTCGTAGCGGCCCGCGCGGACCGTGAATTTCGCCCCGTATTTCGCGAAGGCGACGGCATTCGCTTCGATATACTGCTTGTAGACGTCCGCATCGCGGACATCGATCATCGCCATCCAATAGCCCTTCCTGCTCATTTTCAGGGCCTCCATTTCAGGAAATTGGTGATCAGCGCCAGGCCGAGCGCCTGGCTCTTCTCGGGATGGAACTGCGTGCCGGCGAGGTTGTCGCGGGCGACCGCCGCCGTCACCGGGCCGCCATAGTCGGTAACCGCCAGCACCTCGCCCGGATTCTTCGCCTCCAGATGATAGGAATGCACGAAATAGGCGTGCAGCCCCTTCGGTCCGGTCACGATGCCGGAAAACAGCGGGTGCTCGCGCGTAAGCTCGATCGTGTTCCAGCCGATCTGCGGGATCTTCAGTGTTGGGTCGGAGGGCTTGATCTCCTTGACGTCGCCGGCGATCCAGCCGAGGCCCTTGGTGATGGTCTTTTCCAACCCGCGTTGCGACATCAGCTGCATGCCGACGCAGATGCCGAGGAACGGCCGCCCTTTACCAAGCGCCGCTTCCTCCACCGCCTCCCACATGCCTGGGACCGCGTGCAGGCCGGCGGCGCAATCGGCATAGGCGCCGACGCCCGGCAGCACGATGCGTTCGGCGGAACGCACCCGCTCGGCGTCGGCCGTCAGCTCGATCGTCGCGGCGATGCCCCCCTCGCGCGCCGCGCGCTCGAAGGCCTTGGTGGCCGAGCGCAGATTGCCCGAGCCGTAGTCGATGATGGCAACCCGCATGTCAGGGCCTTCCAGGCGTATGGGTCAGGCCGAGCGCCATGCCGGTTTGTGGCGGGGGCGCCAGCGATGCGTCCGGTACGATGCGCGGCAGGGCCGGCTGCTCCTCGCTATCCTCGCCGGCGTCCAGCGCATGACGTGTCTCGGCATCGGCGAGATTGCCGGCCTCGATCACGCCCCATTCGCGCCAGCCGCGCCGGCGCAGCGAAGCGATGCGTAGATTCTGTCCTTCGAAGCCGATGTAAAGCGAGACCAGCAGCGACAGCATCGATCCGGCCCATTCGAGTCCCAGCTTCTCACCGGTCGCCGACAGGAGCGCCATGACGATGAAGGTCAGCACGGCCGCCATCCAGAGCCGGTGCCAGGCCAGCCAGAGCGGCGAGAACAGGAAGCCGAGCCATGTGAAGCCGTCGCGCACGAAACGGATGTCTTCGGCGTTGTTGCCGGCCGGCGGCGTCATCACGACATAGACCGCCATAGCCTATCCTTTCAGGGATCCCTTGGTGGACGGCACCGCGTCGGGCTGGCGCGGATCGGGCTCGAGCGCTGCGCGCAGCACACGCGCCACCGCCTTGAAGCAGGTTTCGGCGATGTGATGGTTGTTGGCGCCGTAATGATTGGTCACATGCAGCGTGATGCCGGCATTCTGCGCCAGGGCCTGGAAGAACTCGCGCACCAGCTCGGTGTCGAAAGTGCCGATTTTCGGCGACGAGAAGCCGACGTTCCAGACCAGGAAGGGCCGGCCGGAAACATCGATCGCCGCGCGGGTCAGCGTCTCGTCCATGGCAAGGTCGATCGAGGCGTAGCGCATGATGCCGCGCCGCTCGCCCAAAGCCTTGCTCAGCGCCTGGCCGATGGCGATGCCGGTGTCCTCGACCGTGTGGTGGTCGTCGATATGCAGGTCGCCCTTAGCCTTGATCGTCATGTCGATCAGCGAATGTCGCGACAACTGGTCGAGCATATGGTCGAAGAAACCGACGCCGGTCGAAATGTCGGCCTTGCCCTTGCCGTCGACATGGACCGAGACCGAAATCTCGGTTTCCTTGGTCTTGCGGCTGACTTCGGCCGAACGCGTCATCACTCTGTCCTTATTGCCCTGATCGGGGCCTCGGGCTTGAAAACGAAAGCCTTCTATCAGCATGATCCGCCGATTGCCAGTTTCCATTCCGGCCGCTATTCGGCCTTGCCGGACGGCGGTTTGCAATCGTTCGCCATGTGCATACATATGGCCGATCCAACTCACTCGTACCGCGCCAATCGCCTTTCAAGGGATAGCGCGCATCGGAGCTAAAAATGTCGAATGAACTCAGCATGCACGCCACGACCATCATCAGCGTGCGCAAGGGCAACAAGGTCGTGATCGCCGGCGACGGCCAGGTCAGCCTTGGCCAGACCATCATGAAGGGCAACGCCCGCAAGGTGCGCCGCATCGGCAAGGGCGGCAGCGTCATTGCCGGCTTCGCAGGCGCCACTGCCGATGCCTTCACCCTATTGGAGCGGCTAGAGGCCAAGCTCGAGCAATATCCGGACCAGCTGACGCGCGCCTGCGTCGAGCTCGCCAAGGACTGGCGCACCGACCGTTACCTGCGCCGCCTGGAAGCCATGATGCTGGTCGCCGACAAGTCGGTCTCGCTGGCGCTGACCGGCAATGGCGACGTGCTGGAGCCCGAGCATGGCGTGATGGCCATCGGCTCCGGCGGCAATTACGCGTTGGCCGCGGCCCGCGCCCTGATCGACACCGACAAGGACGCCGAGGAGATCGCCCGCAAGGCCATGCAGATCGCGTCCGACATCTGCGTCTACACCAACAACAATTTTGTGGTCGAAACGCTCGATGCCGCCTGAGGCCCATGATCGGGGAGAGGATCATGGCCAACCAGCAGCATAGCTACGATTTTCGGCCGGTCACCGAGAAGGATCTGCCGCTGATCGCCAGGTGGCTGCGCGAGCCGTATGTCGCTGAATGGTGGGACGATCCGGACAAGGAGATCGCCGAGATCCGCGAACATATGGATTCGGTCTCGGTCGAGCCGCTGATCGTCGAATTGGACGGCAGGCCGATCGCCTATCTGCAGAGCTATGACCCGCATCTGGAGGACGACCATCCTTACGCCGACCAGCCCTTCGGCACGCTGGGCGTCGATCTGTCGATCGGCCCGCCGGAGCTGGTTGGTGTGGGCCATGGCTCGGCAATCCTGAGCCAGTTCGTCGAGGAGCTGTTCGAGGAAGGCGCGCCGCGGGTCATCATCGATCCGCATCCCGACAATGCCCGCGCCATCCGTGCCTATGAGAAGGCAGGCTTCAGGCCTATCGGTCAAAGGCATTCGCAATATGGGGACGTCGTGCTGATGGCCATCGATGCGGCCGAAGACGACGATGAAAATCTGGGGGACTGACGAATGACTGCGCCTGAGGACAAGACGCTTTCCGCCTATGAGGACAGCTGGCGCATGGGCCTGCTGCTCGTGCTCGCCTTGATCGTGTTCCAGGCGGGCACCTTGTACGGCATGGGCCATCCTCCGATCTGCACCTGCGGCTACGTGAAACTCTGGCACGGCGTGGTCAACAGCTCGGAGAATTCCCAGCACATCGCCGACTGGTACACCTTCTCGCACATCATCCACGGCTTCCTGTTCTATGCGCTGGCCTGGGCGCTGTTCCCGCGCTCTCCGGTGGGCCTGAGGCTCGCCTTCGCCGTCCTCATCGAAGGCGGCTGGGAGATCCTGGAAAACAGCCCCTTCATCATCGAGCGCTACCGCGCCGGCACCATCTCGCTGAACTATTACGGCGATTCGATCATCAACTCGGTGTCCGACACGCTGTTCATGGCGCTGGGATTTGTGATGGCGCGAAAGCTTCCTATATGGGTGATCGTGGCCCTGGCGCTCATCTTCGAGCTCGGCACGGGCTACATCATCCGGGACAATCTGACGCTCAACGTGATCATGCTGCTGCATCCGTTCGAGTCCATCAGGCAGTGGCAAAGTGGAATTTGAGTAATATGAGCACCTTTTCTCCCCGCGAAATCGTTTCGGAACTCGATCGCTTCATCATCGGCCAGAAGGACGCCAAGCGCGCCGTGGCCATCGCCTTGCGCAACCGCTGGCGCCGCCAGCAGCTGGAAGGCCAGATGCGCGAAGAGGTGATGCCGAAGAACATCCTGATGATCGGCCCGACCGGCGTCGGCAAGACCGAGATCTCGCGCCGCCTGGCGCGACTCGCCGGCGCGCCCTTCGTGAAGGTCGAGGCGACCAAGTTCACCGAGGTCGGCTATGTCGGCCGCGATGTCGAGCAGATCGTGCGCGACCTCGTCGAGGTCGCCATCGGCCTGACCCGCGAGAAGATGCGCGAGGACGTCGCCGCCCGCGCCCAGATCAATGCCGAGGAGCGCGTGCTGGAAGCCCTCGTCGGCAAGACGGCGAGCCCGGCCACGCGCGATAGCTTCCGCAAGAAGCTGCGCGACGGCGAGCTCGACGACAAGGAGATCGAGATCGAGGTGGCCGACACCGGCAATGGCGGCATGCCAGGCTTCGAGATCCCCGGCATGCCCGGCGCCAATGTCGGCGTGCTCAACATCAACGACATGCTGTCGAAGGCGATGGGCGGCCGCAGGACCAAGACCCGCAAGACCACGGTCCGCGATTCCTATGCGCTGCTCGTCAACGACGAGTCCGACAAGCTGCTCGACCAGGACGAGGTCGTGCGCCGCGCGCTGGAATCGGCGGAGAATGACGGCATCGTCTTCCTCGACGAGATCGACAAGATCGCGGCCAGGAGCGACATTTCGGGCGGTCCGTCGCGCGAGGGCGTGCAGCGCGACCTGCTGCCGCTGGTCGAAGGCACCACGGTCGCGACCAAATACGGGCCGATCAAGACCGACCACATCCTGTTCATCGCGTCCGGCGCCTTCCACGTGTCCAAGCCGTCCGACCTGCTGCCCGAGCTGCAGGGCCGCCTGCCGATCCGCGTCGAGCTGCGCGCGCTGGAGAAGGCGGATTTCGTCCGCATCCTGACCGAGACCGAGGCGAGCCTCATCAAGCAGTATATCGCGCTGATGAAGACCGAGGGCGTCGAGCTGACCTTCACCGACGACGCCATCGATTCGCTGGCCGGCATCGCCGTGGACCTCAACGCCAGCGTTGAGAACATCGGCGCACGGCGTCTGCAGACGGTGATGGAGCGCGTGCTGGACGAGATCTCCTACGACGCGCCGGATCGCAACGGCACGACGGTCACCATCGACGCCGCCTATGTTGAGAAGCATGTCGGCGACCTGTCGCGCAACACCGACCTGTCGCGCTTCATCCTGTAGGCTCCGCCGCCGGCGGCAGCTATCCTTCCTTCTCGCTCGTTGGCGCACGGGACGGATATCTGCCGCGTTCAGCGCGGGTCTTGATCGGATGCTGGGCCCAATGCTACCATTGCTCTCAATGAGAGCGTGGAGGGCGTATGGCCGGAAATCTGCATGTCCGCAATCTGGATGACGATTTGATCGCCAAGCTGAAGATGCGTGCCGCCCGGCATGGGCGCTCGGCTGAGGCCGAGCATCGTGAAATCCTCAGGCAGGCGCTGGAAAATGAGAGTGAGCCCTCGTTCGATGAACTGGCCGCCCGGCTGCGGCTGCTCACCGCGCAGCGAAAGCAGACACCCTCCGAAGTGCTGCTGCGCGAAGGACGTGACGAACGGTGACGGAAACGCTCGTCGTCGACGCCAGCATCGCGGTCAAATGGGTGGTGGAGGAGGAGGGTACGTCTCTGGCACTTGGCTTGCGGCATGGTCGACGCTTCGCGGCGCCGGAACTGCTGATCGTTGAGTGCGCCAATATTCTCTGGAAGAAGGTCCAGCGCGGCGAGGTCAGTCGCGAAGAGGCGAAGATGGCCGCAAGCTTGCTGGAACGTAGCGATATCGAATTGTTCGGCATGCGGGGATTGCTCGCCAAAGCGACCGAACTGGCGACGGATATCGGTCATCCGGCCTATGACTGCATGTATGTCTGCCTTGCGATGAGCCGAAACTGTCGCTTTGTGACCGCGGATGAACGCCTTGTCCGAGTGCTCCACCAGAAGGCTCCCGGTGAAATCGCCAATCTCTGCGTGACCTTGGAGCAGTTCTCGGCCGACTCGAATTAATGCCGTTGATCGATATCCGCCGGTTCGGCAACGCAACGGCGGCTGATCTCTTTGGTGACTGTCCTTTACCTCAAACCTGCAGTGTGGCCAGACGGTACCATCTGGCCGCCTTTCGGTCCGGTTTGACCGCGCCTTCTCTCGACTCTGTCGTGCGCTTTTCCTAGTTTGCCGCGAATTCAAAGGCGGCGGCATGAAGAAATATATCCTGCTTTTTCTGGGCATCGCTTTGGCGGCGGCGGTGACGATCGCCGATGCCGCGACCATGGTGCCTGCGGGCAATCGCAACGCCGTGCAGCCGGATATTCCGGGCGCATCCAGCCGGCGCACCCAGGCAACCAACACCACCTTCCAGGCCAAGTACCGTAAAGTCTACGCGTTGCTGCAGAACGATGCCGAGCTGCGCGGCAAGATAAGGAAGGTGGCGGCTGCCTACGGTATCGATCCGATGCATATCGTAGGCGCCATCGTCGGCGAGCACACCTACAATGTCGACGCCTATGACCGCCTGCAGACCTATTACGTCAAGGCAATGTCCTATCTGTCGAGCAAGATGACCTTCGCCTATGAGGGCGAGGATGTCAGCGATTTCGTCCAGCGGCCGGAATTCAAGAAATGCGCCGGCATGGACGACAGCTACGATCTGTGGGAATGCCGCGAGCAGGTGTGGAACCATGCCTTCCGCGGCAAGACCGTGGGCGGCGAGGATTTCCCCAACGACCGCTTCGGCGCCACTTTCTTCCAGCCCTACTATGCCGGCCAGACCTTCGGTCTCGGCCAGCTCAACCCGCTGACCGCGCTGCAGATGAGCGATCTCGTGCACAAGGTCTCCGGCCTGCCGAAACTCGATGTCGAGGATCCCAATGCGGTCTACAAGACCATCATGGACCCGGACCTGACGCTGCCTTACGTCGCGGCGACGATCAGGAAGTCGATCGATGCCTATCGCAGCATCGCCGGCTTCGATATCTCCCACAATCCGGGGCTGACCGCGACGCTCTACAATGTCGGCAATCCCGAGCAGCGCGCCTATGCGCTGAAGGCCGAGAACGACAGACGCCGCGCCGCCGGCGAACCGGAAAAGCTTCCGGAGGAGAACTATTACGGCTGGCTGGTCAACGACAAGCTGGACGAGCTGAAGGCGCTTTTCTAACCAGACCTCAAGCCGCGAGCAGCGATTTCAGCTTGACCGCTTGCGAGCCGAGCGCTTCCGGCGCCGGGCTCGCCCGCTTGGCGATCAGCATCTCCGCCAGGCGGATATCGCGCGCCACCGCATTGCCGGGGCCGATTCCGCTGGCGGCAACCAGCCTGCCGTCCTCCGCCAGATGGAACAGGATGAAGGCGCCGTCGTCGAGGTCGCGCCGCACGACGCTCTTGCCCTCGTCGGAAAGTCCGGCGATCTGCAGGGTCAAGCCATACTGATCCGACCAGAACCATGGCACGGCGGCATGCGCCTCGTCGGCCCCCAGCATGTTTCTGGCAGCCAGCGCGCCCTGTTCCTGGGCGTTGCGCCAGGCTTCCAGCCGCACGCGACGGCCGCCATAGATCGCCAGCGGAAACGAGCAACAATCCCCGGCGGCGAAGATATCCGGGTCGGCGGCGCGCAAATGCTCGTCCACGGCGATGCCGTTGTCGATCGCGAGCCCTGCTTCGGCGGCAAGCGCGGTCATCGGCACGGCGCCGATGCCGATCACCGCAAGATCGGCTACGATCCTCTGTCCGCCGGCCAGCGTGATGCCGACTTCCTTGCCTTCATCGGCAATCGCCGCGAGCCCCTGGCCGGTGCGGATCGCGACGCCCTCGGCCTCATGCGCCTTGTGGATGATTTCGGCGATCTCGGCCGTCACGCCGCGCATCAGGATGCGCGGCTGCGCCTCGATGACGGTGACCGTGGCGCCGAGCTTGCGCGCCGAGGCGGCAAGCTCCAGCCCGATGAAGCCGCCGCCGATGACGGCGACGCGATTTCCCGCGCTGAGATGGGAACGGATGGCGAGCGCGTCGTTGAAGGTCCTGAGATAAACGCAGCGGCCCCCAAGCCCCGGCATCGGCAGCTGGCGCGGCACGGATCCGGTCGCCAGCAGCAGCTTGTCGTAGGCAAGGGAAGAACCGTCCGACAGGTGCACGCGATGCGCGGCGCGGTCGATCGCGACCGCCCGGACGGAATGGATGTGCCGGATGGAGCGCTCGGCAAAGAGGTCGTCGCTGGCGATCGCCTTGATGGCGGGAGCCTCTGCGGTCATCGCTTCCTTCGACAGCGGCGGCCGCTCATAGGGCAGATGCGGCTCGTCGCCGACCAGTGTCACCGGCCCGTCATAACCGAGATCCCGGAGCGCAAGCGCGGCGCGCCCGCCGCACTCGCCCGCACCGATGATCACCATCCCCGCCATCGCCGTCATCCGACCTGGATCAGGACCTTTCCGGCATCGACCTTGACCGGATAAGTCTTCAAATTGACGCAAACCGGCGCGCCGCGCGCGTCGCCGGTCTTGTAGTTGAAGCGGCCGTTGTGCTTGGGGCATTCGATGATGTCATCCATCACCAACCCGTCGGCCAGATGCACCTTTTCATGCGTGCACAGCCCATCGGTAGCAAAATATTCGTCGTCCGGACTGCGGTAGATGGCAAAGGTGCGGCCGGCATGGTCGAACCGCATCACGTCCTCTTCGTCGATATCCCCGGCCGCGCAGGCCTCGACCCAGTCGCTCATCTCGTCCTCGTGAAATTCCTGGTCAGCCTTCGGCAGCTCACTCAGCTGCGGCCGCCACCGGATTGTCGTTGTGCAGTTCTTCGCGATAGGGCTTTGCCGTCGGCGGCAGCGCGCGCTTGAGGAAATAATCCTCGTTGCGCAGCTGGCGCAGGAAGGCCGGGATCATCTCGCGATAGCCGGCCAGGATCGAAGGCGTTGGCGCCGGCAAGTCGTGCTTGATCATTTCATGCAGCTTCGGCAGCGCGTGATAGGGCACCATCGGGAACATGTGGTGCTCCACATGGTAGTTCATGTTCCAGTAGACGAAGCGGCTGATCGGATTCATGTAGACGGTGCGGCTGTTCAGGCGGTGGTCGATGACATTCTCCGCAAGCCCGCCATGCTGCAGCAGGCCGGTCATCACGTGATGCCAGGCGCCGTAGAGGCGGGGCAGGCCGACGAGCATCAGCGGCAGCCATGAATGCAGATAAAATGCCAGCGCGATCGTCGCGATGTAGATGGCGACCCAGATGCGGGCGACGCGGATCGCCTTCGGCTGCTCCTGTTCGGGAATGAAGGTCTTTTCAGCGGGGCTGATGATGCCGGCGGCATTGCGCACCATGTCGACCATTGCGTGCCAGGTGTCGAGAATACCGAAGAAGTTGAGCACCGCGCGCAACAGGTCCGGCGGCCGCATCACGGCAATCTCCGGGTCGCGGCCGACGATGATGGTATCGGTGTGGTGGCGCGCATGACTCCAGCGCCAGGTCACCGGATTTCGCATGATCATGAAGCAGGCGAGCTGGTAGACGACGTCGTTCATCCACTGCGTGCGGAAGGCCGTGCCGTGGCCGCATTCATGCCAACGGGAATCGGTCGAGGAGCCGTAGAGCGTGCCGTAGACGAAGAAGAACGGCACGCACCACCAGCCGCCCCAGAACCAGATGCCGCCCGCGGCGCTGACGACGAAAGCGGCCAGCCAGATGATGGTGTCGCGGATCGCTGGCTGGTCGGAGCGCTGCATCAGCTCCTTCATCTGCTTGCGCGGGATCTCGGTGTGGTACCACTCGGCCGCCGCGAGCCCGTTCTCGACCGCGAGCCTGGCGTCTCGCCCGGTCAGGCTGTAGTCGCGCGGCGACGCCGCCGAAGACGTGATTGCCGTCATTGGGGTTCCTCCGCCAGCCCTTGGCGAACCGCCCACCGTGCAGGGCTCGCGCCATCGCTGACTTTCGGCTTCAGCATAGCCGCAAGGTCTGATAGTCTCAACATCACAAAGATAGTTTCTATCATTTCCTATCAGAATGAGCTATGGGTGAGCCGGGTACCCGGAGTGGGACAAGCGAGGAAGCATTCATGGCAAAGCGCCCGACCATTACCGATCTCGCGCGCGTCTCCGGCGTCAGCGTCGCCACCGTCGACAGGGTGCTGAACAGCCGCCTGCCGGTGCGCGAGGAAACGGCGCGCCGGGTCTATGACGCCGCCACCGAGATCGGCTATCACGCCGCCGGGCTGATCAAGCAGCGGATGCGCCAGGAATTGCCGGAATACCGGCTCGGCTTCCTGCTGCTCAGGGGCAATGACGTCTTCTATGGCGATTTCGCCCGGGAACTCGAGCTGGCGGTCGCGCAGTCGCAGCGTTTTCGCGGCGTTGCAACCATCGATTTCGCCGCTTCGCTGGCGCCCGATGAGATCGCCGCCCAGATGCGTGGGTTGGCGGCGAAATCCAGGGCCATCGCCGTCGTCGGCCCGGACCATCCGACGCTGACGGCGGTCGTGGAGACAATGAAGGCGAGGGGACAGCCGGTCTTCTCGCTGCTGTCGGATTTTGCCGCCGGCATCCGCGAGGGCTATGTCGGGCTCGACAACCGCAAGGTCGGGCGCAGCGCGGCCTGGATGATCGCCAAGGCCGCCAGGAAGGCGGGCAAGGTCGCGCTTTTCGTCGGCAGCCATCGCTTCCACGGCCACGAATTGCGCGAGATCGGCTTCCGCTCATTCTTTCGCGAGCACGCGCCCGACTTCACCGTGATGGAGACGCTGGTCAACCTCGAGGCCAATGACGTGACGCATGACGCCATGCTCGACCTCCTGGCCCGCCATCCCGATCTCGCCGGCTGCTATGTCGCTGGCGGCGGCATGGAAGGCGCGGTCTCGGCGCTGCGGACGGCGCGCCCGGCCGAGATGCCGGTCGTGATCTGCAACGAGATCAATGCCGTCTCGCGCGCGGCGCTCGCCGACAACATCCTCACCATGGTGATCTCGACGCCGCTCGCGGCGCTCTGCCGGGAACTCGTCGGACTGATGGCCCATGCCATCGAAAGCGGCGCGGCCAATGCGCCGGGACAGACCTTCCTGCCTTTCGACATCTATCTGCCCGAAAACATCTAGGTGCCGAGCGCGATATAGCCGATCTGAAAGAATCCATCAGCCTGATGGATTCTTTCATCGCGGTCCAACCGGGCTCGGGCGCAAATTTCGGCGAATTTGGTCCTCGCACCGTCCATGGTGATCGAAAAACCGGCCGCCCCGGTCGGAATCGCCCTTGACGTTTTCAAAACGAAATGGAATAAATATTTCACCAAATAGGCCTTTTGGTCCTTTCGTTCCGGGAACGGATGTTCGAACGAAGGAAGAGGCGTTCCAGTCGAATTGGCGACGCCGCATGGCCGCAGGGAGAGATTCCCCGGGCAAACCGGGGATTCCGGTTCAATAGGTGCAGCCGGACACCAAGTGGAGGAGAAAATGAAGAAACTTCTTTTGGGCGTCGCGCTTTCGGCGCTGATGTGTTCATCGGCCTTCGCCGCCAAGATCGGCGTTTCGATGGCTCTTTTCGACGACAACTTCCTCACCGTGCTGCGCAACGGCATGATCGCGCAGGCCAAGGGCATGGATGGCGTCGAGCTGCAGGTCGAGGACGCGCAGAACGACGTCGCCAAGCAGCTCGACCAGATCAAGAACTTCGCCGCCTCGGGCGTCGACGCCATCATCGTCAACCCGGTCGACACCTCGGCCACGCAGGCGATGTCGGATGCGGCCGCTGCCGCCAAGATCCCGCTGGTTTATGTCAATCGCGAGCCGGTCAATGTCGACAAGCTTCCCGACAACCAGGCGTTCGTCGCCTCGAACGAAGCCGATTCCGGCACGCTCGAGACCAAGGAGGTCTGCCGCCTGTTCAAGGAAGCCGGCAAGAAGGAAGCCAATGTCTATGTGATCATGGGCGAGCTTTCCAACCAGGCCGCGGTGCAGCGCACCAAGGACATCGACGAGGTCATCGCCACGCCGGACTGCAACTTCATCAAGATCATCGACAAGCAGACCTCGAACTGGAAGCGTGACGAGGCGCAGAACCTGATGACCAACTGGCTCTCGTCTGGCAAGGCCTTCGACGGCGTCATCGCCAACAACGACGAAAGCGCCATCGGCGCCATCCAGGCGATGAAGGCTGCCAACATCGACATGAAGTCGGTCGTCGTCGGCGGTGTCGACGCCACCCAGGACGCATTGGTTGCCATGCAGGCCGGCGATCTCGACGCGACGGTCTTCCAGGACGCCGCCGGCCAGGGCGCCGGCGCGCTCGACGCCGCGCTGAAGCTCGCCAAGGGCGAGAAGGTGGACAAGAAGGTCTACATCCCGTTCCAGCTCGTGACGCCGGCGAACATCGACAAGTTCTTGAAGAAGAACTGAGGCGCCCTCGATACGGGGCGGCGCGTCCAATCGGAACAGCGCGCCGCTCCGGCCTTCCTCCCGCCCGCGGGAGGCCGGACAGCTGCGCCCCGACGGAGGAAAAAGACGTGTCACAGACATCGCATGGCATTGGCGGGCTGAGCTATGACGCCAAGAAGCGCCCGTGGCCTGCCGAGTTCAACGTGTTCCTGGCGCTGGTCATCCTCGTCGCCGCTTTCGAGCTGGTCGGCCGCGTCTTCCTTGGCGACAGCTTCCTGTTCAACACCCGCGAGAACGTTTCTGGGCTCTTCAACGAGCAGCGCCTGCAGATCATCATCCTTCAGGTCTCGATCGTCGGCATTATCGCCATCGGCGTCACCCAGGTCATCATCTGCGGCGGCATCGACCTGTCCTCGGGCTCGATCGTCGGCGCCACCGCCATGATCGCCATGAGCTTCGCCCAGGTCGCGACCGTCAACGGCAATCCCAATCCCAAGGCGATGTTCATCGATTATGGCTGGACCGACCTGCCGGTCATCGTGCCGCTGCTGGTCGCGATCGGCTGCGGCCTGATCGCCGGCCTGATCAACGGTCTTTTGATCGCCTACACCCGCATCCCGCCCTTCATCGCCACGCTCGGCATGATGGTCACCGCCCGCGGTATCGCCAAATGGTGGTCCAAGGGCCAGCCGATATCCTTCCCGACTGACAGCTTCGCGGCCATCGGCAAGGGGCTGATGCCGGTCGTCATCTTCATCTCGCTGGCGATCCTGTTCCAGCTCATCCTGACCTACACGAAATACGGCAAGCACTGCTACGCGATCGGCTCGAACGAGGACGCCGCGCGCATGTCGGGCATCAAGATCGCCAACCACAAGGTTCTGGTCTACGCGATCGCCGGCATTCTCGCTTCGATCGCCGCGGTGGTGCTGTCCTCCAAGAACCTCACCGCCCAGGCCGGCATGGGTGTCATGTACGAGCTCGACGCCATCGCCATGGCGGTCATCGGCGGCGTTTCGCTGTCGGGCGGCCGCGGCTCGATCATCGGCACCGTGATCGGCTCGCTGATCTTCGGCGTCATCATTTCCGGCTTCACCTTCCTGCGCCTCGACGCCTACTATCAGGAGATGGTCAAGGGCGTGATCATCGTCGGCGCGGTCGTTCTCGACCAATGGCGCCAGCGCCGCCGCGCGATAGGAGCTTGACCCATGTCCGATATCGTTCTGAAGACCGAAAATCTCACCAAGCATTATGGCGGCGTGCACGCGCTGCAGGAGGCGAATTTCGAGCTGCGCAAGGGCGAGCATGTCGCCATCATGGGCGACAACGGCGCCGGCAAGTCAACCTTCGTGCGCCAGATCACCGGCGTCGAGCAGCGCACCAGTGGCAAGATCTGGTTCGACGGCAAGGAGGTGAACTTCGCCGGCCCCATCGAGGCGCGCGAGGCAGGCATCGAGACCGTGTTCCAGAACCTCGCTTTGGCCGACGATCTCGATGTGCCGTCGAACCTGTTCCTCGGCCGCGAGAAGGTGCTGTTCAACCTCGGCCCCTTCTCCATCCTCGACCGCAAGGCGATGCGCAAGGCAACCGAGGCAGCACTTGTCCGCACGGCGGTGAAGATCCCCAACCTTTCCAGCACGATCCGCCACATGTCGGGCGGCCAACGCCAGTGCGTAGCTATCGCCAGGACCGCGACCTTCGCCTCGAAGCTGATCATCATGGACGAGCCCACCGCGGCGCTCGGCGTGCAGGAGACCGCGCAGGTCGAAAACATCATCCGCACGCTGAAGGAGAACGGCGAGCCATTGATCCTGGTCAGCCACAACATGCGCCAGGTGTTCGACCTGGTCGACCGCATCGTCGTCTTCCGCCGTGGCCGCATCGTCGCCAATTTGCGCAAGCAGGACACCGACGGCAACGACATCGTCGCCTACATCACCGGCGCCAAGACCGGCCAGGCGGAACTGCAGGCCGCCTGACGGCGTCGCGACGAACCAATCATCCGCGCCCGCAAGGCGCGCGGATAGGCCTACAAACCCACCCTCGAAGGACATTCCATGACACTCCGCTTCGCTCTCCTCGGCGCCGGCCGCATCGGCAAGGTGCATGCCCGCGCCGTCGCTTCCAACCCGCAGGCCAAACTTGTGGCCGTGGCCGATGCCTTCGAGAAAGCGGCGACGGAGCTGGCCTCCGCCTATGGCGGCGAAGTGCGCAGCATCGATGCCATCGAAAAGGCCAAGGACATTGATGCCGTCATCATCTGCACGCCGACCGACACCCATGCCGACCTGATCGAGCGCTTCGCCAAGGCCGGCAAGGCGATCTTCTGCGAGAAACCGGTCGACCTCTCCGTCGAGCGCGTCGAAAAATGCCTGGCGGTGGTCGAGAAGACCGGCGCCACGCTGATGGTCGGCTTCAACCGTCGCTTCGACCCGCATTTCGCCGCCGTGCGCAAGGCGATCGACGACGGCGCCATCGGCACGGTCGAGATGGTCACCATCACGTCCCGCGATCCGGGCGCCCCGCCGCTCGATTACATCGCCCGCTCCGGCGGCATTTTCCGCGACATGACCATCCACGATTTCGACATGGCGCGCTTCCTGCTCGGCGAGGAGCCCGTCGCCGTCAGCGCCCACGCCTCGGTGCTGGTCGACAAGAAGATCGGCGATGCGGGCGATTTCGACTCGGTCAGCGTCATCCTGGAGACCGCGTCCGGCAGGCAGGCCGTCATCTCCAACTCCCGCCGCGCCACCTATGGCTACGACCAGCGCATCGAGGTGCATGGCTCCAAGGGCATGGTCGCGGCTGAGAACCAGCGGCCGGTGTCGATCGAGCTTGCCAACGACAAAGGCTACACCCGCCCGCCGCTGCACGACTTCTTCATGACCCGCTACATCGACGCCTACGCCAACGAGATTGCCTCCTTCATCGCCGCGGCGACTGCCGGCAAGAAGGCGGCGCCGAGTGGCAAGGACGGACTGATCGCGCTGAAGCTGGCCGACGCGGCTTTGGAGTCGGCGAAGACAGGCAAGACTGTCCGCGTCGACTGACTGTTTGAACGTAGATTGCAGGAGCACAGCGATGAGCGGTTTGGCCGGTCGCAATTCAGAAACGCGCGCCATCGTCACCGGCGGCGCGCAGGGCATCGGCTTCGCGGTCGCCGAGGCGCTTGCAGACGAGGGCTGCCGCGCGCTGGCGCTGATCGGCCGCTCGCAGGAAAAGGGCGACAAGGCGGTGGCAGTGCTGAAGAAGAGCGGCGTCGACGCCATCTTCATCAGCGCCGATGTCGCCAAGGTCGCCGACTGCAAGCGCGCGGTGGCGACGGCCGTCGCGCATTTCGGAACCTTGAACGCGCTGGTCAACGCCGCCGCCACCTCGGCACGCGGCTCGCTGGTCGAGACTTCGGAAGAGCTTTTCGACCAGATCTTCGACACCAATGTGCGCGGTCCATTCTTCCTGATGCAGGGCCTCGTCGCGCATCTGCTGGAGCGCAAGGCGCCCGGCTCGATCGTCAACGTGCTGTCGATGTCGGCGCATGCCGGTCAGTCCTTCCTCACGCCCTATTCGACCAGCAAAGGTGCGCTGATGACGCTGACCAAGAATGTCGCCAGCGCCTACCGGAGGAACCGTATCCGCTGCAACGCCGTGCTGCCGGGATGGATGGACACCGAGGGCGAGGCGATCGTGCAGAAGAAATGGCACGGAGCGTCGGATGACTGGCTGGAGAAGGCAGAGGCAGCGCAGCCGATGGGCCAGTTGGTGAAGCCGGCGCAGCTTGCGCGGCTGATCACCTATATGCTGAGCCCTCAGGCCGGCGTCATGACGGGATCGCTGGTCGACTACGACCAGAACATTGCCGGCGTGATCGGGGAGTAGAGGCATCGGCTGCCGATGCGCAGACTCTAAAGTCCACGCGCTTGCCTGTTGCCGCACCATCGCTTCATAGTCATGTTGTCAGAACCAACATGGGGGTGGGATGATGTCTGTGCCCAAGGATAACAGCTGGACTGTTGCAGGGGCAAAAGCCCGGCTCGCCGAGGTTGTCGAGCTGGCTCAGCATGCTCCGCAGACGATCACCCGAAACGGCAGACCAAGCGTGGTCGTCGTGTCGGCCAAAGAATGGCTTCGAAAGACCAGACGAAAAGGTACGCTCGCGGAATTCCTGTTGGAGTCGCCGCTGCGCGGCTCTGATATCAATCTTGAGCGTTAGCGGAATGGTCGCGTGTGATGAGAAACCTTCTTTCTGTCAGGCACGTGACAACGGCCTGCATATCGATTATATGAGCCGCATGATCCACCTGACCGCCTCGTTTTGGTACTTTAGCTACGGTAGCTCGCTGGCGGCGGGAGGATTGCGCTCGATCTGAAAAACTCCAGATCAAAATCCGACAAGCCGCCAGACCTGGCGGCTTTTTTGTTTCAGCCGGCAGGTCTCCTAACCAGGAGCAGAAAGCCGTGTTGACCACCACAGACGACCTTCGGGTCACCGAAATCAGAGCCTTGAGCACGCCCGACGAGGTGATGCGCGAGATCCCGCGCTCGCTCACCGCGACGCGCACCGTTGCCGCCTCGCGCAACGCCATCCATTCGATCCTGACCGGAGCCGACGATCGACTGCTTGTCATCGTCGGCCCTTGCTCCATCCACGATCCGGTCGCGGCCGTTGACTATGCCAGCCGTCTGGCGGCGCTGCG
Organism: Mesorhizobium sp. ORS 3359; assembly: GCA_000824845.1. Lineage (GTDB taxonomy): Bacteria > Pseudomonadota > Alphaproteobacteria > Rhizobiales > Rhizobiaceae > Mesorhizobium. The sequence goes on along the minus strand of CCNC01000021.1, from coordinate 15,150 downwards.
CGAGACCCTGGCCGACCGGCTCGAGATCGTCATGCGCGTCTATTTCGAGAAGCCGCGCACCACGGTCGGCTGGAAGGGGCTGATCAACGATCCCGATCTAGACGGCAGCTTCAACATCGAGAAGGGCTTGCGCATGGCGCGCAATGTGCTGTCGGCCGTCAACAATCTCGGCCTGCCGGCGGCGACCGAGTTCCTCGACATGACTATCCCGCAGTATATAGCCGACCTCGTCGCCTGGGGCGCCATCGGCGCGCGCACCACCGAAAGCCAGATCCATCGCGAGCTGGCGTCCGGCCTGTCCTGCCCGGTGGGCTTCAAGAACGGCACCGACGGCAATCTCAGGATCGCCGGCGAAGCGGTGAAGTCGGCAGCCCAGCCGCATCATTTCATGGCGGTGACCAAGGGCGGCCGCAGCGCGATCGCGGCCACCACGGGCAATGAGGATTGCCATGTCATCCTGCGCGGCGGCATCCAGCCGAACTACGATGCCGCAAGCGTCGACGACGCCGCCGCCGAGCTCGGCCGCATCGGCGTCGCGCCGCGACTGATGATCGATGTCAGCCACGCCAACAGCGCCAAAAAGCCGGAGAACCAGCCCAAGGTGGCGCATGACGTTGCCGGCCAGGTCGCAGCCGGCGACGAGCGCATCATCGGCGTCATGATCGAGAGCAATCTCGTCGCCGGCCGCCAGGACGTCGTGCCCGGCAAGCCGCTCACCTACGGCCAGAGCATCACCGATGGCTGCATCGACTGGGCAACCACCGAGACGGTGCTGCACGGCCTCGCCGGCGCCGTCGAATGGCGCCGGTCGGCAAAGCGCGAAATGCTCGCGACACGTCAGGGAGCGGCATAAGCCGAATGGGGAGGGCGGCGGTCACCCCGCCCTCACTCCTTCCCAGGCTGTGAACAGCGATACCGCGAACAGCAGCAGCCCTGCCGCGCGGCCTGCCAATATGGTCGCCTTCGGATTGCCGACCAGCAGCCCCCGGCTGCGGCCGGCGGTGACGGCGAGCCCGCCATAGATCGCCGCCTGCGTAGCGACCGTCAGCAATCCCATGATGGTCGCCTGCATCCAGATCGGACCGTAAGCCGGCTTCAGGAATTGCGGATAGACGGCGAGGACGAAGAGATAAGCCTTCGGATTGATCAGGCAGGTGACCAGGCCCTGGCGAAACGCCTTCCAGGCCGAGCGGCTGCCAGCCGGCCCGTCATCGCCGACGGTGATCGAGCTGCGCATCAGCGAAATGCCGATATAGGCCATGTAGGCGGCGCCGGCGATCAGCAGCGGCGTGAACAGGATCGGCACGAAATGCATGAGCAGGCCGACGCCGACCGCCCCGTTCAGCGTGTGCACCGCGCCGCCGAGCATGATGCCTGCGGTCGCGGCCAGGCCACGGTTGCTGCCGCCGGTCAGCGCGTTGGCCAACACGAACAGCATGTCCATGCCCGGAACCGCGATGATGCCGAACAAAAGCACGAAGAACAACCAGAGGTTTTCGGCATAGCTCATGTCAGTTGTCCGTCGCTTCGGCCGCAGGGACGAAAAGGAATCTGTTGATTTTCAATCGGGTAAGCCGCCCTATAGATCACGCCAACTGACGGGGATGTGTCAGTTGCGTTTTGGTTGGATGGAAAAATGCGCAAGGCTTCGCGCCTGTTCGAGATCATCCAGATCCTGCGTCTGGCCAGGAAGCCGGTGACCGCAGCCGCGATGGCCGGACAACTGGAGGTGACGGTGCGCTCGGTCTATCGCGACATCGCTGCCCTGCAGGCGATGCGCGTGCCGATCGAGGGTGGGCGCGGCATCGGCTACATATTGCGCCCCGGCTTCGACCTGCCGCCATTGATGTTTTCCATCGAGGAGATGGAAGCGATCGTGCTGTCGCTGGCGCTGCTCGAACGCACCGGCGACGCCGAGTTGAAGCAGGCGGCGAAACGCGTCGGTGCCAAGATCGCCGGCGCCGTGCCGCCGCCCTTGCGGCAGACGCTCGACGCCAATGCGCTTCATGCCTGGGGTTTTGCGGCGCCTTCCGCTTCCGCCGTCGACCTTGCGCAGGTCCGCCGCGCCATCCGCGACGAGGAGAAGCTCGCTCTCTCCTACCGCGACGAGGCGGGGCGGGCGAGCGAGCGCATCATCCGTCCGGTCGCGCTGGTCTATTATGCCGAGACCGCCAACATCGTCGCCTGGTGCGAATTGCGCCAGGCGATCCGCAATTTCCGCAGCGACCGCATCGAGGATTGCCGGCCGGCGGGCCTGTGGTTCAAGGGCGAAGGCGACCGGCTGCGCCAGGTCTGGGTCGACGGCTGGGAGGTCAATGCCGCGGCCGCCGGCAACTGACGCGCCTTGGCTTCAGGGCACGATGCCGCGGCAGGCCCAGGCGACATTGGCGAAGGATCGCGGGCCGTCGGGCCGGCCGGCCTGATAGGCATCGCGCACGGCGGCCGCGACGCGCTCTCGCTCGGCCGTATCCAGTGTGGTGATGTATTTGCCGAGCGGACCTTCTCCGGCGCTGATCGGCGCCCAGAGGTCGTCGAAATCCGCGTAGTCCATCCGGATCATCAACTCGGCCTCGGTGATATCGGCCAGGCCTTGCTCGACGAAAGTCCGCTTCATCTCGCCTGGCTGCATCATCGGCTGGAAGCAGTAGCGGCTGCGCATCTGTCGTCCGCTTTCGCTGAGCGCGGCAATCGTGTCGATCATCATGCGCATGCCAGTCATGCCGCCATAGTGATCCCAGACCACCGCCGCGACCACGCCGCCCGGCCGCACCACCCGGCGCATCTCGGCCACCGCCTTGGCTGCCTCCGGCACGAAATGCAGCACCAGCAGCGCCAGCGCGCGGTCGAATGCATTGTCCGCGAAAGGCAGCGCCGTGGCGTCGGCCTGGCTGATGGTGATGCGCGGATCGGTGTTTTTCTCCTTTGCCGCCGCGACGAAGACAGGCGAGAAGTCGATGGCCTGGATCTCGGCAAGATCGGCCGATTTCGCCAGCTCGAAGGTCAGGCTCCCGGTGCCGCAGCCGACATCGAGGATTATCTCGCCGGGGGCAAGCCCGGCGAAATCGATGAATTTGGGCGCGAGCCTTTGGCTCCAGCGCCCCATGAGTTGCTCGTAACCGGATGCGGCATGGACGGTGAAGGTGGACGTCATCTGATCCTCCCATTCATGAGCCTAAGCTAAACGACGGCACAATTGCTGCATAGGTGCCAGGCAATCTGCAACATCGGCAGCAAAGGTAGCCCGAATGGGGCGGCGCCTTATGTAGGTGATTTTACATTCGCCACGCTCTCCCGTTCCACCAGCGGGCACTCCAGCTTGGTGATGGGATACCGGCCGCGGCCGGGCGTCGGCGGGGTTTCGAGCTGCTCGATCGCCCATTGGCCCATCGCCAGATGCGGCAGGATCGAGGTGGTCAGCGGCGGGAAGAGATGGCGGGCGATCTCCTCGTCGTCATAGCCGACCACGGAGATGTCCTGCGGGATATGCAGGCCGGCTTCCTTCAGCGCCTCGTAGCAGCCGATCGCCGTGCGGTCATTCTGGCAGAAGATCGCGGTGGGACGTTCTTTCAGCGCGAGCAGCTTCACCGTCGCGGCATAGCCGGCGCTGGCCGACCAGTCGCCCTCGACCACCAGTTCGGGATCGAAGGGGATGTCAGCGGTGGCCAGAGCGCGGCGGTAGCCCTTGAGCCGGTCCTGCGCGGCCTGCATCCACGGCTCGCCGGTGATGGTGGCGATGCGGCGATGGCCATGCGCGATCAGATGCCTTGTCGCGCTCTGGCCGCCGGCGATCTCGGAGGGAACCACGGCCGGGAAGGCATAGTCGGCGGTGTAGCAGTTGAGCAGGATGACAGGGATGTCGAGGCTGTAGAGGAAATCCGGCGCCGTGATCTCGCGCGTGAAGATGGTCATGTAGATCAGCGCCGAGATGCCGCGCCGCGTCAGTGCTGAAATCGCGCGCGGCTCCATCACCGCGTCCCCCATGGTCTGCGCCACCAGGAGCACGTTGCCGGCGTTCCACGAGGCCTGCCGCGCGCCCTCGATGGCGACCACCGCCTCGGGACTGGTGGCGAGCTGGTCGACAGCGAAGCCGATGACGCCGTCCAGGCCCTCGAACGGCGTCACCGGCGGCCTGAGCGCCGAGAAGACCGGCGGCGAATAGCCCAGCGCCCGCGCCGCCTCGATCACTCGGTCGCGTGTCTGCTGCGACAGCCTGATGCCCGGCGAATTGTTGAGCACGAACGAGACCGTCGCCTGCGAGCAGCCGGCGGCGCGCGCAATGTCGGTCATGGTCACGCGCCCCTTCGGCTTGGCCGCCGGCTTGCGGCGCCTGGAAGCCCCGGGAGGATCGCGCAGGTCCGTCGGTTCGCTCATGGTCGTTTCCCAAACCCAGCCGGCTCTAAATCAAAGGCGGCGGCAACGGCAAGATGGTCGAGGCCATTGCGTTTATCGAGATGCGCCAACTAATACATATTAGCAGGCATCACATGCAAATCGCCGGCTACGCCGCTTCACGACGAAACCGGTCAGACAAGGTCAGCAATGCTGACAATTCGGGCATTCTCCGCGCGGCTGCTGACTTTGTAGCGCTCGCCCTCCTCACTCCCGGCGCGTCCTTCGACCAGCGTCTCCTCCGCGTCGAAAACGCGCCTCGCGGTGTCATAACTAATAGTCTTTACTAATAGCCGCAAGCGTTCTACTGTCAACTCGCCTTGGCCGTCCGGGCTTCCGTTCGGCGCGGCAGGTGCGACGGACGCTCGTTCGAAATCCGGCTTTTATCGCCGGTCTGGGCCTGCATCCGTTTTCACGAAAATGTCAGACAAATCGGACTATTTACGAACGCCACATGAGTGTCTAGTGTCTCGACCGCGGCCCGATCGGCACCGTTCTTAAGTCGGCGGACCTTCGCGCCAGACCCTTGAGGAGGAGGGTTGTCCGGACCGCGGCCGAGACATCGGCGACGAGTTCTACAGTCAGGTTCTACAAGGGAGGTTGAACTATGAAATCCATGATCCGTAACGCATCTGTCGCCGCGGCGGCCCTGCTTATCGGACTTGCGGCCACGGCGGTTACCCGCGCGGACGACAAGCCGACGCTGGCCTTCGTCGTCAACGGTGCGTCAGACTTCTGGAAGGCGGCGGAAGCCGGCGTGAAGAAGGCGCAGGGCGAATTGCCCGATTACAATCTCGAGCTGAAGTATCCGGAACAGTCCTCGGTCGCGATCCAGCAGCGTCTGATGGACGACCTGGTGACGGCGGGCGTCAAGGGCATCATGGTCTCGGCCGTCGATCCCAAGACCTCGACCGACGGGCTGAACAAGATTGCCTCGGAAACCGCGCTGTTCACCACCGACTCCGATGCGCCGCAGACCAAGCGCGTCGCCTATATCGGCTCGTCCAACGTCGATGCCGGCAAGCAGGCGGCCGAGATCGCCAAGAAGGCGATGCCGGACGGCGGCAAGTGCCTCGGCTTCGTCGGCCTGCTTGGCGCCGACAACGCCAAGGAACGCATCCAGGGCATGAAGGACGGGCTCGCAGGCAGCAAGATCGAGCTGGTCGACGTGCGCGGCGACGATATCGATCAGGCGCGTGCCAAGAAGAATGTCGAGGACGCGCTTGTCGCCAGCCCCGACATCACCTGCATGGTCGGCTTCTACTCCTACAACACGCCGCGCATCTATGAAGCGCTGCGCGACGCCGGCAAGCTCGGCCAGATCACCGTCGTCGGCTTCGACGACGATCCGATCACGCTGGGCGGCGTCAAGGAGGGCACGGTCGCCGCGACCGTGGTGCAGCAGCCCTTCGAATGGGCCTATCAGGGCATGAAGCTGATGGCCGCTTATCTGAAGGGCGACAAGTCGGGCATCCCGGCCAACGGCTTGATCATCATCCCGACCAAGATCATCGGCAAAGACGACGTCGACGCCTACGCCGCCAACCTTAAGGCGATGCAGGGCAAGTAAGCCCGGCACAGTTGCGCCGGCTCAAGGGGTTCCTTGAGCCGGCGTTCGTATTGACGGACCCGCCAAGGCCGGTCAGTCTGTGGCCCACCGGCTGCTGTCAGGCGCGATGACCTCTACCGACACCACTCATCCTAACACTGCTCCGTTCCTGAGCCTCGAGGCCGTGCGCAAGATCTATCCGGGCGTTGTCGCCCTGGACAGGTTCTCGATGGAGGTCCGGCCCGGCGAGGTCATCGGCCTTGTCGGCGAGAACGGCGCCGGCAAGTCGACGCTGATGAAGATCCTAGGCGGCGTGACGCGGCCGGACAGCGGCACCATCACCGTCGACGGCGTCGCGCATGACGGGCTGACCGTCGAGCAGAGCATCGGCTCCGGCATCGCTTTCGTGCACCAGGAATTGAACCTCTTCGAAAACCTCGACGTCGCCGCCAACATCTTCTTCGGCCGCGAGCCGCTGCGCGCCGGACCGCTGAGGCTGGTCGACCGCGCCAAGCTGCGCGACATGGTGGCGCCGCTCCTGAAGCGCGTCGGCGCCAATTTCTCGGCCGACGCCCCGGTGGCGTCGCTGTCGCTGGCCCAGCAGCAGATGGTAGAGATCGCCAAGGCGCTGTCGATCAGGGCCCGCCTTGTGATCCTCGACGAGCCGACCTCCAGTCTGCCGATGGCGGAAACCGAGAAATTGCTCGACGTCATCAAGGGGCTGAAGGCGCAAGGCATCAGCGTCATCTTCATTTCGCACCGGCTGCATGAGATCGAGCGCGTCGCCGATCGTGTCGTGGTGCTGCGCGACGGCACGCTAGCCGGCACGCTGGCGAAGGACCGGATCAATCACGACGAGATGGTCAGGCTGATGATCGGCCGCATGCTGAAGGAGCGCGAGAAGGCGGGCGAGGCCACGCGCGCGCCGGGCAGCGTCGTGCTGTCTGCCGAGGCGATCCGCACCAGCACCTATCCGGACCGGCCGGTCAGCATCGAGCTGAGGCGTGGCGAGATACTCGGCCTCGCGGGCCTGGTCGGCTCCGGCCGCACCGAGCTGGCGCGCGTGCTGTTCGGCATCGACGAGCGGCTGGGCGGCAGCGTCACGCTCGACGGCAAGCCGCTCAATGTCGGATCGGCCGCTGACGCGGTGGCGAACGGCATCTTCCTGGTGCCGGAGGACCGCAAGCTCACCGGCATATTGCTCGATCTCTCGATCGCACAAAACATTACGCTGCCCAACCTGCCAGCGCATGCCAGGCGTTCGCTGGTCTCGACCGGCGCCGAGCTTGCGACGGCCGAAAAGCAGAAGAAGAACCTCGGCATCAAGGCGCCGTCGGTCCTGACCCGCACCGGCACGCTGTCGGGCGGCAACCAGCAGAAGGTCGTTCTCGCCAAATGGCTGGCGATGGATCCCAAGGTGATGATCCTCGACGAGCCGACGCGCGGCATCGACATCGGCGCCAAGGCCGAGATCTACGGGCTGATGCGGGCGCTGGCCGATGCCGGCGTCGCTGTGCTGATGATCTCCAGCGACATGGAAGAGGTGATCGGCGTGTCGGACCGCATCGCGGTCATGCATGAGGGGCAGATTTCCGGCATCCTCGACAAGGACGATTTCAGCCAGGAAAACGTTCTCTTGCTGGCGGTCGGCAAGAAGCCGAAACTGCTGCAAGCGGCGGGAGGAGTTGAATGAGCAAGAAAGATCTCGGCCTGCTGATCCTGATCCTGGTGGTCGGCGCGGTGGTGACGGCCATCAATCCGCGCTTCCTGTCGGCGATCAACCTCGCCAACACCTCCAACCTCGTCGCGCTGTTCGGCATCCTGTCGATAGGCCAGGCCTTCGTCATCATCACCGGCGGCATCGAATTGTCGGTCGGGTCGCTGATCGCGCTGCTCGGCACCCTGTTCATCGACTTCATCGCGGTGCGCGAATTGGACTGGCCGCTGGCCTTCGTGGTGATCATCGTGCTCGGTGCCGTCATCGGCTTCGTGCATGGCTGGCTGATCACGCGGCTCAAATTGCAGCCTTTCGTGGTGACGCTGTGCGGCCTTTTGATCTATCGCGGAGTGGCGCGTTTCTACACCGCCGACGGCACGGCGGGCTTCGCCTTCGGCCAGAATTTCCCGACGCTCGAATTCCTGACCGCGGGCCGCTCCTACGGCCTGCCGAACTCCTTCATCGCGCTGATCGTCATCGCCATCGTGATGTGGGTGGTGCTGCACCGCTCGGTGTTCGGGCGCTATCTCTATGCCATCGGCAAGAACGAGGAGGCGGCGAAGTATTCGGGCATCCGCACCGGGCGCGTGGTGATCGCCGCCTATGTCATCTGCGGCGTGCTGACGGCGCTGTCGGCGATCTATTTTGCCATGTACACGCGCTCGATCTCGCCGGCGAGCCACGGCCAGTTCTACGAGCTCTACGCCATCGCCGCCGCCGTGCTCGGCGGTTTCTCGCTGCGCGGCGGCGAGGGCTCGCTGGTCGGAGTCCTGCTTGGGACGGTGCTGCTGCAGGAACTGCAGAACCTAGTCAACCTGCTCGGCATCCCCTCATCGCTTAATTTCGCGGTGATGGGCGGCGTCATCCTGATCGGCGTGCTGGTCGACCAGCAATGGGGCGTCTTCCGCGCCCGGCGCCGCATGATCGAAGCGACGCGCCAGAACGTTGCGGGCGCGCCGGCGGAGTAACCTCGCTCTTCCGCCAACGGCCTGATTGGATCGATGCTCCGGATGAGCCGCCGGGCGCGTGCGGATTCGTCGCCGGATTGCAACAACCCGTGAACCGGAAAACAGCCCTTGTCGGCGAATCGGGGCTGGGCTAAGCAATTGGTATCTGAGGGTTCCAAGAACAAAAATGGGAGAAACTACCGTGACATCATCACGTTGGATCGTGCTTGCAGCGCTGGCGTTGACCTGCTCGACCCCGGCATTGGCCAAGGACTGGAAGACCGTCTCCGTCGCCATGGAGGGCTCCTACGCCCCCTGGAACCAGACCGACGCCAGCGGCAAGATCGTCGGCTTCGAGGTGGACATCCTCAACGACGTCTGCGCCCGCGCCAAGCTCGAATGCAACATCGTCGCGCAGGATTGGGACGGCGTCATTCCCGGCCTCACCGCAGGCAAATTCGACATCGTCATGGACGGCATGTCGATCACCGAGGAGCGCATGAAGACGATCGACTTCTCGATCCCCTACGCCTCGTCGCCGGTGGCCTTCCTGGCCGACAAGAACGGTCCGCTGGCCAACCTGTCCAACAAAGGCAAGATGATCGACCTGTCGAAGGACGACGCCGAATCCAAGGCGGCGCTCGACACGCTGCGCAAGGAGCTCACCGGCAAGAATGTCGGCCTGCAGGTCTCGACCACCGAAGCGACCTTCGCCGACAAATATCTCAAGGACGTCGCCAACGTCCATGAATACAAGACCACCGACGAGCACGATCTCGACCTGATGGCGGGCCGCATCGACGTGGCCTTCGCCGACACCACCTATTTCCTCGGCACGCTGGCCAAGCCCGATGCCAAGGACCTGGAATTCGTCGGGCCGCAATTCAAGGGTGGCCCGATCCTCGGGCCGGGCATCGGCGCTGCTTTCCGCAAGACCGACAAGGACCTGCAGGACATCTACAACAAGGCGCTCAAGGCCGCGCTCGACGACGGCTCCGTCTCGAAATACAGCCTACAGTGGTTCAAGATCGACATTACCAAGTGATGTCGCAACGGGAGCAGCCAAGGCTGCTCCCGTTCTTGCATTGAGACAAGCAACCGTCGCCGGGAGGGAAGGCGTACGTGGAGTTTCTCAGCGATCTGCAGGCGCAGTTTTCGACGGCCTATGAGCTGCTGGCTGCCGGCTGGGGCGTGCAACTGCTCTGGGGCATCGCCTGGACGCTCGCCGTCACGGTCGTCTCGATGCTGATCGGGGCCGTCCTGGGCTCGCTGGTGGCTGCGGCCAAGCTCTCGCATCGCGGCGGATTGAGGTTCATCGGCGAGAGCTACACCACCGTCTTCCGCGGCGAACCGGAACTTCTGGTCATTTACCTGTTCTACTATGGCGGCACGCAGGTGCTGACCGGCGTAGCGCGGTCGACCGGATCGATCGGCTCGACGGACATCTTGAACATGCCGAGCTTCCTCGGCGGCGTGCTCGCGGTCGGCATCATTTCCGGCGCCTACCAGGCCGAGGTGTTTCGCGGCTCGTTCCTGGCGATCCATCGCGGCGAGCTGGAGGCGGCCCGCGCCTACGGCATGTCGGCCTGGCTGCGCTTTCGCCTCGTGATCGTGCCACAGGTGCTGCGCCTCGCCGTGCCGGGGCTGGGCAATGTCTGGCAATTGACCATCAAGGATTCGGCCCTGATCTCGGTCACCGGCGTCGCCGAGTTGATGCTCACCGCCAACAAGGCCGCGCGTTCGACGCATCATTCGCTGCTTTTCTACACGGTCGCAGGCATCCTTTATTTGGTGATGACCTCGATCTCGACACCGATCTTCGAAAAGGCCGAGCGTTACACCTCGCGCAGTTTCACGCGGCCGAAGTGAGGTGGCGGTGGATCTCGACTTCTATCTTTCGACTATGTGGAGCGTGCTGAAGGCGCTGCCGCTGACGCTCGAGATCTGGTTCTTCGGCATCGCCTTCGGGCTGATCATCGCCACCGGCCTGACCTGGCTGCGGGCTTCCGGCTACAGATTGGGTGAATATTTCACCCGCGCCTATGTCTTCATCTTCCGCGGCTCGCCGCTCCTGGTGCAGCTCTATCTGATCTATTTCGGCCTCTCCCAGTTCGACTTCGTCCGCCACAGCCCGATCCTTTGGCCGATCCTGCGCGATCCGATGTATTGCACGATCGTCGCCATGGCCTTGAACACGGCCGCCTATGAGAGCGAGATTTTCCGCGGCGCGCTGCGGGCGGTGCCGGTCGGACAGATCGAGGCGGCCAAGGCGTTCGGCATGTCGGCCTTCACCCGTTTCCGCCTCGTCACGCTGCCGATCGCGCTGCGGCTCGCTCTGCCGGCCTATTCGACCGAAATCATCCTGATGACCAAGGCGACCGCGCTGGCGTCCGTGGTCACCATCATGGAGATGATGGGAACGGCGCAGAAGATCCAGCACGACACGTTCCGGCCGATCGAGGTGCTGACCTGCGCCGGCGTGATCTACCTGCTCCTCAACCTGTCGATCGCCCGGCTGTTCGCCTGGGTCGAATACCGGCTTTCCCCGCATCTGCGGCCGCCGCCGGAACAGAGCCAGCAAATCAAACCCGTACCGGAGGTGTTGTGATGTCGGCAAATGTCGCCGCTGCCGCGCAAGCGGCATCGTCCCCGGACGACAAGGCAGCCATCAGCGTCAAGAACCTGCGCAAGTGCTTTGGTGATCACGAGGTGCTCAAGGGCATTTCGCTCGAAGCGCACAAGGGAGATGTCATCTCGATCCTCGGCTCGTCAGGGTCCGGCAAGAGCACGATGCTGCGCTGTATCAATCTGCTGGAGACGCCTGATTCCGGCGAAGTGCGGGTCGACGGCGAGCTCATCAAGATGAAGCAAAGCCGCGACGGCCGTCAGATGCCGGCCGACATCCGCCAGGTGGAACGCATCCGCGCCAACCTCGCCATGGTTTTCCAGAGCTTCAATCTCTGGTCGCACATGACGGTACTCGAAAACCTCGTCGCAGCGCCGACGCATGTGTTGAAGCGGCCGCGCGCGGAATGCCTGGAGCAGGCCGAGGCTTTGCTGAAGCGCGTCGGCATATGGGAGCGCCGCAACTACTATCCGCCGCATATGTCGGGCGGCCAGCAGCAGCGCGCCGCGATCGCCCGCGCCTTGGCTATGAACCCCAAGGTGATGCTGTTCGACGAGCCGACATCGGCGCTCGATCCGGAACTGGTCGGCGAGGTCCTGCGCGTCATGCGCTCGCTTGCCGAGGAAGGGCGCACCATGCTCGTCGTCACCCACGAAATGGGCTTCGCCCGCGACGTGTCGAGCAAGGTGATGTTCCTGCACAAGGGCGAGGTGGATTCGGTCGGCGAACCGAAGGACATGTTCGCCAGGCCGCCGACACCGCAGTTCAAGCAGTTCATCGCCAACTTCAACAAGTAGGCGCCTCTCCTTCTCCCCTTGTGGGAGAAGGTGGATCGGCGCGAAGCGCCGAGACGGATGAGGGGTGTTCCAGCTTGGCAATGGCGTTCGCCTGGCAGAACCGTTGTGCCCAACCGCCAGCGCTTCATTCCTTCCAGCACCTCTCATCCGGCCGCTTCGCGGCCACCTTCTCCCACAAGGGGAGAAGGGGAAGGCGCTTAAATCATGTCCGACAGATCGGAAAACGCCATCGCCTTGCGCAGCACCTCGGCGAAGCATTCGCCGGCGGTCTCCTTGTCGCCGCTGTTGTCGATCGAGGTCACGTCAGGCCCCGTCAGTTTGACGCTCGTGCTGCGCCCCAGGCGCGCAAGCACCTCGCCGCGCGATTCACGGCCGCGCGCCGCCAGCCGCTCGGCGAGGATCTCAGGCGTGGCGGTGATCTCGACCACGGCCAGGTTGGCGTAGCGTTCGCGCAGCGCCGGGATGACCGCGCGCGACACGTTGGCGACCGCGACATGGCCGTTCGCCACGGCCCAGTCGACATCGGCCGGCAGGCCGTAGCGCAGGCCGTGCGCGTCCCAGCACAGCGAGAAGGCGCCGTCGGCCTCGGCTTCCGCGAAGGCGGCGTCGGCCAGCGTGTCGTGGTCCTCGCTTGCGGCGTCGCTCGGCCGGGTGATGACGCGGCGCACGAATTCCAGCCGGCTCTCGCCGGCAAAGCGCTGCCTGGCATAGCCGATCACCGTATCCTTGCCGGCGCCGCTCGGGCCGACCACCGCGACGAAGACGCCGTTGCGGATCGGCAGGCTCTCGGCCAGCTCGCGCTCGATGAGGGCCGAGACCATCATGCGACCCGGCTGCCCTGGCGCCAAACGGTGCGCACGACCGGCACATGGTCGTCGACGCGCACGCGCACCAGGTCGGCGCGGCGGCCAGGCTCGATGACGCCGCGATCGGAGAGGCCGACCGCTTCGGCCGGGTTCTTAGAAACCATCGCCACCGCCTGCGGCAGCGTGATGCCTTCGACGACATCGCCGAGGAAGAAGGCCGACTGGATCAGGCTGAAGGGGATGTAGTCGGACGACAGGATGTCGAGCAGGCCGTCGGCGGCAAGCGTGCGCGCCGAGACATTGCCGGAATGCGAGGCGCCGCGCATGACGTTCGGCGCACCCATCAGCACGCCGAGGCCCGCCGCCTTCGAGGCCTTGGCCGCTTCTTCCGTCGTCGGGAACTCGGCGACGCGCACGCCCTGCTCGATCGCTTCGTCGACATGGCCGGCGGTCGCATCGTCATGGCTGGCCAGCACGATGCCGCGCTCGCGGCACGCGTCCGAGATGAAAACCCGGTTCGGGCCGGAATTGCGGGCCGATTCCGCCATCCGTTTCTCGCAGAATTTCTGGAAGTCGCGGTCGGTCAGCTTCAGCTTGCGCTGGTAGTAATAGGCATAGGTCTCGAGATTGACGAACTGGCGCTGTCCGGGCGCGTGATCCATCAGCGAGGCGAGCTTCACCCTGTCGTCAGTCTCGAAATTGGCGAAAGCCTCGAGGCAATCCGGCGCCGAGACCTCGCAGCGCAAATGGATGAAATGGTCGGCCCTGAGCCGATCCTGGCGCACGCTGTCTTCGATCGCGTCGGCCAGCTTGCGCACGTCGTCGGATTTCAGGTCGGCGTCCTCGTCCATGCCGACGCGCAAGGCGTCGAGCACGGTGGTGATGCCGGCGGTCGCCACTTGCGCGTCATGGGCAAGCACGGCGGCGATCGGGTTCCAGCGCACTTTCGGACGCGGCGCGTAGTGACCTTCGAGGTGATCGGTGTGAAGCTCGACGAGGCCCGGAATGATGTAGTCGCCGCCCATATCCTCGCCGGTGCGGGCAGCGCCCGGCTCGACGGCGGCGATCAGGCCGTCGCGCAACAGAAGCGAGCCCTCGACGATTTCGTCGGGCAGCACGATGCGAGCATTGGTGAGAACGGTTTCGGCGATCATCTCAGGTCCTATCTCGAACGGTCGGCAATCAAATCAGAGCAATTCCAGGAAAAGTGCTTTGCGGTTTTCCGTCCGGAATTGCGTAAAAACTAAAGATAGGGCGGTTCAGCGTTCCGCTGATCCGCCCTAGGCTGTCTTGCGGGCCTGGCCACGGCCAAGCGTATGGTGGGAAAGCACCATGAACGGGGCGCCGGGCTCGCTTTCGACGAACAGGGTCAGCGCATCGACCGGCACCGGTTGCCGCAGCACATCGGCGAACAGGCCGTTGATCGCCGCGCGAAGACGCGGGCTTTCCTCGGGCCCGACACGCCCCGACAGCGTCATGTGGAAGCGGAACGTGTCGAAGACGTAAGGATAGCCCCATTGGCAGAGGTTGCGGAACTCGTCCGGCTTCAGCGCATCGGGGCTGCGGCGCTCGATCTCGGCCTCGGTCAGCGGCGCGCGGAAACTGTCGAAGGCGCGCACCACCTCGCCGGCGAATTCGTTGAGCGGCGCGAACCGCGTTTCCGGCACCAGCGCGAAGAAGCCGTCGATCTGGCCGACGACCAGGCGCGGAATGACGACGGGCGGCGTCGCCTCGGCGAAAGCGTCGAGCGCCGCGCGCAGCGAGGCTTCGGTCTCGTTCGGCGCCAGCCGGAATGGCGCCTTCAGCGTCGCATGGAATCCATAGCGCCGGGCCGACGCGGTGTGGAAGGCGACTTCAGCGGCAGACAGATCGCCGACGGCCTCGACCGGCCTCGTCGCCGCGCCGAACGGGTCGCGGCCCAGCCAGTTGGCGGCAATGCGCGCCAGCTTCTCGTCCTGCCCCGGTGTGTAGTAGATGGCGTAGCGCATCGGCGTTCCTCGTCAAGCGCGCCGCGCCCGAAGGATCATGCGACGCGCTTCAAGTCATTGTCTTGGCAAGTCGTGTCCCAAAAACGCCAGAGCGTTTGCGGCGACATGCACTGGAACCGCTGCCATAGGTGATTTCCATGACGGATTGACGAAGCTTTCATGGGTTTTCGAAGGCAAGTCCAGCCGCAAGCTCGTTAGCCGACGATTTTTCCGGGCTGGACCAACGGCTTTGCCGAGCTGCTAGGGTGCGTCGATATTCAGGTCAGGCCGCGCCGAAAATCGTGGTTTCCGAGAACCGGGGCGGAGCGCACTTAAAGTACGTGAGCACCGG
>CCNC01000020.1 GCA_000824845.1 Mesorhizobium sp. ORS 3359 | reverse complement strand
GCCTCACCTGAATATCGACACATCCTGTTCAGGTCTTCATCAGCCACTCGTGCTCGGCCGCGTTGTGGAATTTCCACGTCCGCTTCGGTCCGGCCATGACGTTGAGATAATAGAGGTCGTAGCCGTGGCAGGCCGCGCAGGGGTGGTAGCCCTTCGGCACCAGCACGACATCGCCGTCCTCGATCGCCATCGCTTCGTCCAGCTCGCGCACGCCATTGCGGTCGGCGTCGGTGTAGACACGCTGGAAGGCAAAGCCCTGCGGCGGGTTGAGGCGGTGGTAGTAGGTCTCTTCCAGGTAGGATTCGGCCGGCAGATTGTCCTGGTCGTGCTTGTGCGGCGGGTAGCTGGAGGTGTGGCCGCCGGGCGTGATCACCTCGACCACCAGCAGCGAATCCGCCGGCTTGCCCTCGGGCAGGATGTTGGTGACATAGCGCGTGTTGGTGCCCTTGCCGCGCACCTCCTGGCCGAGATCGTCAGGCCCGATGACGCGAACCGGGAGACCGCCGCCGAGGCCGGGCGCCGAGCAGACGGCGAGCTCCAACTCGGTGTCGGCGGTCACCGACCAGTCGCTGCCTTGCGGCACATAGACCGACCAAGGCTTGCCCTCGAAGGGCGACATACGCTCGCCGAGCAGCCCGAGATCCTTGCCGTCGGCCGAGGCCTTGCCCTTGCCGGTGACGAAGACCAGGCAGACCTCGCGGTCGCCCGTCTTGCCGGTCGCCGTCTCGCCCGCCTTCAGCCGATGCAGGTCGAAACCGACATAGGTCCAGCCTGCGCTTTGCGGCGTGACATGGGCGACATGGCCGTGGCCCTTATCGGCCTTGACGATGAGTTTCGACATGCGGGGCTCCTTTGGATCATTCCTTCGGCTCGGCCGGAGGCTTCGCCTCCTCCGCCGGCTTGTAAAGATAGAAAAACTGCCACACCGCATAGCCGGCGAAGCCGAGCGCGATGACGCCCCAGAACGGCGTACCGGAGGCGAACTCGATCGCCGACCAGATCAGGCAGACCGCGACGACGGCGATGCGTCGCCACAGCGGCCGGAAGAAGGGATGCTCATAGTCTTTCATCGCGCCAATCCAGGAGTTGCCAAAGCGCATGGGATAGACCGGGCGCCCTGACTAATCCATCGTTTATGATCAGACCGGGAAACCCTGTGTCTCCACCGTGTAACCGGCGGCCGTCATCACCCGCATCAGCTCCTTGTGGCCGACCTGGGCCATCTTGAGCGGCGGGTTCTTCTTCGGATCCTGTTCGGCTTCCACGACGAACCAGCCTTCATAGCCATGATCGGCGAAGCGCTGGACGATGGCTCCGAAATCGAGCGAGCCGTCGCCCGGCACGGTGAAGGCGCCGAGCGCCACGGCATCGAGGAAGGACTGTTTCGTGCGGTCGAGCCCTTCGATCACACCCATGCGCACATCCTTCACATGGACATGGTTGATGCGCTTGTGATGGTTGTCGATGGCGCGCAGCACATCGCCGCCGGCAAAGGCGAGATGGCCGGCGTCGAGCAAAAGCGGGATGCCTTCGCCGGAGTTGCGCATGAAGGAATCGAGCTCCGGCTCGGTCTCGACCACAGCGGCCATGTGATGGTGGTAGGAAAGCGGCATGCCCTGCTCCGCGCACCATTCGCCGAATGCGGTGACGCGCCGGCCATAGGCCTTCATCTCGTCGTTCGAAAGTTTTGGCTTGGTGGCCAAAGGCTTCGAGCGGTCGCCCTGGATCGAACGGCCGACTTCGCCATAGACGATGCAGGGCGCGTCGACCGCCTTGAACAGCTCGATCATAGGCTGGATGCGGTCCTTGTTCTTCGCCAGGTCCTCGTTGACCAGCGTGCCGGAGAACCAGCCGCCGCAAAGGGTGACGTCGGCCTCCTTCAGGATCGGCAGCATCACCTTGGGATCGTTGGGGAAGCGGCGGCCCATCTCCATGCCGGTGAAGCCCGCCGAGCGCGACTGGCGCAGGCATTCCTCCAGCGACACGTCGTCGCTCAGCTCCACGAGATCGTCGTTCCACCATGCGATGGGAGACATGCCCAGTTTGGCTTTCAAGTCGTCACTCCAAATGTCGGTTCGTTGCGAGGCGGGTTCAGCCCTGACGGCTGCCCAGGGCTTCCTCGTATTTCTTGCGCGCGGCGTTCACTTCGCGTCGCGCCGAGACTTCCGGCACGGCGACATCCCACCAGTGGCCGCCGGCTTCGGTCGAAACCAGCGGATCGGTGTCGATGACCAGCACCGTCGTCCTGTCGTTCTTTTTCGCTTTGGCCAGCGCCGTTTCCAGCTCGGCGATCGACGCCACCTTCTCGGCGATGGCACCCATGCTTGCCGCATGCGCGGCGAAATCGACGTCGGGCAGCACCTCGTGGCGCGCGTCCTTCAAGAGATTGTTGAAGTTGGCGCCGCCGGTCGCCATCTGCAGCCGGTTGATGCAGCCATAGCCGCGATTGTCGAGCAGCACGATGGTAAGCTTCAGGCCAAGCATCACCGAGGTGGCGATCTCGGAATTCATCATCAGATAGGAGCCGTCGCCGACCATGACGACGACCTCCTGGTCGGGCTTGGCCATCTTGGCGCCCAGCCCGCCGGCGATCTCGTACCCCATGGTCGAGAAGCCGTATTCCCCATGATACGAGCCGGGAGCGCCCGCCTGCCAGAGTTTGTGCAGTTCTCCGGGCAGGCCGCCTGACGCATTCAGCAGCGTCACGCCGGAGCCCATGGCGCGTTGTACGGCGCCGATCACCTGCGCGTCCGAGGGGTAAGCGGTGTTGGTCGAGGCCGTCACCTTGGCGGCCGCCGCCTGCCATTCCGTCTTGCCCTTCAGCGCATTGTCGGTCCAGGCGGTCGGCGCTTTCCAGCCTTTCAGCGCCGCGCTGAGTTCTGCCAGGCCCTCGGCCGCGTCTGCCACCAGCGGCAGCGCCCAATGCTTGCCGGCATCGAAGACCTGGGTGTTGAGGCCGATAATGGTGCGGCCGGCATTCTTGAACAGCGCCCAGGAGCCGGTGGTGAAGTCCTGCAGCCTGGTACCGACGGCGAGCACGACGTCGGCCTCTTCGGCCAACCGATTGGCGGCCGACGTTCCGGTCACGCCGACGGCGGCCATGTTGAGCGGATGATCGTCGGGCAGCGAAGACTTGCCGCCTTGCGTCTCGCAGACCGGAATGCCGGCGCCCTGCACTAGCTTCGCCAGTTCGCCGGAAGCCTGCGAATAGAGCACGCCGCCGCCGGCGATCACCAGCGGCTTCTTCGCCCCTTTCAGCGCCGCGACGGCACCCGCAAGCTCGTTGCGGTCGGGGCGCAGCCGGCGCGGCGCCCAGACGCGCTCGGCGAACAGGCTTTCCGGATAATCATAGGCCTCGGCCTGCACGTCCTGGCAGAGCGACAGCGTCACCGGGCCGCATTCGGCCGGATCGGTCAGCACCTGCATGGCGCGGTTCAGCGCCGGGATGATCTGCTCCGGCCGCGTGATGCGGTCGAAATAGCGCGACACCGGACGAAAACAGTCGTTGACGCTCGCCGTACCGTCGGAGAAATCCTCCGCTTGCTGCAGCACCGGGTCGGGCAGACGGTTGGCGAACACATCGCCGGGCAGGAGCAGGACGGGCAACCGGTTCACATGCGCCAGCGCCGCCGCGGTGACCATGTTCAGGGCGCCGGGGCCGATCGAAGAGGTCGCGGCCATGAAGCGGCGGCGGAAGTTCGCCTTGCCATAGGCGATCGCCGCATGGGCCATCGCCTGCTCGTTATGCGCGCGGAAGGTCGGCAGCTCGTCGCGCACTTGATAGAGCGCCTCGCCGATGCCGGCGACATTGCCATGGCCGAAGATCGCCCAGACGCCGCCGAAGATCGGTACCGTCTTGCCGTCGATCTCGGTCATCTGCCGGCTGAGAAAGCGGGTTAGTGCTTGCGCCATCGTCAGGCGAACGGTTTTCGTCATTGTCGTTTCCTCCGGCTTTCGTTGACGCCGTCTTCTTATGCTGCCTGTGTTCTTATGCTGCTTTACGGCCGCGCGCGGCAAGCCACGCTTCGGTCAACTGTTCGAAGCGGGACGCCATGTCGGCGACAGCCTCGTCGTCCGATATCTTGCCGGACAGCCATTGTTCGGCGGCATTGATGAAGATGGTGCGGCCGACGGCGAAACCCTTGACGATCGGCGCATTGGCGGTGGCGGCAAACGCCGCGACCAGCTCGTCCTGCGGCGCCTCCAGCCCGAGCAGCACGACGCCGCGGCACCACGGGTCGTTCTTGACGATCACCTGTTCGATCTTCGCCCAGGCGCCTGCGGAAGCCTGCGGCTCGAGCTTCCACCAGTCGGGCTTGATCCCCAGCGCATAGAGTTCTTCCAGCGCACGCGGAATGGTGGTTTCATCGAGCTTGCCATGCTTGCCGGCGATGATTTCGATCAGCAGTTCGCGCCCGACTTTCCGCGCCGCCTCGAACAGCGCGCGCAGCTTCTGCTGCTGCTCGCTCTTCAGCGCTTCCGGATCGTCCGGGTGGTAGAAGCACAGGCATTTGATGCAATGGTCGACCGGCCATTCGGTGAGCTGCGAGCCGATATCCTGCGAGAATTCGAAGCGCAGCGGCCGCGATCCAGGCAATTCGACCGGGCGGCCGAGCCAGGCGAAGGGATGGCGGGCGAATTCGAACATGGCGTCGCGGCCATATTTCTCGTCGATCAGCATGCCGTAGCCGTCGCGGCCTGCCGCGACCTTTGCCGCCGCCTTGACCGTCAGCACCTTGAAGTCGGGGATGCGCGAAACGTCGGCGCCGACCCTTGCCGCGACATCCTCCAGCTGCACGCGATGGTCGCAGGCCAGCGCCATCAGTGAAGGAATGTCGCGCCTGCGCGTCGTCGCCCAATGGATGTGGTTGATCGCCTCGTCCTTGCGTAGCGCCAGGTGCTTGCTGCCGTTCTTCAGGAAGAACTGCAGCTCCTCGAAGGTCGGATATTCCGGCGCGCAGAGCAGGCGCGACACCGCAAAGGCGCCGCAGGCATTGGCCCAGGTGGCGGCGGTGGCGAAGCTCTCGCCGCCGAGCCAGCCGCGCAGGAAGCCCGACATGAAGGCGTCGCCGGCGCCCAGCACATTGTAGATCTCGATCGGGAAGCCCTTGCCGACGATGCCGTCCTCGAGATCGTCGCTGATCGGCCCGTCATAGACGATGCAGCCCTTGGCGCCGCGCTTCAGCACGATGGTGGCCGCGGACAGCGCGCGGATCGTCTTCAGCGCGCTCAGGCAATCGTCGGCTCCGGAAGCGATCATGATCTCTTCCTCGGTGCCGACGATGAGGTCGCAATCGGGCAGCACCGTCTTCAGCTGCGCCGAGACACGGTCTGATTTGACATAACGCTCGAAGCCCTCGGCATGGCCGGCAAGGCCCCAAAGGTTCGGGCGGTAATCGATGTCGAAGACAACCTTGCCACCCCGGGCTTTCATCAGCCGGATTGCCTTGCGCTGCGCGGCATCCGAGTTGGGCCGGGAGAAATGCGTGCCGGTGACGACCACCGAGCGCGCCGAGGCGATGAAGGCCTCGTCGATATCCTCTTCGGCCAGCGCCATGTCGGCGCAGTCGGAGCGGTAGAAGATCATCGGCGAGACGCCTTCACTCTCCACCGAAAGCAGCACCAGTGCCGTCAGCCGCTCCTTGTCGGTCTTCAGGCCGTCGACGGAGACGCCCTCGCGCCGGAGCTGTTCGCGGATGAAGCGGCCCATCTGCTCGTCGCCGACGCGCGTCAGCAGCGCCGAGCGCAGGCCGAGCCTCGCGGTGCCGACGGAAATGTTGGCCGGGCAGCCGCCGACCGACTTGGCGAAAGAGGTGATGTCCTCCAGCCGCGAGCCGATCTGCTGGCCATAGAGATCGACCGAGGCGCGACCGATGGTGATGACGTCGAGCGGCGGGTATTTCCCTTCCACGGCTTCGCCCATTCAAACCTCCCATCGGCCTTGTTATGCAGAGCAGCGTCGTTTTGGACAGCGCGCGCCAGCGGCAGCGTCTATCGCCAATATGAAATATTAATTCCAATATATAGTCAATATGGAATGAGCATTCCCATGCCGAAAAGCAACCCGCCGGCGAGGCTCAGCCCTTGCGGCGTCGCCCGGTTTCGCGGCGCTTCTCGCCCACGGCGACGGTCAGCGCCATGGCCAGCGCCATCGTCGCCGAGATCGAGCGGAAGCCACCGAAATCGGCCTCGGCGACCTCGAACCAGACCTTGGCGAATTGCGCCAGCGGCGAGAAGGATGAGTCGGTGATCGCCACGATCGGCACGCCCTGTTCTGCGATCGCGCGCGTCTCCTCGATGGTCGCCGGCGCGTAAGGCGAGAAGCTGATGGCGATGACGGCGTCGCGCGGCGTGGCGAAGCCGATCATTTCGGCGTTCAGGCCCGCCGCCGATTCCACCAGCTGGTTGCGGATCTTGAGCTTGCCCAGTGCGTAGGCGATGTAGGAGGCGACCGGATAGGAGCGGCGCTTGGCCAGCACATAGATGGTCTCGGCCTTTGCCAGAAGCGCGATCGCCTCTTCGAAATGCGCATCGTTCAATGCACGCGAAATGTCGCTGAGCGAGGTGCTGGCGGCGGCGACGAAGCCGTCGAAGATTGCCCGGTGGCCGGCGCCTTCCTCCGCCTTGGCGCGCAGCGCCGCCAGCCGCTCGTCATAGGAGGAGTTGCGCTCGCGCAGGCGCTCGCGAAAAACCTGCTGCAGGCTGGTGAAGCCGTCGAAGCCGAGTTGCTGGGCGAAACGGATCAGCGTCGAGGGCTGCACGCCGGCCGAGGCGGCAATGCTGGCCGCCGTGCCGAAGGCGATGTCGTCGGGATTGTCGAGCGCATAGGCGGCGATCTGCGCGATACGCTTGGGCAGGCTCGCGCGCCTGTCCAGGATCGTCGCGCGCAGCGTTTCGAAATCGCGAGGCACCCGTTCGTCCATCGTCGCTCCGCCCACGCCCATAATGGTTTGTCCCTCTCCTGCCTCATCATAGCGAGTTCGCGCAAGAACACCATAAAAAATGATTTGTATGTTCCATTCTTTACCAAAATGGACTAATCAATCCACACCAGTATTTCCCCGGAGCGATTCCGCTTTCACGGAACCGCTCCATCTGTTTATTGACGCAATTCCGGACGGAAAACCGGTTGACACTTTTCCTGGAATTGCTCGGGCGCGGAGACAATCGACATGGTCGGAGTGGGCCTCATCGGCACGGGCTTCATGGGCAAGTGCCACGCCATCGCCTGGAACGCGGTGGGCACCGTCTTTCCCGATGTCGAGAAGCCGAAGCTGGTGCATCTGGGCGAGGTGAATGACGAGCTTGCCAGGCGCAAGGCCGGCGAGTTCGGCTTCGCAAAAAGCTCCGGCGACTGGCGCGCCGTGGTCAACGATCCGGAGGTCGACGTGGTCTCGTTGACCACGCCCAATCAGTTCCACCCGGAGATGGCGATCGCGATCCTCGAGGCCGGCAAACACCTGTGGTGCGAGAAACCGATGGCGCCGAGCTTTGCCGAGGCCGAGGCCATGGCGAAGGCCGCCAAGGCATCCGGCAAGGTCGCCGTACTCGGCTACAATTACATCCAGAACCCCGCCATCCGCCACATCGGCGCGCTGCTGGAAGAAAAGATCATCGGCGACGTCAACCTCCTGCGCATCGAGATGGACGAGGATTTCATGGCCGACCCGGAGGCGCTGTTCTTCTGGAAGCACGAGGCGTCGTCCGGCTATGGCGCGCTCGACGATTTCGCCGTCCATCCGCTGTCGCTGATCAAGGCGCTGTTCGGTCGGGTTTCCCGCGTCATGTGCGACATGGCCAAGCCCTATGCCGACCGAAAGACCGCTTCGGGCGCCCGCCGCGCGGTCGAGACCTATGACATCGCCAGCGTCTTGCTGCATCTCGAAAACGGCGTCGCCGGCACGCTGCTGGTCAACCGCTCGGCCTGGGGCCGCAAGGGCCGCATCGCCATCCAGATTTTCGGCTCGAAAGGCTCGATCCTCTATGACCAGGAGCGGATGAACGAGTTCCAGCTCTATCTCACCGCCGACCGGCCGACCGAGCAGGGCTACCGCACCATCCTGGTCGCGCCGCACCACAAGCCCTATGATTCCTTCCTGCCGGCGCCCGGCCACGGCCTCGGCTTCAACGATCTCAAGATGATCGAATGCCGCGAGCTTCTGATGCGCATCGCCGGCAAGCCGGCCCGCATCATCGACTTCGACGAGGGGCTGGAGATCGAGCGCACCGTGCACGCCATGGCGCGCTCCTTCCAGGAACAGCGCTGGGTCGATGTGAGGTGACCGAGCCGAGCGCCGAGACCGGTTTGGCGGCCCAGGGCGGCCGGCCGATGCAAAATCGGATCTGAGCATCAGGCCAGGTTGATGGCGACGTTGCGTAGCAGGGCCACGGATTTGCGCATGCCTTCCATCGGCGACAGCATCATGTCCTCGTGCTCGATCGACAGCACGTCGTCGTAGCCGGCCTGCTTCAGCGCCGTGCAGAACTGCCGCCACCAGGTCTCGCCGTGGCCGTAGCCCAGCGTGATGTAGTTCCATGCCCTTTCGGCAAAAAGCGTTGGGGGGCGCGCATCGAGCACGCCGTCGATGCCTGCCGGCACCGGCTCGACGCGCGTGTCCTTGGCGTGGACGTAATAGATCGCCGAGCCAAGCTTGCGCACGGCGGCAATGGGATCGGCGCCCATCCACATCGGATGGCTCGGGTCGTAGTTCGCGCCGACCGTCTCGCCGACGGCATCGCGCAGCCGGAATAGCGTCTGGACATTGTAGACGGCCTGATGCCCATGCAATTCCAGGCAAAGCTTCCTGATACCCAGATTGTTCGCAAATCCGACGAGGTCGCGCCAGTAAGGGATGATGCATTCGTCCCACTGGTAGCGCTGAATGTCGGCGCATTCGGGCGGCCAGTCGGTGATGATCCAGTTGGGGTTGGCGTCGCCCGGGCCGCCTGGCAGGCCGGACATCATCACGACGCGGTCGATGCCCATCAGGCTCGCCAGCCGGATCGTGTCCTCGGTCACCTGGCGGTGGTGCTTGCCCTGTGGTCCGGGATGCAGCGGATTACCCGAGCAGTTGAGCGCCGCGATCGTCAGCCCATGGTCGCGGACCTTGGCGACGAATTCGGCGCGGGTCGCAGCGCTGTCCAGCATCGCCGCCAGGTCGATATGCGGCGCCGACGACCAGTTGCCGCAGGCGAACTCCAGCGTCTCCAGCCCGAGCTCGGCCGAGGCGCGCAGCATCTCGTCGAAGGACAGGTTGCCGAGGCTGTCGGTGATCATGCCGATCTTCATTTTGTCGCTCCCCGTTGGCTTCAGCCCCTGCGCTCAGAGCTTCACCGGCTCGAACCGGCCGGACCGTGCGGAGGCGAGCGCCGCCTCGCAAAGGATCATGGCCTTGCGGCCGTCGCTGGCCGTGACGGCCGGGCTGCTGCCGGTTTCGACGCAGCTGATGAAGTGATCGATCTCGGCGGCGTAGGATTCCGCATAGCGTTCGACGAAGAAGTAGTAGGGCTTGTCGCGCGATATGCCCTTGCCGCCATACATCTCCACCGAAGTCGGCAGCCGGTTGCCGGCCTGCAGCATGCCGTCGGCGCCGTGCACCTCGATGCGCTGGTCATACCCGTAGGCTGCCCTGACACTGTTGTTGATGTGGCACTGCCGGCCTGACGCCGTGCGCAGGATGAACATCGCGGTGTCGTAGTCGCCGAGCTTCCTGTATTGCGGCGCCACCAGCGAGGAGCCGGTCGCGAACAGTTCCACCGGCTCCTCGCCGAGCATGTTCCGCGCCATGTCAAAGTCGTGGATGGTCATCTCTCGAAACACGCCCCCGCCTCCGGCCAGCGCTTCCTCGGTTTCGGGTTCGGGATCGCGGCTGGTGATGATGACCTGCTCGACCGCGCCGATCTCGCCGCCGTCCAGCCGCTCCTTCAGCGCCCGGAAGCTCGGATCGAAGCGACGGTTGAACCCGATCTGGAAAGGCACGCCGGCCTTCGCGACCGCGGCCAGGCACTCGTCGGTGCGCTTGAGGTCGAGATCGATCGGCTTCTCGCAGAAGATCGCCTTGCCCTTTGCCGCCGCTGCCATGGCGAGGTCGGCGTGGGTGCGCGTTGCCGAGGCGATGAACACCATCTTCACCGCCGGATCGTTCATCACGGTCTCTGTGTCGGCGATCTCGGCGCCGGTCGCGGCCGCTACCTTGGCGGCGGCCTCCCGGTTGGGATCGACGATATAGCGCAGCCGCACCTTCGGGTGGCGCGCCAGATTGCCGGCATGCACCCTTCCAATCAATCCGACCCCGAACAGACAAACATCCATCATTGCGTTCAACTTTCCTGTGCGGCCGTCCCTGACGGCGAGTTCAACATGCCCGGCCGGCGGTCACTTCACGGCGCCCATGGTCAGGCCGCGAACCAGATGCCGCTGCACCAGCAGCGCGAAGAAGACGATCGGCAGCGCTCCGATGACGCCGGCGGCCGACATCGAGGCCCAGTCGGTATCGATGCGCCCGATGAGCGTGGCGGTGCCGCGCGGCATGGTCATCGCTCGCGGCGTCGCCGTCAGCGCCAGCGCGAAGAGGAATTCGTTGAAGGTCACAAGCACGGCGAAGATGGCGGTGGCCGCCAAGCCAGGCGCTGCCAGCGGCAGCGTGATGCGGCGGAAGGCGCCGAAGCGTGAGTCGCCGTCGACCATGGCCGCCTCCTCGAGATCGACGGGGATCTCGCGGAAGAAGCTCTCCATCATCCAGACGCAGAAGGTGACATTGAAGGCTGTGTAGGTGGCGATCAGGCCGAGCCAGCTGTCGAGCAGCCCGAGGCTCAGCATCAAGAGATAGACGGGGATCAGGATCACCACCGGGGGGATGATGCGCAGTGTCAGCAGGAAGAGACCGATCTTGCGCTCCGCCGCGAAGGGCAGGCGGAACCTGGCGATCGCGTAGGCGCCCATCGCGCCGAAGACCAGCGCTATCGCCACCGAGAAGAAGGTGACCACCACCGAGTTCGTCAGGTAGGAGCCGAACTGCTTTTCGGTGAACAGCCTGACGTAATTGTCGAGCGTCGGCACATGCGGATAGAGCGTGCCTTCCTGGGTGATCTCGCGATTGGACTTGAGCGAGGTGGAGACCAGCCAGTAGATCGGCAGCAGCACGACTGCCAGCACGAAGATGGTGGTGAGGATGCGCGCCAGACGGGTGCTCATGACGCGTCGATCCTGCGCAGGAGCCTGATGGCGCTGAAGGCGAGCGCGAGCACGACGAGGCCGATCGTAACGAACAGCGCCGCCGCATATCCGGTCTGCTGGAACTTGAACGCGGTGTCATAGCCATAGATCGAGATCAGCCTCGTCGCTTCGCCAGGCCCGCCTCGGGTCAAGACGAAGACCTGGTCGAAGGTGCCGAAGGCGTCGATGGTGCGCAGCACGATGGCAATCGCCAGCACCGGGCGCATCATCGGGAAGGTGAGATCGGCGAACACGCGCCAGGAGCCGGCGCCGTCGACGCGCGCCGCCTCGAACGGCTCGTGCGGCAGCGACTGCAGGCCGGCCAGCAGGATCAGGAACATCAGCGGCGTCCACTCCCAGACGTCGAGCACGACCAGGCCGATGAAGGCATTGAGCGGGTTTCCGAGGATCTGGACCCCGCCACCGCCCATGGCTTCCGAGAGCGCCGTCAGCATGCCGGCGTCGCTGGCGTAGATCAGCCTGAACAGGATGGCGACGACGACGGGCGTGATCACCATGGGAATGATCAGCACCGTCCTCAGCAGCCTTATGCCGCGGAATTCGTGCAGGCAGAACAAGGCCAGCGCGAAACCCAGCACCGCCTCGATCGACACCGAAAGCGCCACGAACTTGACCGTGACCCACAGCGAATTCAGGAACTGCGCGTCGCTCCAAAGCTGCACATAGTTGTGAAAGCCGACATCTGCGACCGGCGAGCCATAGCGGTAAGCCCTGGTGCTGGCGCGCAGCCCGTCCCAGAGCGGATAGACCAGCACGCCGAGCACGACCATCAGGCCCGGCGCCAGCATGAGGTATGGGAGGGCGAGGTCGAGCCCCGCCCCCTGCAGGCGATATTTGCGTGCCTGCATGCCGGTTTGCATCAGTAGTACCCGGCCGTGGTCAGGTAGTCCTTGACCTGCTTGGCGGCCGTATCCAAAGCCGCGCCGCCGCCGGAGCCTGCCTGCAAGGCCTTGTTGAGCTCGATGCCGAGCAGTTCCTCGACCTTCGCCCAGTCGGGCGTGCGCGGCCTGGGCAGCGCGCCGGCGTCGAGCTGCTGGAGCGCGACCGGAATGAGCCGGTTGCCGGGCTTGGCGACACCGAAGGCGCTGCGCTTAACGGGAATGGAGCCCGCTTCCGAGAGCTTGGCCTGGGTTTCCGCGCTGACATACCACTTCAGGAACTCGATGGAGTTCGCCTTGTTGGGCGCCGATTTCGGCACGCCGGCGATGAAGATGCCCATCTGCGCGATCGCCTTTTGTTGGCTCGGCACGACGCCGAAATCGAGCTTGCCCGCCACCTTCGTCTGGGCGGGATCATCGGCCTTCAGCGCATTACCCGAGTATTGGATGATGGCGCCCGCGTCCCCGCCGAGGATCGCCGCGCCCTCCTGGTCGGAATCGAACTCGACCACGCCGCTCGCCGTGTTCTGCTTCATCGTGCCGACGAAGAAATCGGCCGAAGCCTTGCCTTCGGCCGAATTGAAGATCGGGTTCCACTTGTCGTCGAAGAAGGAACCGCCGAACGACAGGAAAACCGGATACCAGCTGGTGACGATCGGGTTGCCGGAAACGCCGCGGAAGACGACCGGATACTTGATCTTGCCGGCGGCAACCCCTTCCTTGCCCTTGGCGATCACCTCGTCCCAGGTCTTCGGCGCGCCGCCGGTGAAGACGTCGTTGCGATAGGTCAGCGTCTGCAGGTCGCCGACGAAGGGCACGCAGATCAGCGTCGGCTTGGCGTTCTCGAAGCCCTTGACGCGGGGCCCATTCTGCGGCGGCCAATAGCCCATGTCGATCATCGAGCCGATCCAGTCCTTGTCGGCCCCGTCGATGCCGCCGGCGCCAAGGTCCTCGAGCACGTTGGCGGCGCCGAACTGCGGCACCCACGGGTCGTCGAGCAGATAGAGGTCATACTGGCCGGCGCCGCTCTGGGCGTCGGCGAACCACTTTTCGAGCGTCACCCCGTATTCGTCCTCGAGGAACTGGATGTCGAAGCCCTGTTCCTTGGCCAGCGGGATGATCTTTTCCTTGAACGGCGTCAGGCCGCCATCGGCGAAGGCGCCGATGATCACCTTCTTGCCGGCCGCCTTCGCGGGCATCGGCAGGCCGAGCGTGGTCAGCGCGGTGGTCGCCAGGGCCAGGCCAAGCCCGCCCTTGATGACGGATCGGCGAGTAAGTCTGCTGGAATGCATCATGTCACTCTCCCATTGTTGTTGACCCTGTGGACGGCTGTCAGGCCGGCCGAATTGAAGAAACAGGCGTTCGCCGGGTCGAAGGCGACGCCGATGCTTTCACCCACCGCACCCCGGAATTCGCGGCCGGCCCGGACAGAGACGTTGCCGCCTTCGAGGCGGACATTGACCAGCGTCTCGTTGCCCATCGGTTCGACGACGTAGATTTCGCCCGGCAGCGCATCGGGCGTGTCGGCCGCGGCAGCGCTGCAATCTTCCGGCCGCAGGCCGATTTCGGCGATCGAGGCGGCGCGGCAGGCGGCGAGCCGCGCGGCTTCCAGCGGGACGACCTTGCCGGCCACGATGACGCCTTTCTCGGAAAGCGCTGCCGGCAGGATGTTCATCGGCGGGTTGCCGACGAAGGTGGCGACGAAACGGTTCGCCGGGCGGTCGTATATCTCGATGGGCGGCGCCATCTGCTGCAGCTCGCCGCCATGCATGACGGCGACGAAGTCGGCCATCGTGAGCGCCTCGACCTGGTCATGGGTGACGTAGATGGTGGTGGCGCTGAGGCGCTGGCAGAGCCGCTTGATCTCGCCGCGCATGGTGAGCCGCAGCCTTGCGTCGAGATTGGAGAGCGGCTCGTCCATCAGGAAGGCCGCCGGGTCGCGCACGATGGCGCGGGCCAGCGCGACGCGCTGGCGCTGTCCACCCGAAAGCTGGCGTGGCCGTCGATCGAGCAGGTGGCCGATCTCGAGAATGGCGGCGACCTCGCCGATCTTGGCCTTTCGCCCGGCATCCGGCGTGCCGCGGATCCACAGCGGATAGCCGATATTCTCGGCGACCGTCATCTGCGGATAGAGCGCGTAGCTCTGGAACACCATGGCGATGTCGCGGTCGCGCGGCTGCAGCCGCGTGACGTCGCGCTCGCCGATGAAGACCTTGCCCGCGCTCGGCATGTCGAGCCCGGCCAGGATGCGTAGCGCCGTCGTCTTGCCGCAGCCCGACGGACCAAGCAAAGCGAGGAATTTGTGATCGGGCACGGCAAGGTCGAGCGACCGCAGCACGTTGAGCGCGCCGAAGCTCTTGACCACCTTCTGGTACAGAACCGAACTCATCTCCCTCCCCGGCGCCCCATGCGGTCTTCAGCCCTTGCGCTCGTGGACATAGAAGCCCGCGCCCTCGGCCAGCTTCTTGAGATTGCGATACCCCATCGTGGCATAGGTCAAGGGGTGCGCCTTGGCCGGGTCCTGCTCGGCCTCCACCACCAGCCAGCCGGAATAGCCGTGGTCGGCGAGGATCTTGAGCAGCGTCGGATAGTCGATCGCGCCGTCGCCGGGCACCGTGAAGATGCCTTCCATCACCGCGCCCATGAAGCTCATGTCGGTGTCGCGCGCCTTCTTCAGCATTGCCGGGCGCACGTCCTTGCAATGCACATGCACGACGCGCTCCACATGCCGGCGCAGCAATTGTTCCGGGTCGCCGCCGGAGAAAGCGCAATGCCCGGTGTCGTAGAGCAGGCCGACCGCCTCGCCGGTTGTGTGCATCAGCCTGTCGATCTCCGCGTCCGTCTCGACGATCGTGCCCATGTGATGGTGGAAGGCCATGCCGACGCCGAAATCGGAGAACCGCTCGGCGAGCCTGGTGATCTTTTCGCCATAGGCCTTCCATTCGCCGTCCATCAGCTTCGGCCGCTGCGAGATGGGGTCGTGGATGGCGCCATGCCGGCCGCGCGAGGTGTCGGCATAGACGACATGCCGGGCGCCGAGGTCGCGCAATAAAGTCAGATGCGGCCGGATCGCCTCGAACTCCTCGTCCACCTCCTTCTCGCAGATGCGCCCGTCATACCAGCCGGAGACCAGCGCCAGCCCGTAATGGTCGAGGATGGGCCGCAGCGCGCGGCTGTCGCGCGGGAACTTGCCGCCAAGCTCGGTTCCCGCGTAACCGGCTTCCGCGGTTTCGCTGAGGCACGTCTCGAGCGGCGTGTCGCCGCCCAGTTCCGGCACATCGTCATTGGTCCAGGTGATCGGGTTGATGCCAAGTCGAACTGTCGTCATTGCTCGCTTTCCGCCCCGCGGCCGGGATGGCTGCGGGGTTCATGGTTTCGGGAGGGAAATGGCTTCATGCCTGCGGCGGGCGATGCGTCGCCCTGCCTTGCCTGTCCGGTCGGCAGCCTCCCAGTTGCCTTGCCCGGACCTGTGTTCCCCGGTCTTGCGCCGACGTCTTTTTCCCCAACGTCTATGAGCGAAGTCTACGCCGCTCTGTCTCCATCGCGAGGGCCAGTTTTCCGAAAAATGAAGGAACCAGTTTGTGATGGGAGGTGGGTGTGGCAGGATGGGGAAGAGAACAATCGCCTATGGCAGCGCCCCCTCATCCGGCCGCTTCGCGGCCACCTTCTCCCCGACGGGGAGAAGAGACTGGCGCGGGTGCCGGCAATCTCCTCTCCCCTTGGGGAGAGGTCAGCCGAGCGAAGCGGAGGCTGGGTGAGGGGGAGTGTCATATCGACCCGTGAGCAACGACATGCGCCCCCACCCCAAACCCCAACCCTTCCCGCTCGACACGCTCACCGTGAACCGCGCGAGCCCCGAGCATCTCTCGCGCCAGCTCTATCATGGCCTCGTCGCCATCATCCGCAGCCGCGCGCTTCCTCCTGGCTCGGAGCTGCCCTCCACCCGCGCTTTGGCCGCCGAGCTCGGCCTTGGCCGCAACACCATCGTCGCCGCTTACGACCAGCTCGTCACCGAAGGCTATCTCGCCAACCGCCAGGGCGCGCGGCCGGTGATCGTCGACCTGCCCGAAGGCCCGCGCGAGTCGCCGCGCGAGGAGCCGCCGGTGCCGCTGCGCCAACCCTCGCTGCGCGGCCGGCTTCTGCTCAGCCAGCCCTATCATCACGGCCGTCCAGGGCATGTCGCCTTCCACCCCGGCATGCCTGACGCAGGGAGCTTTCCCTTCGGCGTCTGGGGCCGGCTGGTGGCGCGCCGCGCCAGCCATGGCGGCGAGACGCTGTTCGGCACTTATGACGTCACCGGCCACCCGGCGCTGAAGGAGGCGATCGCCGGCTACCTCTATTCCGCGCGCGGCGTGCGCTGCCGTCCCGAGCAGATCGTCGTCACCACCGGCGCGCAGGCCGCCTTCGATCTTCTGGCACGCCTGCTGCTCGACCCCGGCGACACGGTGTGGATGGAGGAGCCCGGCTATTACGGCGCCAAGGCCGCCTTGACCGTGGCCGGCGCAAGGATCCTGCCGATCGCGGTCGACCAGGAGCGCGGCTGGCGGCTCGATACGCCAAGCTTTTCGCCGCGCCTCATCTATGTGACGCCGGCCTGCCAGCATCCGCTCGGCATCACCATGCGCATGGAGGAGCGGCTGCGCCTGCTCGACATTGCCGAGACCGCGAATTCCTGGGTGATCGAGGACGATTTCGACGGCGAATACCGCTTTCAAGGCCGCCCCGTGCCGGCGATCCAGAGCATGGACCGCTCCGGCCGCGTCATCTATGTCGGCACCTTCGCCAAGCTGCTGTTCCCGGCGCTGCGCCTCGGCTTCATGGTGCTGCCGCCGGAGCTCGCGGGCCGCATCGTCAACGCGCTCTCCACCACCGGCCAGTTCGCGCCGCTGCTGCTGCAGGCCGCCTTGGCCGATTTCATCACCGAAGGCCATATGAGCCGGCACCTGAAGCGCATGCGCCGCATCTACGCCCAGCGCCGCCAGCTCTTCCGCGACATCGTCACCGAGCGCCTGCGCGACGAGATCACGCTGTCCCCCGCCGAGGCCGGCATCCAGGTGGTGGGCTATCTCAAGGAAGGCATAGACGACATCAAGGTCAGCCAGGCGGCGGCAAAAAGGGCGATCAACGTCTCGCCGCTGTCGAAATATTTCCAGAACACCGCGCCGACCCAGGGGCTGGTGCTGGGCTACGCGGCGTGTGACGCGGCGCAGACGCGGGACGGGGTGGAGAGGCTAGCACAGGCGATCGGGGAGGTGCTGGGGTGAGGGGGGAGCCCGAACGTTTCGTCGGGCAATTTGCTATGGCAGCGCCATCTCCTCTCCGGCTAACCCGGTGGCCACTCGTCCCATACTACGTCGTGGCTTCTAGACTCAGCGCCACCCGCAGTAGGCCATCCTTGATAGTCTTGACAGTATCAGGGTCGAGCGACCCTACTTTCCTTGCAGCCTGCCACTCCGCGATCGCGTCATAGATGCAATGACGGAAATAATTCGCGACCCCCTCGGTTCCTTCGAGATGATTAAAGTGCGGATGGTTCTGATTAATTATCACGCAAATGCTGTCACGAAGTGCTGCCTCGTACAACACATAGGGATCGTTTGCGCTCATCTTCTCTTCAACAAAGACGGAGACTTCCAATTGGTTGCCAATCTTCGCAACGAAGTCTGGTTCGCCCTGGATAATGTCCGCCGCTATAGCACTTCTGGCGCTTTTGATGTCCTCCGGCGATGGAACGACCATGATTTGGATCTGGTCGATCATCTCTTTAGAAGTTAGTTCCTGCTTCAAGGTCGCCAGGGCAGCATCGATCTCTCCTTCCGACGGCCCAGATTGCAGTGCTCGATTCTTCCGCGTATTCCTCGCAGCCTCGATGTAACTCTTAATCTTTTCTTCGAGTTTCTCTTCAACCCGTTCTTCTTCGTCGTTGTACCAAAGAATGTCATCCTTGGTATGCGATACATCGAAATCGTCGAGATGAATTTCGCCCACTAGCCGCTGATTGATAAGATCATTTCGACCGCCGCCGCCGCCAAAAATTCTCTCAGGCCGCCACGAGTCCGGATAACCCTTCACAACGCGACCGGAATGAATGATCGAGAATCCTGCGAAGGATCGGCCGCCGGTAGCCAAAACTCCGGCCCAACCGGAGGCCTTTTTTCCGTCAACTTCGAATTCGAAAGGTAGCTTATATATATGACCACTGCGGTCTTTCATCAGCCGATCGTCGATATCATCCCAAGATAAACTTTCCCCTTGCCATTTTAGATCAAGTATTCCCGCGCGGAAGTCCTCTCTATACATCGATGCCAGAAACTCTTTTATTTTGCCAAGAGTGCGACCATGAAAGCGTCGGTTGTGGTCAATAATAGTAATAAGTGTGTAGTGCAAACCAGGGTCCTTCGGAAAGGATTCCGTCGGAAGTTCTTCCTGCCCATCTGCAATCTTCTCAACGTCAACCACTACTTTGATGGAAGCTTTGTCACCCAACTTCTTTGTTTCAACTGTCCAGAAATTCCCAATCCAGCACGCCGCTGTTTTCATGCCCATTCCATACCTGGATCGGCCATTGGAATTTTCTGGCGGCACTCCAACTTGGAGTGCCCGACCCAGCTCTGTAATATCCATTCCAATGGAATTGTCAGCGATAGTTAGAATTCCTCGATCTGCATCGTAGGCGATGCTTACCTCAAGTTTCTCCCCATTCTTCTGATAAGATTCATCGAGCACCTGTCGGTGATTGAAATAGGCCTGGGAGCTATTGTCGACGAACTCGGCCATAGCGTGCCAAGGAGTGTACGCCAACCGGCGATAGGATCGAATCGCGTTATTTCCAATCGCGAACTTAATCATGAATTAGAGGTCCCCCCCCTTGCTGAAGGTTTCAGCACTAGTGTCTGATCAGATTGCATAAGCAATGCGTACTTAACCCCTTGCCTCAAATCCACTGAGCCGCGGGTACGAAGGTAACACCTATCTCCTGCATCCATGCGAATCCACTCAACAATCTGCCCGTCTAGTAAGATACGGATGCGTTCACCCGCTTGGATGGGGAGTCCGCCGGGGGTCTCAATCATGATTTGCCGAGGCAACATTGAGCTGAAGCTACAGTAGCTGATAAGGTCGGCTGCACGCAAAGGGAGCCCCCCATCGATTGCAAAGATGTATTTATTCAAGTCGGACTTGTAGATCTCCAGAGTAATAAGGTCGATGTCTGCCCCTTTCAAAACGTCAGCCCACATCCTTTTTGATCGATCGGCAATGACGGCTATCCTAGGACTGCTTCCCCGTATCAGTTGGCGAGTGCGAACCGCATCTAGAACGGGCAATCTGTCAACAATGTAGTCAGCATGATCGAGCCCGTAATGGCCATCTCTAAGTGTACGAACCTGCGGCAAGACATGATCATAGAGGTCATGGGTACTGAGCTCAACTTCGACTACAAACCATTCGCGATAATCGAAGTCGATGATGGCAAGATCAGCTCGGGCGCTTCCGTCGCGCGAATACACCGTTTTCTTAAACGGCACCAACCAACAGGAGGTCCTTAGCATCTCCACGTTCTGTACCAGCAAACTTTCAAATTGGGCTTCAGGGATGGAGGAAGGGGAAAGTTGGTAGAACCAGTCCTTTCTGTGGCGCAGCCTAGTCATAACGTTCCACCCGTCCCTTGTGCCACGTGGAAGTCACAATGTCGGCCAAGGCAAGCGACTCATCGCTCAATCGCTCAGCTTCCTCCTTGGTCGCATATAGGGTGTAGACAGTGGCAGAAATCTTGCCTTTGGCTGGCCTCAGAATGCGCCCGAGCCTCTGAATCCTCTGCCGTTGGCTGGCAGTCGAGCTGGCTATCACGGCTACGGATGTCTCCGGGACATTCATCCCTTCATCGAGCGCGCGACAGCAGACAAGGACATCATAAACACCTTTCCTGAACAGTCTGAGGTTTTCCCTTCGGAGAGGTGCGCCGAGCCCCGCATGATAAATTGCTACGGAATGCCCCCTCTCTTTCAGTATTTCAAATATTTTATCAGCACTATCGGTTCTCTCGTGAAATACGATCAACCGCTCACTCTTGTGTCGCTCCACCAGCTTGACCGCGACCGGGATACGCATAGTTGCGGTCGCACTCACAGCCGCTCGTTGTTGCAGCAATCGCTTAAGGTGATCCGACTCCCCGATCTGTGCGGCCCCCTTGTCGCTGCTGGCAGCAGCGCGAATTCGCTTAGAAAGGCGGTTGTATTTCTCCAACTCGTCCGGGAGGAACTGTATCTGCACATTGTGAAGTTCAAATGGGGTAATGACTCCATCTCGGTATGCAGAGGCATAATCGTACTCGTAGATAATTGGGCCTAACGCTGGCGATATGTATTGCTCAAACCCTTCATCATACTCTCTCACTGGAGTAGCTGAAAGACCAAGGGTAGCTTCATAATGCCCACGAAGGGCTTTTGCATTTACCGGAGACCCCGCACGATGGCACTCGTCGACGATAAGCATTTTCGGTGAGCCATCGAGCCCCCATTTGCCGCTGAGGTCTCTGGCTGAATTTATCACCGCAATCGTTATAGGTGCCGCCGGAATCGGGGTGTCTGACGCGCTAAGTAGCGAGATATCTTCGCTTACTAGGCCCAATTCCTCTTGAAGCGAAAGGCACCATTGATCAAGTAGCGCCGTTGTTGGTACAAGAATTAAGATTTGCCCTGATGGGTAGGTTGCCAAAAAATTCGTTATGCAGGCTTCGGCAAATACCGTTTTACCGCCACCTGTCACCACTGATATAACCCCGCGACGAGATGCATCCCATTTCTTCAGGGCCACCTGCTGCCAGCTACGAAGCGCATACTTTAGCGTAAGCCTAACTGTTGGTCTCACTTGCGGCCTTGGCGCGTTGAGCTTGAGGTTTCATGCGTCGTTTCGATTCAAGCTGGAGTGAGTGCTGGAAGACGCTTCACTGATTAAAGAAAGTCGCCTCCGAGTCAGGCTCGTACGATGTTTGAACCGATTGAGCACCTTCTTGTGTATCCGAAAAGATGGGGGTAATGACCATGTCATCGCAAGTGGAAATAACTTGGCTGGGCTCGAAACGCCCAATAGAATGAGCTGCGTAGGTCCAGTCCGCTTCTACTGACAACCATCGGCGTCCGAGCGACTGCGCGACTGCACCGGTCGTATTGCTGCCTCCGAATGGATCAAGAACCTGATCCCCTTCATCAGTAAGGAATTTGACGAAAAATTCAACGAGCGTGGCGGGCATACGCGCTGGATGCACCGGTGCTCCCCTGTCGAGGCAAAACTTACGATAGCCATCGCTAGACAATGTGTTAGCTGCCTTCAGTAGATTGGTATTCTGCTCAAGATATTCGGCGAAACCGATCGGAGTGATAAGGCCATCTAGAGAAGGTAATGCGTCAACGCCACCAACATTCGGCGGGATTGCGCCTTGATTGTCGACCTTGAAGCTTTCCGCTCCAATGTGGTGCTCTGAGGGTCGAGCACCAGCGTTATACTTGCCAGTCTCAATCAGGCGACGCATGCTCGGGCTATACTTGCGCAGAACCTTTCGGTTGTCGGCCTTTGGACGGGTTACGGGCGACATCCACCAAATGCGGGTGAAGGCGTCCTTTACCCGCACCCGCTCCCTGTTTACCCACTCGATGGGAGAAGGCAGCCGCGCAGGATTGTACCAAATAAATTCTTGGCAGAGGTGTAGGTCACCCTTCTTTAGAAAACGGAGAAATGCCTCCAACACATGGGTAGACATAACTGGCTCTCCTGGAACCCAGGCATTCCCAATTTCGATCACGATTGAACCATCGTCCGTGACCATATCTCGTAGCAGCGGTGCGTAGTTTGCGAACCACGCTATGTAATCCTCGCCCTGCAGGTTGCCATATTTTTTCTTTGTGTTCAGTGGAAACGGAGGAGATGTAAAGGCTAGCTGCACTTTGCCTTTGCAAGTGTCGAATGACGGGCTCCGCAATATCTGTTGGGAGTCACCGCAATAAGCTGAGCCGAGGTTAGTTTGATAGATCGGCTGTGATGGATCGCGCCCCTCTTGCGACGTGCGAGCGATGACCAGGTCGTGCGTCGTGTTCCAGCTCACGTGCATATTCCAATCGGAGATTGATTCAACCTATAGCTGGTGACATCCGAGGACGCCAATACCGTTTTGAGGTAGCGAGACAGCCTCCACCAAAAAAAGCGGTCAATTCGAACTGGCGCACCCGACAAGATTCGAACTTGTGACCTCTGCCTTCGGAGGGCAGCGCTCTATCCAGCTGAGCTACGGGTGCTTCCCGGCGAACCGGAAAACAAACCGGCCGGTGAGCCGGCCAGCCACGGCTTCTTAGCGGAAGCCGGTGCGGGCTTCAACGGGCAATTGGAGGCTGTAGCGGTTGATTGTCTGACAGAGATGCTGTCGGACAGGGCGCTCCCCTCTCCGTCTCGGCTTCGCCGAGACACCTCTCCCCACTATCGTGGGGCGAGGAAACGCCCTCACCCCTCCGCCCCCGCCTTCGCCGTCTTCCGCCGCACCGCCCTTGTCGCGCGCTTCACCTTCTTTGCCGCGGTCAGCTCGTGCATGGCGTCGAGCTGCATCTGCTGCATTTCGGCCAGGCGCTGCCATTGGCGCGAGATCAGGTAATCGAGCTTTTCGTGCAGGTGCCGCACTTCGAGCTCGGCCTTGAGGTTCACGCGGTAGTCGTTGAAGGAGCGCAGCCGGTCTTTGGCTTCCTGGCGCTTCTGGCTCATCATGATCACCGGCGCCTGGATGGCGGCGATACAGGACAGAAGCAGATTGAGCAGGATGAACGGGTAAGGGTCGAAGGCGTTGGTCGTGCCGGCGACCAGGTTGACGCCGATCCAGGTCAGCAGCACCGCCGCAAACGAGATCAGGAACCACCAGCTGCCACCGAACTCGGCCATGGTGTCGGAGACGCGGTCGGGGAAGGAGCGGTGCTCCTCATATTCCTCCTCCGAGTTCTCCGAGATCGTGTCCTGCTTGGCGATCGATTCCACCACCTGGCGGTCGAGCTCGGAGAATTCGCCGTGCTCCTGCTGCAGCAGCTCCTCCATGTAGCGCATGCGGTAGCGGCCGAGCTCCTCGCGGCTGATGCGGGCGCCGCGCGGCAGGTCGGGATGGTCGGAGCGGATGCGGTCGGCGAGGCTCGGTCTCAGATCGTCGATGCGCACCAGGTCGCGCTTGCGGAATTTGCGCCCCGATATCGCCGACGGTTTTTTCTTGGGCTTGATCCGGGCGGCGCCGGGCACATGCGGTTCGGTGTGCGGCTCGGAATCCGGCACTTCGGGCGCTTCGAGGATCTCGTCGGCGGCTGCTTGCGCATCCTCCGGCACGGTCTCCGCCTCGAGATATTCGCCGGCGACGTCGTTCTCGTTGTCGGCCTGGATTTGCGCGGATGCCTTCGGGTCGCCTGCCATGGTCGGTGCTCCTGTTCGAGGCTTTGTCGGTTACGATACGCCAAGCCGGCGCGGCATATCCATGGTCAGTATGAAGAGTGTGTGACGGAACAAGTTCTTGTGATGGGGGTGGGGGGCTTGCCCGGCCCACAATCGCATAAGTCGGCGCTGCCCCCTCATCCGGCCCCTACGCGGCCACCTTCTCCCCGGTGGGGAGAAGAGGGAAGCGCCGGCGCTGACAATCTCCTCTCCCCGCCGGGGAGAGGTCAGCCGAGCGAAGCGGAGGCTGGGTGAGGGGGAGCCACCCGCGAATTCACACCCCCTGGCGCAATCGTCTCCGTCGCCTGGCCTTGATGCATATCAAACTGGCCCCTGTGGCGGGCCTGATAGGCTGACTATATCGAAACCAGGCCTGAGCGTTCAGGCTCCCGCCACCTGGGCGCGCGCGGCGCCCCGAGAAATGAGGGATCGCCACCATGTACAAGAAAATCCTCATCGCCACCGACGGCTCCGAACTCGCCCAGAAGGGCGTCGCCCACGGGCTGGAGCTGGCCAAGGGCCTGGGCGCCAGCGTCGCCTTCGTCACCGTCTCCGAACCGTTCCCGACGCTGGCCTGGGGCGGCGCCATGGCCGGCTATGTCGCCGCCGACGAGCTGGTCAATTACGAGGAAAGCGCGCGCAAATATGCCAGCGAGCTGCTCGGCAAGTGCAAGGCCGAGGCGGATGCGAAGGGCGTCGGTGCGAAGACCCTGCATATCGAGAACCGCACCCCCGCCGAGGCGATCCTGGAGACTGCGGCCAGCGAAGGCAGCGACATCATCGTCATGGCCTCGCACGGCCGACGCGGGCTGGGCCGCCTGGTGCTGGGCAGCCAGACGGCGGAAGTGGTGTCGCTGACGACGATCCCGGTGCTGGTGGTGAGATAGGGTCCAGCGATATTCAGGTGAAGCCGGCCTGACCTGAATCTGGGCAGACCCTTGCGGCAGCGAAAGGCGAGATAGGCAGCGATCCTTCGCGCCCCCCTCTGTCCTGCCGGACATCTCCCCCACAAGGGGGGAGATTGGCGGTTTCGGTGCCGCGCTCATTCCTGCAGCGTTCGCGATTGGCGAAAGCAGGCGTGACATCTGATCTCCCCCCAAGTG
>CCNC01000019.1 GCA_000824845.1 Mesorhizobium sp. ORS 3359 | reverse complement strand
GGGGGGCGCTGTCCCGCCGACGTCTAAATCTTTCCCCCGCCTACTGCGTCGGCAGCAGCGGCGCGCCGGGCGAGGCCAGATCCGGCGACGGAAAATCGGACGCCGACGAACCCGGCGCCGTCGACACGGGCGCAGCCGGGGGCGGCGGCAACCCTGGCAACGCCGAATCCGCCGTGGGCAGGCCGGCCGGCGGCGAGGCCGCTTGCTGCCCGGAATACATCAGCCTGGGCTGGCTCGCGTCGGCGGTCGCCGGTCCGAGACTCCGCTGGATCAGCGCCTCGGCATGGTCGTTGCGCTGGCGCGCGGTGTCCGCGCCCATCACCACCACGATCAGATGCCGCCCGTCGGCATTGTAGGAGGTGACGATGTTGTAGCCGGAAGCCCTTATGTAGCCGGTCTTGATGCCGTCGACGCCGCGCACGCGGCCCAGCATGTCGTTGTGGCCGCGCACCAGCCGGCCGCGGAACATGAAGTCGCTTTCGGAGAAATAGTGGAAATGCTGCGGGAAGCGCTTTTCCAGCGCCATGCCCAGCACCGCCATGTCGCGCGCCGTGGTCACCTGGCCGTCGTCGGGCAGGCCGCAGGCGTTGCGGAAATTGGTGCCGCTCATGCCGAGCGAGCGCGCCTTGGCGGTCATCATGGCGGCGAACTGGTCCTCCGAGCCGCCGCCTAGATATTCGCCCACCGCCACCGCCACGTCATTTGCCGACTTCACCACCATGGCGCGGATCGCTGAATCGACGTCGATCGTCTCGCCGCGCCTAAAGCGCAGCTTTGTCGGCGGTTGCGAGGCGGCGTGGTCGGAAACCGGGATCCGCGTTTCCTTGGTCACCCGGCCGCTCTCCAGCGCCTCGAACAGCATGTAGAGCGTCATCATCTTGGTCAGCGACGCCGGATAGCGCTGCGACCTAGAATTGACCTCGAACAGCGTCTTGCCGGTCGAGGCGTCGACCACGATCGCCGCATATTTCTGCGGCTGCGCCGGCACGGCAAGCACGCTCTCAGGCGGCGCCGCCGTCGTGCAGCCGGCGACCAGCGCGAGCAATGCCAATAGGGCGATGAGTTTCTGGAGGAAGGGGAAGGTGGGGGGCAAGACTGTTCTAAAACTGTTGCTGAGACGCGGCGAAGCTAACGTAACCCATATGCCGCGTCCAACTGGTTAACGGCAGCAATGAGGCATTTGCCCAGGTTTCGGGGGGTGGAAGACGGGTTCTTGTCCTACGACGTTGGCGCCGCCCCCTCATCCGGCCGCTTCGCGGCCACCTTCTCCCCGTGGGGAGAAGAGGTTGGCGCAGGCGCTGACAATCTCCTCTCCCCTTGGGGGTGCCAAGGACGGTGCCAAGGACGGGCGTGACCCGTGGCTCGCCCCGGAATGGTCAGCCCAGCGAAGCGGAGGCTGGGTGAGGGGCAGTCCATGCCCGGCTCGACCCGCTTTGCCATCCGCCCCAGCTTTCCGCTAATATGTCGCGGCTTGGTTTTGGGGGGATCGGCATGTCGGAAATCGCCACGGGTACGACCTCGTTGCTCAGGGCCTCGCTCAGCCGCACCGGCAAATGGGCGGCGAGCTTCGCCTTCATCAGCGGGGCGATCGGCGATGTGCTCAACCCGCTCGGGCCCTTTGCCGCCTACATTGCCCTGGTCGCGGCCGTCGCGGCCATCATCATCGCCATCGCCATGGTGCTGCGGCTGGTGCTGGCCGCCAAGGCGATGCCGGCGCTGATCTTCGCCACAAGTGCCGCGGCGATCGCCGGCGGCGTCTACGGCATCCAGCAGCAAACGAATTCGCAGAACGGCGTGATCGCCAACCTCGTGCCGGCGGTCGCCGAGCTTCAGCAGTCGCTGGGCATCGTCTCGCAGAAGGTGGCGAAGATCGAGCAGACGGTCACCGAGACGCAGAAAACGGTCGAGGAGGTCAAGAAATCGACCGATACGGTCGCCAAGACCGCCGAGCAGATCGCCTCCACCCAGCAACAGCAGACCGCGCAGGGTGCCGAGACGCAGAAGACCGTCGAGGCGGTGAAGCAGACCACGGATTCGGTGGCGCAGAAGGCTGAGCAGATCGCTTCCGCCCAACAGCAGCAGTCGGCGCAGGGCGCCGAGACGCAGAAGACTGTCGAGGCGGTCAAGCAGACGACCGACTCCTTGGCCGCCGGCCAGCAACAGCAGCAGGCGCAGGCAGAAAAGCTGCAGGCGACGACCGAGCAGATCGCCGCTTCGATCGACACCATCGCCAAGGGTTTTGCCCAGCTCTCCGCGCAGGGCGGCGCGATCGCCGATCCAAGGCGTCCCGACGAGTTCTACCACAATGCCCGCGTCTACGAGCTCGCCGGCGACATGCTCAATGCCCGCCGTTCCTACCTCGCCTTTGCCGGCTTCGACGTCGACGCGATCGATCCCTATACGCGCTTTGCCACGCTGCTCAGGGTCCAGGACGGCAAGGCCGGCGCCCGCGAAGTGTTCGGCACACTGGCGGAAAAGGCCAAGGCGCCGTCGATCAAGCTCGTGCATTTGTTGCAGTTCGACGACGCGCAGCGGCTCGACAAGCTCAACGCTTTCATCGCGGCCAACCCCGATTACGCGCCGGCTTACTTTCTCCTGGCGCAGGAATTTTCCGAGGATCGCCTCGGCAGCCAGACGCTCGCCGACAAGCGCAGCGAGGCACAGGCGCTGACGAAATTCGTCGCCTACGAGAAAGATGGCGGCCTGCTCAAATATTTCGTCGACCAGACGCAACTGGCCGACTGGCTCGACCGCAGCCGCAGCCGGCTGGCGGCGTTGGGCGATGTGCTCGACCCGTCGCGCTTCGTGCCGACGCTGACGCCGATGCGCTCCAACGCCGGCTGGTCGATGACGATCTCGCTGCCCGAGCCGGCGACGGCGATCTCCTGGCGTCTGGGCGATTCCGGCCCGTTCACCGACACCGGCCTGATGGCGACGAACGACCAGCGCACCGGCAAGCCGATGCCCAATCCGAGCTTCGAGTTGCCGGACAGCACTGCCGCCACCACCATCGCGATCAAATATCTCGACATCCGCGGCCGCGAGACCGGCCCGTTCGACATCCGCTTCGACCCCGACGGCGCGCTCCAGCAGGAGAACAAGCAGATCCTCGACCAGTTCTGGACGTCGTGGATCGCTTTCGATTCCGGCGGCAATCGCGGCCTGGTCTATTTCACCCAGATGCTCTCCTACCGCTGCGCCATCAAGGCGGTGCATTACAGCCTCAATGGCTCGGCGCTCGACAAGGAGATCAGGATGCCGCCCTGCGACGCCAAGGACCCCTACGCCATTCCCTCCGACTACCAGCCCTATTTCAAGGTCAAGGACGACGTGAAATCGATGGCGGTCCAGGTGACCTATACCGACGGCACCAAGTCGCCGGTGCGGGAGTATAAAAGGCAGTAGGGCTCCACCCTCCCCCTTGTGGGGAGGGTCGATCCGCGCAGCGGATCGGGGTGGGGGTCGAAAGGACTCCTTCTTTGAACCCCCACCCCGTCGAGCGGCCTTCGCTTCGCTCCGATCGTTCGCCGACCCTCCCCACAAGGGGGAGGTAAGCGCTGATGCAAAATGCCGATTGCCCTGCTTGCA
Source organism: Mesorhizobium sp. ORS 3359 (assembly GCA_000824845.1). Lineage (GTDB taxonomy): Bacteria > Pseudomonadota > Alphaproteobacteria > Rhizobiales > Rhizobiaceae > Mesorhizobium. The sequence goes on along the minus strand of CCNC01000019.1, from coordinate 36,828 downwards.
CAGAAGGCTGAACGCAGGCTTTCCTGCCGCCTGGCAAAGATTCGCGGGAGGCACTCATGGACACGGTCACCATCGGCGCAAAGGGCATCTCCGTCTCGCTCGATCTTGCCGTCGGCCATATCGCCGCCATGGAGGTCGAGGCCGATGGCCGCGTCCTGAAGCCGCTGCATCGCGCGCCTTGGGTCGGCGCGCCGCGCGAGACATTGCCCGCGAACCTGCCTGAGGGCACGGTGCGCCTCTCCGGCGATTTCCTCTGCGCGCCCTTCTCCGCTGCGGATGTAGAGCCCGCGCCCTTGCATGGCTGGCCGGCCAACAGCGAATGGGACGTCGTCGAGAACGCCGCCATTGCCAGCGGCTGGCGGGCCGTGTTCCGGCTGCGCCGCAAGGTGATGGGCGCCGCCGTCGACAAGGTTTTTACCCTGCGCGACGGCCATCCTTTCCTTTACCAGGAGCACGTCTTCTCCGGCGGCTCCGGCGCCATCTCCGCCGCCCATCATCCGATGACGGTCATGCAAGGCGGCGGCCGGCTCGCCTTCTCGCCCAAGCGCGTCGCTGTCACGCCCCCAACGCCGCTTGAGCCCGACCCGGCGCGCGGCCGCTTCATGCTGGCCTATCCGGCCCGCGCCGCCGACCTTACGCAGTTTCCGCTCGCCGCCGGCGGCGCAACCGATCTCACCGACTATCGCATCGAAGACAGGCGCGAGGATTTCATCACCCTGGTCGAGGCGGATCACGGCGGGCCGGGCTGGACCGCGATCGCGCGGCGCGCCGAGCAGGACCTGGTTCTGGTGCTGAAGAACCCGGCCGAACTGCCGGTCACCATGCTCTGGTTCTCGAATGGCGGCCGCGACTACGCGCCCTGGAGCGGCCGCCATCTCGGCGTGCTCGGCATCGAGGACGGCCGCAGCGCGATGGGCCATGCCGCCTCCCTCGGCGACAACTGGCTGAAGCATGAAGGCGTGGCGACGGCCTTCGCGCTGGCCGAGGGGCGGTCGGTGTCGTTTCGCCATGTCATCGGCACTGTTCCGTTCGCCGAGGCCGAGGCGCCGGCCGAGATTGAGGCAGTGGCCGATCGTTTGCGCATTCTTGCGCCGAACGGCGCGGTGAAGGAGGCGCCGTTCGACGGCAACTTCCTGCGCATCGGGCGCTCGGTTCCTGCGTAGGGGTTCAGGCGGGGGCGTCTGGGACTTCGACATTCCAGGGCGGACCCCCTGGATGACGAAGGGGACAGGCGTTCCGGCTAATTTCGAAAGCGGGAGGCTGCCAAACAAACGGTCGAGCCTCAGTCACCAAGAGCAGGTTTGAAATTTCCACCGACACCCGCCAAAATGCCGGCCGCAACCTTACTGAAGAGGCGCCGATGTCCGAGATCGCTCATATTACAGCCGCCATCTTCAAGCGCGCCGGCAAGGCCAAGCGCTTCGTCGTCGCCATTGCCGGTCCGCCGGGCTCCGGCAAGTCGACGCTGTCGGCGAACCTGCATGAGCTTCTGCCCGAAGGCACATCCGAGGTCGTGCCGATGGACGGCTTCCATTATGACGACATCATCCTCAGCCGCCGCGGCCTGCGTCCGCGCAAGGGCGCGCCGGAAACCTTCGATTTCGCCGGCTTCGAGACGCTGTTGAAGCGCATCCGCTCGGGCGAGCCCGACATCGCCATCCCGGTCTTCGACCGCAGCATCGAACTGTCGCGCGCGGCGGCCGAGATCGTGTCCGCCAACACCAAGTTCATCCTGGTCGAGGGCAATTACCTGCTGCTCGACGAGGAGCCGTGGTCGCGGCTGGCGCCTCTGTTCGATTTCACCATCTTCGTCGACGTGCCGCGCAATGAGCTGGAGCGCCGGCTGATGGAGCGCTGGCGCGAGCATGGCAAGTCGGATGACGACGCCCGCGCCTGGATCGCCTCCAACGACATGCCCAATATCGAGCGCGTGCTGGCGCGGCGCCGGCCGGCCGACATGGTCATCGGTCAATGACCGGCCATTGACCGATGACGCTGGTGATTGGTTAACCTGCTCAATTTTCGATATTTTCGGACGGGAACTTTAAGGTTTTCACGCCGTTATCAGCCTATCCCGAATTGTCCGGCGCCGGAGCAATCCCTGGGAAGCGCACAACCGCTTTCCGTCCGGAATTGCGAAAAGAAGCGAGCAGGAACTGTCAGATGGCAACCAACAGCAGAAAGCCCGTGGCCAAAAAAACCAAGGCCACCCAATCCAGGACGACGCAGGCCAAGGCGGGCGCCGGCCCGGCGATCGCCGAGCGGTCGAAGGACGCCAAGCCGGCTTTCGGCAAGGCGGCCCCGAAGAAAGTGACGCCAGGTGTGGCCCACAAGGCCGCGGCCCAGGCGCATAGGCCGCACAAGTCGGCAACAAAGACGTCGGGCACGATCCGCACCGTTGCAAGCGTTGCGACCGGCGCGGTGGTGGCGACGGCAAGGCTGGCTGCGTCCGTGCTTGGCCGTGGTGGTGGAAAGGCCAAGGCGAAATAGCCCCTTTTTACGCGATTCCGGACGGCGAAGTCGCCGAGCCGGACGTTCGCGATTGCCGTCAAGACAGCTCGGTCGTATTTCCAGGGCGGAGCAAGGAGCGACGCGACGCGCGCACACCCTGGAATCCATGCCGCGACGCTAAAGCGTTGCTGCGGTTACAGAATTCTGCACCGTTGCACTCTACGGCAGCGGCCACGGCATGGATACTCGGGCAAAGCCCGAGTATGACGACGTCATGGGGTTTTCGGCTAATCTCCAACGTGGGCGCTAGCCGCGCCCGCTTAGCCCACTGCTACCTTCAGCCAAAGCGCCGAGCGTCGAAACCAGCCCGGCATGGGCGCTCCCGCCGGACTTTTTTGTGCCGCACGCGTTTACCGGAACCGTCTTCAGCCCTTCGCCGGAATGGTGAGGCCCCTTTTCACCGCCGGCCGCGCCAGGCCGCGCTCCAGCCATTCGGCAACGGTCGGGAAATCATCGAAGCCGACCAGGTCGCGCGCTTCGTAGAAGCCGATCAGGTTGCGCACCCAGCCCAGCATCGACACATCGGCGATCGTGTAGTCGTCATCCATGATCCACTTGCGGCCCTTCAGCCGCGTTTCGAGCACGCCGATCAGCCGCCGCGATTCGTCGCGATAGCGTTCGAGCGGCCGCTTGTCGGCGATCTCGCGCCCGGCGAATTTGTGGAAGAAGCCGACCTGCCCGAAGATCGGTCCGATCGCCGCCATCTGGAAGAACACCCACTGGATCGTCTCGTAGCGCCGTGCCGGATCGGCGGGAATGAGCTTGCCGGTCTTGTCGGCCAAATAGAGCAGGATGGCGCCGGACTCGAAAAGGCCGATCGGCTTGCCGCCCGGACCGTCCGGATCGATGATGGCCGGTATCTTGCCGTTCGGATTGAGCGACAGGAACTCCGGCGTCCAGCTCTCGTTCTTGCCGATATCGACATAATGCGGCTCGTAGGGCAGGCCGATCTCCTCCAGCGCGATCGAGACCTTCACGCCATTGGGCGTCGTGGCCGAATAGAGCTGCAGGCGCTCGGGCTGCTTGGCCGGCCAGCGCTTGGCGATCGGAAAGGCGGACAGGTCGGTCATCGGAAACTCCGGATAGGGATTGGCGCCGGGCGGCGCTCACAATGGGTGGCAAAGAATACGGCGGGGTAAGGAAGAACTAGGACCCCGGCCGGCCGGGATCAATACACCAGCCACCGGCGGCCGATGCGCATACAGTCAACCGGGATTGTGATCAGACCGCCTTGAAGGCCAGCACCGCGTTGGTTCCGCCGAAGGCGAAGCTGTTGCTGAGCGCGGCGCGCACCGTGCGCTCGCGCGCCGTGTTCGGCGTCACGTCGAGGTCGCATTCCGGGTCGGGCTCGCGATAGTTGGCGGTCGGCGGCACGATGCCGTCGCGGATCGCCATCACGCAGGCGATCATCTCCAGCCCGCCGGAAGCGCCGAGGCAATGCGCATGCATCGACTTGGTCGAGGACACTGAGAGCGAAGGGGCGTGGTTGCCGAAGACGCGCTTGATCGCGGCGGTTTCGATCTGGTCATTGGCCTTGGTGCCGGTGCCATGCGCGTTGAGGTAGTCGACGTCCTCCGGATTGAGCCCGGCATCCGCCAGGCAGAAACGCATCGCCGCTTCCGGTCCCTCGACGGTCGGGGCGACGATGTCGGAGGCATCGGCGGAAAGCCCGACGCCGGCGATCTCGGCCAGGATGGTGGCGCCGCGCGCCATTGCGTGATCGTAGCTTTCGAGCACCGCCATGCCGGCGCCTTCGCCAAGCACAAGGCCCGCGCGGTCGGCCGAGAACGGCCGGCAGGTGTCGGGTGAAAGCACTCTCAGCGCCTCCCAGCCCTTCAGCACGCCCCAAACCAGCGGCGCTTCGGTGCCGCCGGCAACCATCACGTCGGCGCGACCGAGCCTGATCTGGTCGACCGCCGTGGAAATTGCGTGATTGGCCGACGAGCAGGCCGAGGTGGCGCCGAAGACAGGGCCGCGCAGTCCGAGCGCCATGCTCACCTGGCCGGCGGCCGCGCCCGGCATCACTTTCGGCACGGTGAAGATGGCAGCGCGATTGCGCCCTTCGAGCAGGATCGCGCGGTAATTCTCTTCGATGGTCTCGAAGCCCGCGACGCCGATGCCGACGATTGCGCCCATCCGGTAGGTGTTGTCGGCATGTGCCGTCAATCCGGACTGCCGCATGGCCTCGCGCGCGGCGATCACGGCCAGCAGGCTGAAACGGTCCATCGACACGACCTGCTTGCGGTCGATGCCATGTTCGGGCAGTTCCTTGATTTCGCAGCCGGTCTTGACCTTGAGGTCATGCAGCGACGGATTGTCGATCGGCCCGATCGCCGAGCGGCCGGCGCGCATGGCGTCCCACATTGCCGGCGCATCGTTGCCGAGCCCGCAAATCCCGCCGATACCGGTGATGACGACGCGTTTTTGCATGCAGTCAGACTTTTTTCGCGATCAGTTCGCGAACCGCCTCGACCATGTCGCCAACGTTCTTCAGGTTGCTCCAGGCATCGACCGTGTTCATCTCGATCTCGATGCCGTACTTCTCCTCGAGATCGAAGATGATCTCGGTCAATTCCAGCGAATGGATGCCGAGCGTTCCGAGATCGGTGCTGGCGGTGATTTCCTCACCACCGGTATCGGCATGCGCTTTGATCTTTTCGATGATCTCGGTCGTCAGCTGGTCAGCCATTCGGTTCCTTCCCTGTCGTTTCCCGACGCCAACTGATCAGCGCCTTTTTTTGGTCCCCGGATCCAACAACGCCGTTGCCCTTACCTCGCCAGACACCGCGCGACCGCTCCAGGGTGGCTTCCCTCTATAGAAACCAAAACGATGTCAAGCAACAAGCGATATATCGACAAAGCCGCCGGAGTGCTTAACCTGGAAACGTGGACACGATCGACAACGCCCTGACACCCGCCTTGCCTTTGGCCGGCGCTCCTTTGCCTGCCGCGCAACGTGTTGCCGGGCGAGCCAGGCTTTTCTGCGGCAAGAGCGATGGCCGGACGCGCCTGCAGCGGCTCTACCAGGACGGATCGGCCAAGATCCGCCTGCCGGCGGTGCAGGGCGATCCGCTCGAGGCGGTGCTCATCAACACGGCCGGCGGAATGACCGGCGGCGACCGCCTCGGCTGGACGATCGAGGTCGGCGCCGAGGCCTCCGCCTCCATCACCACCCAGGCCTGCGAGAAGGTCTATCGCGCCGCCGCCGACAGGGCCGAGACAAATGTCGGCCTGCGGGTCGGGCCGGGCGGCCGCCTCGCCTGGCTGCCGCAGGAAACCATCGTTTTCAACCGCGCCGCCTTCGCCCGCACGCTGGATGTCGATCTCGCGGAGGATGCCGAGGCGCTGGTGCTCGAAGCCACGCTGTTCGGCCGGCTGGCGATGGGCGAGCGGACGGTTCAAGGCAACTTCCACGACCGCTGGCGGGTCCGCCAGGGCGGCGCGCTGGTCCATGCGGAGGATTTCTGGATCGGTCCGGATATCGCGGCAACGTTGCGGCGGCCGGCGGCGACCGGCGGCGCGCTTGCCATCGCGACGCTGCTGCTCGTTTCGCCGCAAGCGGAAAGCCTGCTCGAGGCGGCCCGCGCCATTATCGGCGACTCTGCCGCCGGCGGTGGCGCCAGCTTCTGGAGCGTCGGCCGATCTGGCAAGCTTCTTGCGAGACTCACCGCCGGCGACGGCTATCAGCTCCGCAAGCGGTTGGTTCCGCTCGTCGAGCTGCTCAACGGACGGGCGGGCCTGCCTAAATTGTGGTCACTCTGATCTGAAATACCGGGACATTGCATGAATCTTACGCCGCGTGAAAAAGACAAGCTGCTGATCGCCATGGCGGCGATGGTGGCGCGCAAGCGCCTGGAGCGTGGGGTCAAGCTCAACCATCCCGAAGCCATCGCCTTGATTACCGACTTCGTCGTCGAAGGCGCCCGCGACGGCCGTCCCGTCGCGGACCTCATGGAGGCCGGCGCCCATGTCGTCACCCGCGCCCAGGTCATGGACGGCATCGCCGAGATGATCCACGACGTTCAGGTCGAGGCGACGTTTCCCGACGGCACCAAGCTGGTGACCGTGCACGAGCCGATCAGGTAGGGGCCGATCCGGTGAGGAGGAAGACCGATGCTGGAGCTTAGGCCAAATTGCGAATGCTGCGACAAGGATCTGCCGCCGGAGGCCACGGATGCGCTGATATGCACCTTCGAATGCACCTTCTGCGCCGACTGCGTGGACAATGTGCTGCGCGGCGTCTGCCCGAATTGCGGCGGCAATTTCGCGCCGCGGCCGATCCGGCCGGCAGGCAAGCTGGCGAAATATCCGCCGTCGACCAGGCGCGTGCTCAAGGCCGAAGGCTGCGGCCCGCGCAAGGCCGCTTAACCAGGTCAATTGGAAAGGGCAGAAAGATGATCCCCGCCTCGACGAAACGCAACACGCTCGCCGTCATCCTGTTGGTGGCGGCGGCGATGCCCGCTTACGCCCATGTCGGCGCAGGCTCCACTTCTTCCTTCGCCGCCGGTTTCGCGCATCCGCTGTCCGGCCTCGACCACATCACGGCCATGGTCGCCGTCGGCCTGTGGGCGGCGATGAAGGGCGGCAAGGCGCTCTGGGCTTGGCCACTTGCCTTCCTCGGCGTGATGCTGGCCGGCGGCGCGCTCGGCATGCTGCATGTGCCGGTGCCTTTCGTCGAGCCGGGCATCCTCGCGTCCGTCGTGGCGCTCGGCCTGCTGGTGGCGCTGGCGATCGACCTGCCGGTCTCGGCCGGGGTCGCCATCATCGGCCTGTTCGCTCTCTTCCACGGTCACGCCCATGGCGCCGAGGTGCCGGAAAACGCTGCCGGCCTCGAATATATGGCTGGCTTTGCCGCCGTCACCGCGCTGCTCCACGGTGTCGGCATGGCAGCCGGCCTTCGGCTTGGGTGGCGCTTCCGCGGCCTGGCGCGCGCCGCCGGCGCCGCTTGCGCGGCGATCGGCGTCGGCCTTTCTTTCGGCATGGTGTGAGGGCGCGATGATCCCCGGTGAAGTTATTGCGGCCAACGGCGAGATCGACCTCAACAAGGGCCGGCCGACCGTCACCCTCAAGGTCGCCAACAGCGGCGACCGGCCGATCCAGGTCGGCAGCCATTATCATTTTTTCGAGACCAATGAGGGCCTAAAATTCGACCGCGAGCGCGCGCGCGGCATGCGGCTGGACATTGCCGCCGGCACCGCCATGCGCTTCGAGCCGGGCCAGGAACGCGACGTCACGCTGGTGCCGCTGGGGGGAAAGCGCGAGGTCTATGGCTTCCAGCAGAAGGTGATGGGCAAGCTGTGAGGGCCGCCGCCGCGCTCAAATCACTTCGGGGGCTTGGCGGCCGCGTAGATGACGACCTGCCCCGGATTGTCGAACTCCACGGCGAGCACGTCCTCGGCCTGCACGCGCCGGGAATCGATCGCGTTGAAGAGCAGGGCGTTCGCCTCGATCTCCTGGCGCAGCTCGGCGACATCGTCCTGATGCTGCTTCATTTTGTTCTCGATGGCCGGCGGCGGCCCGCCTTCGCTGCGCGCTGCATCGATCAGGAACACGATATCGACCCTGTCGAGCTTGGTGGTCTTGCGCACCGTACCGATATTGTCGCGGGTCCGGTCGATGGCGGTGATGACCTTTCCGGCCTCCGTCCTGGAGAGTGCCTCTTCCTGGCGGACATCGGAATCGACAATCGCGGCGGCAGGCTTGTCGCTGCCCAACGGCTGCGCTGCGGACGCGGCATTGGGCGAGGCGACCGCGAAAAGCGCGGCGGCAACCACGGAATTCCATCTTGCAAGACGCCGGCCATTCGCCATCGCTCGCTCCTGACTGACCTCGTGGCGGGGCGAAAACAGCGAAACGGTCCGGCCTGGCCGCAGGTTCCCTTCGAAGGCCTGACGGCGGACCGCGAGGCGGCCCGCATTCTTTTCAAAATATGGGCGGCGGACCGCAAGACGGTCCGCCGGGGCGCGCGATCAGCTCGCCTTCTTGGTGATCAGCGTCAGCGCGCCATTGGGCTGCATGCTGGCGGCGATCACCTGCGCCGAGCTCATGCCCTTTGCTTCGAGCGCGGATTTCACCTTGGGCGTCGCGTCGATCGACTTGCGCAAGGTCTGCAGACCGGCGTCGCCGCGCTGCGCCACGATCTGGTTGACCTGCGTCTGCGCGTCCTTGGGCAGTTCGGTGATGTCGACCACGTTGACGCTCTGGATCGCCGGCGCCGCGGACTGGGATTTCGGCGCGGCGGGGGCGGTCGGTGCCGGGCTGGGTTGTTGCGTCGGCTGCTGCTGGGCGCCGGCACTTCCCGCCATCATCAAGGTGGCGGCTGCGGCGACAAGTATCGCGTTGCGCATGGATATTCCTTCCATCGGATTGGGAGTGATTCCGCCCGCCTCAACGGCCCGATGGGAACGCTGAAATGGGCGCTCAAGGTGTCGGCGAGCGGGTCATTGCGTGACCATTGGGTGGCGACAATGTGTGCCCCGCGCACAAACAATTGGAATTTCGGGAGCAATTGCTGATGGCCAGGATAAGCCGCGCCGCCTATGCGCAGATGTATGGACCGACGGTGGGCGACAAGGTGCGGCTTGCCGACACCGAGCTGTTCATCGAGGTCGAGAAGGACCTCACCGTCTACGGCGAGGAAGTGAAATTTGGCGGCGGCAAGGTCATCCGCGATGGCATGGGCCAAAGCCAGGTGACGCGGGCCGAGGGCGCCGTCGACACGGTCATCACCAATGCCCTGGTCGTCGACGCGCTTGCCGGCATCGTCAAGGCCGATATCGGCCTGAAGGATGGCCGTATCGCCGCGATCGGCAAGGCCGGTAATCCGGATATGCAGGATGGCGTCACCATCATCATCGGTCCGGGCACCGAAATCATCGCCGGCGAGGGCAAGATCCTCACCGCCGGCGGCTTCGATGCGCATATCCATTTCATCTGCCCGCAGCAGATCGAGGAAGCGCTGATGAGTGGCATCACGACCATGCTCGGCGGCGGCACCGGCCCGGCGCATGGCACCTTGGCCACCACCTGCACGCCCGGCCCCTGGCACATGGCGCGCATGATCCAGTCCTTCGACGCTTTTCCGATGAATATCGGCCTGTCGGGCAAGGGCAACGCCTCAAAGCCGGCGGCGCTGGAGGAGATGGTGCTGGCCGGCGCCTGCTCGCTGAAGCTGCATGAGGATTGGGGCACGACGCCGGCCGCCATCGATTGCTGCCTGTCGGTCGCCGACGCCCACGACGTGCAGGTGATGATCCACACCGACACACTGAACGAATCAGGCTTCGTCGAGAACACGGTGGCGGCCATCAAGGGCCGCACCATCCATGCCTTCCACACCGAGGGCGCCGGCGGCGGCCACGCGCCCGACATCATCAAGGTCTGCGGCCTGCCCAACGTCATCCCGTCCTCGACCAATCCGACCCGGCCTTACACCGTCAACACGCTGGCCGAGCATCTCGACATGCTGATGGTCTGCCACCATCTGTCGCCGTCGATCCCCGAGGACATCGCCTTCGCCGAGAGCCGCATCCGCAAGGAGACGATCGCGGCGGAGGACATCCTGCACGACATCGGCGCCTTCTCGATCATCTCCTCCGACAGCCAGGCCATGGGCCGCGTCGGCGAGGTGGCGATCCGCTGCTGGCAGACCGCCGACAAGATGAAGCGCCAGCGCGGCGCGCTGCCCGACGAAACCGGCGACAACGACAATTTCCGCGTCCGCCGCTACATCGCCAAATACACGATCAATCCGGCGATCGCACACGGCCTGTCGAAGGAGATCGGCTCGATCACCGTCGGCAAGCGCGCCGATCTCGTGCTGTGGAATCCGGCCTTCTTCGGCGTCAAGCCGGAGATGGTGCTGGTCGGCGGTTCGATCGCCGCTGCCCCCATGGGCGATCCGAACGCCTCGATCCCGACGCCGCAGCCGATGCACTACCGCCCGATGTTCGGCGCCTATGGCAAGGCGCTGACCAACTCCTCGGTGACCTTCGTCTCGAAGGCGGCGCTCGACGCCGGCCTGCGGGACAAGCTCGGCGTCGACAAGGCGATGGTCGCGGTCGAGAACACACGCGGCGGCATCGGCAAGCATTCCATGGTGCTCAACGACGCCACGCCGCATGTCGAGGTCGATCCCGAAACCTATGAGGTGCGGGCCGACGGCGAGCTCTTGACCTGTGAGCCGGCCACCGTGCTGCCGATGGCGCAGCGGTATTTTCTGTTTTGACGAGCGGCTGGTCCGATTGAAGGGCAAATGGCGTTGCGGCTCGCACGCGCAGATCGCAATATGCTGCAAAGCAGCAGCATTGTGATCAGGCATGGCCACCGAAATCGCCTCCCAGCACGACATCTTCCCGCATATCCGCATCGTCATGGGCATGGTGATCGGCCTTGGCGTCACCCGGCTGCTTTCGGGAACCGCCCGCATCGTCCAGCATCCCGGCCAGTACCGGCTCTATGCGGTGCATCTCGCCTGGGTCGCCTCGGTGCTGTTGATGCTGGTGCATTTCTGGTGGTGGGAGTTCGGCCTCTACGCCATCGAGAACTGGACCTTCGGCAAATACCTTTTCATCATCTTCTACGCCATCACGCTGTTCCTGCTCTGCGCGCTGCTGTTTCCGGATTCGATGCTCGACTACACAAGCTACGAGGATTATTTCTATTCGCGCCGCGCCTGGTTCTTCGGCCTGCTCGGCTTCACCTATCTGCTTGATGTGATCGATACGCTGCTCAAGGGTCCAGAGCATTTCGCCCGCTTCGGCAACGAATATCTGTTCCGCACGCCGGTCTTCGTGGCGCTGTGCATCGTCGCGATCCTGGTGCGCGACAAACGCTTCCACATCGCCTTCGTCGCGGCTGCGCTGATCTATCAGATATCGTTCATCCTGCGGCTGTTCGACACCATCGTCTGAGCGTTCGCGATGCGGTAGGGTTCTCGGAAAGGCAAGGGTTCAACCATGTACAAGGCTGTCGGATCGCGCGGCTCCCGCGTCAGCCGGGTGCTCTGGATGCTCGAGGAGCTCGGGCAGCCCTATGAGTTCGTCGAGGTAAAATTGCGCTCGTCGGAAGCCTACGCGCTCAACCCTTCAGGCAAGGTGCCGATCCTGATCGACGGCGACTTCAAGGTCACGGATTCGGCGGCGATCTGCGTCTACCTGGCCGACAAGCATGCCGACAAAGGCATGGGCGCCAATCCGGGCGTTGCCGGGCGCGCCGAGATGGATTCATGGATGCATTTCGCCCAGAGTGAGTTGGAAGCCCCGCTCTGGAACAAGCTGCGCCACCGTTTCCTGTTGCCGAAGGATGTTCGCGTTGATGTCGGCCCGGCCGCGGCTTATGATTTCGCATCCGAAATAAAGGCGCTGGACCGCCGGCTTGGCGATAAGCCCTATGCCTTGGGCGATCGCTTCTCGGCCGTTGACGTCTTGCTCGGCGATATGGGCGGCTGGGCGCGTGCCGGCCGCTTCCCGATCGAATCCGACCGGGTGAATGCCTATTTTGACCGTGTCCTCGGGCGCCCTGCTCGTGCCCGCGCCCAAGCTAACGGCGGAGCCATGAAATGAAACTCAACATCACCACCGATTTCACCAAGTTTCCACGCGCGGTGTCAGTGCTCTTGGCAGGCGAGACCGGATTGACGACGCCCTGTGACAAGGCCGTGCTGCCGCATGACGAGCGGCATCTGCGCCGCCGCGCCATCGAGACAGTGGCCGGCGACAAGGTGCTGGTCGACCTGCCCGAGCCGGTGGCGTTGAACGATGGCGACCGGCTGGTGCTGGAAGACGGCCGCCAGCTCGAAATCGTCGCGGCGCCCGAGGAGGTCTACGACATCCGCGCCCGCGATGCCGTTCATCTCACCGAGCTCGCCTGGCACATCGGCAACCGCCACCTCGCGGCGGCGATCGAGGCCGACCGCATCCTCATCCTGCGCGACCATGTCATCAAGGCGATGCTCGAAGGCCTCGGCGCCAAGGTGAACGAGGTTTCGCAGCCGTTCAGCCCGGTGCGTGGCGCCTATTCCGGGCATGGCCACGATCATGGCCATTCGCACGACCACCATGACCACGACCACCATGGGCACGATCATGACCATCACCACCACGATCACGGCCACCACCATCACCATGACTGAGCAGCTTTCCAGCGTCGCGCTGCTGCGGCTGATGGCCTGGCTGTCGCCAGCCTTTCCGGTCGGCGGCTTCTCCTACAGCCACGGGCTTGAACGCGCCGTGCATGATGGGCTGATCGCGGATCGCGAAGACCTCGCCGGCTGGCTGGAGACGCTGGTCGAGATCGGCTCGGGTTGGAACGACGCCGTGCTCTTTGCCGAAAGCTGGCGCCGTGCGCGTGATGGTGGCGGCGACCTGGCGGAAGTCGCAGCACTTGCCGAGGCGCTTGCCGGATCGCGGGAGCGTCATCTCGAAACCATGCTGCAGGGCACGGCCTTTCTCCAGGCAGCGTCCGCCTGGCCGTCTGAGGTGTTGCAGCGTCTGCCGGCCGACTGTCCCTATTGCGTTGCGGTCGGCGCCGTTGCCGGCAGCAGCGGCATTGGCCTTTCGGATGCGCTTTCCGCCTTCCTGCAGGCCTTCTTCTCCAATCTTGCGCAAGCGGGGATCAGGCTCGGTGTCGTCGGTCAGGTCGATACCGTCGCATTGTTAGCCGGCTTCGAATCTCTGGCGCTGGCGACTGCCTCGCGCGCCGCCGCTTCCACCCTGGACGATCTGGGCGGCGCGGCCTTCACGTCTGACATAGCGGCGATGCAGCACGAAACGCAATATTCCAGGCTGTTCCGCTCATGACCGTGCTTGCCGTCATCCTCTCCTTCGTGCTGCTTTTAATTACCACGCTGCATGTATATTGGGGCATAGGCGGCATCTGGCCCGGAACCGACCAGGCGTCATGCGCCCGCGCCGTCGTCGGCTTCCGCGGCATCGACGAGATGCCGTCCTCCTTCGCGAGTTTCGCCGTCGCCGCTTGCCTCGCGCTCGCGACGCTCTGGCCGCTGGCGCTGGCCGGTGTCTTTGCGACGCCCTTTCCACGGGAAGGCCTTGCGGCCACCGCGTTGATGATCGGCCTCGTCTTCCTCGGCCGCGGCATTGCCGGCTTTACGCCCTGGTGGCGCAAGCTTACGCCGGAGCAACCTTTCGCGCGGCTCGACCAAAGTCTCTATTCGCCGCTCTGCCTGTTGATCGGGCTGGGCTTTGTCATTCTCGCTATAATGGAGTTCCCGGCATGACGTCGAAAAACGGTCCTCTTCGCATTGGCATTGGCGGCCCCGTCGGCTCGGGCAAGACGACGCTCACCGAAAAGCTCTGCAAGGCGTTGCGCGACGATTTTTCGATCGCCGTCGTCACCAACGACATCTACACCAAGGAGGACGCGATGATGCTCGCGCGGCTGCAGGCATTGCCCGAAGAGCGCATCGTCGGCGTCGAGACCGGCGGCTGTCCGCACACCGCCATTCGCGAGGATGCCTCGATCAATCTGCGGGCGATCGCCGAGCTGAACAAGAAATTCCCCGACCTCGATATCATCTTCATCGAATCCGGCGGCGACAATCTCGCCGCCACCTTCTCGCCCGACCTTGCCGACCTGACGCTCTATGTCATCTCGGTCTGCCAGGGCGAGGAAATTCCGAGGAAGGGCGGCCCGGCCATCACCCGCTCGGATTTCCTCATCATCAACAAGAGCGATCTGGCGCCCTATGTGAACGTCAACCTCGACGTGATGGAGAGCGATGCCGGCCGCATGCGTGGCAAAAGGCCCTTCGGCTTCACCGACCTGTCGCGCGGCAAGGGCTTGCAGGACGTGATCGACTTCATCGTCGAGCAGGGCGGGTTGCAGTCGGCGCGCCCGGCGGCTTGATCCGCTGAGCCACCGACTATCGGTTGCTGGCAGCGGCGTCGCACGGCATTCTCACCCAAACAGGAGGATTTTCGATGAGCCTTGCCCGCCTGCACAAGGAACCGCTGAGCAACCTGCCCTATTACGAGGAGCGGGTCGACCTCGCCGCCGCATTCCGCTGGACCGCGCGGCTCAACATGCATGAGGCGGTGGCCAATCACTTCTCGCTATCGGTCAACGAGGATGGCACCAAGTTCCTGATGAACCCGAACCAGGTGCATTTCTCGCGCATCAAGGCGAGCGACCTGCTCTTGATCGATGCCAACGATCCCGAAACGCTGTCCGGCCCCAACGCGCCGGACCCGACCGCCTGGGGCCTGCATGGCGCCATCCATCGCAACGTCCCGCATGCGCGCTGCGCCATGCATGTCCATTCGATCCACGCCACGGTGCTTGCCTCGCTCGCCGATTCGACTCTGCCGCCGGTCGACCAGAACTCAGCCATGTTCTTCAACCGCCATGTCGTCGATGCCAATTATGGCGGGCTGGCTTTCGAGGAAGAGGGCGAGCGCTGCTCGCAGCTTCTCACCGATCCCAAGGTCAAGGTGATGGTCATGGGCAATCACGGCGTGATGGTCATCGGCGACACGGTCGCCGACACCTTCAACCGCATGTTCTACTTCGAGCGCGCCGCCGAGACCTATATCAAGGCGCTGTGGACCGGCCGTCCGCTGCGCACGCTCTCCGACGAGATCGCCGAGAAGACCGCGCGCGAGATGGACGACTACCCCGGCCAGGCCGAGCGCCATCTGGCCGAGCTGAAAGCGATCCTCGACGAGGAAGAGCCGGTCTATCGGAATTGAGCGGCCTTTCCCTCTCCCCGTTTTCCGGGGAGAAGGTGGTCCGAAGGACCGGATGAGGGGCAGCACGGACCTTCGGGGTTAAAGCCCTAACTGCGCCCGCAATTCCTCGGCGCTGTTGATCACAATCGCGCCGGCCGGGCCATCCATCGGCGCTTCCGGCCAGAAGAGCGTCTTCATGCCGGCAGCCAGTCCGGCCATGGCGCCCGTCAGGCTGTCGTCGACGGCGAAAGCATCCGCCGGGTCGACGCCGGCGAGATAGGCGGCGCGCAGGAACGGTTCGGGCAGCGGCTTGCCGTCGATCACGTCGTTGCGGCTGACCGTCATCATGCCCGGATAAGTGAGGCCGACGGCGCGCAGATTGGCATCGACGATCAGCCGGTCGGAATTGGACACCACAGCCTGCTCGACACCGAGCGCGCGCAATTCGTTGAACACCTGGATCGCGCCGGGGCGTGGCTTCAGCGTCTCTGCCAGCGGCAAATAGTGATCGTATTTGCGCACGATCCAGTCGTCGAAGGGCAGCGATAGGCCGAACTCGTCGCGCAGCATCTCGTAGACCGGCCATGCGGCGATGCCCAGCACACGCTCGTGCAGGTCGTGCGGGGGGGCGATGCCGAGGCTGCGCAGCGCCGCCACAAGCGCTGCCTCATGCAACGGCTCGCTGTCGACCAGCGTCCCGTCCATATCCCAGAAAACGGCTTTCGGCGTCATGCGCGGCTCCCTTCGCCGATCCCCTTAATCGGTTTCCAGCCGGAGATAAACCGTCCCGCCGGCAAATGGTTCGACGCGAGATGGCGGACCTGTTGGAAGGGTGGAGGGCGCGCAAGCAATTGCTCTTTCGATAGACAATTGCGCGCCGGCATATTCGCTGTAAGCTATGGTGCCCGTTTCAGCGTTCTTGCGGGCGGGGAGGCAGGACGTGAGTTTGCGACAGGAAACCGGCAGCACCAGGTTGGACGATGCCGCGCGCGCCGGCTGGCTTTATTATGTTGCCGGCAACACGCAGGACCAGATCGCCGCCAAGCTCGGCATTTCCAGGCAGACGGCGCAGCGGCTGGTGTCGCTGGCCATGTCGGAAGGCCTGATCAAGGTGCGCGTCGACCACCCGATCGCCAACTGCCTCGACCTAGCCGCCCGGCTGAAATCGCGTTTCGCGCTCGACCTCGTCGAGGTGGTGCCGAGCGATCCGGCATCGAACTCGACGACGATCGGCATCGCCGAGGCGGCCGCGGCCGAGATCGAGCGCCGGCTGCGCTCGGAAGCCCCCATCGTCATGGCGATCGGCACCGGGCGCACGCTGAAGGCGGCGATCGAGCAGTTGCCGCCGATGGACTGCCCGCAGCACAAGGTCGTGTCCCTGACCGGCAACATCTCGCCCGACGGCTCGGCCGCCTTCTACAACGTCATCTTCACCATGGCCGACCGCGTCAAGGCGCGGTCCTTCCCGATGCCGCTGCCGGTCATCGCCTCCTCGCCAGAAGAGCGCGAGATGCTGCTCAACCAGCCGATGATCCAGCCGACGCTGGCGCTGGCCGCGGAAGCCGACGTCACTTTCGTCGGCATCGGCGATCTCGGACCCAAGGCGCCGCTCTACGAGGACGGGTTCATTTCCGAAAGCGAGTTGAAGGCGCTGCAGAAGGCCGGCGGCATCGCCGAGATCGTCGGCTGGGTGTTCGACCGCGAGGGCCGCATGATTGAGGGCATCACCAACGACCGCGTGTCTTCCGCCGCGCTGCCGTCGCGGGAAAAGTCGCTGGTCATCGCCTTGGCCATGGGCGACCGCAAGCTGCCGGGAATCCTTGCCGCCGTAAACCGCCGGCTGGTCAACGGCCTCATCACCGACGAGCGGACGGCCGAAGCCCTGCTTGCCGGCTGACCGCCCATAAAAAAGCCGGCTATTGCGAGGGTCCGCGCGGATCGTTGCCGTCGAGAAAACCCATGTCGCGCTGCAGATGCTCGGAAAGCTCCCGGACATCGACATAACCGCGCCTGCCACGCGAAAACCTTGCAAATTCCCGTACCAGCGTGAAAAACCAGCCGCGTGCGGGGGTGGAAACGAGTTTTTCCTGTACCGTGACCATGATCGTCAGCCTTGAACTGGATTGATCGTTGATCCCAAATATCGGTCTGGCTGCTTCGTGCTTCCAATTAAACCTCGATCATGACCCATAAGGAGGCCTTATGCCCGATCTGACCCCTCCGCAGCTTGCGCCGCTGCCGCCGCTGCAGGCGATCCGGGTGTTCGAGGCGGTGGCAAGGCACCTGTCCTTCACCAAGGCGGCGCAGGAATTGGGCATGACCCAGGCGGCCGCGAGCTACCAGATCAAGCTGCTGGAGGAACGCATCGGCGCGCCGCTGTTCCTGCGCCGGCCGAAGCAAATCGAGTTGACCGGACCCGGCCAGCGCCTGGCCCCAGCCGTCAGCGAAGCCTTTTCCATCCTGGGTCAGGCCTATGCCGCGGCGCGCGGCGGCGCCGACGGGCTGCTTTGCGTCACCACCGTGCTGACCTTCGCCTCGAACTGGCTGGCCCAGCATCTGGGCTCATTCCAGATTGCCCATCCGGCCCTTGCCGTGCGGCTCGACACGTCGAGCCGCCTGACCGATTTCGCGCGCGAGGATGTCGATCTCGCCATCCGTTCCGGCGGCGGCAAATGGCCGGGCCTGGAGGCGCACAAGCTGCTTGACGCCGACTTCACGCCGATGCTGAGCCCCAAGCTCGCGGCGAGTATAGGCGGCGTCAAGGAGCCGGCGGACCTTTTGCGCCTGCCGATCCTCGACCCCGGGGACGTCTGGTGGTCGCAATGGTTCGAGGCCGCCGGCGTGACCGGGCATGATCTCGCCAAGCGGCCGGGTTCCAGCATGGGCGCGCAGGCCTATGAGGCGAATGCGGCGATGGCGGGCCATGGCGTGGCGATCCTGACCAGGGCGCTGTTCAAGAACGAACTCGCCGACGGCCGTCTGATCCAGCCCTTCGATCTCGTCGGCGATGACGGCCATGCCTATTGGCTGGTCTATCCGACGGCGCGTCGCAACGTGCCGAAGATCCGCGCCTTCCGCGACTGGATCCTCGCCGAGATCGCCTGCGCATAAGCTGACTGCTCTCAGCCTTCCTCGCCGAGATCCTGGCCGTGTCGCCGGACAGGGTCACGCGGCGTCATTTCTGCTGCGCTGCAGCATCGATTCCGCCTTGACATAAATCATGGCAAGTGAGTAATTGCTCAAAGCCAAGGCAAATGCTCATCTTGGTTTATGGGAGGAATTTGATGAAACTTCGCACGCTCACCCTGGGCTTGTTGTCGGCCAGCGCTCTCGCTTTCGCCGCGCATGCCGAATCCATCACCATCGCCACCGTCAACAATGGCGATATGGTCCGCATGCAGAAGCTGACGGACGACTTCACCAAGGCCAACCCCGACATCCAGCTCAACTGGGTCACGCTTGAAGAGAATGTGCTGCGCGAGCGGGTGACCACCGACATCGCCACCAAGGGCGGCCAGTACGACGTCATGACCATCGGCACCTACGAGGTTCCGATCTGGGCCAAGCAGAGCTGGCTGCTGCCGCTCGACAAGCTCGGGGACGACTACGACGTCAAGGACATCATCCCGGCCATCGCCGGCGGCCTTTCCGTCGACGGCAAGCTGTATGCGGCGCCCTTCTATGGCGAAAGCTCCTTCGTCATGTACCGCAAGGACCTGATGGAGAAGGCGGGCCTGAAGATGCCCGACGCGCCGACCTGGGAATTCATCAAGCAGGCCGCCGACAAGATGACCGACCGCGCCAATGGCGTGAACGGTGTCTGCCTGCGCGGCAAGGCCGGCTGGGGCGAGAACATGGCCTTCCTCACCGCCATGTCGAACTCCTTCGGCGCCCGATGGTTCGACGAGAACTGGAAGCCGCAGTTCGATCAGCCCGAGTGGAAGAACACGCTGCAGTTCTATGTCGACCTGATGAAGGCCGACGGTCCGGAAGGCGCTTCGTCAAACGGCTTCAACGAGAACCTGGCGCTGTTCCAGCAGGGCAAGTGCGGCATGTGGATCGACGCCACCGTCGCGGCGTCCTTCGTCTCCGATCCGAAGGCCTCGCAGGTCGCCGACAAGGTCGGCTATGCGCTGGCGCCCGACAATGGTCTCGGCAAGCGCGGCAACTGGCTGTGGGCCTGGTCGCTGGCAATCCCCGCCGGCACCCAGAAGGCCGATGCCGCCGAGAAGTTCGTCTCCTGGGCAACCAGCAAGCACTATGCCGAGCTGGTCGCCTCGAAGGAAGGCTGGGCCAATGTTCCGCCTGGAACGCGCTCCTCGCTCTACGCCAATCCGGAGTACCAGAAGGCGGCGCCCTTTGCGAAGATGACGCTGGACTCCATCAACGCCGCCGACCCGACGCATCCGACCGTCAAGCCGGTGCCCTATGTCGGCGTGCAGTTCGTCGCCATTCCTGAATTCCAGGGTCTCGGCACCACCGTCGGCCAGCTCTTCTCGGCTGCCCTTGCCGGCCAGTCGAGCGTCGACGACGCCCTCAAGCAGGCCCAGGACGCGGCCACCGCGGCGATGACCGAAGGCGGCTACATCAAGTAAGGCTCCTCCCGGTGCCGAACGCCGGTCGCCCATCGTGGCCGGCAAGGGGCCGCCCGAAACCCAGTTCGGGCGGCCACCCTTCAAAACCGGGAAGATTCTGGGCGCAACTCTGAAAATCCGGCTGACTTTGGGAGGGTGACCGTCATGGCTACTCAGCAAACCCGTTCGCTTGCCCGCTTCATGATGGCGCCATCGGTGATCCTGCTGTTCGTCTGGATGATCGTGCCGTTGCTGTTCACGCTCTGGTTCTCGTTCCAGCAATACAATCCGCTGAACCCGATGCGTGACGGCTTCGTCGGCTTCTCCAACTACGCGCTGTTCTATTCCAACCCGGCCTTCCTCTATTCGATCCTCAACACGCTCACCATCGTCGTCAGCGTGCTGGTCATCACGGTGGTCGGCGGCATCCTTCTGGCGATGCTGCTCGATCAGCCGATCTGGGGCCAGGGCATCGTGCGCATCCTGGTCATCTCGCCGTTCTTCGTCATGCCGCCGGTCGCGGCACTTGTCTGGAAGAACATGATCATGCACCCGCAATACGGCGTCTTCGCCGATATCGCGCGCTTCTTCGGTGCCCAGCCGATCGACTGGTTCGGCCAGCATCCGCTGACCGCCGTCATCCTGATCGTCGCCTGGCAGTGGCTGCCGTTCGCCACGCTGATCCTGCTCACCTCTTTGCAGTCGCTCGACGGCGAGCAGAAGGAGGCGGCCGAGATGGACGGCGCCGGCTTCCTCAGCCGCTTCTGGTATCTGACGCTGCCGCACATGTCGCGCGCCATCACCGTCGTCATCCTGATCCAGACGATCTTCCTGCTCTCGATCTATGCCGAGATCCTGGTCACCACCAATGGCGGCCCGGGCTACGCCTCCACCAACCTGCCCTTCCTCGTCTATCAGAAGGCGCTCCTGGAGTTCAAAATCGGCCAGGCATCCGCCGGTGGCGTGATCGCCGTCATTCTCGCCAACATCGTTGCCTTCTTCGCCATGCGCGCCGTCGGCAAGAACCTGGACAAGTGAGGGAGGACCTGACATGGCCCGCGCAGTCACCACCCAGCACAAGACCATCGCCACGGCCGCGGCCTGGGTCGTCGCCCTGCTGATCTTCTTTCCGATCCTCTACACGATCATCACCTCGTTCAAGTCGGAGCAGGAGGCGATCCAGGGCTTCAACCTGATCCCCTCCGGGACCTTCGAGAGCTATTCGGAGGTCCAGCAGCAGAGCGGCTACTTCAAGTTCTTCTTCAATTCGGTGCTGCTGTCGGTCGGCTCGACCATCCTCGCGCTCATCGTCGCCATCCCGGCGGCCTGGTCGATGGCGTTCTCGCCGACCAAGCGCACCAAGGACATCCTGATGTGGATGCTGTCCACCAAGATGATGCCGGCCGTCGCGGTGCTGTTCCCGATCTACCTGATCTTCCGCGACTCAGGGCTGCTCGACAGCCGCATCGGCCTCACCGTGATGCTGATGCTGATCAACCTGCCGATCGTGGTCTGGATGCTCTACACCTATTTCCGCGAGATCCCGGGCGAGATCCTGGAGGCTGCGCGTATGGACGGCGCCTCGCTGTGGAACGAGATCATCTATGTGCTGACGCCGATGGCCGTACCCGGCATTGCCTCGACCATGCTCTTGAACATCATCCTCGCCTGGAACGAGGCGTTCTGGACCATCCGGCTCACCACCACCAACGCGGCGCCGCTGACCGCCTTCATCAGCTCCTTCTCCAGTCCTCAAGGGTTGTTCTGGGCCAAGCTCTCGGCGGCCTCGACGCTGGCGATCGCGCCGATCCTGATCATGGGCTGGTTCAGCCAGAAGCAGCTGGTGCGCGGCCTGACCTTTGGCGCCGTGAAGTAAGAGCGCCCAAGCGGCGGACGACGATAGATATCCCCGGGAGGAAACCATGGGAAACATCACGCTCAAGAACGTCTCCAAGTCCTTCGGGTCGACGACGATCATTCCGAACATCGACCTCAACATCGAGGACGGCGAGTTCGTGGTGTTCGTCGGCCCATCGGGTTGCGGCAAGTCCACGCTGCTCAGGCTGATCGCCGGGCTGGAGGACACCAGCGGCGGCACGATCTCGATCGATGGCCGCGACGTCACCCGTGAGGCTCCGGCCAAGCGGAAGCTCGCCATGGTGTTCCAGTCCTACGCGCTCTACCCGCATATGACGGTCGCCAAGAACATCGCCTTCCCACTGAAGATGGCCGGCGAGGACCAGGCGACGATCGACAAGAAGGTGAAGGACGCCGCGCGAGTCTTGAACCTCACCAATTATCTCGAGCGCCGTCCGGGCCAGCTCTCCGGCGGCCAGCGCCAGCGCGTCGCCATCGGCCGCGCCATCGTGCGCCAGCCTTCGGCCTTCCTGTTCGACGAGCCGCTGTCCAACCTCGATGCCGCGCTTCGCGGCACCATGCGGCTGGAGATCAGCGAGCTGCATCATCAGCTGAAGACGACGATGATCTACGTCACCCACGACCAGGTCGAGGCCATGACCATGGCCGACAAGATCGTCGTGCTCAACGCCGGCAACATCGAGCAGGTCGGCTCGCCGATGGAGCTCTACAAGACGCCGAAGAACCTCTTCGTCGCCGGCTTCATCGGCTCGCCCAAGATGAACATGATCGAAGGCGCGCCGGCGGAGAAATACGGCGCCAAGACCATCGGCATCCGGCCCGAACATCTCAACATCTCGACCTCGTCCGGCGACTGGAAGGCGACGGTGGGCGTTGCCGAGCATCTCGGCTCCGACACCTTCCTGCATGTCCAGGCGGACGGCATCGGCACCATCAACGTCCGCGCCGACGGCGAAGTCGCGGTCAAGCATGGTGACACCGTCTACCTGACCCCCGACAAGACCAAGCTTCACCGCTTCGGCGCCGACGGCAAGGCGCTGGCTGCGTGAGGACGGGACAGTGAGGCTGAAAGGCAAATCGGCGCTGATCACTGGATCGGCGCGCGGCATCGGCAGGGCCTTCGCCGAAGCCTATGCGCGCGAAGGCGCGACGGTGGCGATTGCCGATATCGACCTCGACGCGGCGCAAGCGACGGCGAAAGCGATCGGCTCCGCCGCTTACGCGATCCGGCTCGACGTCACCGACCAGTCCTCGATCGAGGCGGCGGTGAAGGCCGTCGAGGCGAAGACCGGCGGGCTCGACGTGCTGATCAACAATGCCGCGATCTTCGACCTGGCGCCGATCGTCGAGATCAGCAGGGCGAGTTACGACAAGCTGTTCGCGGTCAATGTCGCCGGCACGCTGTTCATGCTGCAGGCCGCCGCCCGCTCGATGATCGCGCGTGGCAAGGGCGGCAGGATCATCAACATGGCAAGCCAGGCAGGCCGGCGCGGCGAGCCGCTGGTCGCGGTCTATTGCGCCACCAAGGCCGCCGTCATCTCGCTCACCCAATCGGCGGGGCTCGACCTGATCAAGCACCGCATCAACGTCAACGGCATCGCGCCGGGCGTCGTCGACAGCGACATGTGGGACCAGGTCGACGCGCTGTTCGCCAAATATGAGAACCGGCCGAAGGGCGAGAAGAAGCGCCTGGTCGGTGAAGGTGTGCCTTACGGCCGCATGGGCAAGCCCGAGGACCTCGCCGGCATGGCCGTGTTCCTCGCCAGCGACGAGGCCGAATACATTGTTGCCCAGACCTACAATGTCGACGGCGGTCAATGGATGAGCTGATGCGATGAGTTGAGGGGGAGGCGCTTCTCTCTTTTCCTCCGGAGAATGCGTCGCGGGGCAGGTGAGGGGCAGCATGCTGGAACACCGGATGTTGCCCCTCACCTCGCTCTCCTCAGGAGGCGTAAACAGTCGGGCTGCAGATCGGCCAAAGGGTAAAATGAGATGACCGTGAAACTCTCTTCCTCGAACCTCGCCAGCCTGCCGACCAAGGTCGCCGGTCCGAAATATGACCGCTCGGCCCTGAAGGCCGGCATCGTCCATTTCGGCGTCGGCAATTTCCACCGCTCGCACCAGGCTGTCTATCTCGACGACCTGTTCGCCACCGGCGAAGGCCACGACTGGGCGCTGATCGGCGCCGGCGTATTCGAGGGCGAGAAGATCGGCCGCTCCAAGCTGCAGGAACAGGACTGGCTGACCACCGTGGTCGAGCAGGACCAGGGCCATATGAGCGCCCGCGTCACCGGCGCCATGATCGATTTCCTGACGCCTGGCGATGCGGCAGCGATCATCGAGCGGCTTGCCGATCCCGCGATCAAGATCGTCTCGCTGACCATCACCGAAGGCGGCTATTTCATCGACCCGGCCTCCGGCAAGTTCAACCCGGCCCATCCCGACATCGTTGCGGACGCTCAAGCAGGCGCCGTGCCGAAAACCGTGTTCGGCATCATCCTTGCCGGCCTGCTGCGCCGGCGTGCCGACGGCATCGTGCCGTTCACCGTCATGTCCTGCGACAACATTCCCCATAACGGCCATGTCACCTCGGACGGCGTCATCGGCCTCGCCCGGCTTATCGACGAGGACCTGGCGACATGGGTGGAGGACAAGGTCGCCTTTCCGAACGGCATGGTCGATCGCATCACGCCGGCCACGACCGACCGCGAGCGCCGGATCCTCGCCGACGATTTCGGCCTGGAGGACAATTGGCCGGTGTTCTGCGAGCCGTTCAAGCAATGGGTGCTGGAGGACCATTTCACCGCCGGCCGTCCGGCGCTGGAAAAAGTCGGCGTGCAGTTCGTCAAGGATGTCTCGCCCTACGAGCTGATGAAGATCCGCATCCTCAATGGCGGCCACGCGACAATAGCCTATCCGGCCGGCCTGATGGACATCCATTTCGTCCATGAAGGCATGCAGGAGCCGCTGGTGCGCGCCTTCCTGTCCAAGCTCGAGCATGACGAGATCATTCCGACCGTGCCGCCGGTGCCCGACACCGATCTGGAGGACTATTACCAGCTCATCGAGCGCCGCTTCTCCAATCCCAAGATCGGCGACACCATCCGCAGGCTCTGCCTCGACGGCTCCAACCGCCAGCCGAAATTCATCATCCCGACCATCGCAGACCGGCTGAAGGCGGGCGAAGGCGTCGCTGGCCTCGCGCTGGAATCGGCCTTGTGGTGCCGTTACTGCTTCGGCACCACCGACAGCGGCGCCGTCATCGAGCCGAACGACCCGAGCTGGGACCGCATGCAGGCCACCGCCAAGGCGGCAAAGGACGACCCCAAGGCCTGGCTGGCGATGGATGACATCTATGGCGAGGTCGGCCGCTCGCCCATCTTCGCCGAGGCCTTCGCCCACGCCTTGAAGGTCCTGTGGGCCAACGGCGCGCGCGAAACCCTGACGCGCTATCTCGCCGGCAAGCTCTGACGCCCACTGGAAGCAGATCGCGATGCGGCCGGAACTGGTCATCTTCGACTGTGACGGCGTGCTGGTCGACAGCGAGGCGCTTTCGGTCTCGGCGCTGCTCGGCATGATCGAGCTCGCCGGCGGCACGGTCAGCGAGGACGCCGCCTACGAGCATTTCCTGGGCAAGAGCATGAAAAGCGTGCGCGAGATCCTCGGCCAAGAGTTCGGGCTGGAGATCAGCGACCAGCATCTGACCGCCATGCGCGTCGACCTGATGCGCAAGTTCCGCGAGGAATTGAAGCCGATCCCGGGCATAAAAGAGGTGCTGCCGAAGCTCGGTCTGCCTTGCTGCGTCGCCTCGTCCGGCACGCTGGAACGCATCCGCTACGCGCTCGACGTCACCAGCCTGCTGCCGCTGCTGGAGCCGCATATCTTCAGCGCCACCATGGTCAAGCGCGGCAAGCCGGCGCCCGACCTTTTCCTCCATGCCGCTGCCTCCATGCGGGCGCATCCGCGCAACTGTCTGGTCGTCGAGGACAGTCCGGCAGGCGTCGCCGCGGCGCGCGCGGCGGGGATGCGCGTCCTTGCCTTCACCGGCGGCTCGCATGCCGGAAATCTCGGCTTGAAAGCCCGGCTTGCGTCGACCGAACCGGACTCTATATTCGCTGACATGCTGCAATTGCCCGATCTGATTGCAGGCCTGGGAGCGAGAGTAAAAGCATCTTGACGAAGAGTTTCGTTTGCGCGGTCGATGTCGGCACCGGGAGCGCTCGCGCGGGCATTCTCGACGCGCGCGGCAACCTGCTTGCCCGTGCCGATCATCCGATCGCCATGCACCAGCCCAAGCCCGATCATGCCGAGCACGATTCGGAGGATATCTGGTCGGCGGTGTGCAAATCGGTGCGGGCCGCCCTCGAGAAATCCGGGGTCGCCGCCGGCGATATCGCCGGCATCTCCTTCGACGCGACCTGCTCGCTGGTGGTCCGCGACAGGCAAAGCAACCAGATCAGTGTCTCGGTCACCGGCGAGAAGCGCTGGGACACAGTCGTCTGGCTCGATCACCGCGCCATCGCCGAGGCCGATGAATGCACGGCAAGCGGCCATGCCGTGCTCGACTATATCGGCGGCGTGATGTCGCCGGAGATGGCGACGCCGAAGCTGATGTGGCTGAAGCGCCACCTGCCGAAGACATGGAATGAAGCCGGCTATCTGTTCGATCTCGCCGATTTCCTGACCTGGAAGGCATCAGGCTCGCTCGCCCGCTCGCAATGCACGCTGACGGCCAAATGGACCTATCTCGCGCATGAGGAAAAAAGCTGGCGGCGCGACTTCTTCGGGCTCGTCGGCCTCGGCGATTTGTTCGAGCATGGCAATCTGCCGGAAAAGGCGAGCCCGGTCGGCGCGGATATTGGTCCGCTGACGGCGAAGGCCGCCGCCGAGCTCGGCCTGACTGAAAAATGCCGGGTCGGCGCCGGCGTCATCGATGCCTATGCCGGCGCGCTGGGTGTCCTGGGCGGCTTTGCCGGCGACGAGAAGAACATCAGCCGGCACCTGGCGCTGATCGCCGGCACATCGTCCTGCGTCATGGCGATGTCGCATGACCCGCAGCCCTTTGCCGGCGTCTGGGGCCCGTATTACGGCGCCGCGTTGCCGACGCTGTGGCTGTCGGAAGGCGGCCAGTCGGCCACCGGCGCGCTGCTCGACCACATCATCCGCTGGCATGGCGCCGGCGGCGAGCCGGACGCGGCCATGCATATGAAGATCGCCCGGCGCGTCGCCGAATTGCGCGCCGAGGAAGGCGATGCGCTGGCGGCCAGGCTGCATGTGCTGCCGGACTTCCACGGCAACCGTTCGCCGCTTGCCGACCCGCACGCGGTCGGCGTCATCAGCGGGCTGACGCTCGATTCCTCCTTCGACAGCCTGTGCAAGCTCTATTGGCGCACCGCCGTCGGCATCGCGCTCGGCGTGCGCCATGTGCTCGAGGCGCTGAACGAGAACGGCTATCTGATCGACACGCTGCATGTCACCGGCGGCCACACCAAGAACCCGCTGTTGATGGAGCTCTATGCCGACGCCACCGGCTGCACGGTGGTCGAGCCGCTGGCCGACGAGGCGGTACTGCTCGGCACCGGCATGGTGGCGGCGACCGCCGCCGGGCTCTACCCCGATCTCAACGCGGCCTGCGTCGCCATGCAGCAGGGCGGCAAGACGCGCGCGCCCAACAAGGAAGCCGGCCCCCGCTTCGACCGCGACTACCGGATCTTCCTCGAAATGCACCGCCAGCGGCAGATGCTCGACGCGATCAGCTGACCTGTTGCCTGCGCAGCGACTTGCCGGTCTCCGCGTCGAACAGATGGATGCTCTCCTCATCGAAGCTGTAGCGCACGAGCGCGCGCAACTCCGGGCATTCGCGGGCCGGCACCAGCGCGCTGATCTCCTTGCCGCCGGAGCCGAACGTCACCAGCGCGTCATTGCCATGGAACTCGATGAGGTCGGCGGTGCCTTGCAGGATGTTGCCTGCGCTTCCGTTTGCCGTCTTCAGATCCGGAGGCCGGATGCCGAGCACGACCCGATCGCCGTGCTGC
Source organism: Mesorhizobium sp. ORS 3359 (assembly GCA_000824845.1). Classification (GTDB taxonomy): domain Bacteria; phylum Pseudomonadota; class Alphaproteobacteria; order Rhizobiales; family Rhizobiaceae; genus Mesorhizobium. Next base: position 9,144 of record CCNC01000019.1, on the reverse strand, counting down.
AGATGGAAGCCGCTGCCTTCGAGCGATAGCACGGTTCCCGCGCCGGTCAGCGTCCAGCCATCGCCCTTCCGGCCGACCGTGGCTTCGATGAAGTTCATGTTCGGCGTGCCGATGAAGCCGGCTACGAACTGGTTGCCGGGACGCCGATAGATCTCCGCCGGCGAGCCGATCTGCTCGATCACACCGTCCTTCAAAAGCACGATGCGGTCGGCCAGCGTCATCGCCTCGAGCTGGTCATGCGTGACATAAACGGTGGTGGTCTTCAGCGACTGGTGCAATCTCGCGATCTCGACCCGCATATGGTTGCGCAGCTTGGCGTCGAGATTGGAGAGCGGCTCGTCGAAGAGGAACACTTTCGGCGTCTTGATCATGGCGCGAGCGATCGCCACGCGCTGCTGCTGGCCGCCGGAAAGCTCGGTCGGCTTTCGGCCGAGATAGGGCTCCAGCCCGAGCGTCCTGGAGACCGCCTCGACGCGCTTCTTGATCTCGCCCGCCGGCACCTTCTGCCGCTTCAGCCCGAAGGCGATGTTGTCGAAGATCGTCATATGCGGATAGAGCGCATAATTCTGGAAGACCATGGCGATGCCGCGGTCGCCGGGCTCCAGATCGTTGACCACCTTGCCGCCGATCGACACCTCGCCGCCGCTGATATCCTCCAGTCCGGCAAGCATCCTGAGCAGCGTGGACTTGCCGCAGCCGGAAGGCCCCAGGAACACGACGAACTCATGCTCCTCGATCGCGAGGTTGAGATCGCGGATGACGGTCGTGGCGCCATAGGCCTTGTCGACATGGGAGCAAACGATCGCGGACATGCCTTATCCCTTCTCGCCGGTCAGCAGGATCTGCAGCTTGACGTCCTGCGGCCTGCCTTGCGCCGCGCGCTCGAATGCCTTGATGCTTTCGGAGAAATCATAGGTGCCGGTGATCAGCGGCTTGAGATCGACCTTGCCGGAGGCGATCAGCTGCAAGGCGCGGTCGAAGATGTTGGCATAGCGGAACACGGTCTCGATGCGCACTTCCTTGGAGATCGCCGCCGGAACGTTGAGCTCGACCGTCTCCACCGGCAGCCCGACCAGCACCACCGCGCCGCCTGGCCGCACGATGTCGAACAGGTTGGCGAAGGCCTTCGGGCTGCCGCTCGCCTCGAACACGATATCGGCGCCCCAATTGTCCGTCGCGCTCCGCACCGCGTCGAGCAGCGACTGCTCGCCGACATTGACCGGCACGATGCCTGCATACTGGCCGGCGATCTCAAGCTTGGGCGCGGAAAAATCGGAGATCAGCACCTTGGAACAGCCGCCCGCCAGCGCGGCGAGCGCGATCATGATGCCGATCGGGCCGCAGCCGACGACGACGGCGACGTCGCCCGGCACAATGCGGGCGCGCGCCGCCGCCTGCATGCCGATGGCGAAAGGCTCGACCATCGCGCCTTCGGCGAAGGAGACATTGTCCGGTAGCTTGTAGGTGAAGGCCGCCGGATGGATCGCGTATGGCGCGAGCACGCCGTGCACCGGCGGCGTCGCCCAGAAGCGGACATCCGGGTCGACATTGTAGATACCGAGCTTCGTCGCGCGCGATGAAAGATTCGGCACGCCCGGCTCCATGCAGACGCGGTCGCCGACCTTCAGGTTCGTGACGTTGGCGCCGACCTCGACGATCGTTCCCGAGGCCTCATGGCCGAGCACCATCGGCTGGCGCACGATATAGCTGCCGATGGCGCCATGCGTGTAGTAGTGCACGTCGCTGCCGCAGACGCCGACCGTGTGGATGGCGATCCGAACATCGTCCGATCCGACGTCTTGCGGCAGCGCGATCTCGCGCAGCGACAGTTCGCCTTTTTTCTCAAGCACCAGTGCCCGCATCGGGTATCCTCACTTCAACTTTTCTTTTGCCGGAAAACGGAATTCAGGAAGCCGCTCAAAACACCGAGGAAGAGCAGCGGCGGCAGCGACAGAAGCACCACCGAGGCATTTAGGATGCCCCAAGGCACGTTCATGCCTTGCTGCGACAGCTCGGAAGCCACGATCGGCAGCGTCTTGGCGTTGGAGCTCGACAGCATCAGCGCGATCAGGAACTCGTTCCAGACCAGCACGAAGCTGAAGGCGACGGCGCCGATCAGCGAGCGCGCCGCGACGGGAAGCGCGATCCGCCAGAACACCGAATAGGCGCCGTAGCCGTCGACGAAGGCCGCTTCCTCGATCTCCTTCGGCACGCCCTGGAAGGCCGGGATCGCAAGCCACATGATCACCGAAATGGTCAGCAGCGAGTAGGTGACGATCAGCGCGGGAAGCGTGTCGTAGAGCCCGACCTGCAGCCAGATCACCATCAGCGGAATGGCGACCGCCACCGGCGGCAGGAAGCGCAGCGAAAGCACGAAGAACTGGATGTCGCCGGCGAAGCGGTTGGGATAGCGCGCCACCGCATAGGCTGCCGGCAGTCCGAGTACGATGCCGATCAGCACCGCCGCGCCGCAGGCGACCGCGGAATTGTAGAGCCCAGTCAGCACGCTGTCGCGGCCGAGGATGTAGCTGATATTGGCGAGCGTCGGCGTGAAGACCACCTTCGGCACGCGCGTGATGATGTCGACATTGTTCTTCAGCGCATTGAGCGCCGTCCAGAGAAGCGGGAACACGGCCAGGAACCCGGCCAGCGCCAGGATGGTTTTCGCGATCAGGCGGCCTGGTCTTATCGTCTTCATGCCTGCACCCGCTTCCAAAGCATGGTGAAGGTGATGACGGTCGCGATCATCATCAGCACCGCCATGGCCGAAGCATAGGAGACCTTGCCGGACTCGATGAAGCCCTGCGAGAAGGCGTACATGTCGAGCGTCTCGGTCGCGACGCCCGGTCCGCCGCGCGTCATCACATAGATCAGGTCGAAGGAGCGCAGCGACTCGATCATTTTGACGAACATCAGGCTGATCAGCGGCGCCTTCAGCATCGGCAGCGTCACATAGGCATGGATCTGCCAGCGCTTGGCGTGGTCGAGCCTGGCCGCCTCGATCGGCTGCGGCGGCAAGGTTTCGAGCAGCTTCAGCACGATGACGGCGAAGAACAGCCCCCATTGCCAGACATCTACCGAAGCGACGGCGAAGAGCGCTGAGCCGGGCTTGGACAGCGGATCGAAGATCAGCCCGCCGGTGATTAGCCGGTAGGGATAGGTGGCGATGCCGTAGAGCGGGTGATAGGCGAACTTCCAGACGAAGGCCGCCGAGACGCGCGGCAAAAGCACCGGGATGATGAACAGCAGGCAGTAGAAATTGCGCAGGCGTGGGCCGGCGACCTCGAACATCAGCACGCCGAGCCCGATCGCCACCACCATCGTCGCCACGACGGTGACGATCTCCCATTTCACCGACACCCAGACGGCGTTGAGGAAACGGCGGTCGCTGAAGAGATCGGCGAAGTTCGAGAACCACACCCAGGAATAGCCCGGCGCGCTCAGCTCGCGATTCTGCAGCGCGATCACGATGGCGTAGAGCGTCGGCACCATCGACAGCACCAGAAGGATGGCGAGGGTGGGAACCAGAAATGTGACCGGCAGGGAAGAGCGTCGGCGCATTGCCTATCCTCGGGAGGTAATGTGGTCGCTGATATGAAACCCGCGGCGCGGATCCCGGCATTCCTTCGAATGCCGTGGACCGCGCGCCGCGGGCGGGAGGATTACTTCTTCTTCACCAGCTCGTTGGCATAGGCCTCGAGCTCATTGAGGCCGCCCTTGATGTCGGTGCGCGTGCCGGTGACCAGTTCTTCCAGGATGATGCCCCAGCGGTCGCCGAGATCGGGCCAGCGCGGATCCTGCCAGAAGTTCACCGCCGTCACCTTGCCGGTTTCGGCCAGAGCCTGGCCGAGATCGGCGCCGTAGATGTCGGCGAACTCCTTGCTGGAGAGCACGCTGGTGCGGTTCAGCTCGCCGAACTGATGCGCGTCGAGCCGGCGCTTCTCGTTCTCCTTCGACGTCGCCCAGGCGATGAACAGGCCGGCGCATTTCTTCGCCGCGTCATCCGCATTGGCCTTGGTGCCGATGGCGAGCCCATGGCCGTAGCCGCCGCCGGGCAGCGGCGAGGGCGGCGGCAGGAAGCCGACCTTGCCGACCACCTGCGAGGTCTTCGGGTCGACCGCCATGCCCGACAGCGGCGTCGATTCGACGAGGATGGCGACCTGGCCGGAGAGGAAGGCGCCGGTCGATTCATCCCAGCTGCCGGTCTGCGTGCCGGGCGCCGAGTCCTTGAACAGCTTCAGATAGGTCTCCGTCGCCTTCACGGCGGCGTCCGAATTGAAAGCCGGCTTGTCGCCGTCGAACCACTTGCCGCCATAAGCCTTGAAGAACGGCATCCAGCGCCAGACATTGGCGCCCGAGCCGCGCGCGCCGCGCAGCGCGATGCCGTATATGCCCTTGTCGGCATTGGTCAGCTTCGGCACGTCGGCGATCAGCTCGTCCAGCGTCTTCGGCGGCTGGATGCCGGCGGCCTCCAGCACGTCCTTGCGATAGACCATCAGGTCGCCGCCGCCGGTCAGCGGCGCGAACCAGACCTTGCCGTCATAGGTGGCAACCTTCTGGCGGCCCGGATCGAAATCGGCATAGTCGTAGTCAGCCGGATAATAATCGGCCAGCGGCACGATCCAGCCCGAGGAGGCGAACAGCGCCACATTGGCCTCGTCGACATAGTAGACGTTGTAATTGCCGACGGTGGAAGCATCGGCGCGCGACTTGGCGCGGCGGTCGTTCTCGTTGAGATAGTCGATCTGGAACGAGGCGCCGGAGAGTTTCTTGAACTCGTCCTTGGAGTCTTCCAGAAGCGTCAGCCCGTCGCGCGGCTGCGCCAGCACCTTGACCGGCGCCGAGCATACGGGCGCCTGCGCAAGTGCAGCGGTTGAAACGGAAGCGGTAAGCACGAACGCTGCGCCGAGGCTGGCAGCGAGCCGATATGATTTCATTGATTTTCTCCTCCAGGAACAGTCGCGAAGCGGCAGATCCTTGGCCAAGCGACCCTCACCGTCGCCCGTCTGACCTGTCACCCGTCGCCAAAATGAGCAGTTGGAGAAGGCGAGACTAGAAGCCCCGTTGCAGCAGACATGTACTTTTATGCATTGTGCGCCGCAAAAAATGTCACCGGCAGAGTCTGCTCGTCACACGAGTATCAGTGCAATCGGAGGTGGGCGGGTATCGGCTGCGTCACGCCCTTAGTGTCAGCCGCTGCCGCGACAGCTTGCGGTAGGATGACGGCGTCATCTTGTGCTTGCGCAGGAAGGCGCGGTTGAAGTTCGAGATGTTCATATAGCCGACCTGGAAACAGATGTCGGTGATCGGGATCTCGGTGTCCGCGAGCAGCTTGCAGGCCTGCCAGAGCCTCAGCTTGGCGACATGGTCGCTGAAGGAGTTGCCGGTGTTCTTCTGGAAGAAGCGCGAGAACGTGCTTTCGCTCATGCCAGCCAAGGCGGCCACGTCCGGCAGCTTCAGGTCCTCGGCGAAATGCTGGAACAGATAGGTCAGCGAGCGCTGGATGATGTCGAGCGACTCCGCGTCGAGCAGCGGGGAGAAATCCGGCGACGACAACAGCGCGTATTCGTCGGTGGTGGCCAGCAGGCCGAGCAGCTCGAGGAACATACGGAACCGCGCCAGGCCATGCACCTCGCCCATCCGTTCCATCAGCTCGGCGCCGTCGAGTGCCGTCTGGCCGTGGAAGACCATGCCGCGCAGCGAGCGCTCCAGGAACGGCTCCAGCTCGCGCAGCTCCGGCAGCAGCCCTGAAGAGCCGCGGAGCCGCTCGGGGTCGAATTGCAGCACGATATCGCGCCCCTCGATCAGCTCGCCCGGCTGCACCGCCGTCACCCAGTCATGCGGCAGCCCGCCGCCGACGATGGTCAGGTAGCCCGGCCCGAACTCGCCGATATGGTCGCCGACCAGCACCACGCCGGACGATTTCCGGAGCAGATGGATTTCGTATTCCGGATGGAAATTCCAGACGTTGCGCTCCCAGGGATAATCGTCCAGCCGCCACAGGAAACTCTCGCTCGCCTCCGTCACGATATGCTCGAAGGCGGGCGCCGTGCGCGGAATCGCGGCTGTGTTCTTTCTGCGCCTGAACGGCATCCATTCCTCCCGGCATGGCGCGCCGGCTGCGCATGCCCGGGGGCATCCGTAGCAGCCTACGGGCGGCAAATGAAAGAGGCGTCACGGAATCCGGGCTCTGCCTGGATCAATCGCTCCCCGGACCTCCTCCCTTGCCAACATGTCGCGTTTCGTTCACAAGGCGACGCAAATGGCGCCATTTTGCGCCATTGTGTACGGCTTCCGGCCCTTTTTTGCCGACGCGCCGTGTTCTGAAAGAGCGGAACAATGTCTGCTATCGAAACCGGCGCCCTCGCGCCGGAAAACCTTTGGCGTCAGGAAATCAAGGCGACGATCGCGCTTGCCTGGCCGATGGTGCTGACCAATCTCGGCCAGACGGCCATGACCGCGACCGACGTTATGATGATGGGTCGGCTGGGGCCGGATACGCTCGCCGCCGGCGCGCTCGGCTCCAACCTCTATTTCATGCCACTGATCTTCGGCTTGGGCCTCATGCTGGCGACCTCGCCAATGATGGCGACCGAGCTCGGCCGCCATCGCCATTCGGTGCGCGACCTGCGCCGCACCGTGCGACAGGGCCTGTGGCTGGCGATCCTGATCTCTCTCCCGATCTGGATTTTCCTCTCGCATGGCGAAGAGGTGCTTCTGGCCATGGGCCAGAAGCCGGAGCTCGCGCATCAGGCCGGCATCTATCTGCACTGGCTGCAATGGGCGGTGCTGCCCTTCTATGGCTACATCGTGCTGCGCTCCTTCATCTCGGCGCTGGAGCGGCCGGGCTGGGCACTGGTCATCGTTTTCGTCGCGGTCGCCTGCAACGCCTTCTTCAACTGGGTGTTCATGTTCGGCAATCTCGGCGTCAAATCGATGGGCATCGCCGGCTCCGGTCTCGCCACCACTCTGTCCAGCACGCTGATGTTCATCGGCCTGGCGGCGGTGGTGATGCTGGAGAAAAAATTCCGCCGCTACCGTCTGTTCGGCCGCTTCTGGCGCTCCGACTGGCCGCGCTTCCGCGGCCTGCTGCGGCTCGGCCTGCCGATCGCCGGCATCCTCGCCTTCGAGGTGACGATCTTCAATGCGGCGGCTCTGCTCATGGGCCTGATCGACGCGGATTCGCTCGCCGCCCACGCCATCGCCATCCAGATCGCCTCGATCTCCTTCATGGTGCCGCTTGGCCTCAACCAGGCGGTCACGGTTCGGGTCGGCCTGGCGCATGGCGCCGGCAATCCGGAAGGCGTGTCGCGCGCCGGCTGGACCGCCTTCGTCATCGGCGTCTCCTTCATGGCACTGATGGGCCTTGTGATGATCCTGTGGCCGCACGCCCTGATCAGCGCCTTCATCGACCTTGCCGATCCGGCCAATGCCAGGGTGATCACGCTTGCCGTGTCGTTCCTGGTGTTCGCGGCATTGTTCCAGATCTTCGACGGCGCCCAGGCGGTCGCCGCCGGCATGCTGCGCGGCCTGCACGACACCAAGGTGCCGATGATCTATGCCGCTATCGGCTACTGGGGCGTCGGCCTGCCGCTCGGCGTGCTGCTTGCCTTCCATTTCGGCCTGAACGGCGTCGGCATCTGGATCGGCCTGGCAACGGGCCTGGCTGTCGTGGCGGGCCTGCTCCTGGCGCGCTGGCTCAGGCGCGACCGTATCGCGCCGCAGCTCGCCTTCGGCCATTGATCGACAAAAGGTTGCCGGTCCGGTCGGCAGCCTTTCGCCGGCTCAGTGAACCGCCGCGCGCTCCAGCCGCCGCGCATATTGCGTCAGCGGGAAGCACATGACGAAGAAGATCAGCGCCACCAGCCCGTAGACCTTGAACGGCTCGAAGGTCGCGTTGTTGATGGCGTTGGAGGTTCTGACCAGCTCCTCGAAGCCGATGATCGAGGTCAGCGCCGTCGATTTGATGAGCTGCACCAGGAAGCCGACGGTCGGCGCGCGGGTGATAGCGAAGGCTTGCGGCAGGATGATCAGCCTAAGCTCCTGCAGATAGTGCAGGCCAAGGCTGGCGCCGGCGTCCCACTGGCCGCGCGGCAGCGCGTCGACGCCGCTGCGCCAGATCTCGGCCAGATAGGCGCTGGCGAAGAAGGTCAGCCCGAGCACCGCCGCCGTCCACGGCTCGATGCGCAGCCCCAGCATCGGCAGGCCGAAGAACATCAGGAAGAGCTGCATCAAAAGCGGCGTCCCCTGGAACAGCGCGATGTAGCCGGACGCAACCCGCTTCACCCATTTGTTCCGGGCGATGCGGAAGAACAACACCACCAGCCCGACCAGCGCGCCGCCCATGAAGGCGGCGAGCGACAAAAGCACCGTCCAGCGCGCGGCGAGCAAAAGGTTGCGGACGATGTCCCAGAAGGTGAATTCGATCATGACACACCTGCCCCGAGCGCCCGGCGTCCGCCGAAAACGAGCAGCCGGCGCAACCCCATTGACAGGCCGAGATAGACCATCGTCACCACGAAATAGGTCTCGAAGGCGCGGAAGGTGCGGGCCTGCAGCATGTCGGCCTCGTAGGTCAGCTCGCGCACCGCGATCTGCGACACCACGGCCGATTCCAGCATCATGATGACGATCTGGCTGGTCAGCGCCGGGTAGATCACTTTCAGCGCCTGCGGCAGCACGATCTTGATGAACACCTGACGCGGCCTGAGGCCAAGCGCCAGGGCGGCTTCGGTCTGGCCGCGCGGCACGGCGTCGAGACCGGCGCCGACAATCTCGATCGTGTAGGCTGCCATGTTCAGCGTCATCGCCAGCATCGCGGCCAGGATCGGGTCGAGCCTGATGGCAAGGCTGGGCAGGCCGAAAAAGATGAAGAACAGCTGCACCAGGAAAGGCGTGTTGCGCATCACCTCGACATAAATGCCGATCGCCACCTGCAGGGGCTTGGGGCCGTTTCTTTTGCCGGCGGCGCCGAGGATGCTGAAGAAGGTCCCGGCGAGCGTGGTGACGGCGATCAGAAGCAGCGTCATCGCCGCGCCGCGCGCGATCACGCCCGCCGCACTCGCAAGCCAGCCGAAGTCGAGGCTGTAGCCCATGGCGATTGACCTTGTTGGAGGCGCCCGGCGTAGAGCAATTCCAGGAAAA
>CCNC01000018.1 GCA_000824845.1 Mesorhizobium sp. ORS 3359 | reverse complement strand
AATTGCGTGAAAACAAAGAGGGAGACCGGTTCGGCGCCCGTTACGGCGCCGAACCGATCGGCATCAATCCTTGAGGTTATCAGGATTGAGCGGCGTCTTCAGCCAGGCCTTCGAGCTTTCATCCAGCTTGCCGTCGGCCAGCATCTTGGCGACCGCGTCGTTCACCGCCTTCTTCAGCCGGTCCTCGTTCTTGTTGAGGCCGATATGCGAGGGCGAGGTCAAGAGCTGGAATTTCTGCTCCGGCTGCAGCGCGTCCTGCTTGGCCAGCACCTGCGCGCCGACATCGTTGCCGACCACCATCAGCTGCGTCTGGCCCGAGATGAAGGCCTGGATGACGGAGTTGTAGTTGTCGAAGCGGCGGATGTCGGCGGAAGCCGGCGCGGCTTCGGTCAGCGACGTATCCTCCAGCGTGCCGCGGTTGACCGCGATCGACTTGTCGGCAAGGTCTTCCTTGCCTTTGACCGCGAGCGCTTTCGGACCGATGACGGCGATGTAGTAGGGCGCGTAGGCGGCGGCGAAATCGATCACCTGCTCGCGTTCCTTGGAGTAGCCGACGCTCATCAATATATCGACGCGCTTGTCGGTGAGATAAGGGATGCGGTTCTGGCCGGTGACGCTGACCAGGTTGAGCTTCACCTTGAGCGAATCGGCGATGGCCTGCGCGACGTCGATGTCATAGCCCTTGATGCTCATATCGGCACTGGCCGAGGAGAAGGGCGGGAAGTCGGAGAAGATGCCGACATTGATGGCGCCGGCCTTAGTGATATCGTCGACGGCGTCAGCTTTCGCCTGCGTGGCGAGACCGGCGCCGAGCATCATGGCTGCCGCGATGGCGGTTTTCAGTGCATTGCGAAGAGTCATGGTTATTCCCCTGCTGGAAGCTTGTTGTTGAAACCGGCCGCCGGCTCCAGCGCGGCGGCCGTATTGGCTAAGCAATTCCAGGAAAAGTGTGACGCGGTTTTCCGTCCGGAATTGCGTGAAATTAAGAAGTCTCAGCCCCTCTTGATCGCCGGGCTGAACACCATCAGGCTCAGGATCTCGAACAGCACCTGGGCGCCGACATGGGCGGTGTTGGTGGTCGCGTCATATTGCGGCGCCACCTCGACGACGTCGCCGCCGACGATGTTGAGGCCCTTTAGGCCGCGCAGCAGTTCGAGCACCTCGCGCGTTGTCAGCCCGCCGACTTCCGGCGTGCCGGTACCCGGCGCGAAGGCCGGATCGATGCTGTCGACGTCGAAGGAGATGTAGGTCGGCCCGTCGCCGACAATCTTGCGCGCCTTCTCGATGATCGCCGGGACGCCGAGGCCGGTCACCTCCTCGGCATGCACGACCGTCATGCCGGACTCGTAGGTGAACTCCCACAGATATTCGGCCGAGCCGCGGATGCCGATCTGGATCGTGCGTGAGGGATCGAGCACGCCGTCCAGCACCGCGTTGCGGAACGGCCCGCCGTGGTGGAACTTGGTCATGTCGAACAGCCCGCTGGTGTCGCAATGGGCGTCGATATGGATCATGCCGACCGGCGCCTTCTTGCCGACTGCCTTCAGGATCGGATGGCTGATCGAATGGTCGCCGCCGACCGAGAGCGGCAGCACGCCCGCATCGACGATCTGGTTGGTGCGCTTTTCGATGTCCTCGTGGCTGATCTCCAGCCGGTAGCGGCTGCGGAACGGCGTGTCGCCGATGTCGGCGACGCGCAGCTCATGCGTCGGCGCGCATTCCAGCACATGATTGTATGGCCCGATGCGTTCGATGGCGCGCAGCGCGCGCGGCCCGAAGCGCGAGCCGGGCCGATTGGTGACGCCGAGATCCATCGGCACGCCGATCATCGCCACCTGCAGGTCGCCGAAATCCGGGTTCTCGGCGGCGATCTCGCGGTAGGGCGCGGCGAGGAAGGTGGGGATGCCGGAATAGGGGGCGAGGCGGGTGCCTGACTTGTTGAAGATCTTGTCGGCGACCTTGCGGAATTTCGGGTCGAACATCTCGCCGCCGTGGCTCTCGCCATATTTGCGGCGCAACGCTTCGAGCTTGCCGCGATCGTAACCCATGTCCGGTTCTCCTCTGCTTGCCTGCTTGCGGCGCTGCCCGCACGGACGATTTGCCAAGCCAGCCTGTTGCCCGGCTGGATGTTGCCGCCGTTCCTGCGGATTTCACGTCTCTTGAAGCTGTTCCGGGCAAAAGTGTCGGGCAGCGGCATTGAAAAATCAATTGATATTGTTAGGGTCTTCATTGTGAGAAAATCTCACAAAGTAGGAGCCCGTCATGGCCAAGCGCCTGCCGCCGCTGAACCCGCTCCGCGCCTTCGAGGCCACGGCGCGGCACGCCTCGCTGACCAAGGCGGCGGGTGAGCTCAATGTCACGCATGGCGCCGTCAGCCACCAGATCAAGGCACTGGAGCAATCGCTGGGCGTAAAACTCTTTGAGCGCACCGGTCAGCGCGTGAAGCTGACGCCGCATGGCGCGGAGTTCCTGCCGGCGGTCTCGGCCGCCTTCGAGGGAATTGCCGCCGCCACCCAGCGCATGACGCGGCCGGCAAGTGCCGGCGCGCTGTCGGTCTCTTGCGTGCCGGCGCTATTGTTGCTCTGGATGACGCCGCGGCTCGGCTCCTTCACGGCGCAATATCCCGACATCCAACTGACCCTGATCCCGTCCAACGACGCCCGGGATATCCGCGCTCCCGAGATCGATGTCTGCGTGCATTACGGCGACGGCGGCTGGACCGATTGCTGGATGCGCAAATGGTCGGGGCTGGAACTCTTTCCCGTGGTCAGTCCGACCCTGATCAACAACCGTCCGATCCGTGGCGTCCGCGACCTCGCTGATCATGTCTTCCTGCATGGCGACGACGGCCGCGAATGGCACACCTGGCTCGCCGCCGCCGATGCGCTCGACCTGGAGCGCGGCCGGCGCCATCATCTCGGCGACGCGCGCATGGCGACGGAGGCCGCCGTGCACGGCCATGGTGTCGCGCTCGGCGACTCGGTGACCGCGCGCGCCTTGCTTGCCAGGGGCATGCTCGTCGCGCCCTTCACGCTCTCGGTGCCGGCCGTCGACGATTTCTACGTCGTCTGCCGCAACGAGATGCGCTCGGCGCCGATCGTCCAGCTGTTCATCGACTGGCTGTTCGCGGAGAAGGAGCAGGACGAGGGTCGCGCCGATGCTCCCGTGGCCGGCCGCGTGCCGAGCCGCAGGAAACGTCCCGCGCTAAAGGTTATCGGCGCCAAAGCAATTCCAGGAAAAGTGTGAAGCGGTTTTCCGTCTGGAATTGCGTCAAAACAAAAAAACTGGAGCATTTCGCCGTTTCCGTGAAACGGTGAAAATGCACCAGGGCCCTGTCCTGACGGCTGGACTTGCATAGCTGCTTTTTGTCGGGCCAGCTTGCAAAGCGGGGAGCGCGTTCGAAAATACAATGCTAAGAGGCAGTTGACTGAGGCATTCCAGGAAAACCGCGCGACGGTTTACCATCCGGAGTTGCTCGAACAAGGACTTGAAGCGTGGCGCCCGCGTTTGAGTGCGTCGTGCTTCTGGGTGAGGAAGCATGGCAAAGACTGATATAGCGCGGCGCGTCTACAACCACACCTGGAAGCTGGACCCGATCGTCCGCAGCCTGCTGGACACCGATTTCTACAAGCTTCTGATGCTGCAGATGATCTGGGGCATGTATCCCAAGGTCGACGCCACCTTCACCTTGATCAATCGCACAACCTCGGTGCGCCTGGCCGATGAGATCGATGAAGGGGAATTGCGCGAGCAGCTCGACCATGCCCGCACGCTGCGCTTTTCGAAAAAGGAGATGATCTGGCTGGGCGGCAACACCTTTTACGGCCGCAAGCAGATCTTCGAGCCGGAATTCCTCGCATGGCTCGAGGATTTCCGCTTGCCCGCCTACGAACTGTCCAGGCGCGACGGCCAGTACGTGCTTTCCTTCCCCGGCCCCTGGATGTACACGACGCTCTGGGAAATCCCGGCTTTGGCCATCATCAACGAACTGCGCTCGCGTGCGGCGATGCGCTCCTATGGGCCTTTCGCGCTCGATGTGCTTTACGCTCGCGCCAAGGCCAAGATGTGGGCCAAGACCGAGCGGCTGAAGGCGCTGCCCGGCATCCGCATTTCCGACTTCGGCACAAGACGCCGTCACTCTTTCCTCTGGCAGCGCTGGTGCGTCGAGGCGCTGAAGGAAGGCATCGGCGATGCCTTCACCGGCACCTCCAACGTGCTTCTGGCCATGGACAACGACCTCGAGGCCTTGGGTACCAACGCGCATGAGCTGCCGATGGTGTTCGCCGCGCTTGCCAACTCCGAGGAGGAGTTGCGGCAGTCGCCCTACAAGGTGCTGCAGGACTGGCAGCGCTATTATGGCGGCAATCTCCTGATCGTGCTGCCCGACGCCTTCGGCACGGACTCCTTCCTGCGCTACGCGCCGGACTGGGTCGCCGACTGGACCGGCTTCCGCCCCGACAGCGCGCCGCCGATCGAGGGCGGCGAGAAGATCATCGACTGGTGGCGCAAGAAGGGCAAGGACCCCAAGCAGAAGCTGCTGATCTTCTCCGACGGCCTCGAGGTCGAGACCATTGAGGAGACCTACAGGCACTTCCGCGGCAAGGTGCGCATGTCCTTCGGCTGGGGCACCAACCTCACCAACGATTTCGAAGGCTGCGCGCCGACGGAGACCGACAGCCTCGACGCCATCTCGCTGGTCTGCAAGGTGACGGAAGCCAATGGGCGGCCGGCGGTGAAGCTGTCGGACAACCCTGCCAAGGCGACCGGGGATGAGAAGGAGATCAAGCGCTATCTGCGCATCTTTGGCGAGAAGGGAAGGGTGGAGCATCTGGTGAAGGTGTAGAGGCTTAAGGCCTGGACGAATGGAATTCCTGGATAAGCCGAGTTCCTTCGCGCCCCCC
>CCNC01000017.1 GCA_000824845.1 Mesorhizobium sp. ORS 3359 | reverse complement strand
CCCCCACAAGGGGGGAGATTGAGCTGTCATCACCGTCTTCGCCAACCTCGGACGTTGCAGGAGGAAAGCCGGCGCCGAAACCGCCGATCTCCCCCCTTGTGGGG
>CCNC01000016.1 GCA_000824845.1 Mesorhizobium sp. ORS 3359 | reverse complement strand
GGGGGGCGCCGTAGAGCGCCGACCTTCGAGGCTGGCCTTTCTTGCAACTGCACTTGCCTCCTTTCTCCCCACCCCCGCCTTAGCTCATGCCTCCGATCGAGGCCACGTCCTGCTCCTCCCGACCGGCTTCTATATCGCCGGCGGCGCGCTGGCTGTGGCCGTCAGCTTCCTCGTCCTGGCGCTGCTGCCGCCCACTGCGCTTGACCGCTTCTGGCGCCGGCGCTTGCCCATGCTCACCTTTGGCGATGCTCCGCGCACCCTCTTCAGCTTGATTTCCTTTGCCGGCTTCATACTTATGATCGCCGCCGGCTTTCTCGGCAGCCGCGACCCGCTCTCCAACCCGCTGCCGCTGGTGATCTGGACGCTGCTCTGGGCAGGTTTCACGCTGCTGCAGGGCTTGCTCGGCGATCTCTGGGTATGGCTCAACCCATGGTGCGGGCCGTGGCGTGTCGCATCTCGCGTGCTCGGCCTTCCTGCGGACGATGAAAAGCGATCGCGCCTGCCCAACTCGCTCGGCTACTGGCCGGCCTTCGTGCTGTTCTTTGCCTTCGCCTGGTTCGAGCTGATCGATCCCGCGCCTGACGATCCCGCGCGCCTGGCCTTTGCCGCCGGCCTCTATTGGCTGGTTAGCTTCATCGCCATGCTCATCGTCGGCTATGATGACTGGAGCAAACGGGGTGAATTCCTGACCGTCTTCTTCGCCATGGTCGCCCGCTTCGCGCCCTTTGAGCGCCGCGAAGGCCACCTCTCCTTGTGCTGGCCCGGCGCCAAGCTGCTGACGGCCGAGCCGTTGCCACCGAGCGGCACCGCCTTTCTCCTCCTCGCCCTGTCTTCGGTGTCCTTCGATGGCCTGTCGAAAACCTTCATCTGGCTCGGCCTCTTCGGCGTCAATCCGCTGGAATATCCCGGCCGCACCGCGCTGATCGGCATCGGCAGTTTTGGCTTGGTGCTCACCTTCGTCTTGCTGGCGGCGGTGTTCGCCCTGGCCGTCTTTCTCGGCCAGCGCCTCGCCGGCGACAAACATTCTTTCGGCGACGTGGTCGGCCTGCTGGTCTGGTCGATCGTGCCGATCGCGCTTGCCTATCACATCGCGCATTACCTCGCGGCGCTGCTGGTCGACGGCCAGTACGCGCTGGTCGCACTCTCCGATCCTTTCGCGCTCGGCTGGAATCTCTTCGGCACCGCTAACATGATGGTCGAAGCGGGCGTCGTTGCCGGCGCTCAGTCGGCTTGGTGGCTGTGGAATCTGCAGGCCGGTGTCATCATAGCCGGCCATGTGCTGGCGGTGCTCGTCGCGCATAGCCTTGCCTGGCGTCTCCATCGGCAGCCATCGCGCGCAGCGCTCAGTCAATTGCCACTCACCTTGCTGATGATCGCCTACACGATCTTCGGCCTTTGGTTGCTTGCCACGCCGACCGCCGGATGACACAAAGCGTGCCAACGATGCCGTCGGGTAAAGCTCGCTTGCCAGGCCAAAGCTTTGGTGATTTAGTTTGTACACATGCAATTTTTCCATCCTTCGGAACGGGATGGATTAGCCGCCTTATCGCTGGTCAAGACTGAAAAAACAGGGGAACGGACATGGCTGACAAGAACGGATTTTTCGACCTCTCCAAGACGACGCTGTCGCGCCGCACCGCGCTGAAAGGCATCGCCGCCGGTGCCGGCCTGGCACTGGCGCCCGGCTTCGTCCGCTACAGCCAGGCGCAGAGCTCGGCACCGATCAGAATAGGCTTCCAGTCGCACCGCACCGGCATCGGCGCCGCCTATGGCCGCTGGTACGAGAAGACGAGTGCTGCCGCCGTCAAGGCGATCAACGATGCCGGCGGCATCGGTGGCCGCAAGGTCGAGCTGGTTATCGAGGATGACGGCACCGATCCGGCGCGCGGCGCCGAGGTGGTCAACAAATTCGCCAAGCAGCACAAGACCGACATCGTCTTCGGCACTTTGTTCTCGCATGTCGTGATCGGCTCGGCGCCCGCCGCCGGCGAGAACAAGATCCCCTATTTCGTGGTCAGCGAAGGCCACCACGTCGCCTCGACCAAGCTCAACCGCTACGTCTTCCAGCCCGGCATCACCGACGTGAAGAGCCAGATTCAGTCGATGGCGCCGTGGATCGCGGCGAACGCTGGCAAGAAGGTGACGCAGATATTCCCCGACTTCGCCTTCGGCTACGATCATCGTGACTACCTGCCGCCGGCGCTGAAGGCGCAAGGCGCCGACGTCATCGCCCAGATCGCTATCCCGCCGACGGAAAGCTCCTTCACCAAATACTTCCCGCAGATCCCGGCCGAGACCGACGTGATCTACCACGTCATGGTCGGCCCGGCCGTGCTCACCTTCGTCAAGGAGCTCGGCGAGTTCTACGGTTCGCAAAGGCCGCAGCTTTTCGGCTTCATGGATTCGCTCGAGGCCGTCGACATCAACAGCCCCGGCCTCGAATTCCTCGACGGCAGCCATTTCTGGGAAGGCTCGCCGCGCTACGCGCAGCCCGATGATTCCGCCGCGCAGAAAGCCTACCGCGCCGCCGTCGGCATCGACGACAATGGCGCCGCGGTCGGCGATCCCAAGGACATCTCCACCGCCTCGCACATGTTCGGCTGCTGGGAAACGCTCTACGTCGTCAAGAAGGCGATGGAAGATGCCGGCTATAAGGGACCGGAGGACCGCGCCAAGCTGGTCGAGGCGACCGAGGCGCTGAAGGAATTCGCCGAGGGACCGGAGCATCCGCAGGGGCCAAAAACCTTCAACGGCAAGATCCACCAGTGCTTTGGTATCCAGAACATCTCCAAGGTCGAAGGCGGCAAGCTCAAGGTCGTGCACAAGACCAAGATCGAGGACGGCCTCTACGAGCCGGAAGGGGATTACACGAAGCAGGCGCTGTAGGTTCATTCCAACCAGCGTGAGCGCCCAGGCCCCCCTCTCTGTCCTGCCGGACATCTCCCCCTCAAGGGGGGAGATCAGCAACTCGTGCGAAGGCGGCCATCTATCGGCCTTTGCGATTGGCGAAAGCAGTAGGGACAGCCAATCTCCCCCCTTGAGGGGGGGATGCCCGGCAGGGCAGAGAGGGGTGCGCTTGGCACCTGCCTGCGTGTAATGCATTTCGGACCCCACCTCCTCCTCGCCGCCCTTGAAGGCCTGGTCACCTCCGCCGTGCTGGCGTTGACGGCGCTCGGCCTGTCGCTGGTGTTCGGCGTCATGCGCATCGTCAATGTCGCCCATGGCGAGTTCTTCATGCTGGGGGCGGTGCTCGCCTGGGCGGTCTCGACGGCGATTTCCGGCCATCCGGCCATCGGCTTCGCCGCAGCGCTCGTGATCGCGCCCTTGCTCGTCGGGCTGGTCGCATTTCTCGCCGAATGGCTGGTGCTGCGGCGGCTGAACTACAACCCCGAAAGCACCATCGTCGCCACCATCGGCATGCTCTACATCATCCAGCAACTGGCGCTGACTTTCTACGGGCCGGAAGCGCGCCCGGTCGAGCCGCCCTTCAGCTACCGTATCCTTCTGCCCTGGTTCGGTTATTCCGGCTACAAGCTGTCGGTGGTTGCCGCTTCCGCTATCCTGCTCGTGATCACCTGGCTGGTGCTGACGCGCACGAAGATCGGCCTTATCATGCGAGCCACCCAATATGATCGCGAGACGGCGCAGGCCTTCGGCATTCCGGTCGAGCGCGTCTATGCCGGCGTCTTCGCCATAGGCGCCATGCTGGCGGCGATCGCCGCGGTGCTGATCGTGCCGATCAGCCAGGCGCATTATCTGATGGGGCAGGACCCGCTGCTTCTGTCCTTCATCGTCGTCATCATCGGTGGCCTGGGATCGCTCCGCGGAACCGTCGTCGCCGCCGTCCTGATCGGCCTCTCCGACGGCATCATCTCGATGTTCTTCTCGCCGACCTTGGCCAAGATCATCGCCACGCTGGTGGTCGCCATGGTGCTGGTGTTCCGCCCGCAAGGCCTGTTCGGAACCGCGCCGCGATGAGGGATGCTTCGCCGGCAAAGACCTACGCCCTGCATATCGGCGTCATCGCGCTTCTGTTCGCGCTGAACTTCGTCCTGCCGGATTACCATCAGGGCCTGTTTGCCCGCATCATGGCGCTGGCGGTCTTTGCCATGGGCTACAACCTGCTCTTCGGCTATGTCGGCCTGCTCAGCCTCGGCCACGCCATGTTCTTCTCGGCCGGCCTCTATGGCGCGGGCCTGACTGTCCATCATCTCGGCTGGGGTGTGCCGCAAGCCTTCGTCGCCGGCGTCGTTTGCGGCGCGCTGCTCGCTCTGGTCATCGGCCTGCTGGCGCTGCGCACCTCCGGCGTGGCGTTCATGATCGTCACCATGATGTTCGCCCAGGTCTTCTATCTGCTCATCCTCTATTTCGCCGCCTGGACCGGCGGCGACCAAGGCCTCGTCATCCAGCAGGCATCGCGGGTGATTTCGATCGGCGGCATTTCGCTCGACCTGACCGACCCGACGGTGCGCTACATGAGCGCGCTGGCGCTGTTCGCGGTCGTGCTGCTCATCGCGCTCGCCCTTGTCCGCTCCCGATTTGGCCGCGTGCTGGTCGCCATCCGAGAGAACGAAGAGCGCACGAAGATGCTTGGCTATGACACGGTCGCCAACAAGCTCATCGCCGTCGTCGCCTCGGGCGCCATCTGCGCGGCGTCGGGCGCCGCCTATGCGCTGCTGTTCGGCTATGTCGGATCGAATTTCGCGTCGATCCAGTATTCCATCCTGCCGCTGCTCTGGGTGCTGCTCGGCGGCGCCGCGACCACGCTCGGGCCGCTCATCGGCACCCTGTTCATGTATTATGTCACCGACATCACCAGCGGCTTCACCTCGGCCTATCTGCTGATCGTCGGCGTGGCGCTCATCCTGCTCGTCCTGTTTGCCCCGAAGGGCATCATGGGCAGCATCCGCGAGCGCTGGCTGGGGTGGCTGCCATGACGCCGCTGCTCACCACCAAAGGTCTTTCGCGTCAGTTCGGCGGCCTGCGCGCCGTCGACGGCGTCGACTTCGCGCTGATGCCGGGCGAGATCCGCGCCGTCATCGGCCCGAACGGCGCCGGCAAGACGACTTTCGTCAGCCTGCTCTCGGGCCGCATCCGGCCGTCGTCGGGTGCCGTTGTCTTCGACGGCGTCGACATCACCGCCATGCCGGCCTACCAACGGGTCAGGCTCGGCGTCGCCTACACGTTCCAGATCACCAGCGTCTTCGCCAATCTCACGGTCTTCGACAATGTCGCGCTGCCGGTGCAGCGTACGCTGACGGACGGCCGCACCAAGGGGCAGGTCAGGACCGGCGTCATGGCGGCGCTGGAGCGCACCGGACTTGCCGACCGCGCCGGCACGCTGGCCGCGCATCTTTCCTACGGCCACCAGCGTCTGCTCGAAGTGGCGATGGGCCTGGCGCTGAAGCCGCGTTTGCTGATCCTCGATGAGCCCACACAGGGCCTGGCCGACAGCGAGATCGACAATTTCATCACGCTGGTGCGCGGGATCGCCAGGGACGCGACGGTTCTTCTGATCGAGCACAACATGCCGGTCGTCATGGGACTCGCCGACCGCATCACCGTCTTCAATTCGGGCAAGATCCTGGCGGAAGGCACGCCGGGTGAGATCCGCGCCAACCGCCAAGTCCAGGACGCCTATCTCGGAGCGACCCATGGCTGATACGGGATTGCTCACCATTGCCGGCCTCGATTGCTTCTATGGCGAGGTGCAGGTGCTCTACGGCCTCGACCTGGCCTTAAACAAGGGCGAGGTGCTGTGCCTGTTCGGCCGCAACGGCGCGGGCAAGACGACGACGCTGAAGGCCATCATGGGGCTGGTCCCGGCGGCCGCCGGCTCGATCAGGCTGGACGGCAAGGAACTGACCGGCCTCGCCGCGCATGATGTGCCGAAGGCAGGCGTCGCCTATGTGCCGCAGGGCCGGCGCCTATTCGCCGAGATGAGCGTGGCGGAAAACATCGAGATCGGCCTCATGGCGCGCGGCAAGGGTAAGCAGACGCGCGAGAACGTCCTCGATCTCTTCCCGCTGCTACGCGAGCGGCTGAAGCAGCGATCCGGCACGCTGTCCGGTGGCGAGCAGCAGATGCTGGCCATGGCCCGCGCGCTCTGCCTAGAACCGCAGGTGCTGTTGCTCGACGAGCCGACCGAGGGCTTGATGCCGTCGATGATCGCCAGGATCCGCGAGACAGTCGCCAAGCTGCGCGAGCTCGGCGTCTCCACCATCCTGGTCGAGCAGCGCGTCGACGCCGTGCTCTCGGTCGCCGACCGCGTTTGCTTCATCGAGAACGGCCGCAACCGCGAGACGGTCGATGTCGAGGCGCTGCGGGCGGATCCCTCGGCGGTGCGAAGATATGTTGGGGTGGGCTGAGGCCCCTGAAATTGCCGCAGCCTCGAAATTGGCGGGCGTGGCGCCGCGTCAGGTTGTTCCTCGCCCCACGTAAGTGGGGAGAGGTGGCTCGGCGAAGCCGAGACGGAGAGGGGAGCGCCCTACGAAAGCCCCCGCTCCGGCCGCTTCGCGGCCACCTCTCCCCCGCTTTGCGGGGGCGAGGAACCCAGGACAGTGAAGGACAGCGCCAGTGTCCTTCGCTTCAGAAAAACAAAAACCCGGCAATCAAGAACGTCGGGATCAGCACCAGGCCCGACCACGCCATGTAGCCGAAGAAGCCCGGCATCTTGAAGCCGCGATGCCTGGCGATGGCGAAGACCATGAAGTTGGGCGCGTTGCCGATATAGGTGTTGGCGCCCATGAACACCGCTCCCGCCGAGATGGCAGCCAGCGTTGAGGCGGCCTCCGTCATGAGATGCCGCGCATCACCGCCGGCAAGCTCGAAGAACACCAGATAGGTCGGCGCGTTGTCGAGGAAGGAAGACAGCGCCCCGGTCAGCCAGAAATAGGCGAGATCGTTGGGCTGGCCGTCGGCGGAGGTGACAAGCCCCACCAGCGGCGCCAGCGCGCCGTCATGGCCGGCCCGCAGGATGGCGATGACCGGCACGATGCAGATGAAGATGCCGGCAAACAATTTCGCTACTTCGGCGATCGGCCCCCAGGTGAAGCCATTGGCCTCCCTGTGGCTCTTGTACGAGACTTTCAGGGACAGGAAGGCCAGCGCCAGGATGATGACGTCGCGCACCAGGTTCTGCAACTCGAGGCTGACGCCGAGGATTGGGATGCTGACGCCCGGCTTCCAGCTCGCCGAAAGCAGGATCGCGCCGATCACGCCGGCGAGCAGCGGCAGGTTGGCGAGCCCGCGCAGCCGCACCTTTGTATCAGGCGTCGGGTCCTTGATCTTCGGCATGCCGGCCTCGCGGCGGTGCAGGACCAGATCGATCGCCAGGAACACCGCCAGCACCAGCCCGCCGACAAAAAGCGTGTCGGGCAGGATGTGGACTGTCGTCCAGAAGAAATCCACGCCGCGCAGGAAGCCGACGAACAGCGGCGGGTCGCCGAGCGGCGTCAGCGAGCCGCCGATGTTGGAGACCAGGAAGATGAAGAAGATCACCACATGGGCGTTGAACGGCCGGTTGTCGTTGGCGCGCAGCATCGGCCGGATCAGGATCATCGAGGCGCCGGTCGTGCCGATGACCGAGGCAAGCAGCGCGCCGACGAGCAGCAGCCCGGCATTGGTGAGCGGCGTGCCGTGGATGTTGCCGGCAAGCAGGATGCCGCCCGAGATGGTATAGAGCGCGAACAACAGGATGATGAAGGACATGTACTCGGTGAGCAGCGTGTGCAGCACGGCCTCGCCTGCCGTCGCAATGCCGAAAGCGACGGCCAGCGGGACCACCGCCAGCGCCGCCCAGCCGGCGGCGATCTTGCCGTAATGATGTTCCCACAGGTGATGAAAGAGCAGCGGTCCGGTCGCGATCGACAAAAGCAGGCCGGCAAAGGGCAGTCCCCACCAGAGCGACATGGCGGCGCCCGGCAGTTCATGGATCTCGGCGGCGAAAGCTTGTGCCGGAAGCAGCAGCGCTATCGCGAGCGCGGCAAATGCGAGAAGCCCCCTCATCCGGCCGCTTCGCGGCCACCTTCTCCCCGTGGGGGAGAAGAGATTGGCGCCGGCGCTCGCTATCTCCTCTCCCGTGGGTGAGAGGTCGGATTGCCCCGAATTGCCCTTCGCAATTCGGCCGGCAATCCGGGTGAGGGGGTCTTTCCCCACGGTCCGGTCAATCCGCCGAGTGATCTTCGAGCGTCACGCCGGCTTCGCGCATGCGCTTCAGCATCGCCTCGACCGAGCCGTTGAGGTCGATGCCGCGGCAGGCGTCGAGCCGGACCGTCGTCTTGAAACCCTGCTTCACCGCGTCGAGCGCGGAAAAGGCCACGCAGAAATCGGTGGCGAGCCCGACCAGCGTAATCATGTCGATGCCGCGCTCCTTCAGGTAGCCGCCAAGGCCGGTTGGCGTCGTGTGGTCGTTCTCGAAGAATGCCGAATAGGAGTCGATCGCTGTGCGGAACCCCTTGCGGATCACCAGCTCGGCCTTGGTCCAGGCAAGCCCGGAATGGAAATCGGAACCGAGGCTGCCCTGGATGCAATGGTCCGGCCACAAGGTCTGCGGCCCATAGGGCATATCTATGGTTTCGAAGGGCTGTTTGCCCGGATGGCTGGAGGCGAAGCTCGAATGGCCGGCCGGGTGCCAGTCCTGCGTCAGGATCACGTGGTCGGTCCGCCGGATCAGGTCGTTGACCAAAGGCACGATCTCGTCGCCGCCAGCCACCGCCAGCGCGCCACCGGGACAAAAATCGTTCTGCAGGTCGATGACGATCAGCGCTTCGTCGGCCATGCGGCTTCCCTCTCGTTTGGGCCCCCTTGTATCGGCCTGAGGCTCCAGTCCAAAGCCGCTGACGCGACCGGACACGGAACCTTGACCAGATGGGCGGCGGCGTCAACCTCCGGCACCATAACAATCGCGTTCAGGTCTTTGCCGCGCCAACTCCGGCTTTGACAATTCCGACCGGCCTGATATCATTTGCATACGAATGAATTTGACCGGTCTGGATACCGGCGGAAAGTCCCAGGGCCAGGCGCTTTGGGCGGGCCGATAGGGGACGGCTCGTTTCTGGGAAGGTTCTGGAAGGCAGAGCGTGATCCGTTACGCGAAACCCACCACGGTCGACGAGGCGCTCGCCCTGCTTGGCGAGGATCGCTGGCGCATTCTCGCCGGCGGCACCGATTTCTACCCCGCCCAGGGCGCAAAACCCTTCCGCGACAACATCCTCGACATCAACGGTCTCGCCGAACTGCGCGGCATCGAAGAGACCGACGAATACTGGCGGATCGGCGCCCGCACCACCTGGACCGATATTGTCCGTCACCCGCTCCCGCCCGCCTTCGACGCGCTGAAATCGGCCGCGCGCGAAGTCGGCTCGGTCCAGATCCAGAACGTCGCCTCGATTGCCGGCAATCTCTGTAACGCCTCGCCCGCCGCCGACGGCGTGCCGGCGCTGCTTGCGCTCGACGCCGATGTCGAATTGCGCACGGCGAAAGCCACCCGTCATCTGCCGCTCGACGCGTTCATCCTTGGCAATCGCCGCACGGCGCTGCAGCCCGGCGAGATGGTCACCGCCATCCGCGTGCCGAAGCATTCCGCCGTCGGCAGCTCGGCCTTCGTCAAGCTGGGCGCCCGTCGCTATCTCGTCATCTCGATCGCCATGACTGCGGCGCGGCTGGTGGTCGAGAATGGCGTCGTCGCCGAAGCGGCGATCGCGGTCGGTTCCTGCTCGGCGGTCGCCCGCCGCCTCGCAGGCGTCGAGGCGGTCCTGCGGGGGCATCCGATCGATGAGGCGCTTGCCGACGCGGTGCTGTCGGCGCCGTTCGATGAATTGTCGCCGATCGCCGATGTGCGCGGCAGCGTCGAGTACCGGGAGCATGCGGCGCGCGAGATCGTCGTCCGCGCGGTGCGCGCTGCAATTGGCCTCGATCAAGGCAAGGTGGCCGCATGAGTATGGTCGAATCCCGCATGGCCCAGCCCGGCATCGAGCGCGCCGACATCGCCTTCGAGGTCAACGGCGCGGCCGTCAGCGTCTCCGTGCCGCCGGTGCGGCGCCTGTCGCAGGTGTTGCGCGACGAGTTGTGGCTGACCGGCACCAAGGTCGGCTGCGACGCCGGCGATTGCGGCGCCTGTACCGTGCTGGTCGACGGGAATCCGGTCTGCGCCTGCCTTGTGCCGGCGGCGTCCGTCACCGGCGCTTCGGTCACCACGGTCGAAGGCCTTGCCAATGGCAGGCTCTCCGCCCTCCAGGCCTCTTTCCTCGAACATGGCGCCGCGCAATGCGGCATCTGCACGCCCGGCCTGCTGGTCGCGGCCACCGCGCTTTTGGAGCGCAACCCGACACCCAGCGAAGCCGAGACGCAGGATGCGCTGGGCGGCGTGCTCTGCCGCTGCACCGGCTACCGCAAGATCGTCGCGGCAGTAATGGATGCCTCGCGGCACATGAACGGCGTCGACCTTCGCCTGCCCGAAGCCGGCCGCGCCGTCGGCGCTTCGCCGATCCGACTCGACGGCGTGCCGAAAGTCACCGGCGACGAGAAGTTCGGTGGCGATACCTTCCCGGCTGACGCCTTGTCGGTGCTGGTGGTCCGCTCGCCGCATTATCATGCCGGTTTCGCCTTTGGCGATCTCGACGCCTGGACGAGCGCGCACCCCGGCATTGTCGGCGTCTTCACCGCTGCCGACATCCCTGGCAAGAACTGCTTCGGCGTCATCGGTCCCTTTGCCGACCAGCCGGCTCTCGCCGAAGGCTTTGTCCGCCTGCGCGGCGAGGCAGTGGCGCTGGTGGCGGGAGAGCGTGAGGCGATCCTCGATCTCGACCTGACGGATTTTCCGATCAGCTGGACCGAGCTGCCGCATCTGCTGCAGCCGCGCGAGGCGAAGGCGGAAGGTGCCGAGTTGATCCACAGCCACCGCCCGGCGAACCTTTTGACATCAGGCTTTGTCGAACGCGGCGATCCCGACGGCGCGCTTGCCGGCGCGGCCGTCACGGTGTCGGGTGCCATCGAAACCTCCTTTGTCGAGCATGCCTATATCGAGCCGGAAGCCGGCTATGCTTACATGGACGGCGACACGCTGGTCGTCGTCGCCTGCACCCAGGCGCCGTACATGGACCGCGACGACACAGCCAAGGTGCTCGACCTTCCCGTCGACAAGGTCCGCATCGTGCCGACCGCCACCGGCGGCGGCTTCGGCTCGAAACTCGATGTCTCGCTGCAGCCTCTCATCGGCCTCGTCGCGATGAAGACGGGCCGGCCGGCCACCCTTGCCTACACGCGCAATGAATCGATGATGTCGACCACCAAGCGCCACCCCGCCGAGATGAAGGCGACCATCGGCGCCGATGCCGAAGGCCGAATCAGCGGCATGGTCTTCGAGGGCGATTTCAACACCGGCGCCTATGCCAGTTGGGGGCCGACGGTCGCGAACCGCGTGCCGGTGCATGCCTCCGGCCCTTACCTCACGCCAAACTACCGGGCGACCGGCTACGCCATCCACACCAACGGCCCGATCGCCGGCGCCTTCCGCGGCTTCGGCGTGCCGCAGGCCACCATCATGCAGGAGACGCTCTATGACGAGCTCGCCGGCCAGCTGGGCATCGACCGGCTCGACTTTCGCCTAAAGAACTGTCTGCGCGACGGCTGCGAGACGGTCACCGGCCAGCGCCTCGAGTCCGGCGTCGGCATCGGCGAATGCCTGGAGCAGCTTCAGCCGCATTGGACGCGTGCGCTGGCGGACGCGGAGGCGTTCAATGCGATCCACACCGCGAGCAAGCGCGGCGTCGGTGTCGCCTCCTGCTGGTATGGCTGCGGCAACACTTCGCTGCCCAATCCTTCCACAATCAAGGTCGGCATCTCGGCCTTCGGCGAGGTAGTCCTGCACCAGGGCGCCGTCGATATCGGCCAGGGCTCCAACACGGTGATCACCCAGATCTGCGCCGACGCCCTCGGCCTGCCGCTGGACAAATTCCGGCTGAAGAGCGCCGACACCGCAATCACGCCCGACGCCGGCAAAACATCCGCCTCGCGCCAGACTTTTGTAACGGGCAAGGCGGCGGAGAAAGCAGGCCGCGCCTTGCGCGAAAAGATCCTGCGCTTCGCCAACGTCTCGGAACAGGCGACGATTGCGCTCGACGGCGCGAACCTTTCCATCCGCGAAGGCGATGCCGCGCGGCGCATCGATCTGTCCGAGTTGAAGGCCGATGCCGACGGCATGGTGTTCGTCGCCGAAGAAACCTACGACCCTCCGACGCTGCCGCTCGACGCCAAGGGCCAGGGCAAACCCTATGCCGTCTATGGCTATGGCGCGCAGATCGCCGAGCTCGAGGTCGATCTGAAGCTCGGCACCGTCAAGCTGATCAAGATCACCGCCGCGCATGATGTCGGCAAGGCGATCAACCCGGTGCTGGTCGAAGGCCAGATCGAGGGCGGCATCGCGCAGGGCATCGGCATGGCGCTGATGGAGGAATACATCCCCGGCCGCACCGAGAATTTGCACGACTATCTCATCCCGACCATCGGCGATGTGCCGCCGGTCGAGCATATACTGGTCGAGGTTCCGGATCCGGAAGGACCCTTCGGCGCCAAGGGCCTGGGCGAGCATGTGCTGATCCCCACCGCGCCGGCGATCCTCAACGCCATCCGCCATGCCACCGGCGTTCTGGTCACCAAGGTGCCGGCGACGCCGAGCCGCATCCTGGCGGCGATCCGCGAGAAGGAGGCGCGCCGATGAGCGAGCTTGCCGAACGTTTCGAAACTCACGATCTCGGCGAGAAGCAGGTGGCGGAGAAGATCCGCTGCGATGCCTGCCCGGTCATGTGCTATATCGCTGACGGCCGCACCGGCGCCTGCGACCGCTACGGCAATGTCGGCGGCCGCATCGTGCGCATGGATCCGCTGACCATCCTCGACCACGCCGCCGAGACCGGCGGCGCGGTCGTGCCTTTCGTTGCCGAGGGCGAAGCCTGGAATGGCGAGCTGGTCAACACCGGCCGCCGCTTCGTCACCGCGATCGGCGCCGGAACCACCTATCCGGACTACAAGCCGGCGCCCTTCATCGTCAGCCAGGAGGTCGAGGGCGTCGATCTCGTCACCGTCGTCACCGAAGGGATATTCTCCTACTGCGGCGTCAAGGTGAAGATCGACACCGACCGCCATATCGGCGACGAGACGGCAATCGTGCGCTCGCAAGGCGAGGCGATCGGCCATGTCACCACAGGCGAATACGGCTCGCAGATGCTGTCGCTCGGCGGCGTCCATCATTTGACCGGCGGCTCCAAGCAGGAAGGCCGCGCCACTTGCGATGCGCTGCTTAATCTGTGCAATCGCAAGCCGGTCGAGCTCGCCATCGACGGCGGCGCCACGGTGATCGTCGAAGCCGGCAAACCGCCGGTCATCGACGGCAAGGTCGAGCACCGCATGCGCGTCGGCTGCGGCTCGGCCACCATCGGCATGTTCGCCACGCAATGGCGCGGGCTGGTCGACGAGGTGGTGGTGGTCGACGACCACATCACCGGCGTCGTCTCGGAGCACCAGGCCGGCAAGGTGCTGGGCTGGGAAGACACCGGCATAAAGATCATCGGCCGCCGTTCGACGCCCGGCCGCTATTTCAAGGTTTCGGAGCCCGGCCTCGGCTGGGGCGGCACGACGATTTCCGACCCGTTGTCGATCCTCGGCGACTGGAACGCCAAGAAGGGTGCGCGTCCCGGCCTGTCGCTGCTGATGGTGTCGACCACCGGCGAGCAGTTCGCCTATTACGAACTGGACGACGAGCTGAAGCCGGTTCAAAAGCCGTTTCCGGAGCGGCTGCAAAAGTCCGTCGGCCTGATCGAGGACAATTGCGAGCCGGCGCTCTGCACCGTTCTCTTCATCGGCGGCGCCGGCGGCTCGCTGCGCGCCGGCGTCACCGAAAACCCGGTCAACCTCACCCGCTCGGTGCAGGGCTTGAGGACCTACGTGACGGTGGGCGGCGCGCCGGTCTATGTCTGGCCGGGCGGCGGCATCACGCTGATGGTCGACGTCACCCGCGTGCCGGAAGGCGCCTTTGGCTATGTGCCGACGCCGGCTCTGGTCGCGCCGATCGAGTTCACCATGCGCCGCGACGATTATGTCCGGCTGGGCGGCTATGAGAATGAGATCCGCAGCGTCGAGGATATCCTCGCCAAGGGCGGCGAATATCTCAACCCGCGCCGCGGCACCGGCGCGCCGGTCAACAACCCCTGGCCGCCGCTGGCGCAGCTGCGGCGCGCGGCGGCGAACGGTGCCGGCTGATGAACGGCCCGCAGGCGCATTGGCTTGCCGACGGCCGGCGGCTCCATCTCAACCATGGGCCGATCGATCTCATTGTCGAGGCCTTTGGCTCTGACGACGAGCGTCGCGCCGCCTACCAGCAGGCGGTCACGCGCTTCCAGACGATCCTGGTCGAGCTGGTCGAGGAGCTGCCCGAGTTGCGCCTGCCGGCCTTCTTCCTGGCGCCGCGCGATTTCGCCGGCCCGACGGCGCGCCGCATGGAAGCAGCCGTCATGCCATTGGCCGAAAGCTTCATCACGCCGATGGCCGCCGTTGCCGGTTCGGTAGCCGACGAAATTCTTGCCGCGATGCTCTCCGGCCGCCGGCTCGACCGCGCTTACGTCAACAATGGCGGCGATTGCGCCCTCTATCTCGGCAGGGACCAGTCGATGACGGTGGCGATTGCCGGCACCGGCAATGCCATGGCCGATCGCGTCGGCATCCGCGCCGAGGATGGCGTGCGCGGTGTCGCCACCAGCGGTTGGCGCGGCCGGTCGTTTTCGTTCGGCATCGCCGATGCCGTCACCGTTCTCGCGCCGACCGGCGCCGAGGCCGATGCGGCGGCGACGCTGATTGCCAACGCCGTCGACCTGCCCGGTCACCCTGCCATCGCGCGCGTTCCGGCGCGCGACCTGGCGCCCGACAGCGACCTCGGAGAGCAACTGGTGACGCAGAGCGTCGGCGCGCTTTCGCCGGGCGACATTGCCCGCGCGCTGGACAAGGGCCTCGCCGTCGCCGAAGATTTTCGCCGGCGCGGCCTGGTCGCGGCCTCGGCGCTGTTTCTGGCGGGCGAGGCCCGCATCAGCGGCGCGATAGCGCTCGCCGCGCCCAACAAGCATGCACAGGAGGAATTTGCCCATGCCTGAGTTTCCGATCCGCAAGGTCGCGGTGCTGACCGAGGAGATTTTCCACGACGGCGGCCCCGTTGCGAAAGAGCCCCGCCTTCGCGCGGCGGCTCTCGCCGTGGTGAAGAACCCTTTCGCCGGCCGTTATGTGGAAGAGCTGCAGGGCGCGATGGAGGACTTGAAGCCGCTCGGGTTGATGCTTTCCGACAGGCTGATTGCCGCGCTCGGCGGCGACGTGAAGAAGATCGACGGTTATGGCAAGGGCGCCATCGTCGGCACCGCCGGTGAGCTTGAGCACGGCGCGCTCTGGCACGTGCCCGGCGGCTACGCCATGCGCGAGCGCCTCGGCGACGCCAAGGCGATCGTGCCGTCGGCCAAGAAGGTCGGCGCTTTCGGCTCGAGGCTCGACGTGCCGCTTGGCCACATCAACGCCGCCTATGTGCGCAGCCATTTCGACGCCATGGAGGTCGGCATCAGCGACGGCCCGCGCCCCGACGAGATACTGTTCTGTCTCGCCATGACGCGCGGCCCGCGCGTCCACAACCGCATGGGCGGCCTGGCGGCCGAGGACATCAAGGCATGGGATGGCCTTAGATGAGCGGCGAGGACAATCTGCTGCGGCTGGTCGAGGCCGAGGACGGCGACGAGAACAACTACCATCTGCAGGACCAGGTCGGCTTCATCCTGCGCAAGGCGCATCAACGCCATGTCTCGATCTTCGCCTCGCATATCGGCGACCTGACGCCGCCGCAATTCGCCGCTTTGGCCAAGCTCTACGACATCGGCGAGACTTCGCAGAACCAGATCGGAACGCTGATCGCCATGGACGCCGCCACCGTGAAGGGCGTCATCGACCGGCTGAAGGCGCGGGGGCTGGTCGAGGTCTCCAAGCACGAGGTCGACAAAAGGCGGCTGCTGGTCAATCTGACGCCGGAAGGCCGCGAGGCGATCGAGCGGCTGATCCCGCTTGCCCGCGCCATCACCGAGGAAACGCTGGCGCCGCTCACCGCCAAGGAGGCGGCTACGTTCTTGCGGCTGCTGGCGAAGTTGGCTTAGAGGCTAGCGGCCCGGTTTCTCTATGGCGTCGAGGGCAGCCAGCCCGCTCAACGGCGGCTCACTTGCCTCCTGATAAATGCGGATCGACTCTTCGTCCCTCGGCGCCTTGTATCGAGCAGGAATACCTCTGACCTGGGCCGGCATGTCCCAATCGGCCGGGCGGTCTTTGGGTGAAGACCAGTGGCAATATTCCACTTCAATCCAGTGGCGTCGCAACCGAAGACAGGCTTGCAAACCGTCGTCTCCGTATCCGAATTCCACGCCGCAGCAATCACAGATGTTGAATGATGGTTGCTGACCGTCCTCACCCCAGGGCAGGTCCGGAAACTGGCTCAGCCCGCACACGCGGCACTTGAACTTATCCTCGGTCACTCCCAAACATCTCCCTTGCCTGCTCGGCCGTATAGTAGCCGAGCCTGACATCCTCCGCGACCAGCTTCGGATCGCGCTCGCGCGGATCGCCGTAGCCGCCGCCGCCGGGCGTGCCGACGCGCACGCGGTCGCCGGCCTTGAGCGCTATGTCCTGTTCCTTGGAAAGATGCGGCGGCACATGTGCTTCGCCGCCCCGGAACACGGTGACGCTGTTCGGCGCGCCGTCCTTGCCGCCGAGCGCGCCCTGCGGCCCGAAGCGGCCGTGATCCATGACGAAGGACGCGCGTGCCTCGCCGCGCAGGATCTCGACCTCGTAAGCGAGCCCAAAGCCGCCGCGATGTTTGCCGGCGCCGCCCGAGCCTTCGCGCAGCGCATAGTGCCGGTAGAGCACCGGAAAGGCCTGTTCCATGATCTCTACCGGTGGCGATTTCGAGATGCCGATGGTCGAGCAGCCATTGCTCAAGCCGTCATGGCCGGCATTGCCGCCATAGCCGCCACCGGATATCTGGTACATGACATAGTCACGGCCACGCGCCGGATCGTTGCCGCCGAGCGCGAAATTGCCGCTGGAGCCGGCGGGCGCCGCCGTTACCTTCTCAGGCAATGCCTGGACCATCGCGGCGAAGACGGCTTCCGCGATGCGCTGCGAGACCTCCGCCGCGCAGCCCGACACGGGCCGAGGATATTTGGCGTCGAGGAACGTGCCCTCCGGCCGCCTGACGTTCAGCGGCTCGAAGGCGCCGGCGCTGATCGGCACCTCGGGAAAGATATGCCGCATCGCGAGATAGACGGACGACAGCGTCGTCGCCAGCACGCTGTTCATCGGTCCGGCGCAGGGTGCTGATGAGCCGGCAAAGTCGAAGGTCAGCGTATCGCCCGTTTTCTCGACGGCGAGATTGATGGTCAGCGGTTCGTTCACCACCCCGTCGGAATCGACGAAGGCCTGCGAGCGGTAGACACCATCGGGGATAACGGCGATTGAGGCGCGCATCTGCTCGGCGGCGCGGCGGCGCAGCTCCGCGATCGCCTCGACGACGGTTTCGTCCCCGTAACGATCGAGGATTTCATTGAGCCTGTCTTGGCCGATCAGCAGCGCCGCCGCCTGCGCGCGGATGTCGCCGATGCGCTGGTCGGCGACGCGGATGTTCGAGCAGATGATGGCGTAGATCTCGGGATCGAGCACGCCCTTCTTGAACAGTTTTACCGGCGGCAGCCGTAGGCCCTCCTGCTCGACGGCGGTGGCAGAGGCCGAAAACCCACCTGGCACCGAGCCGCCGATGTCCGGCCAGTGGCCGGTATTGGACAGCCAGCAGAAGATCTTGCCGCTCCGATAGACCGGCATGACGAAGCGCACATCCATCAGATGCGTGCCGCCGAGATAGGGATCGTTGACGATGTAGATGTCGCCCGGTTCCGGCGCCAGGCAACGGCCGTCGGCGATCATCTCGATCACCGTCCTGGTCGAATACTGCATCACGCCGACGAACACCGGCAGGCCCTGGCTGCCTTGCGCGATCAGGGAGCCGTCGACGGCCGAATAGATGCCGTCCGAGCGGTCATTAGCTTCGGCGATGACCGGCGAGAAGGCGGCGCGTGAGAAGGTCAGGTCCATCTCGTCGCAGACCTGCTGCAGAGCCGCCTGCAGCACCGAAAGCGTGATCGTGTCGAGCTTTGCCATCTCAAGCCTCGCCGATGTCGATGATGATGTTGCCGTCCGCGTCCGAGCGCGCCTCGTCGCCGGGTTCGAGCACCGTGGTGGCGTCCATCTGTTCCAGGATCGCCGGCCCTTCGATCACGGCGTCGAGCGGCAGCTTGTCGCGGGCATAGACCGGCGTGTCGTGCCAGCTGCCGTGATACCAGACCGGGCGGATCTCGCGCCGCGCCTCCACGAGCGTCGCCGCGCGGCCCGCCGGGTCGATCAGCCGCGACAGGTCGATCTGCGGCCGCACGCCCGTAACCGAGGTGTTTAGGTTGACGAGATTGGCGCGGATTTCCGGCAGCTCGACCTTGAAGCGGGCGAAATAGGCTTTTTCGAATAGAAGCTGCAGCGTTTCTCGTGAAACCGAGGATGACGGCAGCGGCACATTGATGATGTGCGTCTGGCCGACGAACTGCATGTCGGCGGAATGCGTGACGCGGATCGCGTCTGGCTTCACCGCTTCCTTGGCTATCAGCGCCTCGCCTTCGTTACGGTGCCGTTCCAATACCTCGCGAAGCGCAGCCTCGTCGAGCAGCTTCACCGGCTGGTTAATCGTGTTGACGAAGTCGTGCCGCAGATCCGCGACGACGCAGCCGAGCGCATTGGTGATGCCGGGGCGCGCGGGCACCAGCACGCGCGGCAGGCCGAGCTCCCGGGCAAGCGCCGTCGCATGCAGCGGCCCGGCGCCGCCAAAGGCGAACAGCGCGAAATCGCGTGGGTCGTGGCCACGCGAGACCGAAACCATGCGGATCGCGCCTGCCATCTTCATGTTGCCGAGCCTGAGCACAGCGCCCGCGGCCTCGACGCCGGAAAGGCCCGTCCTCTTGCCGATCTTGTCCTCGAAGATGCCGGTGACGCGTTCGACGGTGACCGGATTGTCGACCGCGAGCAGCTTCTTCGGCGCCAGGCGGCCGAGCACCAGATTGGCGTCGGTGATGGTCGGTTCCGCGCCGCCGCGCCCATAGCAGATCGGGCCGGGATTGGCGCCGGCGCTTTCCGGGCCGATCTGGATCAGCCCGGCCGCGTCGATGCGTGCGATCGAGCCGCCGCCGGCGCCGACCGTGTGCACCGCCACCATCGGCACATGGATCGGCATCGCATATTCGATCTCGATCTCGTTGGAGACGGCGGGCTCGGCGTTGCGGATCAATGCCACGTCGGTCGAGGTGCCGCCCATGTCGTAGGTGACGAGATTGCCGAAGCCGGCGCGTTTGCCCGTATAGGCGGCGGCGATGACGCCGGAAGCTGGGCCGGACATCACGGTCTTGGCCGATTCCAGCGTGACGAAACGGGCCGAGATCATGCCGCCATTGCCGTTCATGATCAGGAAGTCGCGGGCGTAGCCCTTTGCCGCCAACTCCTTGCGCAGCCGCTCGACATAGCGTTCGAGGATCGGCTGCACCGAGGCGTTGACGGCGGCGGTCACGCCGCGCTCGAACTCGCGCGCTTCCGACAGCAGCGCATGCCCGGTGGTGATGTGTCCGTTCGGCCAAAGCTCCGCCGCGATCTCGGCGGCGCGCCGCTCATGCGACGGGTTGGCGTAGGAATGCAGGAAATGGATGACGAGGGATTCGCAGCCGGCGTCGAGCAGCTTCTTCACCGCGTCGCGCAGCTCGGTTTCATCGAGCGGAATGCGCACGGCGCCCGAAGCCTCGACCCGCTCCGACACTTCGAGCCGTAGGTCGCGAGGAATGACGGGGACAAAAGTGCCGGTCATGCCATAGGCCTGCGGCCTGGTGCGGCGGCCAAGCTCGATCACGTCGCGAAAGCCGCGCGTCGTGATCATGCCGGTCCGCGCCAGGCGGCGTTCCAGCACGGCGTTGGTGGTGGTCGTCGTGCCATGCACGATGAGGTCGATGCCGTCGACCGGAAAGCCGGTGGCGCCAAGCGCGGCGACCACCCCGAAGGCCTGGTTTTCCACCGTGGTCGGCGTCTTGGCGATATGCACCTTGCCGCCCGCCTTGCCGTCGATCAAAAGCAGGTCGGTGAAGGTCCCGCCCACATCGATGCCTGCGACAACATTTCCCGCCGACGCCGAAAATTTCTCATCCATTGTCGAAACCCGAAATGCTAAAACTACGGACATGTCCCAGTTTGGAAAGGCGTTTTACGCCTCGATCTTGACCGCGAGATCGTTTGTATACTAATAACTTTCCAACACAAGGGCCTACTGTTGGCAGTGTGCGGTAAGCGCGTCGGAACCGACCGTTCGGAGGCGCAGAGAGCAATTTGGCGCCAGGGCCTCGCGTCCGGGCCGGAAAGTTGGGTTTGATGAACACGACATCCGCGTTGAACACCGCCGGCGCAAGGCCGCTGCAGTTCCCGATCCCGGCCAATGTCTACGCCGAGACCGTGGTGTCGGTGAAGCATTACACCGACCGGCTGTTCTCGTTCCGCATCACCCGCCCGCAGTCGCTGCGTTTCCGCTCCGGCGAGTTCGTCATGATCGGCCTGCCCAATGCCGAGAAGCCGATCTTCCGCGCTTACTCGGTCGCCAGCCCCGCCTGGGACGACGAGCTCGAATTCTTCTCGATCAAGGTCCCGGACGGCCCGCTCACCTCCGAGCTGCAGAAGATCCAGGTCGGCGACACCGTCATCATGCGCCAGAAGGCGACCGGCACGCTGGTGCTCGATGCGCTGACGCCCGCCAAGCGCGTGTTCATGATCTCGACCGGCACCGGCATCGCACCTTTCGCCAGCCTGCTGCGCGATCCCGACACCTATGAGAAGTTCGACCAGGTGATCCTCACCCACACCTGCCGCGACATTGCCGAGCTCACTTATGGCCAGGAACTGGTGGCGGCGCTCGAAAGCGATCCTCTGATCGGCGAACTGACCGCCGGCCGCGTGACGCTCTACAATTCGACGACCCGCGAGCAATCGGCGCGCATGGGCCGCATCACCGCGCTGATCGGCTCCGGAAAATTCTATTCCGATCTCGGCATCGACAAGCTCAACCCCGAGACCGACCGCATCATGATCTGCGGCTCGATGCACATGCTGAAGGACGTCAAGGAACTTGCCGAGAGCCTCGGCTTCCAGGAAGGCTCCTTGAGCCACCCGGCCAGCTTCGTCGTCGAGCGCGCCTTCGTCGGCTGAGGCGCCGCCATTTCAATTTGACCATACGGTCAAAAATCTACTGTTTCGGCGGCCTTTTTCCGCTATGAGCCTTTGAAGGACTCGTGAAGCATCGCTTCGCGGGCTATCCTTGTGCGTGTCGCCCAAAAATGTTGAGCGGTTTTGGGAAAAGGACACGCATCAGGAAAAGCGGCGTAAGCAGCTGAATGAAAGGGCAGGAGATGAGCACGATCCGCGAAGCAGGCGCTGGCGCGTCCAAGGTGATGCCGCTGCCGGCGCGCGCCGCCGCCAACACGCCGCTGCCGCTGGACCATGGCATTGCCCGCAACCCCGGCATGAAGCTCGATCTCGGCTTTCTGGAATCGGTGCGCAGCGTCAACCGTTCGGCGCTGGAGCGCCGCGTCGCGACGCTGACCAAGCGGCGCTCGATCAAGGCCGACAACCAGGCCGCCTGGCTGCTGCGGGCCATCGCCTGCATGGACCTCACCACGCTGAATTCCAATGACACGGATGAGCGCGTGCGCCGGCTCTGCGCCAAGGCGATCAATCCGCTGCGCCGCGACATCGTCGAGGGTCTCGGCATATCCGGCGAAACCATCAGGCCGGCGGCGGTCTGCGTCTATCATCCCTTTGTCGCCACCGCGGTCGACGCGCTGCGCGGCACCGGCATCCATGTCGCCGCCGTCTCCACCGCCTTCCCGCACGGCCTTGCGCCGCTGTCGACCCGCCTGCAGGAGATCGAGGCTTCGGTGAAGGACGGCGCCGACGAGATCGACGTCGTCATCCCGCGCGGCCTGGTCTACGGCGCCAAATGGCGCGAGCTGTTCAACGAGATCGTCGCCATGCGCGCCGCCTGCGGCGATGCGCATCTCAAGGTCATCCTCGGCACCGGCGACCTCGCCACTTTGCGCAATGTCATGCTCGCCTCCATGGTCGCGATGATGGCGGGCGCGGATTTCATCAAGACCTCGACCGGCAAGGAAAGTGTCAACGCCACGCTCCCCGTCGGCCTCACCATGGTGCGCGCCATCCGCGCCTATTTCGAGGAGACCGGCTATCTCATCGGCTTCAAGCCGGCCGGCGGCATTTCCACCGCCAAGGTCGCGCTCGACTGGCTGGTGCTGATGAAGGAAGAGCTCGGCCGGCCGTGGCTGGAGCCGGACCTGTTCCGCTTCGGCGCGTCGAGCCTGCTCACCGACATCGAACGCCAGCTCGAGCATCATTTGACCGGCCATTACTCGGCCAACCATCGCCACGCGATGGCGTGACGCGAGTGAAGGCCTTGAACGCCGAGTTCCTTCGCGCCCCCC
>CCNC01000015.1 GCA_000824845.1 Mesorhizobium sp. ORS 3359 | reverse complement strand
CCCACAAGGGGGGAGATCAGCTTGCGCCTTTGTCCGCTTCAGTTCTGCAACGCTGGCGATTGGCGAAATCGCCGATGACGGCCAATCTCCCCACAAGTGCGGGAGATGTCCGGCAGGACAGAGGGGGGCGCCGTAGAGCACCTACTTGTCCTGAAATCTCCTCCCGAAGGAGCGCCCCATGAACATCCTCGAACGCTATCACGCCATGGACTACGGCCCGGCGCCGGAAGCCCGCAACGAGGCCGATGCCTGGCTCGCCGGACGCGATTTCTCCAAGGCGCTGTTCATCGACGGCGCCTGGAAAGCGGCGGCCGGCGGCAAGATTTTCGAGACCAGCGAGCCGTCCTCCGGCAAGCTGCTTGCGAAGGTCTCGGATGCCGGCGCGGCCGACATCGATGCCGCGGTTACCGCCGCCGCCAAGGCGCTGCCGAAATGGTCGGCTTCCTCCGGCTACGCCCGCGCAAAAGTCCTCTACGCCATCGGCCGCGCCATGCAGCGCCACCAGCGCCTGTTCGCCGTTCTGGAATCGATCGACAATGGCAAGCCGATCCGCGAAAGCCGCGACATCGACGTGCCGCTGGCGATCCGCCATTTCATCCATCATGCCGGCTGGGCGCAGACGGTTGCGAAGGATTTTCCAGACCACAAGCCGGTCGGCGTCGTCGGCCAGGTGATCCCGTGGAACTTCCCGCTGCTGATGCTGGCCTGGAAGATCGCGCCGGCTCTGGCCGCCGGTTGCACTGTTGTGCTGAAGCCGGCCGAGTTCACGCCGCTTACCGCCATTCTGTTCGCAGAGATCTGCGAGCGTGCCGGCGTGCCGAAGGGCGTCGTCAACATCGTCCAGGGCGGGCCTGAGGCGGGCGCGGCCATCGTCAACCATCCCGGCGTGCAAAAGATCGCCTTCACCGGCTCATCCGAGGTTGGCAAGATCATCCGCAAGGCAACGGCGGGATCGGGCAAGAAGCTTTCGCTGGAGCTTGGCGGCAAATCGGCCTTCATCGTCTTCGAGGATGCCGACCTCGACAGCGCCGTCGAAGGTCTGGTCGACGGCATCTGGTTCAATCAGGGCCAGGTCTGCTGCGCCGGCTCGCGGCTTTTGGTGCAGGAGGGCATCGCCGAGGCCTTCATCGCCAAGGTCAAGGTCAGGATGAGCCGGCTGCGCGTCGGCAGCCCGCTCGACAAGAACACCGATATCGGCCCGCTGGTCGACAGCACCCAGCTCGACCGCGTCAAGGGCTTGATCGCCGAGGGCGCGAAGCAGGGCGCCGTCTGCTGGCAGCCGGACGCCGCTTTGCCGTCCTCCGGCTACTATCACCTGCCGACGCTGGCGACTTCTGTTTCGCCGGCTAACATTCTCGCGCAGGAAGAGGTGTTCGGCCCGGTGCTGGCGACCATGACCTTCCGCAACACCGAGGAAGCGATCGAGCTTGCCAACAACACGCGCTACGGCCTTGCCGCTTCCGTGTGGAGCGAGAACGTTAATCTGGCCCTGCATGTCGCGCCGCAGCTGAAAGCCGGCGTGGTATGGGTCAACGGCACCAACATGTTCGACGCCGCCTGCGGCTTCGGCGGCTATCGCGAAAGCGGCTTCGGCCGTGAAGGTGGCCGCGAAGGCATGTTCGAATATCTGGCGGCAAAGCTTCCCATTGGCCCGGCCATCAAGCCGTCGGTCCCCGGGTCCGCCCAGCCGGTCGAACAGGCCGACGGCATGCCCATCGACCGCACGGCAAAACTGTTCATCGGCGGCAAGCAGGTCAGGCCGGACGGCAACTATTCTCTGGCCGTTGCCACCGCCAAGGGCAAGCTTGCGGGTGAAGTCGGTCTCGGCAACCGCAAGGATATCCGCGACGCGGTTGCCGCCGCCCGCGCCTGCAAGGCCTGGCCGGATGCGACCGCTTACAACCGCAGCCAGGTGCTCTACTATTTCGCCGAAAACCTGTCGGGCCGCGCCGACGAGTTCGCCGCGCGTCTCGTACAACTCACAGGCATCACCGCCAAGGCCGCGCGCGAAGAGGTCGAGCAGTCGATCGAGCGGCTGTTCCTCTATGCCGGCCTCGCCGATAAGTTCGAGGGCCGCGTTCACCAGCCACCGGCCCGTGCCGTGACGCTTGCGTTGCATGAGCCGGTCGGCGTCGTCGGCATCGTCGTGCCGGACAACCAGCCGCTGCTCAACTTCATCTCGATGGTGGCGCCGGCGCTCGCCATGGGTAACACGGTGGTCGCGGTCCCGTCGGAGCGGCATCCGCTTTTGGCCACCGACCTCTATCAGGTGATCGAATATTCCGACTTGCCTGCCGGAGCCATCAACATCGTCACCGGCCGCAGCGCCGAGCTTGCCGGCGTTCTGGCCAAGCATGATGATGTCGACGGGCTCTGGCTGTTCGCCGATGCCGACACTTGCGCCAGGGCGGAGGCCGATTCTATCGGCAACCTCAAGCGCGTCTGGACCGGCAATGGCCGAACGCTCGATTGGACGTCGAGCGAGGCGGCCGGCGAGCCCTTCCTGCGCCGCGCCATCGAGATCAAGAACGTCTGGGTGCCCTACGGCGACTGATCGCCCCCAAAGCGCGGTGTGCCTGAATGGTCCAGGGCGGTGGAACCTGTTGCCCGGTTGTCGTACAAGTCCTTGCGCTGCGGCAGGCTATATGCGTTAAAGCATCTGTGGCGAAGGTGATCGCCTTCGGGCTTGACGCTCGGGCGCGTGTTCTTTAACGAGAAAAAACATCTTTATCAGTGAAATAGAAATCTGACCGCACGATGCCGGCTGTCTGGGCCGCCATCGATAGAGGCGAAACGTTCCAGGCAGGCGAGGAAAAAATGGCGGATCTGACAGGTAAGGTGGTTGTCATAACCGCGGCGGCGCAAGGCATCGGTCGGGCGAGCGCGCTGGCTTTCGCCAAGGCAGGCGCGACCGTTCACGCCACCGATATCAACGAGCCGCTGCTGGCCGAACTGAGCAAGACTGCCGGCATTAAGACCCGCAAGCTCGATGTGCTGAACGACGCGGCCGTCGCTTCCGCCTTCGCCGAGATCGGCCGGGTCGACGTCCTGTTCAACTGCGCCGGTTTCGTCCATGGCGGCTCCATCCTGGAGATGAAGGACGAGGATCTCGACTTCGCGATCAACCTAAACGTCCGTTCGATGATCCGCACCATCCGCGCCGTGCTGCCAGGCATGCTGGAGCGCGGCGATGGCTCGATCATCAACATGGCCTCGCTGGCAAGCTCGCAGAAGGGCGTGCCGAACCGTTTCGTCTACGGACTGACGAAGGCCGCGGTCGTCGGCCTCACCAAGGCGGTTGCCGCCGATTATGTCGCCAGGGGTATCCGCTGCAACGCCATCTGCCCGGGCACGGTCGAAAGCCCGTCGCTGCAGGACCGCATGCATGCGCAGGGCGACTATGAGGCGGCCCGCGCGGCCTTCATCGCCCGCCAGCCGATGGGCCGGCTTGGCACGCCTGAGGAGATCGCCGATCTCGCCGTTTATCTGGCCGGCGCCACCTACACGTCGGGTCAGGCCTACAACATCGACGGCGGCTGGTCGGTCTGACGAAAGGCTCGAAAGTCGGCGGGTTGGTCGGATCGAAACGTCTGAAAATCTCGACGATTTGGTCGGCATCGCAGCGGGCTCGCTTGCCGCCGGTATGGTCGGCGACTAGGGTCCGCAGGCTTTGACGGGAATTTGTGATGACGGCCGCTGGCCGCAAGGTGGAGAAATTTGAGATGAAGTTGTTGCGCTATGGCGAAGCTGGCAGTGAAAAGCCCGGCCTGCTCGATGCGGATGGGAATATCCGCGACCTTTCCGCTCATGTTGCGGATATCGCCGGCACGGCGCTTCATCCGGCCTCGCTGGAGATGCTCTCCAAGCTCGATCCGAATGCGCTGCCGGTGGTATCCGGCAAGCCGCGCCTGGGCGCCTGCGTCGCCGGCACGGGCAAGTTCATCTGCATCGGCCTCAACTATTCCGATCACGCCGCCGAGACCGGCGCCACCGTGCCGCCGGAGCCGATCATCTTCATGAAGGCAAGCTCGGCCATCGTCGGACCGGATGACGACGTGCTGATCCCGCGCGGCTCGGTCAAGACAGACTGGGAAGTCGAGCTTGGCGTCGTCATCGGCAAGACCGCCAAATATGTCAGCGAGGACGACGCGCTCGATTTTGTTGCCGGCTATTGCGTCTCGCACGACGTGTCGGAACGCGCCTTCCAGGCCGAGCGACAGGGCCAGTGGACCAAGGGCAAGTCCTGTGACACGTTCGGACCGATCGGCCCCTGGCTGGTGACCAAGGACGAGGTCGCCGACCCGCAGAACCTGAAGATGTGGCTGACCGTCAATGGCAAGACCATGCAGAACGGCTCGACCAAGACCATGGTCTACGGCGTGAAGTATTTGGTGTCCTATCTCAGCCAGTTCATGTCGCTGCATCCCGGCGACATCATCTCGACCGGCACCCCGCCCGGCGTTGGGCTGGGCATGAAGCCGCCGGTGTTCCTGAAGGCCGGCGACGTGGTGGAGCTCGGCATCGAAGGCATGGGCCAGCAGAAGCAGACGTTCAAGGCGGACGAGTAAGCACAGACTTACCTTCTGGGAGAAGGTGGATCGGCGCGCAGCGCCGAGACGGATGAGGGGTGCTCCAGCGGAGTGCGACCTTGAAGATTGAAGGAAATGGTGCGCTTACTTCTGCTGCGTCGCGATCCTTCCAAC
>CCNC01000014.1 GCA_000824845.1 Mesorhizobium sp. ORS 3359 | reverse complement strand
CCCACAAGGGGAGAAGGGGAAGCCTGCGCTTACCTCAACACCTTCCCGTCCGCGCCGAACCGATACGTCTTCGCCGCGTCCGGCGTCGCATAGAGCACTGAACCCGGCTCGGCATTGTAGACGCCGAAGATGCGCACCGTGATCAGCCCGGCCTTCTCGCAGTCGAGATAAAGATTGGTGTCGGCGCCGAGATGTTCGGCATGCACCACCGTGCTCTTCCAGGCGCCGGAATTCGCATCGACTGTCAGATGCTCGGGCCGCACGCCGATGGTCTTTGCCGTTTCGCCCAGTCGCGCGCCGTCGATGAAATTCATCTTCGGCGAGCCGATAAAGCCGGCGACGAATTCGTTGGCCGGCGCATTGTAGAGCTCCATCGGGCTGCCGATCTGCTCGATGCGGCCGGCATTGAGGACGACAATCTTGTCGGCCAGCGTCATCGCCTCGACCTGGTCGTGGGTGACATAAATCATCGTCGCCTTCAGCCGCCGATGCAACTGCGCGATCTCGAGCCTTGTGTTGACGCGCAACGCCGCATCGAGGTTCGACAGTGGCTCGTCGAAGAGAAAAAGCTTCGGCTCGCGCACCACGGCGCGGCCGATGGCGACGCGCTGGCGCTGGCCGCCGGACAGTTCCGCCGGCCTGCGCTCGAGATAGGGTTCGAGCGACAGCATGGCGGAGGCGATCTTGATGCGCCGCTCGATCTCGGCGGCCGGCGTGCCGGCCTGCTTGAGGCCCAGCGCCATGTTGTTCTTCACCGTCAGATGCGGGTAGAGCGCATAGGTCTGGAACACCATGGCGATGCCGCGTTTGGCCGGCGGCGTGACCGAGACGTCGGCGCCGTCAATCAGCACGCGGCCAGAGGTCGAGTCCTCCAGCCCGGCGATCACGCGCAGCAGCGTCGACTTTCCGCAGCCGGACGGGCCGACGAAGACGACGAATTCGCCGTCCGTCACCTCGAGGTCGATGCCCTTCAGCACCTCGACGGGCCCGAAAGCCTTCTTCACATTCTCGATCTTCAGCGAGCCCACGGCTTCGTTCCTGTTCTAGAGTTTGACGGCGTTGCCGCTGCGCACGCTCTCGTCGGCGGCGAGGCAGACGGCGAGCGATTTCACGGCATCGTCCATGTGGCGGGTGAGGTCGATATCGTCGCGGATGGCCTTGAGCAGGAAGGCCTGCTCCAGGTCGCAGAGCTCCTGGTGGCCCGGTTCGCCTTCCATCGACAGCAGCTGGTCTTCCTTGGCGAAGCTGCCGTCGGGTCCAGTCGCCGCACTATGCAGCCGGATGGTAGAGGTCTTGGTGTGGGTGTCGATGTCGTCGGACTTCACGCCCTCCTTCATGACGATCGACACGCAGCCCCTGGGCGACATCACGTCCTTCACGAAGAAGGCGGTCTCGGAGATCATCGGCCCCCAGCCGGCTTCATACCAGCCGACCGAGCCGTCCTCGAACAGCACCTGCAGGTGGCCGTAATTGTACATGGACGGCGCCACCTCGTCGCTGAGCCGCACGCCCATGCCGCGCACCTCGACCGGCTTCGCGTCGGTGATCTGCAGCATGACGTCGAGATAATGCACGCCGCAGTCGACGATCGGCGAGGTCGTCCGCATCAGCTGCTTGTGCGTCTCCCAGGTGTGGCCGGAGGATTGCTGGTTGAGGTTCATGCGGAAGACATATGGACCGCCGAGCTTGCGCGCTTCGGCGATCAGCCGGATCCAGGA
Source organism: Mesorhizobium sp. ORS 3359 (assembly GCA_000824845.1). Classification (GTDB taxonomy): domain Bacteria; phylum Pseudomonadota; class Alphaproteobacteria; order Rhizobiales; family Rhizobiaceae; genus Mesorhizobium. The sequence goes on along the minus strand of CCNC01000014.1, from coordinate 58,002 downwards.
CGGATGGTGGCGCAATATATAGCCGATCACCAGTTTCCTGCCGTTGGCCTTGGCCGCATCGACGACGCGTTGCGCATCGGCAACCGTCGTAGCCAGCGGCTTCTCGACGAAGACGTGGCAACCGGCCTCGAAGGCCCGCACCGCATAGTCGGCATGGCTGTCGGAATAGGTCGCGATCGCGGCCACGTCCGGCTTCTCGTCGCGCAACACGTCCTCGAAGGAGCGGCGGATGTCGTACCGCTCAAGCCCGTTGGACAGCGGCACGTCGGAACGGTTGATCAGCGCCGCGATCTCGAAGCCTGGATTGGTGTGATAGGCCAGCGCATGGCTGCGGCCCATATTGCCGAGGCCGGCGACGACGACGCGAAGGGGTCTTTCTTCACTCACTTGACGGCTCCCGAGGTAATGCCGCGGATCAGCTGCCGCGAGAAGATGACATAGAGGATCAGCACCGGCAGGATCGCCAGCGAGAGTGCGGCCAGGATCGCGTTCCAATTGGTCACGAACTGGCCGAGGAAGAGCTGCGCGCCGAGCGTCACCGTCTTGGTCTCTTCCGACGGCGCCAGGATCAGGGGGAACCACAGATCGTTCCAGATCGGGATCATGGTGAAGACGGCGACCGTTGCCATCGCCGGGCGCACCAGCGGCAGCACCAGCCGGAAGAAGATCGTGTATTCGGAAAGCCCGTCGATGCGTCCCGCATTCTTCAGGTCATTGGATACCTGCTTCATGAATTCCGACAGGATGAAGATCGCCAGCGGCAGGCCTTGCGCGGTGTAGACAAGGATCAGCGCCGTCAGCGTATTGACCAATCCGCTCGCCACCATCAGCTGCAGGATGGCGACGGTGCCGAGCCGGATCGGGATCATGATGCCGAGCGCCAGGTAAAGGCCCATCAGCGTGTTGCCGCGGAAGCGGTATTCCGACAGCGCGAAGGCGGCCATCGCACCGAAAAGCAACACGAAGAACAGCGAGGCGACAGTGACGACGAGGCTGTTCTGGAAATAGTGGAAGAAATCGCCCTGGCCGAACACGGTGGTGTAGCCGATCAGGTCGAAGGTCTTGGTCGTCGGCGGCGTCAGCGGCGCGCCGAAGATGCCCGCGCGCGACTTGAACGAATTCATCACCACCAGGATCACCGGGAACAGCGCGATCACCGTGTAGGTGATAAGGATCGCGTGCGCGCCGATGGTACGGGGAAGCGAATGGGTAGCTGTGCTCATGGCGCGCCTCAGAACTGGTAGCGACGCAGGCGCGTCTGCACGAGGAACAGGTAGACGCAGACGCCGGCGAGGATGATCAGGAACATGATCGTGGCGATCGCGGCGCCCATATTCGGATCGCCGACCTGCAGCTGGAAGCCGAAGAAGGCGCGGTAAAGGAAGGTGCCGAGGATGTCGGTCGAATAATTCGGTCCGGCGAGCGCGCCCTGCGCGGTGTAGATCAGGTCGAAGGCGTTGAAATTGCCGACGAAGGTCAGGATCGAGATGATGCCGATGGAAGGCAGGATCAGCGGCAGCTTGATCTTCCAGAACTGCGCCATGCCGGTGACGCCGTCGCATTCGGCCGCCTCGATCACCTCGTCGGGGATCGACAGCAGCGCCGCATAGATCAGCATCATCGGAATGCCGACGAACTGCCACACCGAGACCAGGCTGAGCGCGGTCAGCGCATATTGCTCCTTGCCGAGCCAGGGCGTGAAGAAGCTTTTCAGGCCGACGAAATCCATCAGATGCGGCGCCACGCCCCAGATCGGCGAGAGGATCAGCTTCCAGGCGAAACCGACGATGACGAAGGACAGGATCGTCGGCACGAAGATCGCCGTGCGGTAGAAGGCGGTGAAGCGCAGTTTCGGGCTGGAAAGAAGCGCCGCGAGCAGGATGCCGATCGGGTTCTGCACCAGCATGTGGATGACGAAGAACCAGACATTGTTCCTGAGCGCATTCCAGAAATTCACGGACCAGTTCGGATCGCCGAACAGCGTGCGGAAATTGCCGAGGCCGACAAAGACCTGGGACTGTTCGATGTTGCGGAACAGGGAAAGCTGCAGCGTGCCGAACAGCGGCAGGATCATGAAGGCGGTGTAGACCAGCACCGCCGGCGCCAGGAAGACGCCGACATGCCAGCGGATCGGTCTTTTCGCTCGCGTTTCTGCGGCCATGGTTTCGGTGTCCATGAGTTCGGTTCCCCGCCGTCTCTGGGTTCCAGTTCGGGTGATGCTAGCTGATGCCTCGATACACGGCCCTGGCTGTCCCCTCTGGGGGGTAAGACAAGGCCAGCGACAGATCGGCTCCGTCTTCCCCGCGAGATCGAGGGTAAGACCGGGAGGCTGCGCCGACAATCGCTATCTGGATCTGTTTGAATGCCGGCCGGGGAAGCTCCCGGCCGGCATTGCAATCGATAGACTTACTTCGCCGGCTTGTACCAGCTGTCGAGGCCGTCCTGGAGCTTCTTGGCCGCGGCTTCCGGCGTGTCGGTGCCGTTGATCACATTGGCAGATTCGACCCAGGTCTCGTTCTCGAGGTTCGGCGTGCCGCGCGACAGGATCTGGTAGGTCGAGCGGATCGTCGACTTGCACTTGCCGCGCCAGGAGACGAATTCCTGCGCCAGCGGATCTTCCATCTTCACCGGCGTCGAGTTCAGGCTGAAGAAGCCCGGCAGCGCGTTGGCATAGATGGTGGCGAAGTCAGGCGAAGCGACCCAGGACAGGAACTTCTTGGCCTCTTCCGGATGCTTCGACGCCGCGTTCAGGCCCATGCCGATATCGGTATGGTCGGAGATGTAGCAGGTGTCGCCGGCCTTCTGCACCGGCGGCGGGAAGGCGCCCATCTTGAACTGCGCCTGCGTGTTGAACAGGCCGATCTCCCACGAGCCGGCCGGGTAGATCGCGGCGCGGCCGAGCGTGAACAGGTTCTGGCTGTCGGGGTAGGTCTGGGCCTCGAAGCCGTCGCCCAGATAGGGCTTCCACTTGGCCAGTTCCTTGTAGGGCTCGACCCACTGCGGATCGGTCAGCTTCTGCTCGCCCTTGATGAGGGCAGCGCGGCCTTCCTCGCCCTTCCAGTAGTTCGGGCCGATATTCTGGTAGCCCATGGTCGCTGCTTCCCAGAGGTCCTTGGTGCCCATCGCCATCGGGATGTAGGTGCCGTCGGCCTTGATCTTGTCGAGCACGGCGTAGAACTCTTCGTTGGTGGTCGGCACCTTGAGGCCGAGCTTGTCGAAGGCGTCCTTGTTGTAGATGAAGCCGTGGATGACCGAGGCCATCGGCACACAGAAGCTCGACTTGCCGTCATCGGTCTGCCAGGCGGCCTTGGCGACGGGCGAGAAGTTCTCCATGCCGGGCAGCGAGGAGATATCGGCAAGGTTGCCCTTCTTGAACAGCTCGAGCGACTTGTCGAAGGGGCGGCAGGTGATCAGGTCGCCCGCCGAGCCGGCGGCCAGCTTGGCGCCCAGCGCTGCGTCATACTCGGTCGGGGCCGAAGGCGCGAACACCACCTTGATGCCGGGGTTCTTGGCTTCGAAGGCCGGGATCAGCTTGTCCTTCCAGATGGTCAGGTCGTCGCCGCGCCAGCTTTCGATGTTGAGCGTCACGTCCTCGGCCAGGGCCATCCCGGTGGTGCCGAGAATGCTTGTGCCCAGCAGAAGGGCCGTCAGTAGTTTGGTCTTCATCTTCAGTCTCCCTGTTGACCTTTTTCAGGTTCGGTTTTGATGAGAACAGAGGCTCAGCGCCCCTTGCTCCCCTCGATCTCGGAAAGCGCCGGCCGCAGCTTTTGGCCGGTTCCTTCCAGTATCTTCTCGGCCGCGTCGGCGTTTGCGGCGCCCGCGGCGAGCAGAATGGCGGTCTTGACCACGCCGCCGCTCTCCTCGAGCAGGCGGATGGCGTCGTCGCGGCTCTTGCCGCTGATGGCGGCGACCATGCGCACGGCGCGGTCGCGCAGCTTGATGTTGTCGGCGGTGAGATTGACCATGTAGCCGTCATGGACATGGCCTAGATGGATCGCAGTCAGCGTCGACAGCATGTTGAGCGCGAGCTTCTGCGCGGTGCCCGCGCCCATGCGCGTCGAGCCGGCGATCAGCTCCGGCGGCGTTTCGAGCAGGATGGCGACATCGGCCTGTTTGAACAGCGCGGCGCCCCGATTGTTGGCGATGGCGATGGTCGCCGCGCCCCGGCTCTTCGCGTCCTGCAGCGCCTGGACCGCATAGGGGGTCGAGCCGCTTGCGGAGATGGCAATCAGGCAGTCGCCCTTGCCGATAGCGGCCGCGGCAACAGCCGACGAAGCTTCCTCGGTGTCGTCCTCGGGGCCGCCAGCCAGCATGCGGAAGGCTTCGTCGCCGCCGGCGATCAGGATGGCGATGCGGTCGCGCGCGATGCCGAAGGTCCCGGGCAGTTCCAGCGCGTCAGCCACTGCCATCAGGCCGGAGCTGCCGGCCGCCGCATAGGCAAGCTTGCCGGCGCTCCTCAACTGTTTCGCGATGAGTTCGGCCGCGGCGGCGATCGCCGGAATGGCGCCGTGCACGGCCTTGGCGGCCTCGATCTGGGCGTTGGCTAGGAACGCCAGAATGGCTTCCGGGGCCTGGACGTCCAGCCCCTCGGCATTCTGGTGGAGCGCTTCCGTGCGCGTCTCGGCCATCCATTTTCCTCCGACCTGATCGAACAATACCAAAAAAATACCACTTGTCCACACGCATTAACGAATTTCAGGACGCGCAGCGCGCTTGCCGGGGAATTGACGTGAGTTTTCAATAAAATACGGCTTAATCTTTTTTGAACTGAAATTAACTCTTGGCTATTGGTATTTTATTGGTATTATTCGGCCCCGAGGAGAAATCGCGTGAATTTCGTGCTTGGCATCGATGGCGGCGGCACCAGCTGCAGGGCGGCCCTTGCGACCGTCGACGGCGTTGTCGTCGGCCGCGCCAAGAGCGGCGCCGCGAACATCCGCACCGATCTCACCGGCGCGCGCGCCAACATCGTCGAAGCGGCCAGGCAGGCTTTCCTTGCGGCCGGCGCGGATCCGGATCTCATCCCGCAAACGCCGGCCATTCTCGGGCTGGCCGGCGCCAATGTCGGCACCTACCGGCAGCAGCTCGAGGCGATCCTCCCGTTCAGGCAAAGCCGCGTCGAAACCGATGCCGAGATCGCGCTCGAGGGCGCGGTCGGCTCCGGTGACGGCGCCATGGCCATCCTAGGCACAGGCACCGCCTATATGGCGCGTAAAGAGGGCAAGTCCCGCGCCATCGGCGGCTGGGGCTTCCAGGTCGGCGACCAAGGCAGCGGCGCCCGCATCGGCCGCGACCTGCTGGAGCAGACGCTGCTTGCCTATGACGGCATCCGTCCGGGCTCGCCCTTGACCGACGCTATGCTGGCCGTCTTCCGCAACAATCCCGAGGACGTGGTCGAATTCACCACCAACGCCAAGCCCGGCGATTTCGGCGGCTTCGCGCCGAAGGTTTTCGAGCACGCCGAAAAGGGCGACCTCGTCGCCAACTTCATCCTCGCCAAGGCGGTGGCCGATGTCGAGGCTTCGCTCGGCGCGCTCGATCTTGCCGACGACGCGCCGCTTTGCCTGCTCGGCGGGCTGGCGCCGCTTTACGCGCCGCGCCTGTCGGCGCGCTACCAGGCGCTGCTAAAAGCGCCGCTCGACGATGCGCTGGGTGGCGCCGTGCAGATGGCCGTGCGCCTCTTCGCGGGTGGCTCGGGGGCCGCCCGATGAGCGCCGCCGACCAGATCTTCGCCATGCTGAAAGAATCCTCGCAGAGTGGCGCGCCGCTTTATCTGCAACTGCGGAAAAGCATCGAGGAAGCGGTCAATCGTGGCCTGATCGGCCCGGGCGACGCGTTGCCGTCCGAGCGCGACATCGCCAGCAAGGCCGATATCTCGCGCGTCACCGTGCGCAAGGCGGTGCAGGACCTGGTCAAGGGCGGCATCCTCGTCCAGCGCCACGGCTCGGGCACCTTCGTCGCGCCCCGCATGGAGCGCGTCGAGCAGTCGCTGTCGCGGCTCACCTCCTTCACCGAGGACATGGCGCGCCGCGGCATGACTGTGCGTTCGGTCTGGCTCGACCGCGGCCTCTATGCGCCGTCGCCGGAGGAGATGATGGTGCTTGGCCTGTCCTCGACCGAGCTGGTGGCGCGCGTCGCGCGCCTGCGCATCGCCAACGACACGCCGCTGGCGATCGAGCGCGCGTCGCTCTCGGCCAGCGTCCTGCCCGATCCCGAAGCGGTCGGCTCCTCGCTTTATGCGGCGCTCGGCATGACCGGCAATCGCCCGGTGCGCGCCGTGCAGCGCATCTCGGCCACCAATCTCGGCGATGCCGACGCGCGCCTCCTGGAAGTGCCGCCGGGGGTTGCCGGCTTGCAGATCGAGCGCATTTCCTATCTGGCGAGCGGCAAGGTGATCGAGTTCACCCGCTCGGTCTATAGGGGCGACGCCTATGATTTCGTCGCGGAACTCCGGCTGACCGAGCCGGGAGAGGAGATCCGGCCATGAGCGCCACCACCACCCATATGCGGCGCGAGATCGACGAGATCCCCGAAGCCGCCGCCCGCCTTCTCGACGGCTCGGCTTCGGCTTTGGCCGAGGCCGGGCGCGGCCTGCGCGAGCGTGATCCGCAATTCGTCGTCACCGTGGCGCGCGGCTCATCCGACCATGCCGCGACCTTCATGAAATATGCCGTCGAGCTGACGGCCGGCCTTGCTGTCGCTTCCGTCGGGCCGTCGATCGCTTCGATCTATGGTGCAAAGCTCAGGCTGCGCGGCTCCGCCTGTCTGGCGGTCTCGCAGTCGGGCAAGAGTCCGGACATCGTCGCCATGGCCGAGACGGCGCGGGCCGGCGGGGCGCTCACCGTCGCCATCACCAACACGGCCGACTCGCCGCTGGCGCGTGCATCAGATTACGCTATCGATATCCTTGCCGGACCGGAGCGCTCCGTCGCGGCCACCAAGACCTTCGTCAACTCGGCCGTCGCCGGCCTCGCGCTTATGGCGCACGCCACCGACGACCAGGCACTGCTCAAGGCGCTCGCCGGCCTGCCGGCCCATTTCGAGAAGGCGATCGCCTGCGATTGGATGGCGCTCGCCGGCGCCTTGGAGGATCCGCAGTCGCTCTTCATCCTCGGCCGGGGCCCCTCCTTCGCCATCGCCAGCGAGGCGGCGCTGAAATTCAAGGAAACCTGCGCCATGCATGCCGAGGCCTACAGCGCGGCGGAAGTCATGCATGGGCCGCTGGCGCTGGTCGGACCGGGTTTCCCGGTGCTGGCGCTTGCCGCGCGAGACGCCTCCGAACCCTCGGTCGCCGAGGCGGCCGATGGCCTGACGGCCAAGGGCGCCGCCGCCTTCATCACCTCCGACAAGGCCAAGGCCGCGAGGCTTCTGCCGCATGTCGCCACCGGCCATCCGCTGACCGATCCGCTGCCGCTGATCGTGTCCTTCTACGGCTTCGTCGAGGCCTTCGCGCGTCATCGCGGACTCGACCCGGATACGCCGCGCAATCTGCGCAAGGTGACGGAAACCGTATGAGCGACCGTTTCGCACTCACCGGCGCGCGCATCTTCGACGGTGCCGACTGGCATGAAAACGCCGCCCTTGTCGTCAAGGGCGATTTGGTCGAGGCCATCCTGCCCGCCGGTGCCATTCCGTCCGGCGTTCCGGCGGTCGAGACCGGCGGCGGCCTGCTGGTGCCCGGCTTCGTCGACATCCAGGTCAATGGCGGCGGCGGCGTCATGCTCAACGACCATCCCGACGTCGCCTCGATCGAGACCATCTGCCGCGCGCATGCCCCTTTCGGCACCACGGCGCTGCTGGTGACGCTGATCACCGACACGCCGGCGATCACCGCCGCCGCCATCGCTGCGGGCGGCGAGGCGGCCCGGGAAAAGGTGCCGGGCTTCCTCGGCCTGCATCTGGAAGGGCCGCATCTTTCCTTGGCCCGCAAGGGCGCGCATGATCCGGCGCTGATCCGGCCGATGACCGACGCCGACCAGGCCGCGCTCATCGCTGCCCGCCAGAACCTGCCGGTGCTGCTCACCACGATCGCGCCGGAATCGGTCGAATCGGTCCGTGTCTCGGCGCTGGCCAAGGCCGGCGTTGTCGTGAGCCTCGGCCATAGCGATACAAATTACGCGACGGCCAGAGCCTATGCTGCCGCGGGCGCCACGGTGGTCACGCATCTGTTCAATGCCATGAGCCAGATCGGCAACCGCGAGCCTGGCCTGGCGGGCGCGGCGATCGACACCGGCGGCCTATACGCCGGCATCATCGCCGATGGCATCCACGTTCATCCGGCGACAATGATTCTCGCGCTGCGCGGCAAGCAGGGGCCGGGTAAGATCGTGCTCGTCACCGACGCCATGGCGACGATCGGCACCGACATGACCTCCTTCACGCTGAACGGCCGCACCATCTACCGCAAGGACGGGAGTCTGCGGCTTGCCGACGGCACGCTGGCCGGCGCCGATCTCGACATGATCTCCGCCATCCGCTTCGTCCATCGCGTCATCGGGCTCGATCTCGACGAGGCTCTGCGCATGGCCTCGCTCTACCCCGCCGAGGCGATCGGCCAGGCGCACAGGCTCGGGCGATTCGCCAATGGCACAACTGCCGACATTGTTGGGCTGTCGGAGGATCTGGATGTCAGGAATGTCTGGATCGGTGGTGAGAAGGTTTTTGGTGCGTAGGCCTCTCGATCCCATCGTCAGTCAGGAAACCCAAGCAAACGTTGGCGATTGGCCGAAGCCTTTAGCGCCTCGTCATCCTCGGGCTTGACCCGAGGATCCATTCCGTGACCTGTGATGTAGAGTGCAACGGTGCAGAATCCTGCAATGTTGGCAGCGCGGTAGCGTCACCATGGATCCTAGGGTCTACGCGCGTCGCTTCGCTCCTTGCTTCGCCCTAGGATGACGACCCGATGGCCGTCTCGGCTAGTCTCCGAGGTTCGCCGCTCGATAATTGTTAGCCGGCTTTGCTGTCGCATAAATATCCTTATACGCCTCGCGCAGCACGTTCTTCTGCACCTTGCCCATCGTGTTGCGCGGCAGCTCCTCGACGAAGATCACCTGCTTCGGGTGCTTGTATTTCGCCAGCCGTCCGGCAATGGCGCCAGCAATGTCGGCGGCGCTGATCGCCGATCCCGGCTTGCGCACCACCACGGCCGTGACACCTTCGCCGAAATCCGGATGCGCGACGCCGATCACCGCGCTTTCACTGACGCCGTCGAGCGCGTCGATCTCGCTTTCGATTTCCTTCGGATAGACATTGTAGCCGCCGGAGATGATCAGGTCCTTGCCGCGTCCGACGATGTGGACATAGCCGTCGGCGTCGATCAGGCCGAGGTCGCCGGTGATGAAGAAGCCGTCGTCGCGGAACTCGGCCTTGGTCTTCTCGGGCATGCGCCAATAGCCGGCAAACACGTTCGGCCCCTTGACCTCGATCATCCCGATCTCGCCCTGGGCGAGCGGCCTGGCCGTCTCGGGATCGGTGATACGCAGCGAGACGCCGGGCAAGGGGAAGCCGACCGTTCCGGCGCGCCGCTCGCCGTCAAAGGGGTTGGAGGTGTTCATGTTTGTCTCGGTCATGCCGTAGCGCTCGAGGATGGCGTGGCCGGTGCGCTCACGCCAGGCCTTGTGCGTCTCGGCGAGCAGCGGCGCCGAGCCGGAGATGAACACCCGGATCGTCTTCGCAGCCTCGCGCGTCAGCCCCTCCTGCTGCAACAGCCGCACATAGAAGGTCGGCACGCCCATCAAGGCCGTCGCGCGCGGCATCAGCGACAGGATGCGCGCCGGGTCGAATTTCTGCTCGAACAACATTGTCGCGCCGGCCATCAGGACGACGTTGGTGGCGACGAACAGGCCGTGCGTGTGGAAGATCGGCAGCGCGTGGATCAGCACGTCGTCGGCGCCGAAGCGCCACTGCTCGACCAGCACGCGGGCATTGGACGCAAGGTTCTCGTGGCTGAGCATGGCGCCCTTGGAGCGGCCGGTCGTGCCGGAGGTGTAGAGGATGGCGGCGAGATCGTCCGGCCCGCGCGCGACATCGCTGAACTCCGCCGCCTGCCGCGAAGCCTGGCCGGCCAGCGTTCCTTGTCCATCGCGGCCGAGCGTCAGCACCGTCGCGCCGATCGACGCGGCAAGCGGCTCGACGCCGTCAAGACGGTCCGGATCGCACACGATCAGCCCCGGCTCGGCGTCGCGGAAGAAATAGTCGAGCTCGGGCAGCGTGTAGGCTGTATTGAGCGGCAGGAAGACGGCACCGGCGCGCAGACATGCGAGATAGAGCAGCGCCGCCTCCGGGCTTTTCTCGACCTGGACCGCGACGCGGTCGCCCGGCTCGACGCCCGCCTGCGCCAGCCCATGCGCCAGCTGCGCCGACTTCGCCAGCATGTCGCCATAAGTGATCGAACAGCCGTCATCCGTCTCCATCAGCAGCCGGCCGGGCGCTGGCATGCGGGAACGGAACGCGTCGAAAAGATGATTAGTCATGCAATGTTCCTCAGGAGCCGACGCCGCATGGCATGCGTTGCACTCGCCCGAGCGAATAGCAGATTTGGCCGCCGGAGCAAAAAGACCGTGGGCGGCTTCCGTCGCTATTTGCGGCGCGCCTTGGCAATACCGGCCCTCGGGTCATAGCCCTGGGCGAAGCGTTCCATGCACATTGCGGCGGTGAGGCGGTAGTGGTTGAGAAGCGCCTCGACCGCGCCGTCGGCGTCGCCATCCAGCGTGCGCTCGGCGATGGTGCGGTGCTCGCCGAGATCGTCACGGCCCATGCCCGGCGCGTTTTGCGAGATCAGCCGGTAGCGCGACGCCTGGTCGGAAAGCTGTTCGCAGAAGCCGATCAGCCAGTGCGATCGGCAAGCCGCGATCAGCGCCCGATGAAAGGCGCGGTGCAGCTTCTCCCATTCCGGATCATTGGTCGAGGGATCCTCCGGCAGGCGACGCTCGGCGCGGGCCAGGCGGTGGAGGGCCAGCACCAGTTGTTCTTCCCATTCGGGCGTGCGGTGCGCAATGGATTCGCGCAGCGCCCGTTCCTCCAGCCAGCAGCGCGTCCGCGTCAGTTCCTCCAGTTCCGCGGCGCTGACCGGCATGAGGAAGAAGCCGCGCTGGTCATGCCGCCCAAGCAGGCCTTCGGCGGCAAGGCGGTTGAGGGCCTCGCGCACCGGTGACGCGCCCGCGCCATAGCGCGAAACGACCCACTCGACACGCAACTTGCTCTCGGCCTCCAGCGCGCCGCGCAAAAGATCATCGCGGAGCCGTTGGTACACTGAACTGGCCAGCGTGCTCTTGACGCCCTTGCCGTCGCCCGGATCGGCAGCTCCGTGTGTCAAATGAACTCCTATTGCTTGCCCAGTTTTGTCAGAGCCCCTCGGTCAAGCAATTTCCGTACATGTATCATACAGCCGGGCAAGGGGGGCTCAAGCGGCAGATGATGATATTCGACTTTAAGACAAGGCGGATGGTCTATTGAATGTGTGAAGTAGACTCTCGACAGAGAAACGGCTATTGTTCCGCCGCATCATATACTGAACAGTCGTTCAGTGAGTACCGCGGCTTTGCAACTCCCGCGAGAGGCGGGACGGTTGTATAGACTTAGCTGGCAGCCTTGTCGGCAGCGGTGCGAATTGCTTCAATGTTTGCCCTATAGGCCTCGACGCTGCCGCCCTTGAAGACGGCGGCGCCAGCCACCAGCACATTGGCGCCGGCCGCGGTCACCAGCGGCGCCGTCTCGACCGAGACGCCGCCATCGATCTCGATATGGATCGGACGGCTGCCGATCAACGCCTTCACCCGCTTCACCTTGTCGATGATCGCCGGGATGAAGGCCTGCCCGCCGAACCCCGGATTGACGGTCATGATCAGGATCAGGTCGAGCCGGTCGAGCACATATTCGATCGCCGTCTCCGGCGTCGCCGGGTTCAGCGAAACGCCGGCTTTCTTGCCGAGGCTCCTGATGGTCTGCAGCGAGCGGTCGAGATGCGGCCCGGCCTCGGCATGCACCGTCATGCCGTCGCAGCCGGCCTCGGCGAAAGCCGCTAGGTAAGGATCGGCCGGCGCGATCATCAGATGGCAGTCGAAAAAGGCCTTGGTGCGGTTGCGGATCGCCTTGATCACCGGCGGGCCGAAGGTGATGTTGGGCACGAAATGGCCGTCCATCACGTCGAGATGGATCCAGTCGGCGCCGGCCGCCGCGACGGCCTCGACTTCATCGCCCAGCTTCGAAAAATCCGATGCCAGCACCGAAGGCGCGATCAGGGTCTTCTTGCTCATGGCGCAAACTCTCCTGGCAGTGCTGTGCGCGTCAGTCGCGCCTGTCAGGGCGACTGCCTAGACCATGATCCGGCCAAGGGGAAGCACGTTTTCAACGGGCGGGTTTGCCCGCCTGCCCCGTGAGCCTTCTTCGATGTGGAAAAGAAAACCCGCCGGATCGCCTCCGGCGGGTCTGGTCTCCAGCCGTAGGATTACGGCTTGAAGTTCTGGATGTTGGCGCCGCTCGGGTCCTGAATGATCCGCCGCGGCTGGCGTTGCGGCACCAGCTGCTGCAGCACGTTCGGGTTGAGCAGGATGCCGGGGTTGATCTCGATACCCGGCCGCCTGCGGATCGGCGTGCAATCCGGGTACCGTCCGGTCGTGCCGACCGGGCAGCGCCGCCGGGTGAAGACTGGCTGGCACTGGCCGTCGATGAACTCCGCGCCCGGCGCGCATTCCACCTGCGGCTTGCGGCACGCGCCATCGCGGATTTCGGTCCCGCGCGGGCAGACGCAGTCGCCCCGCTTGTTGTGGACCTGGCCGCGGATGGTGCACTGCTTCTGCACCGGCTTCGGCCGCTGGCAGGCCTTGCCGCGCACTTCCAGGCCGTCCGGGCAGGCGCAGTTGCCATTGGCGTCGCGCAGCTGGCCGCGGATCGGGCATTGCTTCGACACGATCGGCCGGCAGGCGCCGTCACGCACCTCCGTGCCACGCGGGCAGACGCAATCGCCATCGGCGTTGCGGGACTGGCCGCGGATACGGCACTGGGCGGGCGGCTGCCGGTCAGGCACGCAAGCCTTGGCCGCGCGGTCGAGATGCGTGCCGTCCGGGCAGGTGCAGCCGCTCGATGTCAGCACCGCGCCAGGAATCGTACACTTCGGCGGGGCGACCTGACAGACGCCGTTCACCAGCTCGCCGCGGCGGCACACGCAATTGCCGTCCTCGTCACGGTATTGGCCGGGACGCAGCGTGCACTGTGGTTCCTGCGGCTCTCCGCCCTTGACGCACTTGCCGTTTTCCAGCTCCGTGCCGCGCGGGCAGACGCAACGTCCGTCCGCCGTCCGGATCTGGCCCTGCAGCAGGACGCAGCGCGGCGGTGGCGGCAGCGGCAGGAGCTTGGTGCCTCCGCCGCCTGTGCCTCCACCAGCCGAACATTGGCCGTTGCGGAAGGTGGTGCCCTCCGGGCAGACGCAACGGCCGGCCGAGTTCATCACCAGTCCATACAAGCACTGGTTCTTCACCTCGTGCCGGATGGTGAAGGGATGGCACGCATAAGCCTTGCCGCGATCGCCCTGGACGTTGGTCAAATCGCGCGACAGCACGTCGCCGCCGCCTTGCACCGGCGTGTTCGGAGGAAGCACGCCGACGCAGTTCTGTCCGCTGACCGAACCCTGCAGAGCGGCGAGACGCCCATCCTCGGGAAGGATCACGGTGACGTGGTGGCTGTGGCTTTCGCCGGCGCCCAGCGTCAGATTGGCAATGCAGGATAGAGGCAGCGTCGTCGGTTCCGGCGAGCATCCAAAAGGCGGACCGATCGAGGTGATCTGAACGCCTTCCAGCCGGCCGAGACCCTCCACGCCGATCGCGTCGCCGATGCGGACCGGACCTGAGAAGGGGTTCGGCCCGTCATTCGTGATGGTGATCTCGAACGAGCAGGGTTCTCCCGGCTGGCATTCGGCATCGCCGGTCTTCTCGACGCGGATGGTGGAGGCGCCGCCGCCCTTCGCGCAGGCCTGACCGATCGGGTAGACGATGTCGTCGCCCGGCGCCGGCCCAAAACTGCCGCGTGCGCAGTTCTCGAACGCGCCATTGCCGCTCACCGTCACGTCGAAGTGCCGGCTGGTTCCGGGCGTCATCACGGCGCCGAGAATCTGGCACGACAGCGTGTTGGCAGGCACCGGACCGCAGGTCCACTCCGCGCCGTCAGGGGTGACGGTCTGGATCTGGACGGGCGCTCCGCCCGACACCAGCGTGGCGGCGTCGTTCACCCGCACCGGACCTGTGGGGGCCGCGGTGCCGGCATTGCTGACGGTGATCCGGCAGGAAACCATCCCAGCACGCACGAGCTGATCGCCGCCGCATGTCTTGGTGATGCGCAGGCCGGGCTGGCCGCCATTCGGATGGCGGATGCGCTCGGTCGCGCAGGCCTTGTTGTTGGCGAGGTCGACCTCGCCGGGAATGCCTTTCACCTCGGCGCAGTTCTCGACCGTGTCCGGCCGGTAGTTTGCCGGCATCACCGCCTTGACAACGATCGGTGTCGAGGCGCCCGGAGGCAGCGCGATGCCGGCATTGTCGCAGCGGAACTGTCCAGGCCCGTTCGGTCCGCAAGCCCATGGCGGGCTCGGCCCGAAGGTCGACGAGGTCGGCGCGCCGCCCGGATAGGTGTCGATCACCGTCAGCGGCCCGTTATAGGTGCCGGTGCCGTTGTTGATGATGTCGATCACGAAAGTGCAGACGCCGTCCGGCGTGCAGACCGGGGTGCGGGCGCGCTTCTTCAGGATCAGGTCGACCTTCTGCTCGACCGGCGGGTTGCACTGCGGATCGCGATCGCCACGGCGGCAGATCGGGATCGAAGCGCAGCCGCGGTCGTTCTGCTGGCTGCCGAACAGCGGCTTGCCGCTGGCTTGGTAGTCATAAGCGGCGCAGTTGCGCAACGCGCCGCCCTGCCAGCCGCCAGCCGGCTTGAAGCCGAGCTTGAGGTTGACCGAGGCGCCGGGGTTGAGCGTCGTTGGCGGATAGGTGCAGGTCATCGGCGTCGTGCCGGGCACGCAGACCCAGGGCGCATTCGGCCCCGTGGTCAGCACCGAGCCTGCCGGCAACGTCACCTCGTCGAGCACGATCTTGCCGTTGTAGGGCGCGTCGCCGACATTGGTGACGGTGATGGTGAAGTCGCAGCCGCCGGACATCGTGCAGCGCGGCACGTCGGCATGTTTCTCGACCTTGAGGTCCGGCTCCTTGTCCTTCGGCGGGCATCTCAGATCACGCGGGATGACGATGTCGATCACCTGCGTGCAGCAGAGCCCCCAACCCTCCTTCGGCCCGGCATAGGTCTCGATGCCGGTGACGATGAGGTGGATGGCCTCGCCGGGCGAGGCGCCGATGATCTTCCAGTTCAGCACACCGCCGCCGGCCGGCACTTTCTGCGTATCGGGAACGATGCTGATGCCGGCGGTGGTCGTCGACACCTGCACCCATTTGCCGCCCATCTCGGGTCCGACCGGCATGTGGTAGATGAAAGCGCCGCCGCCGGGCACGCAATCGACCGTGCCGCGCTCGACCTTGAAGCATTCCTTGCTTGGAGGCGGAGGCGGCGGGTTGCATTTGGTCAGGTCGATCCTGATCGAGGTTTTCACGCCGGTGAGGAAATCGCCGTCGTCGGGCTTGTCCGGATCCTGCGAGGGGATGGTCGTTGCCGGTCCGCCCCGCAGCGAGACCTTGACCTCTCCCTGGTTGTCGATCGTCGCCGGTGCGGGGAAGGCCGCATGGTCTATCTTGGCGGTGATCCGGAAGGTTATGACGCGTTCGTTCGCAGCACCCGCGCCATCGAGGTTGGCAGCGCTGATGCGGAAATTGGAAACGCTCGCCGTGTCGTTCGGGCCGGCCGACGTGCTGATGGAAGCAGCCGGCAGCGGTCCGCCGGAGGCGCTGGTGCCGTCACCGGCGACATTGACGCTGACAATCTGCAGGCCGTGTGGCAGCTGGTCCCTGAAATCGAGCCTTGTCGCCTTGAGCAAGGCAGCCACGCTTGGCCGGTCGAAGTCCTGCGGGTCGCCATGGATGCCGAAGCTCAGGACATATTCGACCGTATCGCAGCTTCTCTGGCCGCCCTTCTTGGTGAAGAAGGGCACGATCCGCGCAAGTTCCGCGTTGATGCCGCGTGCCGGATTGGCGGCCTGGCTGGTCGCGGCCGGAGCCTGGTCCTGGGCGAGCGCCGGCAGAGCCGGCGTCATGGCGACGGCGATACCGGCCGCCATAAGCCAGCGCGCGCCGCGCCTGGCATATGACAGCGGTTTCATGATCGTCTCCATGACGGTTTTGCGCGAAGCGAAGCGGGAGTGGGCGAGATCGCTCATCTTTCCCTCCTCGGCGCTTCGCAGTCGACGGCTGGCGTTCTGAGCGGCAGCGTCATCTTGCAGCAAGGATAATAGCCACCCTTGTCCTGGTCGGACTTGCGGTAGAAGCAGAGCCCGACATTGACGGTGTCGCCAGGGTCATGGCCGGTGATGTCGACCGTGTAGGGCTTGCCCGGGACATGCGACATGGGGGTGGTCACCCCGACGCCGGGCGTCCTGGACTGTGCCTTGATCGAATCGCCGCCGAAGCCGGCATGGTCATGGAGCGTGAGTTCGGCCCGCAGCCCGCGCGGCGTGCAGTAATAATGCACGTCCTCGACATCGACGCAGGGCGGCAGATTGCCGGGCGGCGGGAAGTCGGGCGGATAGAACGGAGGCAGGTAGCCGCCGGGGATTTCCTCGTAATAGCCGGCGCGGCCCTCGCAGGGGCGCCAGACCCTGACGTCGCCGACATGGCCTTGCACGTCCGGGTCCTCGAAATAGCCGTCGAAGTCGACGAACCACGAGCCGAAGGGCGGCACGTTGGCGGGCTTGACCAGCGCGCTCGGCGTCAATTGCACGCCATGCACGGCAAGCGGCCCGCCGGCGGCAAGCCGCTCGGCAAGCTCGGGATTGTCGCGCAGCTTGTCACCGGTGTTGACGACGGTGTCGGTGCAGACGGACGTGTCGAGATTGCCTTCGGCGTCATAGCGATATTGCAGGTCGACGCCGCCGGCCGACTGGCGGTTGCCCTGCGGGAAGCCGACCGCATATTCCTCTGGAACCTCGACCCAGGCCGATTCCGTCGCCGGATCGTCCGGGTCCTCGCGCCAGTAGCGGATCAGCTCGCCTTTGCCGGAGGAGGCGAAGCGGCCGTAATCATAGCGGTTTTCGATCGGGCCGCGCTGGGCGAGATACATGAAGCCCTTGTTGTCGAAGGCGATGTCGGTGACGGCATAATCCTGGTCCGCCTTGACCGTCAGCTCCCAGCGCGGATCGCCTGCGAAGCTTCCGTCGCTCGCAATGCCGACCGACCAGATTTCGGCCTTCTCGCCGACGGAATAGTAGAGCCGGCCGCCATGATAGGCGACGGCCCAGACGCGGCGCGTATCCTGCGTGTAGCCCCAGGTCGCGGGGTCTTCCGCGTCGAAAGCGGCAGCCTGGATGTCCATTGGGGCGCCGTCATCGGCGACCGGCGCAAGCCCATGCGCCGGTCGTCCGGAGACGCCATGGTCGAAGCTGTCGATCAGGTTGCCCTCGATATCGATGCGGTGGATCAACCCGGTGTCGAGATCCGAAGCGAAGAACTCGCGATGGGTCGGATCGAAGGCGAGGTTGCCGATGCCCGGCCCACTGTTGGTGTCGATGTCGGCGAATTTGGAGACGGCACCCGTGATGCCGTCGATCTTCCAGATCGTGCCTGGGCCGCCGCCATTCTCGGTGCCGAACTGGCCGTCCATGAAGACCGCGCCCGCGGCGCCGCGGCGCTGCCGTTCCGGCCTTCCGTCATTGTCGGCGTCCGGCGTGACGATCTCGATGCCGTGCAGCGAGGTCGCGGCCGCGTAGAGGTTCGGGATGCCCGACGGCACGCCGTCGCGCACGCCATCGTCATAAGTCAGGCCGAACACCTCGCCGATCTGCCCGGCCGTCACCTCGAAGGGCGGCGGCGTGAAGACAAGTTGGCCGGAGGCGGGCCCGCCGAGATGCGAGACGTCGAAAACGCGCAAGGATGCGCGGGATGTATCTATGAAGGTCTCGTCGACCGGGTCGACGCCGGGCGGCAGACCCCCCTTTTCGGAATCGGGAGGGTCGAAATCGGGAATGATGGTTCCCGGAAAGCCGGTGACCGCCATCGAGCCGGGATAGATGATCTGGGTTTCCTGCGCCTGCGCCGCGCCGCCGATCCACAGGCCGGCGGACAGCGCCAAAGCCAGAATTCCGCTGCTTGCAGCGATCGCGCGGCGCAAACGGCCGCCGTGAGAACGCAGGAACGAGCCGCGAACGCCAGACATTGAACTCCCCCCGAAGCCGCTGGGAGAAACGTCCATTCTCGCCGCGCCAACCAGGGCAAGGCGCGGCGTTGCAGCACGTTCTTCCCCGATCGAATTGTCCGCTTTCCTCCTTGCGACGATACGACGGCTCTTCCGCAGGGTCAACGGAATCAGCCGGAAGCCCAGCGCATCAACTCCATCCCGAAGGCGGTGATCGCGCTGGACTCCCGTTGTTCCCGGAGACCGCGAAGTCCCTGGGTTTCTAGTCATGGCGGCTTTCCTTTCCGGGCCGCACCATTGCGGCGCCTGGCCGTCAGTCGCCGGCCGGCGAGGAAAGGTTCATGTCAGCATAGCGGAGCGGAAAGCGCCCTAGAGCAATTCCAGGAAAAGTGTGAGCGGTTTTCCGTCCGAATTGCGCAAAAACAAGGAGATAGAGCGGTTCGCCCTTTCCGTGAAACGGTGAACCGCTCTAGGGTCACCAGATCCAGTCGCCGCGCCCGAGCGCCGAAACCGCCTCGACGATGCGGGTGAAGCTAGTTCGCGCACGGCCAACCATGTGCCGGGCCCTGAGGTATCCGTGCACAAGGCCGGGCTCCTCGAACCAGAAGGCGCGTCCGCCAGCCGCGATGACGCGGTCGCGATAGGCTTCGCCGTCGGACGACAGCGGATCGCATTGCGCGGTGATCAGCACCGTCGGCGGCAGGTTCGCGAAATCGGCGTCGGCGAGCGGGTAGAGCGTGATGTCGCCGGCCATGTCGACGCCGCCGGTGCGGATGTGCTTGTAGAAGTCGAGGTCGCGCACGGTCAGCATCGGCGCCTCGGCATGCGTAACGTAAGAGCCCTTCGAGTGGTCGCCGCCGAGGCCGGGATAGATCAGCACCTGGCCGGCCGGCTTCTTGGCATGGCCGCGCGTCGCATGCGCAACCGCCGCGCAGAGATTGCCGCCGGCGCTGTCGCCGCAGAGCAGGACCGGGCAGTCATAGGTCTTGGCGGCCCATTCGAAGGCGTCCATGGCGTCGTCGAAGGCGGCCGGGTGCAGATTCTCCGGCGCCAGCCGGTAGTCGAGCGAGACCACCTCGAAGCCGGTGCGGGCGCAAAGCTCGGCGCAGACATCGTCATGGCTGTCCAATCCGCCAAGGATGAAGCCGCCGCCATGGATATAGAGCACCATCGCGGCCTTGTTCGGGGCCGCGTTGCGGTAGATGCGGATCGAGATGCTGTTGGTTGGTGCGGCAACGGCAGTTGTCTCCGCCGTCACGCCTTGCGGATAGCCGGCAAAGAACTCCCGGCACATCCGGTCGTAGATCGCGCGCTGCTGGGTGATCGTGTAGTCGATCGTATCAGGCGGATAATAGGAGTTGGTCTTCTCGATGAAGGCCCAGGTCTCGGCGTCGATCAGGGTTTTGTAGTCAGTCATGTTGGATGACGCCGTCATCTCCGACGTTATCGTCCCTTCCACACCGGATCGCGCTTCTCGGCGAACGCCCTGAACCCTTCCATATTGTCTTCCGACCCGTAGAGGATGTCGACGGTCCGAAGCTGCCTTTTCGTCACCTTGTTCATGGCGTCCTGGAAGGTCAGCGCCTCGGCCACCCGCGCCGTCTCCTTGATCGAGGCGAAGACCAGCGGCGGGCCGCTGGCGAGCAACCTTGCGATTTCCCAGACGCGCTCCTCGAGCTTGTCCTTGGGCAAGATCTCGTTGACCAGGCCCCAGCGATGCGCCTCGGCGACATCCATCCAGCGGCCGGTGAACAGAAGGTCCATGGCGATGTGGTAGGGGATGCGCTTCGGCAGCTTGATCGTCGCGGCGTCAGCCAGCGTGCCGGCGCGGATCTCGGGCAGCGCGAAGGAGGAATGGTCCGAGGCGTAGATGAGGTCGCAGGACAGCGCCAGTTCGAAACCGCCGCCCACCGCCATGCCGTTGACGCAGGCGATCACCGGCTTGTTGAGGTCGCGCAGTTCCTGCAGCCCGGCGAAGCCGCCGACGCCATAGTCGCCGTCCACCGCATCGCCGGCGGCGGCCGCCTTCAGGTCCCAGCCGGCGCTGAAGAACTTGTCGCCGGCCGTCTTGACGATGGCCACCCGCAGCTCCGGATCGTCGCGGAACGCCTTGAAGGTCTCGCCCATCAGCCGCGACGTCTTGAGATCGATGGCATTGGCCTTCGGCCGGTCGAGCGTGACCTCGAGGATCGCGCCTTCGCGGCGGGTGGTGATGACGTCAGCCATTCTTCTTTTCTCCAAGCACCAAGAGGGCGTCCGCGATCCAGGCGCCCTTGCCTTCGGCGCAGACGATCAGCGGGTTGATGTCGAGTTCCTCGATCTCGCCTTCGTTCTTCTGCACGAAGTCGGCAATGCCGGCGATGGCGTCGATGGCGGCGTTGACGTCGGCTTTCGGCCGGCCGCGATAGCCTTCGAGGAGCGGATAGAGCCTCAGCCCACGCAATGCCGCCTCGATATCGTCGCGCGTCGCCGGCAGCATCAGCGTCACGCTGTCGCGCAAAAGCTCCACCAGCACGCCGCCGGTGCCCAGCGTCATCACCACGCCGAACATCGGGTCGCGGGTGAAGCCGACGATCAGCTCGGCGACGCCGTCGCGCACCATGCGCTCGGCATAGAGCCCGGTGCCGAGCGGCAGCAAATCATGCGCGGCGGCGCTGACGGATTCGGCATCCTTGAGATTCAGCCTGACGGCGCCTACTTCCGATTTGTGCGTCACGCCGAGCGCCTTGAGAGCGACCGGGAAACCCAGCGTCATGGAGGAGATCACCGCCTCGACCGCATTGGAGGCGCGCTCGCCCTTCGGCACGGGCAGGCCGGCCTTGATCAGCCTTTCCTTGGCTTCGGCCTCGTCCGGCGTGACGCGCTTGGCCTCGGACGCACCAGCGGCCGATGTGTCGACCGGCTGCGCCTGCGGCTCGCGCCAGGCCCAGCCGATGAAAGCGGCGGCCTGGGTGGCATCCATGGCTTCGGAAATACCGAACAACGGCACCATGCCGCGCGCCATCAGGCCTGCAGTGTATTCCTCCGGCAGGTTTTCCGGCAGCGAGGAGACGATCGCGCCTTGCGCCCTGTTGGTCTTCAGCGCCGCTTCGAAGGCGCGCAGCGTCGCCCACCAGTCGACATCCGAGCAGCGGTCCGGGCGCGGGAAGTCGAGCACCAGCATGTTCAAGTCGAAGCCGCCCGACACCATGGCGGTGAAGGTCGCGGTCATCGCCGGCTCGTTGTTCCAGATGAAAGTGTGGTAGTCGAGCGGGTTGGCGACCGCGACTAGCGGTCCGAGCGTCGATTTGACATGCGCGCGGTGTTCGGCCGTCAGGGCCGGGAAATGCACCCAGCGCCCCTCGGCGCTGTCGGCCATCACGGAGGCCTCGCCACCGGAGCAGCTCATCGATGACAGCTTGTAGCCCGGCAGTGGACCGGTGATGTGCAATAGCTTCAGCGCCTCGATGAAGGCCGGAATGGAATCGATGCGCGCGATGCCCAGACGCTTCAGGAACGCGCCGGAGGCGGCGTCCGAGCCGGCAAGCGAGGCGGTGTGCGACACGGTCGCCTGCCTTGCCTGTTCGGAGCGGCCGACCTTCATGGCGATAATCGGCTTCTTCAGCTCGCGCGCCCGCGCCGCCAGCCTCTCGAAGCCGGCGACCGAATCGAAGGCCTCGATATGCAGTCCGAGCGCGGTGACGCGCTCGTCTTCGATAAGGCCGAGCGCCATTTCCGAAAGGCCGGTCTGCGCCTGGTTGCCGGCCGTCATCAGAAAGGCGATCGGCAGCCCGCGCTTCTGCATCGTCATGTTGATGGCGATGTTGGAGGATTGCGTGATGATGGCGACGCCCTTGCCGCCCTCGGCCAGCCGTATGCCGCCGTGCTGGTCGGGCCAAAGCAGCGCGCCATCGGCATAGTTGATCAGGCCGTAGCAGTTCGGGCCGATGATCGGCATCTGGCCGGCGGCGGCGACGAGCTCGGCCTGCAGCCGCTCGCCGTCCTCGTCATAGGCCTCGGTCTCCAGGAAGCCGGCGGCGAAGCAGACGGCACCACCGGCGCCGCGCTCGGCCAGTGCCTTGATCACCTCGATGGTGAGATGCCGGTTGACGCCGACAAAGGCAGCGTCCGGCGCGCCAGGCAGGTCGGCGACGGAGCGGTAGGCCTTGCGGCCGGCGACCTCCTCCTTGGTCGGATGCACCGGCCAGATTTCGCCGGCAAAGCCCATCTTGATCGATTGAGCCACGACGGCGGCGGCCTGCGCCCCGCCGAACACGGCGATCGATTTAGGGCGCAGGAGACGTTCGAGTTTATGCATGGCCATCTTTTCGTTCGAGCACGATCCTGTCCAAAGCCCTATCCCGGCTTTGGCGCATCATGCTCTAAGCTCCGAACGGACGCAGCAGCGCCCGCGAAATAATATGTCGCTGAATCTCCGACGTGCCTTCCCAGATGCGCTCGACGCGGGCATCGCGCCAGATGCGCTCCAGCGGCAGGTCGTCCATCAGCCCCATGCCGCCATGGATCTGGATGGCTTCGTCGGCGACGAAAGCGAGCATCTCGGTGGCCTTCAGCTTGGCCATCGCCATGTCCTGGTCGGTGACGGTGCCCTGATCGTACTTCCAGCCGGCTTCGAACACCATCAGATCGGCGGCCTTCAGCTCTGTCGCCATATCGGCTAGCTTGAAGGACACGCCCTGGAACTTGCCGATCTGCTGGCCGAACTGCTGGCGCTGCGCGGCATATTCGATGGCATGCGAAAGCGCCCGCTCGGCGCGGCCGAGACAGGTGGCGCCGACCTGCAGGCGCGTGGCGCCGAGCCAGGAGTTGGCGACATCAAAACCCTTGTGCACTTCGCCGAGCACCTGGGAAGCCGGCAGCCGACAGTCGTCGAATTCGAGAATCGAGTTGGTGTAGCCGCGATGCGAGACGTTTCGATAGCCGTCCCGCACCGTGAAACCCTTGGTGCCCTTGTCGACGAAGAAGGCGGTGATCTTCTTGCGCTTGCCGCGCGGCGAATCCTCCTCGCCCGAGGCCATGAACACGATGGCAAAGTCGGCAATGTCGGCGTGGCTGATAAAATGCTTGGTGCCGTTGAGCACCCAGTCCGAGCCGTCCTGCACGGCGGTCGCCTTCATGCCGCGCAGGTCGGAGCCGGCGCCGGGTTCGGTCATCGCCAGGCAGTCCCACTTCTCGCCGCGGATGCAGGGGAAGAGGTATTTCTCGCGCTGCTCCGGCGTGCCGGCGAGCAGGATATTGGAGGGACGCGCCACGCAGGTCCAGTGCAGCGCGTAATTGGCGCGGCCGAGCTCCTTCTCGTAGAGCAGCCAGCTCACCGTATCGAGCCCGGCGCCGCCGACATCGGCCGGCATGTTGGCGGCATAGAGGCCGGCCTCGATCGCCTTCGCCTTCAATTCGTCGATCAGCTCGCGGCGCAGTTCGCCGGTGCGCTCCACCTCGCGCTCATGCGGGTAAAGCTCGTTCTCCACGAAGGCCCGCGTCGTCTCGACGATGAGCTTCTGTTCTTCCGAAAGACCGAAATGCATCGCCTCAGCCCTTCTTCTTGCCGCTCTTCTTCTTCGGCTTCTCGACCTTCGCCGCCTTGGCCGGCTTCGCAGCCTTTGCCGGCTTCACGGCCTTCTTCGCTGGCTTTGCCGTTACCTTGGCCGAATGCTTTTTCGCCGCCAGCTTGGCGAGCTGCCTGGTATAGTCCTTGTGCAGCGCGCCGGCCCCCCAGCCCTTGCCCTTGTTCTGCCTCGACAGCGCGTCCATGATCGCGACCAGATTGTCGTCGCGGATCTTCTCCAGCTCGCGGATCGACAGGCCATGCGCCTGCTCGTCCGACTGGGTGGCGATCAGGTCGACCAGCTCGTCATTGAACTCCGGCACATCCATCAGCTTGGTCCACGGCCATTTCAGGCAGGGGCCGAACTGCGCCATGAAGTGGCGCATGCCGGCCTCGCCGCCGGCAACGCGGTAGACCTGGAACATGCCCATCTGCGCCCAGCGCAGGCCGAAGGAATAGCGCATGATGTCGTCGAGTTCCTCGACGGTGCAGATGCCGTCCTTGACCAGCCACAGCGCCTCGCGCCATGCGGCTTCGAGCAGGCGGTCGCCGACAAACGCCTCGATCTCCTTGCGCACCACCACTGGCTTCATGCCGATCGAGGCATAGAGCTCCTTGGCGACCTCGATCGCCTCGGGGAAGGTCTGCTCGCCGCCGACGATCTCGACCAGCGGCAGAAGATAGACCGGATTGAACGGATGGCCGACGACCAGCCGCTCCGGGTGCTTCTTCATCGCCACCTGCATGTCGGTCGGCTTGATGCCGGAGGTCGACGAGCCGACGATGGCATTGGCCGGCGCATGCGCGTCGATCTCGGCCAGCACCTTGTGCTTCAGGTCGAGCCGCTCCGGCACGCTTTCCTGGATGAAATCGGCGTCGGCGACCGCTTCGGCGATGGTCTTGGCGAAGGTGAGCTTGCCCTCCTTGGGCAGGCCGCCGGGCAGCATCTGCTTGTAGGCGCGGCGCGCGCCCTTCATCACCTCGCCGACCTTGCGCGACGCTTCCGGATCCGGATCGAAGATCGACACGTCGATGCCGTTCAAGAGCAGCCGCGCCACCCAGCCGGCGCCGATGACGCCGCCGCCGATGGCGGCCGCCTTGTTGATGATGCTCATGGTCAGGCTCCGGTTCTTGTCTTGGCTGTATCGGGGTCGGTAAGGGCGACGCGCTCGCCGGCGCGGATCACGGCCGGGTCGTAGGCCTTGCGGGCGAAGACTTCGAGCACGAAGGGCCGGAAGAACTCGACCGGCAGCGTCTCATAGTCGGGGTCGAAGCTCGACTGGTCCCAGCGCTCGCAGAACTGGTCGCAATCGTTGAAATAGAGGTGTCCGGCGAAGCGGTCGCGGGCATGCCGGTCGCCGCCCAGGTGATGCGCGTAATAGAGGCGCTGGAAATCGCCGTGCTTTTCCACCACCCAGGTGCATTGCTCGCGCACGAACGGCTTCAGGATCGCAGCCGCGTATTCGTCATGATTGTAGGGCGCATAGATGTCGCCGATGTCATGCAGCAGCGCCGAGACGATCCAGTCGGTGTCGGCGCCGTCCTGCCAGGCGCGCGTCGCCGCCTGCAGCGAATGGCCGAGCCGGGTTATCTTGTAGCCGGAAAGTCCTTCGTCGAGCTGCACGAGCGCATCGAGCAGCCGGTCGCCGGTCTTGGCGGCGTAGTCAATCTCATGGGCGGTCAGGAATTCGTAGTCTTCCTTGTCGCCATCCTTCATCGCGGTGAATTTGACGGTATCAGCCATGACCAACGCCCGCCTTATGCCGCGGCCGCGATCGGCGCCCGCTTGGTCAGGTTGAGCTTCTTGCGCACCTCCTCGGGCCCGAGGATACGGGCGCCGAGATTGGTGACGATGCTGGCGGCGCGCTCGACGAGCTGCGCATTGGTGGCCAGCACGCCCTTGTCGAGCCAGAGATTGTCTTCCAGCCCGACGCGGACATTGCCGCCGGCAAGCACCGCCGCAGCCGCATAGGCCATCTGGTTGCGGCCGATCGAGAAGGCCGACCAGTTCCAGGTCGAGGGCACGTTGTTGACCATCGCCATGAAGGTGTTGAGGTCGTCCGGCGCGCCCCATGGCACGCCCATGCAGAGCTGCACCAGCGCGTCGGGGTTGAGCACTTTCTCCTCGACCAGCTGCTTGGCGAACCACAGATGCCCGGTGTCGAAGGCCTCGATCTCTGGCTTGACGCCCAGCGCCGTCATCATCCCGCCCATGGCGCGCAGCATGCCCGGCGTGTTGGTCATGACATAGTCGGCCTCGGCGAAGTTCATCGTGCCGCAATCCAGCGTGCAGATCTCCGGCAGGCACTGGCGCACATGCTCCATGCGATTGGTGGCGCCGCCCATGTCGGTGCCCTTCTCATTGAGCGGCAGGGGCGCTTCGGGTGAGCCGAACACCATGTCGCCGCCCATGCCGGCGGTGAGGTTCAGCACCACATCGACGTTTGCTTCGCGGATGCGCTCGGTCACCTCGCGGTAGAGATGGACGTCGCGCCTAGGCTTACCGGTCTCGGGATCGCGCACATGGCAGTGGACGATCGCGGCGCCCGCCTTGGCCGCGTCGATCGCCGATTCGGCGATCTGCTTGGGCGAGCGCGGCACATGCGGGCTGCGGTCCTGCGTGCCGCCGGAGCCGGTCACGGCACAGGTAATGAAGACCTCACGGTTCATCGCAAGCGGCATCGTCTATCCTCCCAGGGTCGATCGGCCATGCGTACCCGCCAAAAGCGGAAGCCTGTTGGGCTATGCACGGGATGGATACAGAATGACCGACTTGAGGGAAACTGTTTTGCGTTTTACGAAGCTCTCATGATCAAAAGCGAAAAGCCGTCCATCTTTCGGTCTGAGCGCGAGACGCTCAAGGTGACGTTCCTTGTGTTCTCCGGCTCGTCGATCATGTGCGTCGCTTCGGCCGTCGACCCGCTGCGCGCCGCAAACCGCATTTCGGGCGAGACGCTGTTCGATTTCAAGCTGGTTTCGGTCACCGGCGAGGCGCCGGTCACAACTTGCGGCCTCCCCGTGGCCGTCAGCGGCCGCTTCGATGCCGCCGAGCCGACCGACATGCTGGTCGTCGTCGCCGGTTTCGGCACGCAGAACTACGCCACCTCGGCGCTGCTTGCGGGCCTGCGCCGCGCGGCACGCGCCGCGCGCGCCTGCGGCGGCGTCGAGGCCGGCACCTGGCTGGTGGCGCGCGCCGGGCTGCTCGAAGGCCGCAGCGCCACCACCCATTGGGAGGACATGGAGGATTTCTCCGCCGCATTCCCGGGCGTCGACGTGCGGCCGGACCGCTATGTCATCGACGGGCCGGTGTTCACTTCCGGCGGCGCCTCGCCGACCTTCGATCTGATGCTGCATCTGGTCCGCACAAGACTCGGCATGGCCGCTGCGCTCGATGTCGCGAGCGTCTTCATCTACGATCAGGCGCGTGCCGCCACCGACGCGCAGCCACTGGTCTCGCTTGGCCGGCTCGACGGTTACGACCCCAGACTTGCCCAGGCGATCCGGCTGATGGAAGCGCATGTCGACCAGCCGCTCACCATCGACGCCGTGGCTAAGCGCGCCGGCGTCACGGCACGGACGCTGGAAAGCATCTTCCGCAAATCGATCGGCGAGACGCCCGGCGCCTATTATCTGCGGCTGCGCCTCAGCGCCGCCCGTCGCCTGGTGGTCGACACGCGCATCGCCATGGCGGACATCGCCGGGCGGACCGGCTTCTCGTCCGCCGCGGCATTTTCCAGGGCATTTTCAAGAGCTTTCGGCGAGGCGCCGGTCCGGCTGCGCCGAGGGTAGGGCTAAGGCGGCGGCTTGCCGCTCGCTTAAGCGGCGATCTGCCGCTCAGGCGGCGCTCTTGCGCTCGCCGGCGCTGTCCATCTGCGAGCGCATCTGCTGCGCCAGACGGATTTCAAAGCGGTTGCTGACGGCGCGATCCCATTCGGTCTTCACGTCGTCGGTCGGCCGCGGCAATGCCATCAGCCGGTCGATGATCGATCCGGTCTCGCCGGACGAGAGCAGGGCGTCGATTTCGCGTTCGTGCTGCATATCGGTTCGCCTCCTTCTTCTTCACCCGCCACAGGAGCCACGTTTATACGAGATCCGTGACGGCTGTTTGAAGGCAAGAACGAGGTGATTGAGGGGCAGCGCGGGGCAAAGTTTTGTCGCGTGATTCCGCCCTCGCGAACGCAATTTTCAGGCCTGCCCCGCGTCCCGATCGCTCGGGCGCGAGGCAGCGTGCCGTTCTTTAGACATACCTGTTGACGATGTTCTCGAGCAGCTCTTGCCGGCCGGAGCGCGGCTGCGGCTCGATCTTCTTCTTCACCACGCGCTCGGCGATTTCCTCCAGCGTGCGCTTGCCCGAAAGCATGGCCTTGCCTTCGGCGGTGTTCCAGCCGGCATAGCGTTCGGCGAGCGGGCCGGACAGCGCCTTGTCCTCGATCATCTTCGCCGCCGCCTTCAGGCCGCGCGCGCAGGCATCCATGCCGCCGATATGGCCGATCAGCAGGTCGTCCGGATCGAGCGACTGGCGCCGGAGCTTGGCGTCGAAATTGGTGCCGCCGGTCTTGAAGCCGCCGCCCTGCAGCACCTGGTAATAGGCCAGGGCCATTTCCGGCACATTGTTGGGGAACTGGTCGGTGTCCCAGCCCGACTGATAGTCGTTGCGGTTCATGTCGATAGAGCCGAAGACGCCAAGCGCATTGGCCAGCGCCAACTCGTGCTCGAAGGAATGGCCGGCCAGGATCGCGTGGCCCTGCTCGATGTTGAGCTTGACCTCCTTCTCCAGCCCGAAGCGCTTCAGGAAGCCGTAGACGGTCGCGACGTCGTAGTCGTACTGGTGCTTGGTCGGCTCCTGCGGCTTCGGCTCGATCAGGATCGTGCCCTTGAAGCCGATCTTGTGCTTGTAATCGACGACGAGGTTGAGGAAGCGGCCGGCCTGCTCCTGCTCGCGGGCGAGGTCGGTGTTGAGCAAGGTCTCATAGCCCTCGCGTCCGCCCCACAGCACGTAGTTCTCGCCCTTCAGCTTCTTGGTCACGTCAATGCATTTCTTCACCGTCGCCGCTGCATAGGCGAACACATCCGGATCCGGATTGGTGGCCGCGCCCGACATGAAGCGGCGGTGCGAAAACAGGTTCGCCGTGCCCCAGAGCAGCTTGACGCCGGTCTTTTTCATTTTGTCGGCGAAATAGTCGGTGATCTCGTCCAGGCGCGCCGCGCTCTCGGAGAAATCCTTGCCTTCCGGGCGCACGTCGGCGTCGTGGAAGCAGAAATAGGGCGCGCCGAGCAGCGAGAACATCTCGAAGGCGACGTCGGCCTTGAGCCTGGCCAGCTCCATCGTGTCGATGCCGCCCGGCTTGGCGAACCAGGGTCGGTCGAAGGTCTGGCCGCCGAACGGGTCGCCGCCCGGCCAGGCGAAGGAATGCCAGTAGGCGACGGCGAAGCGCAGATGGTCTTCCAGCCGCTTGCCGGCCACCACCTCGTCCGGATTGTAGAAGCGATAGGCCAGCGGATTGGTCGAATCCGGTCCCTCATATTTGATCTTCTTGATGTCGCCGAAAAATCCGCTGCTCATGGTTTCCTTCCTCTCCGGGTGCATCCGCCCGATTACCTCAGGCGTAATTGGTTTCGCTTCTGTGGGGCGCCAAAAAGGTCATGTCGAAACGATCCAACGAAGGAGCATCACAATGACCGACCTCAACACGATCGCCCGCAACTACATCGCCGCCTGGAACGAGAGCGATGCGGCCCGCCGCAAGGCGTTGCTCGAAGCTGCCTTCACCGAGGATGTCAGCTATCGCGACCCGGTCATGCAGGGCGACGGCCATGATGGCGTCGCGGCCCTCATCGAGGGCGTGCAGCAGCGCTTCGCCGGCTTCCGGTTTTCGCTGAAGGGTGAGCCGGACGGTTTTGCCGACCGCATCCGCTTTTCGTGGAATCTGGGGCCTGAAGGCACCGAATCGGTCATCGAAGGCACCGACATGGGCGTCATCGAGAACGGCCGCCTGAAGAGCGTCACCGGGTTTTTGGACAAGGTCCCGGCGCAATAAGGCTAGCTGGGGAGGTGCGGTGCGAGGCTCCTCTCTCTGGCCTGCCGGCTCCGGCAGGGCAGAGAGGGGGGCCTCGCGCCTGCTCATGCGACTACGAGGTGCCTCGCTCCCACTCACGCGGTTACAGCCCTTATCGCCGGATAAAGCGCGCGATACCTCTGGTAGGCATCGGCATAAGCTCCACCCAGCCCAGCATCCGGCTCAACCGTCGCGTCCGTCGCCGGCGCCGTGCATACCGCCAGCGGATCGGCGCCTGTCGCGGCGATCAACCCCAGCCTTGCCGCGCCAAAAGCAGCGCCGAAATCGCCGTCGGCCGGGATGTCGACCGGCACCTGCAGCGCGGTGGCGATCGCCTTCAGCCAGTAGTGCGAGCGCGAGCCGCCGCCGATCGCGGTGACCCGGCTCAATGTCGTGCCGGCCGTCTTCAGCGCTTCGAGGCTGTCGCGGAAGGCAAACGCCACGCCTTCCAGCACCGCCTGCGTCAGCACGGCCCGGCTCGATTGATGCGCAAGCCCCGTGAAAGAGCCGCGAATGGCGGAATCATTATGCGGCGTCCGCTCACCGGAAAGATAGGGCAGGAAGGAGACGCCCGTCGGCGCCTTGAGCGCATCGCCCAGCTCGCCGGTCAGCTCGCCGGCACCCTTTCCGGTGATCTCCGACAGCCAGTTGAGCGAATCGGTGGCCGACAGGATCACACCCATCTGGTGCCAGGTGTTGGGCAGCGCGTGGCAGAAGGTGTGCACCGCGCTTTCCGGATTGGGCAGATAGGAGGCGTTCGCCGCGAAGAGCACACCCGACGTGCCGAGCGACACGAAGGCATGCCCGGCGCCGACCGTGCCCATGCCGCAGGCCGAGGCCGCATTGTCGCCGGCGCCGCCGGCAACCGGGATGCCTGCCGCGATGCCCCATTTGGACGCGAGCTCGCCGCGCAAGCCACCGGCCTTGGCCGTGCCCTCGACCAGCGACGGCATATGCTTCTCGTCGAGCGATGTCGCCGCCAGCAATTCGGAAGACCAGCGGCGCTCGCCGACATCGAGCCAGGACGTCCCGGCCGAATCCGACATTTCCGAAATATGCTCGCCGGTCAGCCAGAGCCGCAGATAGTCCTTGGGCAACAGTACCTTGGCTACCCTGGCAAAGATTGCCGGCTCTTTTGTCTTCACCCAGGCAAGCTTGGGCGCGGTGAATCCGGGGAAGACGATGTTGCCGGTGAGCTTGCGGAAGCGCGGATCGGCATCGAGCGCCGCGGCCTCGCCATGGCTGCGCGTGTCGTTCCACAGGATGCAGGGGCGCAGCACCTTGTCCGATCGATCGAGCAGGGTGGCGCCATGCATCTGGCCGGAAAGGCCGATGCCCTTGACCGCCGCCAGCTCTTTCGGATGGGAAGCCTTGAGTTCGGAAATTGCGGCCTCGCAGGCTTCGATCCAATGCGCCGGATCCTGCTCGGACCAGCCGGGATGCGGTCGCGAGACGTCGAGCGAGCCATGGCCGGCGCCGATGACCTTTTGGCCGTCATCGATCAGCAGCGCCTTGACTCCCGAAGTGCCCAGGTCGAGGCCGAGATACATGATTTCCTCCCACTGCCATTAATTTTTTCGGATCTCGAAAAAATCTGGCTTGGCCAGTTTTTAGGGCAAGATCCGCTTCGGGTCAATTCTCAGACAAATCGGATGCCCGCCGAAGGAACAACGCCGACAGCGGACTGTCGGGCCGCGCGAGCTGACGCTCGGCGGCCAGCGCCCGTGCCAGCGCCTGATCGCCGGCGCGCAACGCGGCCTCGATCAGCGTCAGGTCGATCACGTCGCGCTGTGCATGGGAGCCGCCGAAGCGGTGGGCGATCGAGCGGATCGGCCGGATCAGGCGCACGGCCTCATCGTAGCGGCCCTCGCCGAAGGCCTTGATCGCAAGCGTCAGCGGGTGCCCAACATCGCGCGTGAAGGCGGCATTGTCGTCGCTGCCGCGCATCGCTTCGCGCTGCGCCTTGAGCAGCGTCTTCGCCGGCGCCTCCAGCCCGGCGCCGACAAAGGCCATCATCGCATGCGCGTCGTTGAAGGCATAATTGCCGCCGCCGGCCTTGTGCCAGTTGTCGGCCAGAGCCGTCCAGCGGCCGCCGACATCGACGCCGCCGAGGCGCAGCCGCCACAGGATTGCCGAGGCATCGACCATGTTGAGCGCCATCGTCGATGCCTCGCCATAGATCGGGCCGTCATAGAGCGCCAGCACCTCGGCGACCTCGCCGAGGTCGTAGTGGAACAGCGCCAGATGCCACCAATTGTGCACCTTGAGGAAGCTTTCCCTGGTCCAGGCGTCGGGATTGGCGCGCATCCACGCGATGCCGTCTTTTTGCCGGCTCTGCATCTCCATGACATGGGCGACGGCGTGCTGCGCCCAGCCGTCGCGCGGCTCGATCTCGACAGCCGTGCGGCCAAGCCGTTCGGCGCGGGCATAATCGCCCATCTCCTCGAGCCCGAAGGCCTGCATGCCGAGAACCGCATGATAGCCGGGCATGTCGCTTCGCCAGGCTGGCAGGGCGCGGCCGATGCGGTCGCGCAGCATGCGGGCATTGCCGGTGAAGAAATCAATCTGATGCCCGGTCAGCAGCGCCACGAGATCGAGCGGATGGTCGATGGCGACATCCTCGAGGATGCGGGAGGCTTCATGCCAGCGCCCCCAGGCAAGATGGCCGAGGGCCGCGACATGCGCCCGCTCGCGCGCCGTGGCGGCGAGCGGCAAGGCCGCCTCGTGGCATGCTCTGGCCACGAGCGTTGCCTCGCGCTCGGTGGCGAGGCCGAAGAGATAGCCCTTGAACACATGCGCCATGACGAAACCGGGATCCTCGGCGATCGCGCGATCGGCGGAGCCGACCGGATCGCCGATGAAGCATTGCAGCTCGTGCACGGCGCGGGCGTAGGATGAAAACCCGGCTTCGGTCGCGCCCGAGTAAGCCAGGCCGAATGCGTCCTTCATCACCATGGGGTGTCCTTCGACGATCGCGAGTTTGCTGTTTGGAGCTCGATCCTAAAGCATCGCCATCCAAGCCGCCAACTCGTGTCGATAGTCCCTCGGGCCTGCCGGGCTATGCGCTGACTCAATTCCCCGACCGCATCGCCACCGTGGCGATGCCGGCGCCGACCAGCAGCGTGCCGCCGGTGCGGTTGAAGATGCGGATGGCCTTCGGGTTGCGCACGATGGCGCGCGCCCTCGATGCGACCAGCGCGTAGCCGAAGGCATTGGCGAAGGCCAAGGTCAGGAAGGTCGTCTCGAAGATCAGCATCTGCGTCCAGAAGTCGGCATGCCGGTCGAGGAACTGCGGCAGGAAGGCGACGAAGAAGGTGATGCTCTTCGGGTTCAGCGCCGTCACGAGCCAGGCATGCGCCATCATCCTTGCCGCTGAAACCGCGTCGGTGCGCGGCTCGGCCTTCAGCGCGTCACCGGCGCGGAACAGTTTTATGCCGAGATAGATGAGGTAGCCGGCGCCGATCACCTTCAAGATCGTGAACACGGTGGCCGAAGCCGCGAGCAGCGCGCCGATGCCGAGCATCGAAAGCGTCATGGCGGTGAAGTCGCCAAGTGCCACGCCCACCGCCATCGGCAGCGCGGTGCGCCAGCCCTGCCCCAGCGCATAGGAAACGACCAAAAGGATCGTCGGGCCCGGAATGACGAGAAGGATGGAAGAGGCGGCGGCGAAGGCAGCCCAGTTTTCGAAGGACATTTCCCTGCTCCTTGAGCGCAAAGAAAAGGATAAATCCTGGGGTCGTCGGGAATGTAAAGGGACCGCCGGAAAAATCTTCAGCGAAAATCTTCGGCGCCTCGACCAGTAGCCCCATCGCCGCCGCAACGATTCGCTAGGGTTAAGCTCCGCCTCCATTCTTTCACCTTTTTTCAACCATGACTGGCGAAAATGCTTGCGATCCGGCCGGACCGTGCTTCCCGCCGGCAGCGTAGGGTTTGGTGTATGCGCGAGTTGCCGCAAAGTCTGACGCCGCTTTCCAACGGCGCCGCAATCGATACCGAAATTCTCCTTTCCCGCCGCGCCTTGCTTTCCGGCGCCGGCGCCATGGCGCTGCTGGGCGTCGCCGGCTGCAGCACCACCGACACGCTCGACCTGCCGCAGATGCAGCTCGACAACACCGTCACCGGCTCCGTGCCGCCCATGCGCCCGGCGATCAGCGTCGACAAGAACATCACCGGCCCCGATGTGATGTACGCCTCGCTCACCGATGGCGGTTTCGAGGTGCCGGCGGTGCCGTGGCAGAAGGTCAAGCCGCAGTTCCGCCGCCAGATCGTCGTCGACAAGACCGGCGAGGCGCCCGGGACCATCGTCGTCCACCTCCAGGAGCGCATGCTCTATCTGGTACAGCCGGGCGGCGACGCCATCCGCTACGGCGTCGGCATCGGCAAGGATGGTTTCCGCTGGTCGGGCCGCGCCAACATCCAATATGGCCGCGAATGGCCGGTCTGGACGCCGCCGCCGGAAATGATCCAGCGCAAGCCAGAACTGGTGAAATGGCAGGGCGGCCAGCCCGGCGGCCTCACCAATCCGCTCGGGGCGCGGGCGCTCTACATCTACCAGAACGGCAAGGACACCGGCTACCGCATCCACGGTTCGCCCGAATGGTGGAGCATCGGCCAGGCGATGTCATCGGGCTGCGTGCGCCTGATCAACCAGGACATTATCGACCTCTACAGCCGCGTCTCCAAGAAGAACCCGGTCGTCGTGGTCTGATCGGGTCCCACTCTTCCGTTGCGCGATGCCGCAAGACAGGCGAAGGTGCCCTGAAAACCTTCGCTTCGGGAGAGAAAACATGGCTGGAACCTTCGTCATCGCGCAGGGCGGCGGCCCGACCGCCGTCATCAACCAGACGGTCGTCGGCGCCACGCTGGAAATCCGCAAGCGCCATCCCGGCGCCAGGGTGCTGGGCTCGATCCACGGCGTGCGCGGCATCCGCGACGGCAACTATGTCGATCTCTCCGCCATCCCCGAGGATCGGCTGCGGCTGATCGCCGGCACGCCGAGCGCCGCACTTGGCTCGACTCGCGACAAGCCGGACGCAGCCTATTGCGAGGTCGTCCTCAACGGCCTGAAGAAGGTCGGCGCCGACGCCTTCATCTATATCGGCGGCAACGACACTTCGGGCACGCAGCAGATCCTGACCGATGCCGCCGGCGGTTCGATCGCCTTCGTCCATGCGCCCAAGACCATCGACAACGACCTCGAGGAGAACGACCACACGCCGGGCTTCATCTCGGCGGCCGAGTTCGTCGCCGGCGCCTTTCTCTCCGTCGATCTCGATTTCCGCGCGCTGCCCGGCATCTATGTCGGTATCGTCATGGGCCGCCATGCCGGCTTCCTCACCGCCGCCGCGGCCGCCTGGCAGCTCGATCCCGACAGCGGCCCGCATCTGGTCTATGTGCCGGAGCGCGCCTTCTCGGCCAAGCGCTTCATCGATGAGGTGCGCGAGAAGCTGGATCGCCACAAGCGCTGCATCGTCGCCGTCTCGGAGGGCGTCAGCACCGCCGATGGCAAGGCGCTTGTCGAAAGCCTGGTGCCGCCGGAGAAGCTCGAGCGCGACCAGCACGGCAACGTCAAGCTGTCGGGCAGCGACCTGCCGGCGGCGCTGGAACGGGCCTTGGCCGAAGGCCTGCCCGGCAAGCGCGCACGCGTCGATGCTTTAGGCTACATGCCGCGCGGCTATGTCGGCGCCATCAGCGCCGTCGACGCCCAGGAGGCCTTCGACGCCGGCGCCTTCGCGGTCGCCGTCGCAGGGGAAGGCGGCGGTTCGGTTGCGATCCAGTATGATGGGTCGAAGACCGTGCTGAAGAAGGTGCCGCTGAAGGCGGTGGCCGGCAAGACCCGCCATATGCCCGACGATTTCATGCAGCCGGACGCCAACCAGCTTTCGGAAGCCGGCATCGCCTATCTGAAGCGGCTGGTGCCGGAAAAATACAAGGTCGGGAAGCCGTTTGTCTGATGGGCGGTCCGATGCCCGAGCTTGAGGTTGGTGACTGGTTCGGCAAGGCGAAAGTCGATGCCGCCACGACGATGCTGACCGAGCCCTTCGTGCATGATTTCGTGCGCGCCAACATCTGGCATTTGAAGGGCCGCGACGCCGACCTCCTGGTCGACACCGGCATGGGCATCCGTCCGCTGGCGCCCGAGATCGACACGCCGGCCGGCAAGCCGCTCATCGTCGTCGCCACCCACATCCATCTCGACCATGTCGGCTCGCTGCACGAATTCCCGCTGCGCATGGGGCCGAAGATGAGCGCGGCGCAGTTCGACGGCATGGATGATGCCGTCACCTACGCCTACATGTTCCACAACCTCGACGGTGCCGTCTCGAAACTGCCGGCGCCGGACTGGAGGGCGGCCGACTATCGCATTCCTTCCGCGCCGCTGACCCGCGCGCTCGACGAGAGCGACGTCGTCGATCTCGGTGACCGGAAGTTCCGTGTGCTGCACCTGCCCGGGCATTCGCCGGACTCTATCGCGCTCTTCGACGAGGCCGACGGCCTATTCTTTGCCGGCGACGCCATCTATGACGGCATGCTGATCGACGATCTGCCGGATTCCGACCGCACGGCCTATTGTCGCACCATGCAGCGCCTGCTCGACCTTCCGATCCGCATCGGCCATGGCGGCCACGGCCCGAGTTTCGATGCCGCCCGCATGCGCGCAATGGCCTCGTCCTACCTGCGCCGGCGCGAGCGCTTCGTGAGCGGCCTCTGAATTAAATCTTTGTAAGGTCACCTCAAAACCCTAATTCGGGCCATTCGGCGACCTAGATGACTGTCTGTCGAGACGGCCGGCTGCCATGCACGGCGAGACAGGCAGATCCGGCCATCGGCACGTCGACGGACGACCCCGTGGGAGCGCCCGCGACGCCGGATCAACTCTCGCCCGGACAGAACGACCATGTCACCATCAAGCATTCTTCGCAGACATCGCGTCGCCGCCCTGCTGGGCGCTGCGCTGATCATTTCCCCCGTCGTCGTCTCCTTTGCCCAGAACAATTCCGGCCTGAGCACCGTGGCCGCGACGACCCAGACCCCGGTCGCCGGCATCACGGCCCCGAACGGCTCCTTCGCCCCGGTCATCGCCGTCACCAAGCCGGCGGTCGTCACCATCACCTCGATCATGAAGGCGCAGCCACAGGTGGGCGATGACGGTTCGCCCCTCGGCGGCAATGTGCCATTCGACCAGTTCTTCCAGCAGTTCTTCGGTGACCAGGGCATGCCGATGCCGCGCACGCCGCCGCAGCAGCAAGGGCAGCGCGCCGAGGCACTCGGCTCCGGCTTCATCGTCGGCGCCGACGGCACCATCGTCACCAACAATCACGTCATCGATGGCGCGAGCTCGATCAAGGTGACGCTCGACGACGGCACCGAGCTTCCCGCCAAGCTCGTCGGCCATGACGCCAAGAACGATCTCGCAGTGCTGAAGATCAAGGCCGACAAGCCGCTGCCGACCGTCAAATGGGGCGATTCCAGCAAGCTGATGACCGGCGACCAGGTGCTGGCGATCGGCAATCCGTTCGGCATCGGCACCACCGTCACCGCCGGCATCGTCTCGGCGCGCGGCCGCGACCTGCATAGCGGGCCGTTCGACGACTTCATCCAGATCGACGCGCCGATCAACCATGGCAATTCCGGCGGTCCGCTGGTCGACGTCAACGGCAATGTCATCGGCATCAACACCGCCATCTATTCGCCCAATGGCGGCAGCGTCGGCGTCGGCTTTGCCATCCCGTCGGACCAGGCGCAGAAGGTCGTCGCCAAGCTGATGAAGGGCGGCGACATCGAATACGGCTATCTCGGTGTGCAGATCCAGCCGGTCACGCCGGATGTCGCCAGCGCCATCGGCCTCGACCATCCGGGCGGCGCGCTGGTTTCCCAGGTCACCGACGGGTCGCCGGCAGCCAAGGCCGGCATCGAGACCGGCGATGTCATCACCGGCTTCGGCGGCCAGGAGATCAAGGATCCCAAGGACCTGTCGCGCGCCGTCGCCGACGTGTCGCCCGGCGCCAAGGAAACCGTCAACATCTGGCGCAAGGGCAGGGCGATGCAGATCTCCGCCGATGTCGGCCGCAACGCCGAAGATCAGAAGACGGCGTCGAACGGCAATGAAGGCCGCGGCCCGTCGGCCGAACAGGGCTTGCGCGTTCCCTCGCTCGGCCTCGGCCTGACCGATCTCACGCCCGATATCCGCGACCAGCTCAACCTTGCCGGCAACCAGCACGGCGCGGTGGTCGAGCGGGTCAATCCGGACAAGGCGGCTTCGGCCGCCGGCATCCAGCCGGGCGATGTCATCGTCGGTGTTGACCAAACGCCGGTAAGGACGGCCAGGCAGGCCAATCAGGCGATCGCCGAGGCAGCCAAGTCGGGCAAGAAGTCGGTGCTGTTGCTTGTCGATCGCGGCGATGCGCAGATCTTCGTTGCCGTGCCTTTCGCCGCCGGCTGAGAAGCGCTTTGACAGGGCCTGCCGGTATCTCCGGCGGGCTCTGCCTCAAGATTTCTGTTGCCGCCCGAGGCGTATTCGAGAACACTCCCTACGGTCGATCAAATCCGGCATGAGGGATGTCTTGATGGTCACGCGCGGCTTCTTTTCCGGACGGCGTCCCCCTTCCGACACCGATGCGCGCATTCCGCCCGGCCAGTATCTGGAGCAGGGTTTTCCCGTGCTTTCGGCCGGGCCGACGCCGCGCGTGCGCACGGAGGATTGGTCTTTCACCCTCAAGCAGGGACCCAAGCCGATCAAGAAATGGAACTGGGCCGAGTTCAACGCCTTGCCGCAAAGCAAGATGACGCGCGACATCCATTGCGTAACGGCCTGGACAAAATTCAACACGCCCTGGCAGGGCGTCATGATCGACGACATCCTCGCCGACGCCGGCATCGAGCCGCCGACGGCCTACACGCTGGCTCTGTCCTTTGACGGCTATTCCACCAATGTGCCGACCAAGGACCTCGTCACCGGCAAGGCGATGGTGGCGCTGCTCTATGAAGGCAAGCCGATCACGCCGGATCATGGCGGGCCGGCACGGCTATTGGTGCCGCACCTCTATTTCTGGAAGTCGGCCAAATGGGTGAACGGGCTGCAGTTCACCGAGCGCGACGAACCGGGCTTCTGGGAGCTTCGCGGCTATCACATGTATGGCGACCCCTGGCGCGAGCAGCGCTATTCAAGCGATCCATAAGGGGCGACCCGTGAGGGGCGATTCCGTGAGGGGTGATCAATGAGCGCCGAGCCGTCGCCGCAATCGCCCTGGCAGGCAGCCACGATCACCCGCATCGAAAAGCGCACGCCGCGCGTCACCAGCTTCTGGTTCCAGCCGTCGCGGCCTTTTGCTCACCTTGCCGGACAGCATGTCGACATCAGGCTGACGGCCCCGGACGGCTATCAGGCGCGCCGCTCCTATTCCATCGCCTCGGCGCCGGAAGCAGGCGGTGGTATCGAGCTGGCAATCGAGCGGCTCGACGACGGCGAGGTCTCGCCCTTCTTTCACGACGTGGCCGCCGTCGGCGACGAGATCGAGCTGCGCGGACCGCTGGGCGGCCATTTCATCTGGCAGGAGAGCGACGGCGGCCCGATCCTTCTGGTCGGCGGCGGCTCCGGTGTCGTGCCGCTGATGGCGATGGTGCGCCATCGCGCGCTGCGCAACAAGGCGGTGCCCGTCGCGCTGGTGTTTTCGGCTCGGATATGGGACGAGGTGATTTTTCGCGACGAGCTGATCGGCCTGGACGACCGGCTTGACGGATTCAACCTGGTGCTGACGCTGACCCGCGAGCCGGCGAGGCGCCCCTCCGACTATTCCCGGCGCGTCGACGCCCGCATGATGGCGCAGGCCGTCGAGCGCCTGCCCAAGGCGCCGAGGCTCGCCTATGTCTGCGGCTCGAACGCGTTCGTCTCGGCCGCCGCCGACGCCCTGATTGGCGCCGGCGTCCCGGCGGGGATCATCCGCACCGAGCGCTACGGGGTTTAGAAGCATGATCCCGGCGAGGGTGGTCCCGCAACGGTCTTCGCCTTGACCGATAAGCCTTCAGGCCTCGATGTCCAGGGCCGACAATGGCCTCGAACAGCAGGCCAGGATATAGCCGTCATCGATCTCGTGATCGAGAATGCCGCCATTGTGGCTCATCGAGACCTCGCCCGAGACCTTTTTCACCTTGCAGGTTCCGCAGAGACCGAACTCGCAGGCCGCCGGGATCCTGACGCCCGAAGCGCGCGCCGTCTGCAGCACGGTCTGTCCGGCGACGCATTCCGCATCGACGTTTGAAAGCGAAAAGCGGACCGGCGTCACCGCCTCGGCGAGCGGCTCGGCGTCGTCGCCGGCCGGCATCGCGAATGGCGCCGGCACTTCTTCCACGGCTGGCGCGGCGAAGCTCTCCTGATGGTAGCGGCTCATGTCGAAGCCGGCTGCCTCCAGCATCTGCCGCACGGCGCGCATGAAGGGGTCGGGCCCGCAGCAGAAGATTTCCCGCTCGCGGAAATCGGGTGCCAGAAGCGGCAGCCGGATCGCGTCGATGCGGCCCATATGGCCGAACCAGCCCTCGCGGCTCGACCGCTCCTCGATCATGAAGCCGAGCGACAGGCCGGGCATGCGGCTGCCGAGCAGTTCGAGCTCCTTGCGGAAGATGATCTCTTCCGGCCGGCGCGCGCAGTTGACGAAGCCGACATCGGTCCAGGGCGCGCAGTCGTTCAGCCAGCGCAGCATCGACATCATCGGCGTGACGCCGGATCCGGCCGAAATGAACAGATATTTGGCCGCCGGATGGCTGTGCAGCGAGAAATCGCCGGCCGGCCCGTAGGCCTTCACATGGACGCCGGGCTTCAGATTGTCGAACATCCAGCGCGTGCCGACGCTGCCGTCTTGCGCCTTCACCGTCACCGCGATCGAGAATGGCCGCGACGGCGAGGACGACAGCGTGTAGGTGCGCATCAGCGGCCCGTCGGCCGTCGGCAATTCCAGCGTCACGAACTGCCCGGGCTTGTAGCGAAACCAGGTCTGATTGTCGGAGCGGAAGGTGAACGTCTTCACCTGCGGCGCCTCGTCGCTGACGCCGATCACTTCCAGCACCTGCAGCCTGTCGTTCCAGGGCGCCATCTCGTCGAGATGACGATAGAGGCCGAGATCCGTCATCGCGTTCATCTCCTTAGCCTTGTTGTTTTGCGCATGTCGTACCCCCAAAACCGCTGAACACTT
This sequence comes from Mesorhizobium sp. ORS 3359, assembly GCA_000824845.1. Classification (GTDB taxonomy): domain Bacteria; phylum Pseudomonadota; class Alphaproteobacteria; order Rhizobiales; family Rhizobiaceae; genus Mesorhizobium. The sequence continues at coordinate 16,939 of CCNC01000014.1, read as the reverse complement.
TCGGGCGACATGCGCTAGGCGACGCTGCGCAGCGCCGGGCGACCGCCTTCGGCAAGGCGCGGACCTATGAAGGAGGCGTACCACTCGACGAACTGGATGACACCGCCCTCATGCAGCTCGGAATAGGGACCAGGCTCGTAAGCCGGCGACAGGATGCCGAGCGCGTTTTCCTCCACGATGCGGCGGTCCTGATCGTTGGTCTCGGTCCAGACATGGGTGAGTTCTGCCAGATCGTAGTCGACGCCTTCCACCGCGTCCTTGTGGACCAGCCACTTCGTCGTCACCGCGGTCTCGGTGGCGCTGATCGGCAGCACACGGAAGGTGACGGCGTGATCGATGAGGATGTGGTTCCACGTGGTCGGGTAATGGTAGTGCATCAACGTGCCGATACGGTCGGCGGCGACGCTGGCGGACAGGTTTTTCGTCACGGCGCGTTTGCCGCTCATCGTGTAGCTGACGGCGTCGCGCAGTAGCGGCGCGCGCGTTGCGCGGTATTGCCCGGCCGGATCGATCCGGAACCGGCTCGGCAGACCCGCCGCCTCGCATTTCGCCCAGTGCGCAAGCATTTCCGGATCGCTGTCGGCGCCCTGCACACCTGTCACCGTCGGCGCTTCCGGGAAAGTCTTGCACAGTTCCGGATGGTTTCCGGCGCAATGATAGCACTCGCGGTTGTTTTCCCAGACGAGCTTCCAGTTGCCCTTTTCGACGATCGTCGATTCGAACGCGACCTTCGCCTCGCTCAGCCGGTGCGGCAGGAGATAGGGTTCGATCATGGCGCGCATCGGCGCGAAGTCGGCCGGCTCTTTTGCCAGGCAGATGAAGATGTAGCCGCCGACGCTCTCGCAGGCCACGGGCTTCAGGCCGAACTGGCCCTTGTCGAAGCCTTCCGCCATCTGGCGCGCGAACAGCAGCCGCCCGTCGAGCTCGTAAGTCCACTGATGGTAAGGACAGACCAGCTTGGCGGCGGTGCCCTTGTCAGTGTTGCACACGCGGCTGCCGCGATGCCGGCAGGAGTTGTGGAAAGCGTTGATCCTTCCCTTCTGGTCGCGGACCAGCACCACCGGATAGTCGCCGATCTGAACGGTGATGTAGCTGCCTGGTCTCGACAGCTCGCAATCATGGCCGATGAACAACCAGTCACGATACCAGATCAGCTCCATGTCGAGCTTGAAATAGTCGGGATCGGTGTAGAAGGGCTGCTCAAGCGAGTAGCCCGGCTTGCGGCTCTGTAGGAGCCTCAGCATGTCGTTGCGCGCATCCATGTCCTGTCCTCGCATCAAGGACTGAACTGGTGGTGATGGAGAAGAACGACCGCCACCGGCAGGGCCGGGCACGCGCCGTCCGCCTCTTGACCGCCCACCGCGATCAGTCGAGTTCAAACTGTCTCGGGCTGGTTTCCGGGCTTTGGAGTTGCCCTCGCGGGCGGTCGCAACACCTTCCCAGGCCCCATGGCCCAGTGGTCTCCCGTTGCGACGTCACTCCACCACCGTTGCGGGGGCAGCGCCGGATTTCGACCGGCTTCCCAATTCTCCGCCTCGTCGCGACGAAGCGGCACCTGAGATGGCCTGATCTAACCATGACGGCCGGCTTCCCGTCGGCATGAAAACGACATCGCATCCATGCGGCGCGACAATGGGCGGCATATTGACGGTGCTGAGTCTCGTCCCTGCGCCATGCCCTCCGGCTTCCAGAACGCTCCTCGGGACGAGCTTCAGGAGGGCTCCTATGGTTAACAGTATCAAAAAGTGACTATTAGCAGATTCTAAAATCGAACCGAACGGTTCGTTTCTGTTGACGGTGCGTACAGGATGCTGTGAACGTTGGCGCTCCGACACACTTGGTGAGCCAACTGCCGAAACCAAATAAGTAATTGATTAAATTCGACAAAAATATAGTCGTAGGCATGCTTATGAAAACTTCAAGATGCGGAGTCATGGTCCAGACGAAAAAACTTCGTGATTGGAATCCGGCGATCGGCTCACCCAAATCAGCGCTGTCCGAACGACGCGATTTCATTCCCAAGACACGCCGCTAGACGGACGGAATAAAAATACTGGAGTAGCAAAAATGAAAAAGATTGTTCTCACTGCCGCCGCCCTTCTGGCAATTTCCGGCAGCGCCTTTGCCGGTAGCGACAATTACAACGCGCAGGCCGCCAACCCGCCGGCCGCCACGGTCGACTCTTCTTACACAGCCTCGGTCCGCAAGTCCGAACCGGCTGAACAGAAGCCTGTCACCACGGGCGCCGACCGCAACCTTTTCGGTAACAACTAACAGCCGACTTCGAACGGTGACGGGTTTGCCCGTCGCCTCGGTCGGATCAGGAAATTCAGGAGTACTGAGATGAAAAATATCATTCTTGCCACCGCGGCTCTCATGGCCGTTTCCTCGGCTGCTTTTGCGGGCAGCGACAATTACGGCAACAGCGGCGTCAACCAGCCGGCTCCCGCCGTGGATACGACCCGCACCTCGTCGATCGGCACCGACTCGCCTGTCTACAAGCTGCTGAATTCGTCCCGCGACGCGCAGAAGTCGGCTCCGCAGGGCGCTGACCGCGACCACTTCGGCAATCGTTAACAGCCGACCGTGATTTGAAAACAGGAGCGGCGGGCCGAGGCCCGCCGCTTTTTCTTTGCCGCAGCGGCTCTGCGCTCAGGCCGCCTTTGCTTCTTCGCGATGCAGCGTGAAGGAATGGCCGTCGGCGTCGAAAATATGCAGATCGCCGGCGCTTGCGTTGAGCCGCAGTGTCTCACCGCGCTTGACTTCGACATTGCCGGGCAGCTTGGCGACCAGCGGCAGGTCTGCGCGGCCGATATCGATATAGACGAGCTGAACCTCGCCGAGTTGCTCGATATAGTCGACCTTGCCCTCGAAGAGGTAATCGGAACCGGTGGCGATCGCGAGATCCTCCGGCCGCACGCCGAAGCTGACCGCCGCGCCATTCGCCGAGGCAGGCGTCGCGATCGGCACCGTCGCCTTGCGGTCGCCGACATGGCTGACCACGGTCGGATTGCCGGCCTTCTCGATCTTTGCCGGCAATATGTTCATCGCCGGCGAGCCGATGAACTGGGCGACGAACAGATTGCCCGGACGCTTGTAGAGTTCCATCGGCGTGCCGACCTGCTCGACCCGGCCGTCCTTCAGCACCACGATCCGGTCCGCCAGCGTCATCGCCTCGACCTGGTCGTGCGTCACATAGATCATGGTGGTGTTCGGCATCGATTCCTTGAGCTTGGCGATCTCGATGCGGGTGGCGACGCGCAATGCGGCGTCGAGGTTCGAGAGCGGCTCGTCGAACAGGAACACCTTCGGGTTGCGCACGATGGCGCGGCCGATGGCGACGCGCTGGCGCTGGCCGCCCGACATCGCCTTGGGCAGGCGATCGAGATATTTGGTGAGCTGCAGGATTTCCGCGGCCTGCCGCACCCGCTTGTCGATCTCGGCCTTGCTTTCCTTGCCGATCTTCATCGAGAAGGCCATGTTGTCGTAGACGGTCATGTGCGGATAGAGCGCATAGGACTGAAACACCATGGCGATGCCCCGCTTCGACGGCGGCACGTCATTCACCACCTCGCCGTCGATCTTCAGCTCGCCCCCGGTGATCTCCTCTAGCCCCGCGATCGACCGCAGCAAGGTCGACTTGCCGCATCCCGACGGTCCGACGAAGACGATGAACTCGCCCGATTTGATGTCTAGGTCGATGCCGTGGAGAATATTGAGGTTGCCGTATGATTTCCTCACCTGGTTGAGCGTGACATCGGCCATGGTTCTCTCCTTCCGTTGATCTTTGTCTGCAAGTTCAGTCGATGCGTCCGAACCAGGCGCCGTATCCGCCGAGGCGGACCGGCCCGCCGCCAGTCTGTCCCGAAAAGCCATGTCCGGGCAAGGGCTGCAGCGCGCCTTGGCCGAGATCGATCTCGGCGGGCTTGCCGCCGAGGTTGAAGGCGCAGACGATCCGCTCATTGCCCTCGCGGCGCGTGAAGGCGACGGTGTCGCCGTCGCTTTCGATGAAGTCGATATCGCCCTTGCCCAGCGCCGGATGCTGGCGCCGGAAGGCGAGGAAGCGGCGGTAATGCTCGAGCAGCGAGCTTGCGTCGCCCTGCTGCACGTTGACGGCCTGCGACAAGTGCCTGCCCGGCACCGGCAGCCAGGGCTTGGCGGTCGAGAAGCCGCCATTCTTGGCCGCGGCCTCCCACACCATCGGCGTGCGGCAGCCGTCGCGGCCCTTGAACTCCGGCCAGAAGCGGATGCCGTAGGGGTCCTGCAGGTCCTCAAACTTCAGCTCCGCTTCGCCGAGGCCGAGTTCTTCGCCCTGGTAGATGCATACCGAACCGCGCAGCGACATCAGGAGCGCCGAGATCACCTTCAGATAGGCGGTCGGGTCCGCCTCGTTGGCGGCCCAGCGCGAGGCGACCCGCATCACGTCATGGTTGGAGAAAGCCCAGCACGACCAGCCGTCGCTGGCGACCCGGCCGAAGGCTTCTAGCACCGCGCGCACTTTCGCCGCGCTGATCTTCTCCGGCGCCAGGAAGTCGAAGGAATAGCACATATGCACGCGCTTGCCGTCGGCGGTGTAGGCGGCGACCACTTCCAGGCCGCGCTGGGAGTCACCGACCTCGCCGACGGCGGCCTGTGCCGGATATTCGTCGAGAAGCGCGCGGAAGCGCTCGAGGAAGCCGAGATTCTCCGGCCGGCTCTTGTCGTAGATATGGTCCTGGTAGTTGTAAGGGTTGACCGCGGGCGCGGTCTGGTCGTTGCGCTGTTCCGGCGGCAGCGGGGGGTTGTCCTCCAGCCCCTGGCTGTGGAAATAGAAGTTGATCGTGTCCAGCCGAAAGCCGTCGACCCCGCGTTCCAGCCAGAAGCGGGTGATGTCGAGCAGCGCGTTCTGGACTTCTCCATTGTGGAAGTTGAGATCGGGCTGCTCGGCCAGGAAATTGTGCATGTAATATTGCTGGCGGCTGGTGTCCCACTGCCAGGCTGAGCCGCCGAAGATCGACAGCCAGTTGTTCGGCGGCGTGCCGTCCGGCTTGGCGTCGGCCCACACATACCAGTCGGCCTTTGGATTGCTGCGGCTGGAGCGGCTTTCCTTGAACCACGGGTGGATGTCGGCGGTGTGCGACAGGACCTCGTCGATCATCACCTTGAGGCCCAGGCGGTGCGCCTCCGCCACCAGCGCGTCAAAATCGGCGAGCGTGCCGAACATCGGGTCGACGTCGCAATAATCCGAGACGTCATAGCCGAAATCCTTCATCGGCGATTTGAAGAAGGGCGAGATCCAGATGGCGTCGACGCCGAGCGAAGCGATGTAGGGCAGACGCTGAACGATGCCCTTCAGATCGCCGATGCCGTCGTCGTTGGAGTCCTGGTAGGAGCGCGGATAGATCTGATAGATCACCGCGCCCCGCCACCAGTCGCGGTCGATCGCAGGGTCTGGTCTCGAAGTCGCCTTCAAAGCCGATTGCATGTCTTCAACCTCCTTTCACCGAGCCGGCAAGCAGCCCGCGGACGAAATAGCGCTGCAGCGAGAAGAACACGATCAGCGGCACGATGATGGTGATGAATGCCGATGTCGTGAGGATTTCCCAATTGCCGCCGCGTGAGCCGAGCAGCGCGTTGAGCTTGGCCGTCAGCACGATCTGATCGGGCGCCGTGCCGAGGAAAACCATCGCCACCAGCAGATCGTTCCATACCCATAGGAACTGGAAGATGGCGAAGGAGGCAAGCACCGGGAACGACAGCGGCAGCACGATCTTGACGAAGATCTCGAAATCGCTGGCGCCGTCGATGCGCGCCGATTCCATGATCTCGCGCGGCAGGCCGGCGATGTAGCTCCTCAGCAGATAGATGGCGAAAGGCAGGCCGAAGCCGGTATGCGCCAGCCAGATGCCGAGATAGGTCTTCGACGGCACGCCGAAGAAGGTGCCGACGCCGTTATAGAGCTTGAGCAGCGGGATGAGCGACATCTGCAGCGGCACGACCAGCAGGCCGATGATGACGGCGATCAGCAGCGCCCGGCCGGGAAAGCGCATCCAGGCAAGCGCATAGGCCGCGAAGGCCGCGATCAGGATGGGGATGATCGTTGCCGGAATGGTCACCGTCAGCGAGTTCATGAACGAGCGGCCGATGCCTTCGGAAAAAAGCACCGCATCGTAGTTCTCGGTGGTGAATTTCGGCGGCGCCGAGGAGGCGTAGTAGACGCGCTGGCCGCGGTCGCCCTCGAATGCCTTCGGCGAGGCGAGCACGAAGCTGCCGTCCGCGTTTACCTGCAAGGTGACGCCGTCGCCAAGATCGGCCGCCGTGCCGGCCTTGTATTGCGTCGGCGCCGCCGCCTTGACGCCAAAGGCGCTGATGTCGCGCTTGGCGCCGTCGCCGAAGACGTTGCCTTCGATGACATATTTGCCGTCCTTCTGCGTCTGCGCCGAGGCGGCCGGCAGCCGCCCGGCCTCGGTCTGGCTGGAACTGGCGAAGGAATTCCACCAGCCCGATGCGATGATCTGGTCCTTGTCGCGCAGCGACGAGACGAGAATGCCGAGCGTGGGGATGGTCCAGATGACGACGAAGACCAGCACGGCGATATGAACGCCGAAGCGGCTGACGAAGGACTTTCCGGTGGACGCGGCCATCTCAATGCCCTCCCGTCTCTTTGTTGGCCTGGCGGATGTTCCAGACCATGATCGGAATGACCGCGATCATGATGATGATGGCGATGGTCGCGCCGCGGCCGAAATCGCCGCCGCCGCGGAACATCCAGTCAAACATCAGATTGGCCAGCACCTGGCTGTTCCATTGGCCGTTGGTCATGGTCAGCACGATGTCGAACACTTTCAGCACCAGGATAGTGATGGTGGTCCACACCACAGCGATGGTGCCCCAGATCTGCGGCACCATGATTTTCCAGAAGATCTGGAACGGGTTGGCGCCGTCGATGACCGCAGCCTCGAGCGTCTCTTCCGGGATGCCGCGCAGCGCCGACGACAGGATGACCATCGCAAAACCTGTCTGGATCCAGATCAGGATCACCATGAGGAAGAAATTGTTCCAGAACGGCAGCGATATCCACACCTGCGGCTGGCCGCCGAAATACTGGATGATGGCGTTGAGCAGGCCGATCTGCACCTGGCCCTCGCCGCGATACTCGTAGATGAATTTCCAGATCACGCTGGCGCCGACGAAGGAGATGGCCAGCGGCAGGAAGATCAGGCTCTTGGCGATCGTGCCCCACCAGATCTTGTCGGTGAGCACGGCGATGATCAGCCCGAGGAAGGTGCAGGCCGCCGGCACCACCGCCAGCCACAGGATGTTGTTGAGGATCGAGTTGCGGAAATCGTGGTCGCCGAACGCCCATTCGTAATTGGCGAGGCCGACGAAATTTTCGCCGCCACGATCGAGGAAGGAGAGCCGCAGCGTCTCGATGACCGGATAGATCAGATAGATGGTGAGGATGATCATCGCCGGACCGACGAACAGCCAGGGCCGCACCAGGCCCTGCCGGCGCAGATTGTCGACGGCTGCCGTGCCTGAGACGCCGCGCGACGGGAAAACGAGATCGAGCAGTTTGTTGGCGCCCCAGAAATAGGCGACACAGCCGCCGACGCCGATGATGATGACGAATATGGCCGAGAAAATCTGAGCCGCCATGGGTCCCTCTCCCTGCGCATGACCGGCCAGCCGGGGCTGGCGGTCGGATGCACCGACTTTCGGTTATTCGGAACGATCGAAACGCGAAGGCTTCCGGCGTGGACCGCCGGTCGGATCCGGGCCGTAGCCCGGATCCTGGTGGAGGATGAGGAAAATATCAGGCCGCGCGCGGCGGCCTGTTTGCCGGATGGCTACTTGATGGCATCCCAGCTTTTCTGGATGTCGGCGGCGACGTCCTGCGCGGACTTGCCGCCGACCAGGTCGATCATGCCGGTCCAGAACGAGCCCGCGCCGACCTTGCCGGGCATCAGGTCAGAGCCGTCGAACCGCACCGTGGTGGCCCCGACCAGGATCTCGCCCTGCTTCTTCAGCGCGTCGCTGCCATAGGCATCCTTGTTGGCGGCCTTGAACGGGGTGACGAAGCTCTTCTGCGCCATCCACAATTCATGCGCGAGCGGCATCTGCAGGAACTTGATGAACTCGCGCGAGGCCTTGGAGTCCTTGGTGATCATCACCAGCGTTCCGGCCACTTCCAGCGGCGTGCCCAACTCCGGCTTGGAGGCGTAGGGCGGATAGGGGAAGAAGTCCGCATCCTGGCCGAGCTTCACGTTCTCCGGGAAGAAGGAAGGAATGAACGACGCCTGATGGTGCATGTAGCATTTGGGCGGCACGGTGAAGAGGCCCTTCGGACTGTCGCGGAAGTCGGTCGCCGCGACCGCCTTGGCGCCGCCGTCCACCATCTTGTCGTCGGTGGCGATCTTGCCGAAGATGTCGATGGCGTTGACCACGGCCGGATCGGTGAACGGAATCTCGTTCTTCGTCCACTTGTCGTAGACCTCCGGCGGCTGCGTCCGCAGCATGATGTCCTCGACCCAGTCGGTCGCCGGCCAGCCGGTGGCGCCGCCCGAACCCAGCCCGATGCACCAGGGCTTGCCGCCGTCGGCGACGATCTTCTTCTCGAGATCGGCCAGTTCTTCCTGGGTCTTCGGCACCTTGTAGCCGGCCTCGTCGAAATTGTCCGGCGAGTACCAGACCAGGCCCTTCACATCGATCTTATAGGGGAAGGCGTAGAAGCCGGGCTTGCCGTCCTTGCCCGTATAGGTGCCGAGCTTGGCCCAGGAGTCGCCGGCGGCATAATTTTCCTTGATCCAGGCGGCGACGTCGTCGCCCAGCGGGGTCAGCACGCCCTTGGAAGCAAGGTCCTGGATCAGGCCGGGCTGCGGCAGCACGGCGATGTTGGGCGGGCTGCCGGCCTGGGTGTCGATGACGATCTGCTGCTCATAATTCTCGGACGAGGAATATTTCACCTCGGCGCCGGTGGCTTCCTGGAAATAGTCGAGAACCGAACGCACAAGCGTTTCGTCCTCGCCGCGCCACGGCCCGAAGATCGTCAGCGTCTCGCCCTTGAGGTCGACCTTCTTGAGGTCGTCGTAGTTCGCCCAGTGAAATTTCGAATCTTCGCCCGGCTTGAACTTCAGTTCGGCATGTGCCGGCAGGCCAAGGGTGAGCGCAGCGAATGCGGTACCCAAGAGAAGCATTTTCTTCATCGCAGTCCTCCCAGTGTTGAGACAGTCCGGACGAAACCTCCATTTCGTCCGCCGACGCCCACGGAACTGTGACTCAGCGAGAAGGCAACCGCAACCTTTCGAAGAGTGTTCCAAAGCGCTTTGGCTAACTTGATCTCGCCATTGAATTCTCACGAAGTCAAGAGGCTCATATTGCTAATCGATTTAAAAAAGGCCGAACGCTTTAAGAAAGTGCAGTGCAGCAAGCTTTTTTGGCGCTGCAGCAGCAATTTTGGCTTCAAACACGATCGATGGGCCTCTAAGGTCATCTCGTCTGGCGATTGCGCCAGTCATCATCGGGTCGATTAGAATTGAAAGCGCTTTGAGGCTGGAGGCCTCCGATGAACCTCAAGCAACTGTCGCACATGCTGTCGCTTTCGCAGACCACGGTCAGCCGGGCATTGAACGGGTACCCCGAGGTCAGCGAGGAAACCCGGCGCCGGGTGATGGACGCCGCCAAGCGCCATGGTTATCGGCCGAACCCCAGTGCGCGCCGGCTCGCCACCGGCAAGTCGGGCATGATCGGCTATGTGCTGCCGACGGGTGCATCCGTCGACATCGATCCGCATTTCGTCGAATTCCTCTCCGGCCTCGGCGACTATGCCCGGTCGCACGAGCTCGACCTCGTGCTGTCGCCCGCCGATGCCGACGATGAGGAGACCACCTACCGCCGCATCGTCGCCAATCGGCAGGTCGACGCCGTCTACATCTCCTCGCCGCGTCCGGCCGACCGGCGGCTGGCCCTGGTCAACACGCTGGGCATACCCTTCATCGTCCATGGCCGCAGCGAAGGTTTGGATTTCGATTATCCCTATCTCGACATCGACAATGAGGGCGCCTTCCACGAAGCGGCGCGGCTGCTTCTTCAGCTCGGCCACAAGCGCCTGGCGCTGATCAATGGCAATGAGCGCGAGACCTTCGCCATCCACCGCGAGCGCGGCGTGCGCCGGGCGCTTGCCGCGAGCGGGATGACGCTCGGCGAGCGCCACATCCGCTCGGTGACCATGACCGAGGAAAACGGCTATCGCGCCGCCCGCCGCCTGCTCGAGGAAGCCGAGCCGCCGACGGCGATCGTCTGCTCCAGCCTGATCATGGCGCTGGGCGTCGTGCGCGCCGTGCGCGATCTTGGCCTGACCATACCGGGCGACCTGTCGCTGATCGCCCATGACGACGTCTTCCCCTGGCTGCGGCCTGAAAATTTCCCGGTGCCGCTGTCGACGACGCGCTCCTCGATCCGCCTCGCCGGCGCCCGCGTCGCCGAGCGCCTGGCCGCGCGGATTTCCGGGCTGGAGGAGGGCGCGCGCGGCGAGGTCTGGCCGGTCGATCTGGTGGTGCGTGGGTCGGTCGCCGGCGCGCCGGTGTAGGGTCGGATCCAACAGCTTCGCCGACCCCTTCCAGGCCACCCTTCGCTGTCGTGGGACAACGATCCGCCTTCGCCTGCTCCTGAACTTGGACGGCGACAACCGGTAAGCCTGGACCGTCAACCGGTCCTTCAGGGTGCGCCATTTGCCCACATTCCCGTTCACCGAAGCGGATCCAGTCCAGTATCCTGGTCCTCCGCCGAAGACGTCGGAGGTGGTGATCGTCGGTGGCGGTGTCATCGGCGTGACGACGGCACTTTTCCTTGCCGCCCGCAACATCCCGGTGACGCTGCTGGAGAAAGGCCGCGTCGCGGCGGAGCAGTCCTCGCGAAATTGGGGCTGGATCAGAAAGCAGGGACGGGACGCAGACGAACTGCCGATCGTCATCGAGGCCATCCGGCTGTGGCGGCAGCTGGCCGAGGAATGCGGCGAAGACATCGGGCTCGCCCAGACCGGCGTGACCTATCTGGCGAACACCGAAAAGGACATGGCCGGCTTCGAGGCGTTCATGAAGATCGCCGCGAGCCATGACTTGGACACGCGTCTCCTAAATGCGGACGAAACCGCGAAGCTGATCACCGGCATGTCGCGCAGGTTCGTGGGCGCCATGACGACGCCCTCCGACATGCGCGCGGAACCCTGGCTGGCGGTGCCGGCGCTGGCCAGGCTTGCCGTGCGAAAAGGCGCCAGGATCGTGGAGAACTGCGCCGCGCGCACCCTCGACATCCAGGCCGGCAGGATCAAGGGCGTGTGGACCGAGGCGGGATATATCGAGGCCTCCACTGTATTGGTCGCGGGCGGCGCCTGGTCGTCCCTGTTCCTGGCGCGGCACGGCGTGTCCATCCCTCAGCTCAGCGTCCGCGTCACTGTAGCCGCGACGGAACCCTTGCCCGAGATTTATGCAGGCGCGGCCGCCGACGATCACATCGCTTTCCGGCGCAGGCAGGATGGCGGCTACACGCTCGCCGGCGGCGGCAGCCACCTGCTCTATCTGGGACCCGACGCCTTCCGGCACGCGACCAAATATATTCCCGCCCTCAGGAACGATCCGTTCGGCGCGCGCTATTTTCCGTTCGCGCCGTCAGGCTACCCCGACGGCTGGTCGACGCCGCGCGATTGGGCGCCCGATAGCGAGAGCCCTTTTGAAAGGATGCGGGTGCTCAACCCGGCACCCGAGCCGGCCCGGCTGCGCGGGATAGAACGCAATTTCAAACAGCTTTTTCCGCAGTTCAAGAAAGCTCGCTTGAAGGTCGGCTGGGGCGGCATGATCGACGCCATGCCCGATGTCGTCCCTGTCGTCGATCGGGTCCAGGCGATCGGCGGCCTCTTCGTCGCGACCGGCATGAGCGGCCACGGCTTCGGCATCGGGCCCGGTATGGGCCGCGTCGTCTCCGATATGATCCAGGGAAACGACACCGGCCACGATCTCAGCCGCTTCCGGCTGCCGCGATTCTATGATGGCAGCCCTGTACGGTTGGGGCCGGCCCTGTAAGCGCATGTGGCCAAGGGTCAATTCTTGGCAGCCTCCACCGCCTTGTATCAATCAGGCCGGAGAATTGCCGCTGTCCACGTCGCGCTCCGGCTCGCCGGCGCCGCCGCGTGTTCCCAGGCGCCTTGGCGGAACGCATCTGGTGCTGGGGCGCCGGTCTGGGAATCCAAGCCGGCGCCGAGGGGCTCGGCTCAGGCGACAGCTTCGACCGGTACGTCGAAGTGGTCGGCCTTGCCGCCCGTGAAGCCCTGTATGGTCTCGGGATTGTCGAGCACCGTGTAGGGGAAGATCGGTTGCGTCGCGCTCACCTCATCAAGGCGTGCGATCTGCTCCGGGGATAACGTTACTTTTGCCGCGGCCAGGTTGTTTTCGAGCTGAGCCAGCGTGCGTGGTCCAATGATCGGGAGCGAGCCCTTGGCCGCAACCCAGGCGATGGCGATTTCACCGGGCGTGACTCCGGCGTCCTTCGCAACGGCGATCAGGGTGTCGAGAATGGCAGTACGCTGCGCGGAATTCTCGGCTTGGAATACCCTACCGCCGAAACCCTCCGCGCGGCCTTTCTCGCCTTTGCGGTACTTTCCGGTCAACATGCCGCCCCCAAGCGGTGACCAGGCCACGATGCCAAGGCCGAGCGCCTGCCCTGCAGGCAGGAGTTCCAGTTCGGTCGTTCGCTCGACGAGGCTGTGCTCCACCTGAAGACCTGCAATAGGGGCGGCTCCGCGCAATTCCGCAGTGGTGACGGCCCTCGCCGCCCTCCAGGCGGGAAAGTCGGAAAGACCCGCATAAAGGATCTTGCCGGCCCGGACGAGATCGTCGAAGCCGCGCACGACTTCTTCTACCGGCGTGACTCCGTCCGACATGTGGGCCCAATAGAGATCGATGCGATCGGTTTTGAGCCGCCTGAGGCTCGCCTCGACCGAGGAGACCATGGCCTTGCGGCTATTGCCGGTGACGAGAATACCGGCCGCAGGGTCCGTCCGCATGGTGAACTTGGTGGCCAACACGAAATCGTCGCGCCGCCCAGCAAGCAGATCGCCCAGGATTTCCTCCGATTGACCGAACTGATAGCCGTTGGCTGTATCGATGAAGTTGCCGCCGGCGTCCGCATAGGCGTCGAAGATACGACGGGCCTCCTCGGGCTCCGCGCCATGCCCCCAGCCTGTCCCGAAGCTACCGGTCCCGAGCACCAGTTCGGAGACCCGAAGTCCCGTGTGCTTCCCGAAAAGTTTGTAACGCATGCCTGTTTCTCCATTAGTTGCGATCGCAATCAAAAAGCGATGCCCGGCATCTATTTGACTTTCATGGCGACTGCAACTAAAAAATTCGTGATATTGGTTTTGGAATCTGGAAATGCGTGTTTCGAAGGAAAAAGCTGCGGAGAACCGGCACGCTCTGTTGCAGGCGGCGAGCAGGCTGTTTCGTAAACGGGGAATAGACGGCGTCGGTGTGGCGGAAGTCGCCAAGGAGGCTGGACTGACGCATGGAGCGCTCTACGCGCATTTCTCGTCGAAGGATGAGCTGGCGGCGGCTGCGTTTTCCCATGGCTTCGCGGGAAACATGGCTGATACCCGGGCTTGGGCGGGTGATCGGAGTCCCACCTTCGAGGAATACCTCGCTGGATATCTTTCAGCGGATATGCGCGACAGGGTCGAGACGGCTTGTCCGATGGCCGCTTCCGCAAGTGAAGTTGGGCGGCAGGACTGCGCCGTTAGCGTCAGCTTTACGCGTGCATTTGAGGAAATGGCAGCGACGCTTCAACATTCGCTTGAGCCGACGATTCCCGCATCTGAGAAACGCCGTCTCGCCGTTGCTGCCGTAGCTGCCGAGATCGGCGCTATCGCAGCATCTCGCGCCGTCGCAAAGACAGATCCGGCGCTGGCGGACGAGGTGCTCCGGGCCGTTCGGGAGACGCTTGGCCTTGCTCACAAAGCACAAGCAGCTGGCGTCGAGCAGGCCGCCGCATCAGCATAAGCGAGGTGTCGGTAACCCGGCAGCCAATTTATTGACTGCCACCTTAAAACTCACTCCTTCGCCGCACCGGCCGCCTTCGTATCGATCAGCCCGTAGCCGAAATCATTGTCCCGCCCCTTCGGCCCGAGATCCTTGGCCGTTGCGGCAAGCGCCTTCTCGATATCGTCGGCCGAGCGGTCGGGCGCGGCGTGGATCAGGTTGGCGATGGCGCCAGAGACGATGGCGGCGGCGAAGGAGGTGCCGGTCACCACGTCGGAGCCGGCGCCGCTCGGCGCCACCAGCTCGACGCCCGGCGCCGAGATGAAGACATAGGCGCCGCGATTGGCCTGCGGCATCAGCCCGTCCTTGGCATCGGTGGCGGTCACGGCGATCACGCCGTCGAAGGCGGCAGGATAGCCATAGGGCGCCTTCGGCCCGTTGTTGCCGGCGGCCGCCACCAGCACCATGCCCATCGCCCGCGCGTTGCGGCAGGCGGTGCCGAGCAGGTCGTTCTTCGGCCCGACGAAGCTCATATTGATGATGCGCACATTCTGCTCGGCCGCCCAGTCGAGCGCCGACAGGATGACGTCCATGGTCGACTTGCCGCCCTCGAAGGCGCGCGCGTGATAGATTTTGGCGCCCGGCGCCATGCCTTCCAGCGGACCGACGCCGGCGATCAGTCCGTCGACGGAGGTTCCGTGGTCGCGCTTCTCGATCGGCACATTGGGCATGGCGTCATACTGGTCGGCAATGACGCCCTTAAGCGCCGCGTTGGTGTCGTCGATGCCGGTGTCGATGACGGCGACCCGCACATTCTCGCCGCTCGCCTGCTTTGAATCGAGCGCGATGCGGTCGAAGGCATAGTTCACGATGCCGGCCGCCTGTTGCAGCGTGTAGATATGGTTCGGCTCGCGCCGCTGCGTGCGGCCGTCGGCGGCAAGCTGCGCCAGCACGACGCCAACCGGACGACCGTCGGTGATGCCGAAGCGCACCAAGGTCGTGCCGAGCAGCCGCGACTGGCGCTGCGAGCGCACCTGCAGGCCGAAGGAATTGGCGATCTGCTGCACCACGCCGGCATCGCCGTCGACCGTCACCAGCACCTCGTCGGGCACGAATTCGCCGGCGATGGCGCGCGGCGGCTCCGCCAGATTGAGGCCTTGCGGCACGGTGACCGGCCCGCTCGGCGCCGGAGCGGGCGGCGGCGTGTTGCCGGAACCGTTCGCCGACGATGCGCCATTGGACGGCCCCGGCGTCTGCGGGGCGGCGCCTGCCGGTGGGTTCGGAAAGAGATCGACGATCAGCGCCGGCAGGAACACCGCGCCGCTCGCAGTGCCTGGTGTTCCTTCGCCATTCTTGGCGCCGCCGTCCTTGTCGCAGTCGCTGCCTGCCGTTGTCGTGCGGTTCAGGCAGTCCACCTGCTTCTGCGTCAGATTGGGATCGTTGGTCTGCGCGAACGCAGGCGCGGCGACAAAAGCCGCCGCCGCAAGGAGCGCCGCACGAAGAATTATCCTTGGTCCCGACGCAATTCCGGACGGAAAACCGCGGCGCACTTTTCCTGGAATTGCCTTAGCCGCCATCGGCCGGTTTCCTTCCCTGGATCACAGTATCCGAGAAAGGCTGGGCGGCAACAAGGCCGACGAGCCTGTCGTAATCGGCCGCCGTGCTGGCCGGGATCGTCAGGTGGAACACGCCGTCGGCGGTCGGTCCGCTGGTGATCTTCAGCCCGTTCTGGCCGAGGAAGGCGGCGATATCGGCCATCTTGGCATCCGGCTTGAACTTGACCAGGGCGAAAGGCAGCTTCGCCAGATCGTCCTCGGCGCCGGCAACCTCGAAGTCGTTGCCCTTGCCGCCCGGCCGTTCGAAGGACTGCACGATGACCAGCGCCAGCAGCGCCGCGGCCGCCGCCCAGGCGACGCCGGCCGGCATCGCCGTCACCCGGCCAAAAACTTTCGCCAGCCAGGATTGGCCGGGCGCGCGCACGGGCCCGGCCTCAGCGTCGAGCGCCCTGCTAAAACGGCTTAGTGCATCGGCCGGTGGGCGGATCGCCTCGTTGGCGGCGGCGGTGCCGGAGAATTCGGCTTCCGCTTCGCCAAGCGCGGCCATCGCCGCCGGATCGGTGGCCAGCCATTCCTCGACGGCCTCCAGCTCGGCGCCCTCCAGCGAGCCGTTCAGGTAGAACGGCAGCAGCGTCTCCATCTCGTCGCGGCGCGACATCTTTTCAGCGGCGCTCATGGCCACCCCCTGTCGTAACCGGCGGCCTTGAGGGCTTCGCCGAGTTTCTTGCGGGCGTAGAACATCCTGGTCTTGACGGTCGCGACCGGAATGCCGAGCACCTCGCCGATCTCGGTCACCGACTGGCCATGGTAATAGGCAAGGTCGATCACCGTGCGATGTTCTTCCGGCAAGGCATCGACGAAACGGCGCAAGGCGGCGGCCTTGTCTTCCTTCATGGTGACGACTTCCGGCGTGTCGGCGCTGTCGGGGACCTGCGCCGCGTCATCGTCGTCGATCCAGTCTTCCTTCTTCTTGCGCAGCGAAGACAGCGCCTTGAAGCGGGCGATGCCGAGCAGCCACGTCGAAACTTCGGAGCGGCCCTCGAAGCCGGGCGCCTGCTTCCACAGCTCCAGAAAAACCTCGTTTGCGATATCGTCGGCCATCATTTCCGATCCCGTCTGGCGCGCCACGAAGCGGTAGATCCGCGCGTGGTGACGCATGAACAGGAGCCGAACGGCGGCCCGGTCGCCCTTCGCGACCCGGTCTACGAGCGCGCGATCGGTTTCCGTCGCCGCATTCATGGCCGGTCGAGCCGCCTGGCTCCTCGAAGCTCTGTCGCTGATCGGTTCAAAAAGGTTCACCCTCCGCCAAGGATTTTCGGAGGCTAACCGAAGAAACGGAGCGTTGCCAGTAGAAGCGCTTTTCCTTCCCCCCTTGTGGGG
>CCNC01000013.1 GCA_000824845.1 Mesorhizobium sp. ORS 3359 | reverse complement strand
AACATTTTCATCCCGCTCTAAGCGTATTGGTTGTAGAAGAAGACCGCCGTTTTGTGGTTCTGGCCTCTCCACCGACAGCCGAGCATAGAGCCGATTACAAGCCTGTGGGCGTATTTGAAACGTCCACAGGCGCTGAGGCATTTGCGGATGAACTTCGAAACTCCGCTTGAAGCCACACAGGTTATCGATCCAGCCGCCTACCGCGTCAGCCGCTTGTGCGTCATGCGGTGCGGGGCGGCCGCTTCCGCGCCCAGGCGGCGCAGCTTGTCCTTCTCATACTCCTCGAAATTGCCTTCGAACCATTCGACATGCGCGTCGCCCTCGAAGGCGAGCATGTGCGTGGCCATGCGGTCGAGGAACATGCGGTCGTGGCTGATGATGACGGCGCAGCCGGCATAGGCTTCGAGCGCATCTTCCAGCGCGCCAAGCGTTTCGGTGTCGAGGTCGTTGGTCGGTTCGTCGAGCAAAAGCACATTGCCGCCGCCCTTCAGCATCTTGGCGAGGTGGACGCGATTGCGCTGGCCGCCCGACAGGTTGCCGACCTTCTGCTGCTGGTCGCCGCCGCGGAAGTTGAACGACGAGCAGTAGGCGCGGCTGTTGACCTCATGCTTGCCGAGCTTGATGACCTCGGCGCCGCCCGAAATCTCTTCCCACACCGTCTTGTTCGGGTCGAGCGCGTCGCGGCTCTGGTCGACATAGCCGAGCTTGACCGTCTCGCCAATGCGGATCGAGCCGGCATCCGGCTTTTCCTGCCCCGTGACCATCTTGAACAGCGTCGTCTTGCCGGCGCCGTTCGGGCCGATCACGCCGACGATGCCGCCCGGTGGCAGCTTGAACGACAGGTTCTCGATCAGGAGCTCGTCGCCAAAGCCCTTGTTGAGGCCTTCGACCTCGATGACGACATTGCCGAGGCGCTCGCTCGCCGGGATGACGATCTGCGTGTCGGTCGGCTTGCGGTTCTGCGACTGCTCGACCAATTCCTCATAGGCCTTGATGCGCGCCTTCGACTTGGTCTGGCGCGCCTTGGGCGAGGATTGGATCCACTCGCGCTCGCGCCAGATCGACTTCTGGCGGGCGTCGTCCTCGCGCCCTTCCTGGATCAGGCGCTTGGCCTTGGCATCGAGATATTTGGTGTAATTGCCCTCGTAAGGAATGCCGCGGCCGCGATCGAGCTCGAGAATCCAGCCGGTGACATTGTCGAGGAAGTAGCGGTCGTGGGTGATGATCAGCACCGAGCCCGGATAGTCGCGCAGATGCTTTTCCAGCCACTGCGTGGTCTCGGCGTCTAGATGGTTGGTCGGTTCGTCGAGCAGCAAGAGGTCGGGCTGTTCGAGCAGCAGGCGGCAAAGCGCCACGCGGCGACGCTCACCGCCCGACAGGTTGGTCACCTCGGACTCCGGCGGCGGACACTGCAGCGCGTCCATCGCCATCTCGACCTGCTGCTCGAGATCCCAAAGGTTGAGGCGGTCCATCTCGTCCTGGAGCTTGGCCGACTCGTCGGCCGTCTCGTCGGAATAGTTCATCATCAGCTCGTTGTAGCGCTCGATGATGGCGGTCTTCCTGGCGACGCCGTCCATGACGTTTTCACGCACGGTCTTGGTGTTGTCGAGCTGCGGTTCCTGGGCCAGGTAACCGACGGTCGCGCCTTCTGCCAGCCACGCCTCGCCCTGGAATTCCTTGTCGAGCCCGGCCATGATGCGCAGGATCGTCGACTTGCCCGAACCGTTGGGGCCGAGGATGCCGATCTTGGCGTCCGGATAGAAGGACAGGTGAACGTTATCGAGCACCTTCTTGGTGCCATAGGCCTTCGACAGGCCTGACATGTGATAGATGAACTGGCGAGCCACGCGCGCTTTCCCTGGAAACTGAAGTGTCAAAGTGAATGGGGGTTGCGCGCTATGTAGGCGATGAAGCGCTGCACGGCAATCGCTTTCGGCGCGCAAGCCGTCAACGGCGCGCATTCGCCGGTTTTGAGGTCCCACTCCGTCCATAGCTTTTCACCGCCGCCGGCCATGCCTGAAATCAGCGGTTAACCATTCGCCTTCAAAACGCTAATAGGTTGGCAAATGGCGGCCATGCCGCGGTTTCAGGGAAAGATCGGATCGACGACGTGCTGAACGGTGCCCTGCTACTTGCCGAAGCGGTTCTGTATTTCGGCGCCATGGTCACGCTTTTCCGCTTCCGGCGACGCATCGGGCTTGGCGTGTTCATCTGCGCGCTCGGCGTTATGCACTTCCTCGAAACTTACCTCGCCAGCGTCTTTTATGTCGCGCTGCCGTTCGGGCTGGTATCGCCGGGCTCCGCCGTGCTGTTCTCCGGCAAGCTGGTGATGATCCTTCTGCTCTACATGAAGGAGGATGCGGCGACTGTGCGCCAGCCGATCTACGGTCTTTTGCTCGGCAACGCGCTGATGATCGGCCTGGTGCTGATCCTGCGGCTGCACGTCGTTTCGCCGCTACCCGACGGCAGGATGCCCGACATCGCCTTCATCGACGAGATGGGCTGGCTGATGGTCTGGGGCACCTCGCTGCTCTTCATCGACGCCATCCTGATCATCCTGCTCTACGAGAAGCTCGGCGCCCATCTGCGCGCCAGGCCGTTCATCCGCATCCTCGTCTCGGTCGCCTGCGTGCTCACCTTCGATCAGGCCGGCTTCTTCACCGCGCTGCATTTCGTTGCCGGCGCGCCGATCGCGGTCTTCTTCGGCGGCTGGCTGGCCAAGATGGGCGCGGCACTCGCCTATAGCGGCATGCTCGTCGCCTATCTCAAATGGGTCGAGGACAATGATGTCGCCGTGCCGCGCGGCCTCTCCGACATCTTCGACACCCTCACCTATCGCGAACGCTATGAGGCCCTGGTCAAATATGTCGGCCGCGACGGTCTGACCGGCCTGCTGCATCGCGGCAGCTTCGACGCCGACGGCGAATCCGCGGTC
Organism: Mesorhizobium sp. ORS 3359; assembly: GCA_000824845.1. GTDB lineage: Bacteria > Pseudomonadota > Alphaproteobacteria > Rhizobiales > Rhizobiaceae > Mesorhizobium. Next base: position 21,146 of record CCNC01000013.1, on the reverse strand, counting down.
ACGGCCGCCATCAGGATGGGCAAGCCGCTAAGCCTGCTCATCGTCGACGTCGACCATTTCAAATCGATCAATGACCGCTTCGGCCACGCCGAGGGCGACAAGGTATTGAAATCGATGGCCATGCTGCTGGCCGAGACGATCGGCGGCAACGATCAGGTGTTCCGGATCGGCGGCGAGGAATTCGCCATACTGACGCAACAGTCGCACGCCTCTGCCAGGCTGCTCGGCGAGACCATCAGAAACGCCACCAAGACCTCGGGGCATACCTCCCGCTTCAACATCACGGTGAGCGCTGGCGTCTCCACCGTCAGCGAGACGACACGCTCCCTGGCAGACATCTTCGCCCTGGCCGATCAGCGTCTCTACAAGGCCAAATTCAGCGGCCGCGACCGCGTGGTCGGGGAGCCAGGCAGCGAGCCGATCATCATCCAGGCGACGCCCAGATCGGCCTGACCAAGAACGGCCTGATCAAGCAAATCCCGCCTACTGGAAACCGATCGCGTCGACCGTCCCCTTCGGGCAGCCGGCCTTGGCTGTCGGCGCGGACGCCATGAGGAGGTCCGCGAGCTTGCTGTCGGGCCCGATCGGGCCTGACAGGCCGAGCGTGATCTCGCCGATCAGACGCCGGCCGCTCGACGGGTCGACCAGGCACGAGACGCGCACGCGGTCCCCGGCGCCGGCGCCGAAGGCCGCGTTGAAGGCGCCGCGTATCTGGTCGGAGGTCAATTGCTTGCCGATGTTCTTGGTGAACAGATCGCGCACCTGGGAAGCGTTCACCGCCCGCATCAGATTGAGCGCATCGGAGAAATACTCCTGCTGGCTCTTTCCGTAGCAGGTGCCGTGCTTGATCCATTCATGCCGCTCGAGCTTGGAGGCGGTGCCTGGCATCACTTGGTCGAGCTCGGCGCGCGTGTTCGCGTCGAGCTTTACCGGCGGCAAATCTCCCCAATGCGCCGGATTGTCATTGGCTTTGTCGGCAGCCGGCACCTGGCAATAGAAATTGCCGTTCGGCTGCGGCCACAGGCCGTGCAGCGTGAAATGCGAGGCATCGAACTCGGTGGGGTTCTGCGCCTTGCATTCGGGCTTGCTTGCCTTGGTCTCGCAGAAGGCTGGCTGCCAGCTCAGCGCAAAGACATATTCGGGTTTTCCAGAGGCCGGGGGCTTGGTCTGCGCCGGGGTCGCCGCCGCGCTGCCGCCGCTGACATGGCCGCAGCTGATCTTCACCCAGCGCCGCTCCGGATCGGCGCCCGGCACCTGGATGAGATAATGGGTGGGTTCGTCCTTGTTGCCGGCAAGAAGATCGTAGGACTTGCCTGCTTCGGTCGAGATGTTGCCGGGATTCTTACCGTTCTTGATCGCCTGCGTCGCCGGGCAGGCGCTGTCGGCCACGAAAGTTCCGCTCATCTTGACGTCGGCATGCGCCGCGCCGGCGCCGGCCAGAGCCAGCACCATCGAACCCCACAATGCCCAAACCCGCATTCCCGCTCTCCCGGCGATCATTGATCCGAATTGGATTCGTCACACTAGAACAGCCGGCGTGTCAGAATTGCGATCTTTTTCATCGTGCGAAGGAACAATCCCCAGCTGAGCGCTCCATCGGCGTGTTCGCAAGCGCGCCCGTCCACTTGACGTATGTGGCGCCCTCGCCCAACAGTCGCCGAGGGAGGGAGACATGCCATTCGACAAGCAAACCAGCCTGGCCTCACCGACCGGGGCCGAGCTCAACCTCTATGTGAAACACGCTGAGGCGAAGCCACGCGCCGTGGTGCAGATCAACCATGGTCTGGCCGAGCATGCTGCGCGCTACGCCCGCTTTGCCGATTACCTCGCGCCGCGCGGTTTCCACGTCTATGCCCACGATCACCGCGGTCATGGCGCGACGAAAGCGCCCGACGCGCCGCTCGGCAAGTTCGCCGACAGTGACGGCATCGCCAAGGTGATCGCCGATGTCGACGCCGTTCATGACCTGATCGCGAAAGAGCATCCGGGACTGCCCGTGATCGCATTCGGACATTCGCTCGGCGCCTCGATCGCCCTGAACTTCGTGCTGCGCCATTCGCAACGCGTCCATGCCGCCGCGATCTGGAACGGCAATTTCTCGCAAGGCCTGCTCGGACAGTTGGCGCTGCTGATCCTCGGCTGGGAACGCATGCGGCTGGGCTCCGACGTGCCATCGCGCCTCCTGCCGAAGCTCACCTTCCAGGCCTGGGGCAAGGCGGTGCCCAACCACCGCACCCTGTTCGACTGGCTGTCGCGCGACACTGCCGAAGTCGACAAATATGTCGCCGACCCGCTCTGCGGCTGGGACGCCTCGATCTCGATGTGGCGCGATGTCGTCAATATGGCGCAGCACGCCGGCAAGGATTCAAGTTTCGCAGCCGTGCGCCACGACCTACCCGTCAATCTCATCGGTGGCGAGAAGGATCCCGCGTCGGACTACGGCAAGGCGATCAACCACCTCGCCAAACGCATGCGGGCGATGGGCTTTTTGAATCTGGTTTCAAAGGTTTACGCCGGCACCCGCCATGAAAGCCTGAACGAGATCAACCGCGACACCGTCATGAACGATTTCGCCGCCTGGGCGGACAGCGTGCTGAAATCCTGATCCGGCTTGGCCTACTGCATGGGTCGTGACACGACCGGTGCGGGTTGCTAGAGGCTGCCTTTCGTTAGAACACGGTGATCCATGGCCGAACCCCCGCTGAAAGGCATCCGCGTTATAGAGCTTGCCCGCATCCTGGCCGGCCCCTGGGCCGGGCAATTGCTGGCCGACCTCGGCGCCGACGTCATCAAGGTCGAGAGCCCGGACGGCGGCGACGACACTCGCAAATGGGGCCCGCCCTTCGTCATGAGCCATGACGGCGAGAACCTCTCGGCCGCCTACTACCATTCCTGCAATCGCGGCAAGCGTTCCATTGCCGTCGATTTCTCCAAGCCGCAGGGCGCCGAGACGCTGCGCAAGCTGGTCGCCACCGCCGATGTGCTGATCGAGAACTTCAAGCTCGGCGGCCTCAAGAAATACGGCCTCGACTATGAAAGCCTGAAGGCGATTAACCCGCGGCTCGTCTATTGCTCGATCACCGGCTTCGGCCAGGACGGTCCCTATGCGCCGCGCGCCGGCTACGATTTCATCATCCAGGCCATGGCCGGCATGATGTCGATCACCGGCGAGCCGGGCCGCGAGCCGCAGAAGGCCGGCGTCGCCATCTCCGATCTCTTTACCGGCCTCTATTCGGTGATCGCCATCCAGGCCGCACTTCGCCATGCCGAAAGGACCGGCGAGGGCCAGCACATCGACATGGCGCTTTACGACAGCCAGATCTCGGCGCTCGGCAACCAGAACCTCAACTATCTGGTCTCCGGCAAGTCGCCGGTGCAGATGGGCAATGCGCATATGAACATCGCGCCCTATGAAGTGCTGCCGGTGAAGGATGGCCACATCATCCTGGCCGTCGGCAATGACGGCCAGTTCGGCAAGTTCTGCGCCGTGGTCGGTCTCGCCGATCTGCCCACCAATCCGGATTTCGCCACCAACCCCGCGCGGGTCGCCAACCGCGCAAGGTTGCGTGCAACGATTATCGAGAGGCTGGCTACATTCGACCGCGATCCGCTGCTGGCGAAGCTGGAAGCCGCCGGAGTGCCGGCAAGTCCGATCAACACGATCGGCCAGATGTTCGCCGACCCGCAGACCATCGCGCGCGGCATGCGGCTCGACCTCGACGACGGCCATGGCAACCGCCTGCCCTCGGTGCGCGCGCCGATGGTGATGTCGGGCACGCCGCTCGTCTATGAGCGCCCCTCGCCGCGCCTTGGCGAGCACACACAAGAAATCCTTGCCGAACTGGAGAAAGCAAAATGAAGACCGGCGGACAACTGATCGTCGAGGCGCTCGAGGCGAACGGCACCGACCGAATCTTCTGCGTTCCGGGCGAATCCTATCTCGCGGTGCTCGACGCGCTGCATGACTCCTCGATCCGCACCATCGTCTGCCGCCAGGAGGGCGGTGCTGCGATGATGGCCGACTGCCAGGGCCGGCTGACCGGCAAGCCCGGCATCTGCTTCGTCACCCGCGGCCCCGGCGCCACCAACGCCTCGGCCGGCGTCCACATCGCCATGCAGGATTCGGTGCCGATGATCCTGTTCATCGGCCAGGTCGCCAGCCACGCCAAGGAACGCGAGGCCTTCCAGGAGGTCGACTACAAGCGCTTCTTCGGCGACATCGCCAAATGGGTGGTCGAGATCGACGACGCCGCGCGCATCCCGGAATTCGTCACTCGCGCTTTCGCCGTCGCGACGTCAGGACGCCCCGGCCCTGTGGTCATCTCGCTGCCCGAGGACATGCTGACCAGCGAGGTCGAGGCTCCGGCAGCCCTTCCGCACACGCCGGTCGAGACGCGTCCCGGCGAAGCCGAGCTCGATGCGGCGCAAATGCTGCTCGCCAACGCCAAGCGTCCCTTCGTCATCCTCGGCGGCACGCGCTGGAACGAGGAAGCCGTGGCGCAGATGCGCGCGATCGCCGAGACGTGGTCGCTGCCGGTCGGCTGCTCCTTCCGCCGTCAGATGCTGTTCGACCATCTCCATCCGAATTACGCCGGCGATGTCGGCATCGGCATCAATCCCAAGCTCGCGGAGCGGATCAAGCAGGCCGACGTCGTGCTTTTGATCGGCGGCCGCCTGGGCGAGATGCCGTCGTCCGACTACACGCTGCTGAAAAGCCCCTACCCCGACCAGGCGCTGGTGCATGTCCATGCCGACGCCGGTGAGCTCGGCCGCGTCTACCGGCCGACGATTGCGATCAATGCTTCGCCCGCCGCCTTCGTCGAGGCCTTCGCCAAACGCAAGCCCGCCGCCAGCCCTTCCTGGGCGGCCGAGGCGGAAAAGGCGCATGCCGCCTATCTCGAATGGTCGACGCCGCCCCAGACCGGCCCGGGCGCCGTCCAGATGGGACCGATCATCGAACATCTGGGAAAGGTCCTGCCGGAGGATGCCATCCTCACCAACGGCGCCGGCAACTACGCCACCTGGGTGCATCGCTTCTATCGCAGCCGCCGCTTCGGCACCCAGGCGGCGCCCACCTCCGGCTCGATGGGCTATGGCACGCCGGCGGCGGTCGCCGCCAAGTCGCTCTATCCGGATCGCACCGTGGTGGCTTTCGCCGGCGACGGCTGCTTCCTGATGAACGGCCAGGAGTTCGCGACGGCTGTTCAATACGACCTGCCGATCATTGTGATCGTCGTCAACAACGGCATTTACGGCACGATCCGCATGCATCAGGAGCGGGAATATCCGAGCCGCGTCGTCGCCACCGAGCTCAAGAACCCGGACTTCGCGGCGCTCGCCCGTGCCTATGGCGGCCATGGCGAGACGGTGGAAAAGACCGCCGACTTCGCGCCGGCCTTCGAACGCGCGCTGGCCAGCGGCAAGCCGGCGATCGTCGAGATCAAACTCGATCCCGAAGCCATCACCCCGACCCGCACGCTGACGCAGATCCGCAACAAGAGCTGAGTGCCTGCAAGAGCTTAGGCTGAGTCCCTTCGCGCCCCCCTCTGGCCTGCCGGCCATCTCCCCCACAAGGGGGAGATTAGCAGTTCCATCGCCCCGCCACTTTGAAACGGCGGTGGTTGGCGAAAGCCGGCGTGACACCTGATCTCCCCCCATGTGGGGGAGATGGCCGGCAGGCCAGAGGGGGGCGCTGTCCCGCCAGCCTTCAAAGTCCAATGCAGTTCGCCGTGCTACATCGCCTTCTCGATCTGGCCGCGGATCTCGCCGTCCTTGTTCTTGGCGGTGTGGACGTTGACATAGTATTTGCCGGCCTCGAGATCGGCCGCCTGCGCGTCCGTCAGCGTCGCCGATCCCTTGATCGGGCTCTTCAGCTTCTTGAACGGGATGACCGGGTCGGCGTTCGCGCCCATATCCGCCGGGCCGTGGATGTGGGCCGCCACGGCAGGCCCGCTGAGACCGGAATATTTGACATTCCAGCTGAGCTTCTTGCTTGTCGTGTCAAAGGTGAGAGTGGCGGTTCCCTTGCCCTTGGTGGTGACGGGCGGGCTTTGCTGGCTGCCGTCGAGCGTCGCTTTGAACTTCATCGTCTCGGCCATGGCAGGCGATGCGAGAAGGAAGGCGGTCGAAACGGCCAAGGCCGAAAGCATCGGCACGGATAGGATGCGCATGAAGACCTCCGTTGATTGCAGCATCCTTCGCGGCTCCCCGACGCACGGATGCGCCAGTCAACGGTTGGGTCGCCGGATGTATCCCGGCACACGATTATTTTACCGCGGGCAAGAAAAAGGGGCGGTCCCCCGCCCCTTTCAAAACCGGTTGTAGAGACGCGAGCTTACTTGATCGCCTTGTCGGTGATCGCCGTCGTGTAGGCGCCGCTTGCCTCCTTGCTGATGATCTTCTGGTCGAGCAGCGCCTTGGCGGTGCGCTCGTAAGCGGCCGGGATCAGCTTGCCGTCGGCATTGTCGACCAGCTTGGCCACTTCCTTCATCATGAACTTCTGGTGGTTCTCGTCCTGGCCGCCGGCGTCGACGACGATTTCCGCCGCCTCGTCGGTGTTCTCGGTGGCGTATTTCCAGCCCTTCATCGAGGCGCGCACGAAGCGAACCATCTTGTCCTCGAAGGCCGGATCCTTGAGCTTGTCCTCGAGCGTGTAGAGACCGTCTTCCAGAAGGTCGTTGCCCATGGCCGAGTAGTTGAAGACGATCAGGTCTTCCGGCTTGTAGCCGGCATCCAGCACCTGGCCGTATTCGTTGTAGGTCATGACCGAGATGCAGTCGGCCTGCTTCTGGATCAGCGGCTGCACGTCAAAGCTCTGCTTGAGCACGGTGACGCCGTCCGGGCCGCCATCGGTCTTGAGACCGATCTTGTTCATCCAGGCGTAGAAGGGATATTCGTTGCCGAAGAACCAGACGCCGAGGGTGTGGCCCTTGAAGTCGGCTTCCGTCTTGATCGGCCCGGCCTTCGGGCAGACCAGTTCCATGCCTGCCTTTTTGAACGGCTGGGCGATGTTGACGAGCCCCACGCCCTTGTCGCGGGCCGCGAGCGCACCGCCCATCCAGTCGACGATGACATCGGCGCCGCCGCCGGCGATCACCTGCTCGGGCGCGATGTCCGGGCCGCCCGGCTTGATGTCGACGTCGAGGCCTTCGGCGTCATAGAAGCCCTTGGCCTTGGCGACATAATAGCCGGCGAACTGGGCCTGCGTGACCCATTTCAATTGCAGTGTCACCTTGTCGGCGGCCATCGCCTGGAAGGCGGCCAGCGACATGGCGCCGGCCAACGCGGAAATCAGCAGTCTTTTCATGTTTTTACCCTCTGAAGTTAGTGCCCAAACCCACCGCCCCTATCCACCTCGGACAGAGGGATGCCAAAACGTGACGGCTCTCTCGACGAGAGCGACCACGCCATAAAAGACCGAACCCGCCAGTGCTGCAACTGCGATTTCGGCCCAAACCATGTCGATGTTCATCCGCCCGACTTCCGTCGAGATGCGGAATCCCATGCCCACGACAGGCGTGCCGAAGAACTCCGCGACGATGGCGCCGATCAGCGCCAGCGTCGAGTTGATCTTCAGCGCATTGAAGATGAACGGCATTGCCGCCGGCAGCCTGAGCTTGAGCAGCGTCGGCCAATAGCCGGAAGCATAAGTGCGCATCAGGTCGCGCTCCATATGCCCGGAGGCGGCCAGCCCGGCGACAGTGTTCACCAGCATCGGGAAGAAGGTCATGATGATGACCACCGCTGCCTTGGACGGCCAGTCGAAGCCGAACCACATGACCATGATCGGCGCCACGCCGATGATCGGCAGCGCCGACACCATATTGCCGATCGGCAGCAGCCCACGCCGCAGGAACGGCACACGGTCCGCGAGGACGGCGACGGCGAAGCCGGCGAGGTTGCCAACGACATAGCCGATCAGCACCGCCTTGAAGATTGTCTGCCGCACATCCGAGCCCAGGATCGGCAGCGAGTTGGCGATGCGCGCGCCGATGGCGCTGGGCGGCGGCAACAGGATGAAGGGGATGCCGGCGCCCCGCGTCACCGCTTCCCAGATGATCAGGATCCAGGCGCCGAAGATCGCCGGGATGATCAGGCGCAATGCGGTCGACATCAGGCGTGAATTTGCGCGCAGTTCCGACAAAATCGCAACACAGCGCCAGGCGAGCAACCAGGCCCCGGCGAGCACAAGGTAGTAAGCAGGCCCCGCCGTACCTTCGTGACCGCGAATGCTGCCCAGCAGCAGAACCGCAGCGCCGTGGGCGCAGATAAAAAGCATCGCTGCCTCCCACAGCTTAGGGAGGCGACCTGCGATCCAAACCGGAAGGGCAACCAATGCGATCGCAAATGCCCCTGAAGAGCTGCCATAAGGCCAGGCGAGGCCCGGTACGCCTATGTTGAAAACGAAAATCACAATCGGATAGAAAACCAGCACGAAGGCCAGGTTTGCCTGCCAACTGTACTTGACGGCGCTCATGCCGGCCTCCCGCCCATGGCGCGGTCGACCAGGCGCCCGGCGATGCCGACGACCATCACCAGCAGCGCCGCGACGATGGAGCCTGCAACCAGCGCCGACCAGATATCGATGGTCTGGCTGTAATAGGCGCCCGCCAGCAGCTTGGCGCCGATGCCGGCGACAGCGCCCGTCGGCAGCTCGCCGACGATGGCGCCGACCAGGCTTGCCGCCACAGCCACCTTCATCGAGGTGAACAGGAACGGCACCGAGGCCGGCACGCGCAGTTTCCAGAAGGTCTGCGAGGCGCTGGCATTGTAGGTATGCATCAGGTCGAGATGCATGAGCTCGGGCGAGCGCAGGCCCTTCACCATGCCCACCGCGACCGGGAAGAACGACAGATAGGTCGAGATCAGCGCCTTCGGGATCAGGCCGGTGATGCCGATCGCCGCCAGCACCACGATGATCATCGGCGCCACCGCCAGGATCGGTATGGTCTGCGAGGCGATGATCCACGGCATCAGGCTGCGGTCGAGCGTCGCCACATGCACGATGCCCACCGCAATGACGATGCCGAGCGCCGTGCCGAAGGCGAAGCCGAGCAGCGTCGAGGACAACGTCACCCAGGCGTTGTAGACCAAGCTGCGGTTCGAGGTGACGGACCGCAGAAAAGTGTTCTGGAAGAAATTCACCGCCACCTGGTGCGGCGCGGGCAGCGTCGGCTTCGGCTGCGACAGCGTCTTGCCGATGAACTCGACTGTGCCGGGCGTCTCGTTGGCGCGGCTGTCTATGTCGCGCTGGAACGGCGCATTGAGGATGACGGCAAAGACGTACCAAAGCACCACCACGCCGGCGAGGATGGTGGTGACGGGAATGATCTTCGAGCGGAAACTATCCATTTAGCGCTCCACTTCCCCTCTCCCCGCCGGGGAGAGGGTGGCCGGAGCGAAGCGAAGGGCCGGGTGAGGGTGAGTGTATCCGCCCCTCGAGCACGGCCAGGATCGTATCCAGCACCGCTCGTCGCTCAGCCAGAACCTCCTGGTTCCAGAAGCGAAGAACGGAGTAGCCGTGGCGATTGAGCCAAGCGGTTCTCGCTGCGTCGGTTGGAGAATCTGCGTGCTGGCTACCGTCGATTTCGACGATCAACGCTTTCTCACGACAGACAAAGTCCGCGAAGAAAGGACCGAGCGGCACTTGCCTCACGAACTTGTAGCCGTTGAGGTGGCGCCCTCGTAACTCGCCCCAAAGCCGGTATTCGGCTTCGGTCGCATCGATCCGGAGTTCCCGGGCTCGGGCCGTTGCGCCGAGCTTTCTTTTGGTCGGATCCGTTGACTTCCCCTCACCCGGCCGCTGCGCGGCCACCCTCTCCCCGGTGGGGAGAGGAGGGCGCATATCCTTATCCGCCTCAATCATCATAGCTGTGCCCAGCCCTCAGCCCATCGCGCACCCGCGCGGCGATCGCCAGAAACTCCGGCGTCTCGCGGATGTCGAGCGGCCGCTCCTTCGGCAGCGTCGATTCGATGATGTCGGTGACGCGGCCCGGCCGCGGCGACATCACCACGATGCGCGTCGACAGATACACCGCCTCGGGGATCGAATGGGTGACGAAGCAGATCGTCTTGTTGGTCCGCGCCCAGAGGTCGAGAAGCTGCTCGTTCAGATGATCGCGCACGATCTCGTCGAGCGCGCCGAATGGCTCGTCCATCAAAAGCAGGTCCGCATCGAAGGCGAGAGCGCGCGCGATCGAGGCGCGCTGCTGCATGCCGCCGGAAAGCTGCCAAGGATATTTCTTCTCGAAGCCCGAGAGGTTGACCAGCGCCAGCGTACGCTTGATGCGCTCCACCTGCTCGGCCTGGGAAAGGCCGATGATCTCCAGCGGCAATCCCACATTGCGCTCGATGGTGCGCCATGGAAACAGGGCCGCCGCCTGGAACACGTAGCCATAGGCGCGCTTCTCGCGCGCCTGCTCAGGTGTCATGCCGTTGACGGAGATCGTTCCGGATGTCGCCCTTTCCAGGTCGGCGATGACGCGCAGCAAGGTCGTCTTGCCGCAGCCTGACGGGCCGATGAAGGACACGAATTCGCCCTTGCCGATAGTCAGGTCGACATTGGAGAGCGCCTGCACCGGACCGTCATTGGTCTGGAAGGTGAGGCCGAGCTTGCTTGCCGAAACGACGGCTGGCGGCTGTTCGCTCATTGGCTGCAGCCTGCCTTTCGCAGCCGCTGCCGCGCCGCCCGCAATCCGGTTGATTTTATGATAGCGTTGCTTTCCACTCGTCCTGTCCCACCCGATCGACGCCGCCCGGAGCCTTGCCGATGTCGCCTAAACCCACCTGTCATCTCGTTCGCCCCGAAAGCACCTATCAGGGCAAGCAGGGGCTGAGCTATTTCGCCGGCATCGCCGCCGAAACTGTCGGCTCCTCCGGCATCTGCATGCATCTTCTCACCATGCCGCCCGGCGCCCGCGCCAAGGCGCATATGCATGAAAGCCACGAGACGGCCATCTACGTGCTCTCCGGCGAAGTCCACACTTGGTATGGCGACCGGCTCGAGCATCACATCGTCGTCAAGGCCGGCGATCTCTTCTACATTCCGGCCGGCGTGCCGCATCTGCCCGCCAATCTGAGTGGGGCGCCGTCCTCGGCGGTCATCGCCCGCACAGATCCCAACGAACAGGAAAGCGTCGTCCTGTTGCCGGAACTGGATGGCCTCATCGCTTGACCCTGACGGGATCGCCGTCATTTGCACCGGGAGACTTCGCCCATCACATTGCCCTCTTCATCGGCCACCACCAGCTTCTTCGCGTTCTTCGCGCTGCGCTTGATGGTGAACTTGATGGGCGCCTGTCCTTCTTCGCCCTCCGCCTCGCACTTTGCCGTCGCCACCAGCGAGCCGTCGGCCTGCACCTGCTTGTCGCTGAAGGTGCAGGCGCTGGCCGCCGTAATCAATTCCTTGTCGGTCAGAAGCAGCATCTTGTCGGCGGCGACTTCCTGGCCGTTCCGGTTGATGCAGCCATATTTGTCGCCATAAGGTTTTGACAGATCGATGCCGGCGGCCGATGCATGGCCGGCAGCCAGCATAGCGGTCGCCGCGATCGCAAGATGAAGAGTCCGCATGGTCAGACCCCCGTCGCCGGAATGCCGGTACGCTCCACCTTGCGTGGCGCGGAAATCTCTTTCCAGGTCGACAGCGCCCGGTTGACCGCGGCGTTCGGCTCACGCGCCACGAACTCGCCATGGCCGACCTTGGCCTTCACGTCCGCCTCCTCGATCGAAAGCTCGCCGCGCGAGAAAACGAAGCGCGGCAGGCCGGTCACCTCGAAGCCTTCGAAGACGTTGTAGTCGATCACCGACTGCTGCTTCTTGGCCGAGATCGTCTTCTTGCGCTTCGGGTCCCACACGACGATGTCGGCGTCGGCGCCTTCGACGATCGCGCCCTTCTTCGGATACATGTTGAGGATCTTGGCGATGTTGGTCGAGGTCACCGCGACGAACTCGTTCATCGTCAGGCGGCCGGTGTTGACGCCGGTCGTCCACAGCACCGGCAGGCGGTCCTCGAGCCCGCCCGTGCCGTTCGGGATCTTGGTGAAGTCGCCGATGCCGTTGCGTTTCTGCTTGGTGGTGAAGGAGCAATGATCTGTCGCCACAACCTGCAGCGAACCGGCCTGCAGGCCGGCCCACAGCGAATCCTGGTGCCACTTGCTGCGGAAGGGCGGGCTCATCACGCGTCGCGCCGCATGGTCCCAGTCCTTGTTGAAATACTCGGTCTCGTCGAGCGTCAGATGCTGGATCAGCGGTTCGCCGAACACCCGCATGCCCTTCTGCCGGGCGCGGCGGATCGCTTCATGGCTCTGCTCGCACGAGACATGCACGACATAGAGCGGCACGCCGGCCATGTCGGCAATCATGATGGCGCGGTTTGTCGCCTCGCCTTCCACTTCCGGCGGACGCGAATAAGCGTGCCCCTCAGGGCCGTTGTTGCCGGCGGCCAAAAGCTTTTGCGACAACGCGGCGACCACATCGCCATTCTCGGCATGGACGAGCGGCAGCGCGCCGAGATCGGCGCAGCGCTGGAACGACGCGTAAATCTCGTCGTCATCGACCATCAGCGCGCCCTTATAGGCCATGAAGTGCTTGAACGAGGTGATGCCCCGGTCGACAACGGTCGCCATCTCGTCGAACACCTGCTTGCCCCACCACGTGATCGCCATGTGGAAGGAATAGTCGCAGGCCGCCTTCGAGGTCTTGTTGTCCCACATCTGCAGCGCTTCGAGCAGCGACTGCTGCGGCGCCGGCAGGCAGAAATCGACCACCATGGTCGTGCCGCCCGAGAGCGCGGCGCGCGTGCCGGATTCGAAATCGTCGGCCGAATAGGTGCCCATGAAGGGCATTTCGAGATGCGTGTGCGGATCGATGCCGCCTGGCATGACATAGCAGCCGGTGGCGTCGAACTCATGATCGCCATGCAGGTTGGAGCCGATGGCGACGATCTTGCCGTGCTGCATCAGCACGTCGGCCTTCCATGTGCGGTCGGCCGTCACGATGGTGCCGTTGCGGATGACTTTGGTCATATCTGTTCCCCTGTTCTTTCGCGCTTCTTTGCGAGCGGCGTTGCGAGGTGATTGGTCTAGTTGATCATTCGACGATTCCCGCCGTCTCCACCACCGCGTGGAACAGCACGTCGGCGCCGGCCGCAGCCCATTCCTTGGAGATTTCCTCGGCCTCGTTGTGGCTGAGACCGCCCACGCAAGGGCACATGACCATGGTCGCGGGCGCTACCTTGGCCGCCCAGCAGGCGTCGTGGCCGGCGCCGGAAATGATGTTCATGTGGCTGTAACCCAGCTTTTCGGCGGCGGTGCGCACGCGGCCGACCAGCGTCGGATCGAAGGTTATCGGATCGAAATGGCCGACTGCCTCGACCGAGCATTTGACGCCGAGCGCCTCACAGATATTCGGCGCTTCCTTCTCGATGCGGGCGCGCATGCCATCGAGCTTCGCCTGGTCCGGCGAGCGGATATCGACGGTGAAGACGACGGTGCCCGGCAAAACGTTGCGCGAATTGGGCGAGAACTTCACCTGACCGACGCCGCCGACGGCGCCGGGTTGGTTCTCCATGGCAACCGTCTGCACCATCTCCAGGATACGGGCCATGGCAAGGCCCGCATTGACGCGCATGTTCATCGGCGTCGAGCCGGTATGCGCCTCCTTGCCGGTCAGCGTGAATTCCAGCCACCACAGGCCCTGGCAATGCGTCACCACGCCGATCTGCTTGTTCTCGGCCTCCAGGATCGGTCCCTGCTCGATGTGGTACTCAAAATAGGCATGGATCTTGCGCGCGCCGACCTTCTCGTCGCCGACCCAGCCGATCCGCTTCAGCTCGTCGCCGAAGGTCAGGCCGTCGAGATCCCTGCGGGCATAGGCGTAGTCCTGTGTATGCACGCCGGCGAACACGCCGGAGGCAAGCATGGCCGGTGCGAAGCGCGCGCCTTCCTCATTGGTCCAGTTGGTGACGACGATCGGATGCTTCGTCTTGATGCCGAGATCGTTGAGCGAACGCACAACCTCTAGGCCCGAGAGCACGCCAAGCACACCGTCATATTTGCCGCCGGTGGGCTGGGTATCGAGGTGGGAGCCGACATAGACCGGCAGCGCGTCCGGATCGGTGCCGGCACGCGTCATGAACATGGTGCCCATCTGGTCGACACCCATCGAGAGCCCGGCCGCATCGCACCAGGACTTGAAAAGCGCGCGGCCCTCCTTGTCGGAATCGGTGAGCGTCTGGCGATTGTTGCCGCCGGCGATGCCGGGGCCGATCTTCGCCATCTCCATTAGGGAGTCCCACAAACGGTCTGAATTGATTCGCAGATTTTCGCCGGGTGCGGCCATTTGCGGTTCCCATTTTCACCAGGGGTCTTGTCGCCCCTTGAGTGGTTTGCATCCTGACCGTATGGTCAGCTTTCAGACTACACAAGCTGACCAAGCGGTCAACGAGAATCTTGGGGGAGACATGACCGAATCCACCCGTCCGATGCGGCGCCAGGACATAAGGCGGGAGAACGAAAAGGCCATTCTGCTCGCCGCCGAAAAGGTGTTCGCTGAGGCGGGTTTTGGCGGCGCCACGATGCAGCTGATCGCCGACCTAGCGGGGCTGCCCAAGGCAAATCTCCACTATTATTTCGCCACCAAGGAAGAACTCTACCGGTCCGTCGTCCAGAACATCTTCGAGATCTGGCTGCAGGCAGCCAATTGCTTCGATGTCGCGCGCGGGCCGATAGACGGCATCAGCGCCTATATCGACGCCAAGATGGAAATCTCGCGCCGCCATCCCGATGGCTCGAAGGTCTGGGCCTCGGAAGTGATGCACGGCGCGCCGGTGCTTCAGGACTATATGGAATCGACGTTGCGCGAATGGACCGACGGCCGCGTCGCGATCATCAGGCGCTGGATCGAAGAGGGTAAGATGGACCCGGTGGACCCCCGGCATCTCCTCTACATGCTTTGGGCAACGACGCAGCATTACGCCGATTTCGGCCATCAGATCGAGACGCTGAACGGCGGCAAGCCGCTCTCAGACCGGCAATGGCGGGAAGCCAAGGAGAACATCAAGCGGGTGATCCTGACCGGCATCGGCGCGCAGCCTGCCTGAATCGCGCCGCTGTCGAGGCCGGCGCATTCCGCCGACCTCGCCCAGCCCGCTTCACGGACACCCTCCCCTCGACGGGAAGGATGTTCGCCCGGCTTCTTAGTCGATCGACCTCAGCACATCCCGCACATGGTCGATCAGCTCGTTGATCTGTCCCTTGGTGATGATCAGCGGCGGCGACAGCGCGATGATGTCGCCGGTGGTGCGGATCAGCGCGCCGCGCTCGAACGCTTTGACGAAGGCCGAGAACGCCCGCTTGGTCGGGCTGCCGGCGATCGGCGCCAGCTCGATCGCGCCGATCAGGCCGATGTTGCGGATGTCGATGACATGCGGTTCGCCCTTCAGTGAATGCAGCGCGTCTTCCCAGTAAGGCGCCAGCTCCTCGCCGCGGGTCAAAAGGCCCTCTTCCTTGTAGGTGTCCAGCGTGCCGAGCGCCGCGGCGCAGGCGATCGGATTGCCCGAATAGGTATAGCCGTGGAAGAACTCGATCATGTGTTCCGGGCCGGTCATGAAGGCGTCGTGGATCTCCTTCCTGACGAACACCGCGCCCATCGGGATGACGCCGTTGGAGACGCCCTTGGCGGTGGTCATGATATCCGGCGTGACGCCGAAATAGTCCGCCGCGAACGGCGCGCCGAGGCGGCCGAAACCGGTGATCACTTCATCGAAAATCAACAATATGCCGTGCTTAGTGCAAATTTCCCGAAGCTTCTGCAGATAGCCCTTCGGCGGCAGGATGACGCCGGTGGAGCCGGCGACCGGCTCGACGATGACGGCCGCGATGGTCGAGGCGTCATGCAGCGCGATCAGCCGCTCGAGATCGTTCGCGAGCTCCGCGCCATGCTCCGGTACGCCCTTCGAGAATGCGTTCTTTTCCGGCAGGTGCGTGTGCGGCAAATGGTCGACGCCGCCGAGCAGCGTGCCGAACATCTTGCGGTTGGAGACGATGCCGCCGACCGAGATGCCGCCGAAATTGACGCCATGATAGCCGCGCTCGCGGCCGATCAGCCGGGTGCGCGCGCCCTCGCCCCTGACACGGTGATAGGCGATCGCCATCTTCAGCGCAGTCTCGACCGATTCCGAACCGGAATTGGTGAAGAAGACATGGTCCATGCCCTTCGGCGCGATATCGACCAGCCGGTTCGCCAGCTCGAAGACAATGGGATGGCCCATCTGGAAAGCCGGCGCATAGTCGAGCTCGGCCGCCTGGTGCTGGATCGCCTCGGTGATCTTCGGCCGGCAGTGGCCGGCGTTCACGCACCACAGGCCAGCGGTGCCGTCGAGCACCTTGCGACCGTCGCTGGTGGTGTAGTGCATGTCCTTGGCGGACACGAACATGCGTGGCGCCTGCTTGAACTGACGGTTTGCCGTGAACGGCATCCAGAATGCGCTGAGATCGTTCGGCGTGACTTTCAGCCGGTTGGACATGACCAGGACTTCCCCTTGTAACCTGTTTCGGTGCGGCCAACGCTTGGTCTTTGCTGCGTTTTCATGCTACGCAAATTTTTGACCGGTTGGACAAACGTTAGCGCCGCCTGTCGGCGGTCAAAGGATTACTAGCGGAAATGCCGCATAAAAAGCGCGCTCCACAGCCCAAGGAAAAACTGGTCCAGAGAATTGGTCCAGATGGTCGGCGCGGCACCGCGCAAGGATGACGGACACGATGGAAGGCTCCGCTCCCCGCCGCACCCGCATCCAGCAGGAAAAGCGCGAGCTCATCCTCGAAGCGGCGCTCGAAGTCTTCTCTGCCAACGGGTTTCGCGGTTCGACCATCGACCAGATCGCCGAAGCCGCCGGCATGTCGAAGCCGAACCTTCTCTATTACTTCCGCCGCAAGGAAGACATTCACGAGACATTGATGCAGCGCCTGCTCGACACCTGGCTGGCGCCTTTGCGCGAGCTGGACGACGTCGGCGACCCGCTGACGGAACTCAGGAGCTATATCCGCAGGAAGCTGGAGATGGCGCGCGACTTCCCGCGCGAAAGCCGGCTCTTCGCCAATGAGATCCTGCAGGGCGCGCCACGCATCAAGCCGATGCTGGAAGGCGAGCTGAAGACGCTGGTCGACGAGAAAGCCGCCGTCATCAAGGGCTGGATGCGCGCCGGCAAGATCGCCCGCACCGATCCCTGGCACCTGATCTTCTCGATCTGGGCGACGACGCAGCATTATGCCGATTTCGATGTCCAGGTGCGCGCCGTGCTCGGCGCCGATCGCGGCGGCGACGGCCGCTTCGAGGACGCGGCGCGGTTCCTGGAGCAGTTGTTCCTCGATGGATTGAAGCCGAAGGGCTGACCGGTCAGGCGCTGCGCCGCTCGGCCGTCTGTGCCTCCAGCAGCTTCCGCAATTTCGCAACCGAGTTCTGCTCGGCAAGCGGCGTGTAGACGATCAATCGCATGTCCGAACCATCATCGATCGACAGGCTCATATGCTCGAACGTCATCGCGCCGGCGATCGGGTGGCGCAGGTGCTTCAAGCCGGAAAGCCGATGCACGACATCGCGCTGCGGCCACCATTCGCGGAACTCGGGACTTGAGCGCATCATCAGCGCGATCAGCCGCTCGAAGTCCGGATCGCCGGTGTATTTCGCGCTCTCGGCGCGGAAGGCGGCGAGCGTTGCGCGCGCCAGCTGCTCCCAGTCCACCAAAAGGTGCCGCCGGTGCGGATCGGTGAAGACGCCGTGGAGGATGTTGCGCGCATCACCCTCCAGCTGGCCGTAGTCGCCGAAGATGGCGACCGCTGCGTCGTTCCAGGCCAGCACGTCCCAGCGCGGGCCGACGACATAGGCGGGCTGCAGCACCAGGCTCTGCAGCATGTGCAGCAGCGGTCCTTCGACCTTTGTCTGAACGATGCGCCGCCGCTCCGGCTGCTGGCGGCCGGCAAGCGTGAACAGGTGGCGCTGCTCGGCGCCGTCGAGCCGTAGCGCCTGGCAAAGCGCCGACAGCACCTCGACCGAGGGCCGCACGTCCCTGCCCTGCTCCAGCCAGGTGTACCAGGTCGTGCCGACGCCGGCGATCATTGCCACTTCCTCGCGCCTTAAGCCCGGCGTGCGCCGCCGCGCGCCGCAAGCGATGCCGGCGGCATCAGGCGAGAGCCGCTCGCGACGGGAACGCAGGAAGGCGCCCAACTCGCGCCGGCGATGATCTTCGGGGGAATGGGCGATGGCATCCATGCGCGTATTATAGCAGTACTGATACCAGGATAAAGTTTGAACTGTTTGGGATGCGCGCGGTATCCCATCTTTCCGTTCAGAGCAGCGCAAGGAGGCTCTGGACATGGAACTCAAGGACAAAACCATTCTCGTCACCGGCTCGACCGACGGCGTCGGCCGCGTGGTCGCCGAGAGGCTCGGCGCCGCCGGAGCCCGCGTGCTGGTGCATGGCCGCGACGCAGGCCGCGGCAAGGCGACAGTCGCCGCGATCGAGGCCAAGGGCGGCAAGGCGGAATTCCTCGCCGCCGATCTCGCTTCGCTTGCCGAAGTACGCCGCCTCGCCGAAGCCGTACTGGCAAGAACCGACCGGCTCGGCATCCTGATCAACAATGCCGGCGTCGGCACTGGCGGCCAGAACGCCAAGCGGCAGGTCAGCGCCGACGGCTACGAGCTGCGCTTCGCCGTCAACTATCTCGCCGGCTTCCTGCTGACGTCGGAGCTCTTGCCGCTCATCAAGGCAAGCACGCCGGCGCGCATCGTCAATGTCGCCTCGGCCGGCCAGCAGGCGATCGATTTCGACGACGTCATGCTGACGCATGGCTATAGCGGTGTGCGCGCCTACTGCCAGAGCAAGCTGGCGCAGATCCTGTTCACCGTCGATCTGGCGGAACAGCTCGACGGCACCGGCATCACGGTCAATGCCTTGCATCCGGCAAGCTACATGGACACCACGATGGTCCGGCAGGCGGGCATCACGCCATGGAACTCGGTCGAGACCGGCGCCGACGCCATCCTCAACCTCGCGACGTCACCGGCGCTCGAAGGACGCAGCGGTCGCTATTTCGACGGCCAGCGAGAATCGCGCGCCGACGCGCAGGCTTATGACGAAAAGGCGCGACGCCGGCTGCGGGCTTTGAGCCTCGAATTGACCGGACAATCTTCTGCAACATCCAGGGAACAACACCCATGAGCGAGACCATCGAACATTGCGTCATCATAGGCGGCTCATCCGGCATCGGCCTCGCGACGGCCAAAAAGCTGGTCAGCCCCGCCATGAAAGTCACGATCACCGGCCGCAATGAGGAAAAACTCAAGGCCGCGTGGAAGAGCCTGGGCGGCTCAGCCGACAAGGCTGCGTTCGATGCCGGCAATCCTGAAGAGGTGCAGCGGTTTTTCAAGGACCTCGGGCCGTTCGATCACCTGGTGCTCGCCGCGAGCGGCGGCAAGGGGCTGGGACCGTTCGCGACGCTCGACCTCGCCGATATCGGCAGCGGCGTCGACGAGAAGATCCGGCCGCAATTGTCCTGCCTGCAGGCAGCCCTGCCGACCCTGAACAAGAGCGGATCGGTCACCTTCATCTCGGCTGTCTCGGCACAGATCGCGGCGCCCGGCGTCGCCGGCATCGGCGCCATCAACGGCATGCTCTTGACCGTCGCGCCGATCCTCGCTGTCGAGCTGAAGCCGCTGCGCGTCAACGTCGTGGCCCCCGGCGTCATCGACACGCCCTGGTGGGACTTCTTGCCGGACGAGCAGCGGCAGGCGGTGTTTGCCGAATATGCCGGCAAGACGCCGGTCGGCCGCATCGGCCGCGCCGAGGATGTCGCCGACGCGATCGCCTTTCTCGTCTCCAACGGCTTCATGACCGGCCAGGTGCTGACCTGCGACGGCGGCTTGAGGTTCGCGGCCTAGAGGAGGCGCGCGGATTTCCATGCGCGCGCCCTAGGATCAGGCGGCCTTGTCGGCCGGCATCGGATGAATGGCGTGGAAGGGAATACACAGCCGGTTCCACGTGTTGATCATGCCGAGTGCGACCGAGAGCTTGACCAGTTCCTCTTCCGAGAAATGCTCGAGCGTGCTGGCGTAGAGCTCGTCGGACACACCATTGTCGGCGATCAGCGTGACGGCCTCGGTCCATGCGAGGGCGGCGCGCTCGCGCTCGGAAAACAGCGGCGATTCCTTCCAGGCGGCGACGAGATAGAGCCGCGTTTCGGTTTCGCCGTCGCGCCGCGCCTCGCGGCTGTGCATCTCGACGCAGTATGAGCAGCCATTGATCTGCGAAGCGCGGAGCTTGATCAGGTGCAGCAGGCTCACTTCCAGGCCGCATTCGTCGACGGCCTTGTTGAGCGCCGACACCGCCTTCATGATCTCGGGGGCCTTGGCAAAGAACTGCAATCTCTGTTTCATCGTCTTTCCTTCCAGTTTTTTGGGCGGGTTAGGGGTTTAAGTCTGCTTGGATGAAGCGGATTTCTGCGGCCGCTGGTGGCGCTCGACGAAGGCGCAACTGGCAGCATAGGATCGCGGGTCGCCTTCGGCCGCGTACTCCGCCACGAGATCGGACAGTTTCACTTCCGCGAGTGCTGCCCGATAGGCGCGCTCGGCCCTGAGCATCGCGGCGTTGATGCCGCAGGGCTTCACATAGGCCGAGGCGTCGATCTTGACCGGGCCGCGCTGGCGGATTTCGCCGCAGCGGAAGGCAGGCTCCCTGCCCTCGACCGCCAGCACGATATCGAGCAGCGTGATACGTTCCGCCGCCCGCGCCAGCCTGTAGCCGCCCGCCGGCCCCGGCACCGATTCCAGGATGCGCGCCGCCGTGAGCTGGTTGAGATGCTTCAACAGATAGCTCGGCGACAGCCCGAAACACTCCGCCAGCGCCGCACCCGGCATGGTGCTGTTGCCGTCCACGCTGGCCAGCGTCGCCGCGCAGTGGATGGCCGCCTCAACGCCATCGCCCAGTTTCATCGTGCCGATCTCCAATTCATGGATATCTTTTATCGTGGATAATTTTTATCTGCAATAGAAAAAATGCAAATTGCCCGCCAATTCATCGAGACATGTGAGAGAACGCCGCTTCGCAGGACCTGGGTTCCTCGCACCCCGCAAAGCGGGGGAGAGGTGGCCCGGCG
>CCNC01000012.1 GCA_000824845.1 Mesorhizobium sp. ORS 3359 | reverse complement strand
GTTCATTTTCTGACCTCCAGTCAGAATCGAACGGAAGAGCTGAACCTGAGGCAGGCATTCTTACGGCAATTGATTGATGTTGTTACATTTTTTCGGATACTGATGCAGATTTGCGGAGTCACGGCAGAGCAATGCGAATGTGACAGCGCGCGTTTGTGGGAACGACAGAGCGTCGCGGACGCATGTGCTGCAAAGTGGCAATCGCAAACCTTGGAGATTGGCCGAAGCATTTCTCCGGTCGTCATCCTCGGGCTAAGCAAGGAGCGAAGCGACGCGGCGCAGACCCGAGGATCCATGCCGTTACGTCCACGTATCGCTACGGTGCAGGTTCTGCTTCAGCGCAAGGCGATCGGCCAATTCATCGCGCCGCTTCGTTTCTCGGCCGATGTCACGGCATGGATCCCAGGGTCTTCGCGATGGAGCTACGCTCCTGCTCCGCCCTGGGATGACGACGTCCGGAGGCTTCGGAGCCAAGCTTTGCAAGGGATTCGCAGGAAGCATCCAAGGCCAATCCTGCGAACCCGCCGGGCGTAGGATGGCGGAGAGGATGGGATTCGAACCCACGAGAAGCTTTTGACCTCTACTCCCTTAGCAGGGGAGCGCCTTCGACCACTCGGCCACCTCTCCGTCGCGCCGCTGGATAAAGAAAAGTGTCGGCACAATCAACAAGCCGGCGCCATAATCGCCGAAAAAACAGCGCCTCGGCCCGGCCGAGTGCCACATGAGGCGATTCTGCGGCGGCAACTGGGACCGCCGACTCGCCACTGCGCCGCATTTCTGTCCACCCATCGCCGGATTCGGCCGGATTCCCCGTCCCGCCGCCCCTATTGGTTAACGAGAGCTTTCGGAGTGAGGCCAAATCGTGTCATTTGTGCAACAACGTCCGGGGATAGCGTCCGGATCGGGCTTCTGCCGATACGATCATGGTTGAACCCCGCCGTCGCCTGGGTAAAGGTCACGTTCGAAGGAGCGGCGCGGTGCGCATCTTTTTCGGTAGTGGGGATGGGGCAGGGAACGCTGTCCTTCAGCAAAAAATACCCAGACCCGTTTTTTAACTTTTGACTGGAGGTCAGAAAATGAA
>CCNC01000011.1 GCA_000824845.1 Mesorhizobium sp. ORS 3359 | reverse complement strand
CTGGCCGCGGCCGTCGCGGCGGCGCGCGAACAGCTCGGCGCCCAGGCGGGCAGTGGCGGGATCCCAATTGGCCTGCTTGCCCAGCACATGGGCGGCATCCGACGGCGTGAAGCCTGAGATGTGCACCAACCCGCGCGCGACCAGCCGGTTCAGCGTGGCGTTCTGCGCGTTGGACGAGAGCAACCTGCCAAGCGCCAAAGGCACCGAACCGATCGCCTCGTAAAGCTTCGCTTCCGGCGCGGTCAGGCCGGCGGCGAGCCGGTCCGGCACGCCGGTGC
>CCNC01000010.1 GCA_000824845.1 Mesorhizobium sp. ORS 3359 | reverse complement strand
CGGGCGGGGGGGGAGCCGGTCCGGCACGCCGGTGCGGACGGCGAAGCGCCCGTCCATGCGGCCGGGGTTCGGCGCCCGCAGCTGCCGCTCCAGCTCGGCGGTGACTGCCTCGCCATGCACCATGCCGGCCAGCGCCAGCGGCACCAGGCGGCGCGGCCCGAGCAGGATTTTCGGGTCGAGCGCGCCGTCTTCCAGGGCTACTTCGGAATCGCCGCCAAGGCCGAAGGTGCGCATGGCGACCGCTTCGACCATGGTGCGGAAGCCGCCGACGGTGGCGCCTTCCGGATCGAGGCGCGGGCGGCCGCCGTCGAGCACGGCGACGTCCGTGGTGGTGCCGCCGATATCCGAGACCATGGCGTCGTCCAGCCCGGTCATGTGGCGGGCGCCGACAAGAGAGGCAGCAGGGCCGGAGAGGATCGTCTCGATAGGCCGCTGGCGGGCAAAGGCGGCCGAGACCAGCGCGCCGTCGCCGCGCACCACCATCAGGGGCGCTGCGATGCCGCGCTTGGCCAGAAACCCTTCGGTCGCCGCGACCAGCCGGTCGATCATCGAGATCAGGCGAGCGTTGAGCAGCGTGGTGAGCGCGCGGCGCGGGCCGCCGAGCTTGGCCGACAATTCATGGCTAGCTGTGACCGGCAGGCCGGTCTTCTCGCGGATCAGATCGCGGGCCGCAAGCTCATGCGCCGGATTGCGGGTGGCGAAATAGGCGCAGACGGCGAAGCCCGACACCGAGCCGCCAAGCTCCGGCAGCGCCGCCTCGAGGCCGGACAGGTCGAGCTTTGCCGCATTGCCGTGCACGTCATGGCCGCCCGGGCAGAACACCACCGGATCGGTGCCCAGCGCCGTCTTCAACCCGTCGCGGGCAAGGTCGGCCTCGGAAAAGCCGATCATCACCAGCGCCACGCGCCCGCCCTGGCCCTCGACCAGCGCGTTGGTGGCGAGTGTCGTGGACATCGAGACGAGTTTTATCGCGGCCGGATCGGTGGCGGATTGCTGAAGCACCGCATCGACCGCGCCGGAAATGCCGACGGCGAGATCGTGACGCGTGGTCAGCGATTTGGCCTTGGCCAGAACCTTGCCTTTCGGTCCACCTTCGTCCGACCACAGCACCGCATCGGTGTAGGTGCCGCCGGTGTCGATGCCGAGGAAGAGGGGGTGAGGCTTGGCAGTCATTTTTGCGGGCAGTCCGGGGTCGAGGGCTTGGTCGCGAAGCCCTTAGCCGATACGGGCTGTCGGATAAAGGTTGGAGGGATGGGCCAAGGCGTCGGGGGCTCATTGAGACGTCGGCACGAGGGCCAGCCTCCGTGATTACCCCTCAAACCCCATCCTTTTATGACTCCCGTCACAAAACGGCTTGTTGGCCGAATGGCCGCAGCGGCAGAGGAACACCTTGGTCGTGCGGGCGATCGTATGGCCGGTGCCGGTGACGATCTCGGCATTGCCTTCGACCTTCAGTGGGCCGTTGCTGGTCGGGGTTACGGTCAGCGGGCCATTCCTCACGTCCAGGATCTGCGCTTCCTTCAGCGGCGGCTCGCCGGTGGCGGTGAAGCCGGCCTTGATGTGGCTGTTGTCGCAGAACGGCTTGTTCTGCGAGGCGCCGCAGCGGCAGAGCGTGGCGCGCAAGAAGGTGTCGTCGCCGAGCACGATCTCGGCGTGCACCGCCAGCGGGCCGTTCTCGCGGATGCGCACCGTGTTGACCACCGGCGGCTTCTCCTGCGGCCCGCCATCCTTGCGCTTGTAGGTGACGGCGCCCGACGGGCAGTTCTCCGCCAGCGCCACCACCCGTTCCACGCTCGCGGCATCGGGATGGATCCACTCGCCCGGCGCGTTGGGCACGAAGACATGCGGGTTGCCGAGCACGCAATTGCGCGAATGGATGCAGCGCTTGCCGCTGAAGGAAACGTCGATCTTCTCGCCTTCGACCGTGCCTGCCATTTGGGTGGGGTCTCCTGTTGGGGGTGGAGACCAGGCTTAGGGCGCGGGAGCGAAGGGCGTCAAGCTGGGAGGATGGGCAGCCCTACAATAGCGACCGTTAGGAGATTGGCGAAAGGTGAGGTGCCGGCTGATCTCCCGCGCTCCTCCTTGAGCGAGGAGCGCCCGCTGCTGTGGCGCGCTGGCTGCCAGATCGTCGCCTCCCTGATCGCTGCGATCTTTGCTCAGCCGCCCCTGGCGACCCTGCGCCGAAAATCTCCATGCCCTGCGACGTCGTTGGCGTGAGCCACCAGGAAAACGCAAGAAGCTGCCGCCAGCGCCGGCTCTCCAGCCGCCGGGACCCGAACTGGTCGGGCAGGACCATCGGCTGCGATGCGACTGTCCAGAGCTGTCAGGAGGGGCATCGATTGCCGGTTTGCATAAAACGGCAACCGACCTATATCAGGTCACAATTTCCAGCCGGCCGTTTTCAGCATGTCATCCATCATCTCGATCTCCGGTGTCACGAAAACCTATGCCACCGGCTTCAAGGCATTGAAGGAAATCAATCTCGACATCGAGCGCGGCGAGATCTTCGCGCTGCTCGGGCCGAACGGCGCCGGCAAGACGACGCTGATCTCGATCGTCTGCGGGATCGTCAACCGCTCGTCGGGCAGCGTCACGGTCGACGGCCACGACATCAGCCGGGACTATCGCGCGGCGCGCAGCCTGATCGGGCTGGTGCCGCAGGAACTCACCATCGACGCCTTCGAGACGGTCTCGGCGACGGTGAACTATAGCCGCGGCCTGTTCGGCAAGCCGCCCAACAAGGACTTCGTCGAGAAGGTGCTGCGCGACCTGTCGCTCTGGGAGAAGAAGGATTCCAAGGCGATCACGCTGTCGGGCGGCATGAAGCGCCGGCTGATGATCGCCAAGGCGCTGTCGCACGAGCCACGCGTGCTTTTCCTCGACGAGCCAACGGCCGGCGTCGACGTCGAGCTGCGCCAGGACATGTGGGCGATGGTCAGGCGCCTGCGCGAGGACGGCGTCACCATCATCCTCACCACGCATTACATCGAGGAAGCCGAGGCGATGGCCGACCGCGTTGGCGTCATCAACAAGGGCGAGATCATCCTGGTCGAGGGCAAGGCCGAGCTGATGCGCAAGCTCGGCCGCAAGC
This sequence comes from Mesorhizobium sp. ORS 3359, assembly GCA_000824845.1. Classification (GTDB taxonomy): domain Bacteria; phylum Pseudomonadota; class Alphaproteobacteria; order Rhizobiales; family Rhizobiaceae; genus Mesorhizobium. Next base: position 18,593 of record CCNC01000010.1, on the reverse strand, counting down.
AGATGCGGCTGGAGCTGCGCGCGCCGCTTGCGGCCCTGCCGGAGAGCCTGTCGCGCTATGCGCTGGAGCTGTCGGGCGACGGCAACCAGCTCACCTACACCTATGACAACCAGAGCGACCGGCCGGGCGTCGCCTCGCTGATCCGCGACCTCGAGACGGCCGGCGTCCAGTTCCGCGATCTCGACACCAAGAACAGCTCGCTCGAAGAGATCTTCGTCAGTCTTCTGAGGCAAGAGCCATGAATCTGCGCGCCGTATGGGCGATCTACAGGGTGGAGATGGCGCGCGCCTTCCGCACGGTGCTGCAGAGCATCATCTCGCCGGTCATCTCGACATCGCTCTATTTCGTCGTCTTCGGCTCGGCCATCGGCTCGCGCATCAACGAGATCGACGGCATCGCCTATGGCGCCTTCATCGTGCCGGGCCTGATGATGCTGTCGCTCTTGACGCAGTCGATCTCCAACGCCTCTTTCGCCATCTATTTCCCGAAATTCGTCGGCTCGATCTATGAGCTTTTGTCGGCGCCGGTGTCGTACCTGGAGATCATCATCGCCTATGTCGGGGGCGCGGCGACAAAATCGATCATGCTCGGCCTGATCATCCTCGCCACCGCCGCGCTGTTCGTGCCGCTCAGGATCGAGCATCCGTTCTGGATGATCGCCTTCCTGGTGCTGACGGCGGTGACCTTCAGCCTGTTCGGCTTCATCATCGGCATCTGGGCGAAAACCTTCGAGCAGCTGCAGCTGGTGCCGCTTCTGATCGTCACGCCGCTCACCTTCCTCGGCGGCAGCTTCTATTCCATCCACATGCTTCCCGGCATCTGGAAGACGATCACGCTTTTCAACCCGGTCGTCTACCTGATCAGCGGCTTTCGCTGGAGTTTTTACGGCAAAGCCGACGTTTCCGTCGGCGTCAGCCTCGGCATGACGCTGGTGTTTTTGGCCATCTGCATCGCCATCGTGGCGTGGATCTTCAAGACCGGATATCGGCTGAGGAACTGACGGAGCTCCCTTCCCCGCTTCGCGGGCGAGGAAAACGCCCGCCTCAGATCGCCTTGGTCAGGCGCAGCAGGCCCAGCATCTCGACGAAGGTCCCTTTGCGGAACGCGATATAGGTCGGTTCCTCGATACCGTGGAAGCGGCGCTTGAAGGCCGCCTGGCCCTGCAGGTTGAAGCGCGAGCGGTTGACCCAGGGCGAGTTGTAGGCGCGCTGGAAGGCGTTGCGCCAGAAATCCGATTCGGCGAAGCCGCTGGGCTCGATGTCGAGCAGCGGCGAAAGGCCGAGCGTCACCTGCGAGATACCTTCCTCGCGGAAGCGGTCGACGGCGAATTTGGTCAGGCCAACCTCGGCATGCGGCGTGGCGTCGGTCTGCTTGCGCTTGAAGGCGGTGGTGTAGCCGATCACCCTGCCGTCGCGAAACAGCGGGTCGAAATCCAGGATGGCGAGAAGCCGGCCTTCGGGGCTGTGCAGGAGGAAGCGGCGCATGCCGGCGCCGAGCTCCTCGGAGAAGCGGCGGTTGAGGAAGCCCATCTCCCAGCGCTTGATGATGCGCCTTTTGCGCCAGTCGGCGGAAAGCTGCTTGATCTCTTCCTGCAGCATGTCGCCCGTGCCCTCGGCGAGGACAAAACCCTTCTTCGCCAGCCAGCGCTCGGAATAGCGCACCGTCTCGTTGCGCTTGCCGGAAAAATCATGCGCCGGCAATAGCAGCCTGGTGTCGATGCCGAGCCGGTTGATCTGGTAGCCGAGACCAGCGAGCACCTTGGCCGTGTCGGCGCCGATCTGCACGAACCAGGGGCCGCCGGCCGCCTCCACAAAGCGCTTGATGTAGGCCGGGCGGTCCGCCGGGTCGGCCACCGGATCGCCCAGCGCGAAATGACGGCTCATCTTGGTGCCGAAGGCGATGTAGCCGTCGCCGTCGCCGAAATAGGACAGCTTCTGCTGCACGGCCGTGGAATAGGCGAGCGAGAAATCGCCGTGGCGGCGCACCAGCGCCAGGCGCTCCTCATAGCTCAATTCGCGCCGCGGAACCTTGGGTGCCACGGCGTCGAGAAGCCGATCGAAATAGATGCGCAGGGGCGCCATGAGCTCCGCGTGCCAAGAAGTGATGACCTGCCCCCTCAGGTCGCGAATCGCTGGCGACCGCTGCCGGCCACGTCGCGTCAGCGATATAGGATGCAATTGACGGCGAATGAAGGGCAAACGTCCGAAAGCCTCCGGCATCGGCTACCCGCCGCGGGAAACGTGCCTGCGAGCACCGGCTTGATTTTTCCATGCAATGTTATATATCACGTTATCGATATTTGGCGAGCGCGCTATGGAAGACATTCTGCGATCTCTCGGCTTTCTCTGTCTCGGCAGCCGGATGAAGCGTATGGGCGAGCAGTTGCAAGCCGACACACAGCGCATGCTCGACCGTCTCGACATGCGCATCCAGTCGAGCCAGTACCCGCTGCTCGCCGCGCTCGACCGGCTGGGGCCGCTGCCGGTCGGTGAGCTGGCGCAATCGCTGGGCGTCGCGCAGCCGGGCGTGACGCGAAGCGTGGCGCTGCTGGCCGAGTTGGGGCTGGTCGAGGTCAATCCTGCGGATGACGACCAGCGGCGCAGGATCGTTTCGCTGACCGGCAACGGCAGGCGGCTGGTCGACCGGGCGAAACAGGACATCTGGCCGAGCATCGAGAATGCCGTCGCGGACCTATGCGCCGATCTTTCCGGGCCGCTGCTCGGCCAGCTTGCCGCGATCGAGGACCGGCTGGCCGAGACGCCGCTCCACCGTCGCGCCGAAAGGATCGCCACGACATGAAGCACATGCTCGATCGCCCTGTGTGGAGCGCGCTCGAAACGCGACAAAGGCCTTTCGCCGAGGGTGACGATCTCGCGCGCCGGTACCGGCCATCGATCATCCCGTTCGCCGCCACCGCGACGGACGATCCGGAAAGCCTGCACGCGCTCGGAAGGCTTGTTCCCGCCGGCGAAACCGTCATCCTGGCTCAGGCCGAGACCATCGTCCTGCCACTGGGGCTTGTCGCGACGATGACTGCTGATGCCGTGCAGATGATTGCCGAGCAAGCCTTGCAGACGGTCGCCGACCCCCGGATCGAGAAACTGACGCGACAGGATGCCGCCGAGATGCTCTCGCTCGCCTCGTTGACGAAGCCTGGCCCGTTCACGCTGGAAGCCTTGAGCCTCGGCGAATTCTGGGGCGTGAAGATCGACGGCAGGCTGGCCGCCATGGCCGGCGAGCGCATGAAGCAGCCCGGCTATTCGGAACTCAGCGGCGTGTGCTCGCATCCGGATTTCCGCGGCAGCGGCCTCGCCCGGCTGTTGTCGCTGTTTGTGGCCAACCGCATCATGGCGCGCGGCGAGGTTCCCTATCTGCATGCCTTTGCCAACAATACAGCGGCGATAAAGCTCTACGAGTCGATCGGCTTCCGGCTGCGCAGCGCGATGAACATCGCGGTGGTTCAGCGGGCGGGATAGCGGCTGTCTGGATCAGGCGGTTTTCGACTTCGGCCGACGGAAGCAAACCGTCTCCATCAGCATCTCTTCATCGACCATGCCGGCATTGTAGAGCGCGAGCACAGTCAGCGCGATCTCCCGCGCCTCGGCCGATTCGGGATGCGCCTCGCGACTTCGGCAGGCTTCATCGAAGACGCGTTGCAAGGTGGCGACCTGGGCGGGTTTCAGCAGGCCACGGTCATAAATGGACTTCGGCATGGCGATCTCCTGGCGAGGAGCTAGGGCACCACATATAAAAGATCAATCTTTCCTGTGGCTTGATCGACTTCAACCAAAATAGGGGCTCGGATCCTGCCGAGCCCCGCCATGTCGGGCGCCTAGAGCAATTCCGGGAAAAGTGTGAGCGGTTTTCCGTCCGGAATTGCATAAAAACAGAGAGATACTGTCCTCACACCGCGATCTTGCCGCCGCCCTGCTTTGTGATCGCAACGACGGACGGCCGCACCGGCATGTCCGGCTTGAAGTCCGGCCAGCGGGTCGACGGATCCTCGTAATAGGACGGGCGGCCAAAGCCTTCCCAGTCCTCGCCGCCGTCGCCCGGATGCTGGACGGCGACGAAAGCGGTCCGGTCGTCGGGCGCGAAGAGCGGGCCGCACATCTCGGCGCCGATCGGCACGCGGAAGAACAGTTTTGAGGTCGCCCGCGCCGCTCCTTCCGTGTCGACCGCCCACAGGCCGTCGGTGCGGCCGGTGGCCTTCGGGCCCTGGCCGTCGGTGGCGACCCACAGGCGCCCGGCGGAATCGACGGCGCAATTGTCCGGCATGCCGAACCAGCCATGCGCGGTTGTCGCGGTCGAGAAGGTGGCGCCGACATCCGCGACGGACGGATCGCCGCATTTGAGCAGCACTTCCCACTTGCCCTTGATGGCGGCGAAGTCGCCGCCCTCCTCGACGATCTCGATGATGTGGCCGAAGGCGTTGGCAGCACGCGGATTGGCGGCGTCGACCTGCTCGGCCTTGCGCTTGGAATTGTTGGTCAGCATGACATAGACCTTGCCGTTGCCGGCATTTGGCTGGATGTCCTCCGGCCGGTCCATCTTGGTGGCGCCGAGCAGGTCTGCGGCGCGCCGCGTCTCGATGAGAACGTCGGCCTGGGACGCAAAGCCGTTCTGCGCCGTCAGCGGGCCTTGCCCAAAGACGATCGGCATCCATTCCACCGAACCGTCCTCGGCGAACCTCGCTACATAGAGCGTGCCGTCGTCGAGCAGGTTCATGTTGGCGGCGCGGTCATTGGGGTTGAACGTACCGGCGGTGACGAATTTGTAGACATAGTCGAAGCGCTCGTCGTCGCCGAGATAGAAGACGACGCGGCCGTCCCTAGCGACGATCGACTCCGCGCCCTCATGCTTGAAGCGGCCCATGGCGGTGCGCTTCCTCGGCACCGAAGCCGGATCGTTGACGTCGACCTCGACAATCCAGCCGAAACGGTTCGGCTCGTTCGGCTCCTTGGCGAGGTTGAAGCGGTCGTAATGCGCGCCCCAGTCATAGGCGCCTTCCGGAATGCCGAGGCGCTTGTAGTTGGCGGCTTCCTTGTGGCCTTCCGGCAATTCGCCGGAGAAATAGCCGTGGATGTTCTCCTCGGCCATCACATAGGTGCCCCAGGGCGTGACGCCGCCGGCGCAATTGTTGAGCGTGCCGATGACCTTGGTGCCGGAGGCGTCGGCATTGGTCTTGACGCGGTCGTGGCCGGCGACCGGGCCGGACAGCGCCATCTCGGTGGTCGACATGATGCGGCGGTTGAGCTTGCCGTCGCGCACCACCTGCCACTTGCCGCCTTGCTTGCGGATCTCGACGATGGTGCCGCCATGCGCCGCCATCTCGACATCGACCTGCTCCTTCGACAGCGGTGCGACCTCGGCGGCCTTCTTGCCGTCCTTCTCGACGATCGAAACGATGCCGGGGAACATCAGATGCGGGTTGGTGTATTCGTGGTTGACGACCAGTAGCCCGTGCTCCGCCGAGCCGTCGATCGGGATATAGCCGACATAGTCGTTGTTGTAGCCGAACTGTTTTGCCTGAGCCTCCGCCGACTGCTTCAGCGGATCGAAGTCCGGCGAATCGGCAAACAGCGGATCGCCCCAGCGCAGCAGCACGTCGGCGTCATAGCCGGGCGCCACATGGTGCTTGTCGTCGATGCCGGCTTCGAGCTCGTCGAATTTGAAAGCGGAGCCTTCCGCCGCGCGCGCCTCGTCGGCCGCGACGAGCGCCAGCGGGCTGACGGTGGCGGCGATGGCAGAGACGGCCAGCGAGCCCATGAGGAACCCGCGGCGCGAGAAGCGCGCGGCGATGATCTCGCCCATGGTGCGGTTATCGGTCGGGTTGACGGGCGGACCGTCATTCTCCTCTAGCTGGCTGGTGCGGAAGCGGGTCTCAGGGGTCGCGGTCATGGTGTTCCTCTGGCTTTCTTGAGGTGGCTGGGGGTGACCTTTCGACCCCTAAAGCGTGCCGATCACATTTTCGTGACATCGCCGTGATCAAACCGCAAGATTGGTTTGCTGGCTGAGCAGCGGCTGGGCCAGCTTCAATCCCTGACGCGCACGTGGGATCGACCGCGCCCAGCTTGACGGCTTCGCCCGCTTCGGAAACAAGGGCTGCGGCCGGCGCGGCGACGACGCTTGAAAAAGGGGATGGCGAAAGTGAGTTTCTGGGGACTGGCGCAGCTCGGTATTTCGACCGTGATGTTCCTACTGGCGGCGATGGCGGCCAAGCAATGGGGGTTGGCGCCGAGCCTGGCCAAGCTCCTTGTGACGCTGGCGCTCTATACCGCCGGCAACCTGATCATGCTGAGGCTGGTGCGCGAGTTCGGCATGTCGGTGGCGTTCAGCCTGTCGGCAGTGATCCAGCTTGTCGCGGTCAATGTCGTGGCGATCGCCTTTTTCGGCGAACGGCTCAATGCTTTCCAGGCGACTGGCATGGTGCTGGCGATCGCCGCCGTCGCCCTGATCACGCTCGGGCCCTATATGCAGAAGCTCTAACCCTCGAGCCTCTCATGAAGCCATCCGTCGGAGCGCTGCTTGCCAAGATCGAATTCCCCCTGCTGCTGGCCGGACTGATCATCGCCGGCGGGCTGTGGGGTTTCGAAGAACTGATGGAGGTGGCGCGGGCGACGACGCCGCACGCCTTCGACACGGAGATCCTCCTTGCCTTCCGCCATGCCGGGCAGCCGGACAGCCCGATCGGTCCGCTTTGGCTGCAGGGCGCGATGCGCGACATCACCGCGCTCGGCAGCACCGTCGTGCTGGTGCTGATCACGACCGCGACGATCGTCTATCTCATGTTGATCCGCAGGCCTTCGACCGCACTGTTCGTGTTCGCGGCGGTGGCAGGCGGGCAAGTGCTTTCCACCTTGCTCAAGCACGAAGTCGACCGGCCCCGGCCCGACCTCGTCTCGCACCTTGCCACCGAAACGTCGCTGTCCTTTCCAAGCGGCCACGCCATGCTGTCGGCGGTGACCTATCTGACGCTTGGCTCTTTGGCGGCGCGCTTCCTTCCGGATCGCCGGACGAAAATCTTCGTGCTTTGCCTTGCCGTGCTGATCACCGTGCTGGTCGGCACCAGCCGCGTCTATCTCGGCGTGCATTGGCCGTCCGACGTGCTTGCCGGCTGGTGCGCGGGCTTCGCCTGGGCCATGCTGTGCTGGCTCGCGGCACGCTTGCTGCAGCGGCGCAAAGTGGTGGCCGACAGCGATATCGATGGCTGAGGCATTCAAAATGATGCTTGAGACATTGTAATCTTTAAAATATACATCTTTCATATTTTTAGAAACAGGTTCCGGCCGATGATCACTGCCGCACAGATGCGCGCCGCGCGGGCGTTGACCGGCATCGACCAGAAGACGCTCGCCGAGCGTGCCGGGGTCTCGCTGCCGACGATCCAGCGGATGGAAGCGAGCGAGGGCGTGGTCAGGGGCGTGGTCGACACGCTGATGAAGGTCATCCAGGCGCTCGACGAGGTCGGGGTGGAGCTGATTGGCGAGAAGCAGGCCAGCGAGCGCGGCGGCAGGGGCGTGCGCCTCAAGGCCGCCGCGGCGCAGAACCCGCAAGGTTAAGCCGCCGGCCTGTAAGACCGCCTCACATCGCGGCTTCGATCGGCTCGGCAAGCTTCGGATTGGCGCGCGCGGCGATCAGGCAGCCGGCGACGATGAGGCATGCGCCGGCCAGCGTGGTCCAGGCCAGCTTCTCGCCGAAGAAGAACCAGCCAAGCGTGATCGCCCAGATGAAGGCCGAGTATTCGGTCGGGATCAGATATTGCGCTTCGGCACGGGCGTAGGACCAGCTCATCAGGAATTGCCCGGTGAGCGACAGCAGCGCCACCCCGGCCAGGGGCAGCCAGAGATCGCGCGGCAGCGCAACCGCGAACCAAGGTGCTGCGCAACCAAGGATGATCCCAACGAAGAGGTTTTGAAACAGCATGATCTCGACCGGCTTGGCCAATAGAGCCTGCTGCCGGGCGAGGACCAGATTGTAGCCGTAGAACACCGTCGATACGAGCACCGCGGCTGTGCCAAGCAGGGCATCTTGCGAGTAGCTTTCCCGCCCGAACTGCCCGGACAGGATGATGGCGACACCGGCGATGCCGGCCAGCGACGCCCAGACCGCCTGCCGCCTTATGCTCTCGCCCAGCAGCAGCGCTGCGAGGAAGAGCGCAAACAGCGGCGCGACGAAGCTCAGCCCGATCGCCTCGGCGAGCGGCAGCCTGGCGAGTCCCCAGAAGAACGAGACCAGGACGACGCCGACAATCGCGGCGCGCAACGCATGCAGGCCCAGCACCGGAAGGCGCGGCTTCGAGCGCGGCCCCGCCGACCATGCCGCACCCGCGATCAAGGTGGCAACCACGCTGCGCCACAGCAGCGTGTTGTAGACACCGACCGCGATGACCAGGGATTTCATTGCCGCATCCATGCCGGACAAAAGAAAGATCGCCAGCGCGCATACGAGCACCGGGATCGTCGGCGAAACGGCGCCGTTCAGGCTGGATGTCTTCACGGCTTGGCTCATGGCAGCCGGATATCCCGGAGCCGAGAGCGCAACCAGATGGCAGCGCCGCCGATATGGCCGGTCCAACCCCGATCGGCGTCGTTTCCGCCACGAGGCCTCAGTCGATACCGAGCGCCGCGACCTCGCCCTCGCCCATCAGCGGCACATAGATGGTCCCCTTGCCGTCCGTGCCGATGTCGGCGCTGCCCGGCTTGAACTGCATTACCGCTTCCGGCTTGCCGCCGGGCTTGTAGCTGTAAAGCCTGCCGGTCATGTAGGCGGTGGCGTAGATGGTCTCGCCCATGGCGATGACACCGTCGAGGTCGGTGAATTCTTGAGCGCCCGGCAGCGGCGTGATCCTCTTCGTGGCGAGGTCGACCGACAGCAGGCCGCCGGGCTCGGCGGTGCTGAAATCGGTCTTGTTGATGCCCTTGCCCCAGGAGGCGACGATCAGCCTGTCGCCATCGGCGAACACGCCATTGGGCGAGGCCAGCAGCGCATCCTTGACGAACAGCTCCGGCTTGTCGCCGTCGATGCGGTAGATGGTGTCGGCCAGCATGTCGCTGACATAGACCTTGCCCGCGCCGTCCTGCGTCATATCGTTGAGGAAGACAGAGCCCGGCACGTCGATGGTCTCGACCAGCCTGCCGCTGGCGAAATCGACGACGCGCACCTTGGTGATGTCGGCGGCGTAGAGCCTGCCTCCGGAAATCGCCATGCCCTTGGGCGCATCCATGCCGTCGACCCAGTGGCGGGCGATGACCTTGCCGTCCATCGACAGAAGCGACAAATAGCCATTGCCGTCCGCCGCGCCGGGATTGCCGACGATGTTGGAGACGACGATGCGGTTGTGGGCGGCGTCGGCAAGCGCGGATTCCGGCTGCTCGAAGCCGGATGTCCGCCAGATCTCGCCGGCCTGCACAGCCGGAGCCGCCGCGATGCCTGCGACGGCGATGACGGTCGAAGCAATGAGGATGTTCATGAGTGCTCTCCTGTGGTGACGGGGGAGAGCTAAATTTTTCGATACTTTTCGGAAAGATGGATAGACGCTAGTATCGAGGATCGATACGAAATCGCACGAATGAGGCGCATTCCATGAACGGCCTGATCTTCGAGGCGCTGAAACGGACGCTGAAGGCCAAGGGCCTGACCTACCGGACGCTTGCGGAGCGCATGGGCATTTCCGAGCCGACGGTGAAGCGCATCTTCCATGAGAGGAACTGCAAGCTCGACCGGCTGATGGAGATCTGCGCCGCGGCGGACGTCGAGCTGGAGAATGTGCTCGGCGCGATGAATCGCGGGCCGGGTCCGGCCAACCGCGTTTCGCCGGAGATCGAGCGCAGGCTGGCGGCGCGACCGGCGCTGCTCTTCGTCTTCATCATGCTGTCGGAGAAATTCACGCCCGAAGGCATCATGCGCTCGCAGGGCTTGAGCGAGGCTTCGATGTTCCTCTATCTGCGCGACCTCGAGGAGCTCGGGCTGGTTGCGCTGGGACGCGGTCTGTCGGCAAGGCTGCTCGTCGACACCCCGATCCAGTGGGACTTCGAAGGGCCGCTGAAGCCGCATTTCGAGATGACCAACAAGAATTTTGTCGGCTGGGCGCTCGGCCACATGGAACAGGGCGCGACCTTCATCAGCTTTTCTCGGCGCATGCGGCCGGAAACGGCCGAGATGCTGCGCCGCGGGGCCGACGAGCTCGCGGAACGCGCCCGGCTGCTTGCCCATCACGACCAGCACACCACGCCGGAGGACCAGCTCATCGGCTACAAATGGACCTTCGCCTTCGGCGCAACGCCCTTTCCGGCGATCATGCCGATCGCCCCGCATCCGCGTGATGCGGGTGCCCAGGCCGCTCCTCCTGCAAAGGGACGCCGCCCCTTGCCGGCTGACCAATCATCTTGAGCAGGATTGCATCTGGCGATCGAGCTTGTCGCGCGCCGCTCCATCGGCGCGGACTGCCGCCATCCTCGCCGTCGGCTTCCCGCCAGCGACGCCGACCGAGCCCGTAGGACGCCTCGGGATAGAATAGAAATCCGGCATCAACATTCATGATAGAATTCGCGCACTGATTTGCCGGACAGTGGTGGGCGGGTTTGCCGAATGCGAAATCGAAGTGATCCAATGCCGACCGCGCCAACACTTGAGCTTCGCCGCCATTCGCGCCTGCAAAAATTGCGGGAGCGCGCAGAACGGCAAGGTGCTGGATTGCAGTTCTGGGCGCGTACCGCATCGCTCGCCGTGATCTCCTGCTTTTTTTCATTGATCAGCCGCTGGGATGCCGCCCTGCTCTTCGTGCTGGCGGGCCTCGTGCTGTTCCAGCTCGTCGGCCTGATCCAGTTTCTCTTTGCACGCCGCCCGACAGCGCCATGGTGGATCGGTTACCTCGTCGGCACGCTGGACATCGTTCTGTTGACCGTTCTGCTGGTAATGCCCAACCCGTTTTCCCCGGAGGTCACGCCGGCTGCGATGCAACTGCGCGAGGGCAGCTTCAAATTCCTGTTGATTTTCGTATGCCTTGGCGCGCTGACTCTTTCGCCCCGATTGGCGCTCTATCTCGGCGCGCTCGCGGCTTTGACATGGGCAATCGGGGTGGGATGGGTAGTTTTTCATCTGGGAACCGTCATTCCGGCGACGAACCTCTATTCGCTGCCGATGACAGAGCGACTAAACCTCTATCTCAACCCCAATTTCGTCGATACATTCGCGCAGGCGACCAACGTGTTGGTTGTGCTGATCATCGGCGCGATCATGGCGCTCGTCGTCTCCCGTTCCCGGCGGCTGTCGGAAGACTATGTCAAGGCGGAGCGCGCCCGGGCCAATCTCGCCCGGCATTTTTCGCCCAATGTGGTCGACCAGCTCGCCGCGGATGACGAGCCCTTCGGCCCGGTCCGCCGGCAGGATATCGCGGTGCTGTTCGCCGATATCGTCGGCTTCACAAACTATTCCGAGAATAATCCGGCCGAAGCAGTGTTCGAACTTCTGCGTCAGTTCCACCGCCGCATGGAGCAGGTCGTTTTCGATCACCAGGGCACCGTCGATAACTATATCGGCGATTGCATCATGGCCACATTCGGGGTTCCGCAAACCAGCCATGACGACGCGACCCGGGCCATCAAGTGCGCTGAAGCGATGGTCGCGGCTGTCGACGCCTGGAATGTGCAGCGTGTGTCCAGAGGGTACCCGTCGCTGGACATCCGCATCGGTGCACACTATGGCGCGGTCGTCATCGGCGCGGTCGGCAGCGAGCGCAATCTGTCCTTCGCGGTGGTTGGCGACACCGTCAATGTCGCCAGCCGTTTGCAGTCGCTGTGCCGCGAGCTTCAGGCGAATATCTGCTTTGGGTCACGACTGATAGAGGCCGCAAGGGCGGAATCGCCCACGGCACAGTTGAATGCGAGCGATCATGGGCTAGTCAGCGTCCGCGGCCGGGACGAACCGGTCCATGTCTGGGTCGAGCACAGAGCCGAGGACCAAGGCGCTGTTGTGGTTTCAGCGTGATACAGGCCGCCATGCGAGACGCCTGCGCCTCGGCCGGATAGCAGTAGTCCCGCCGTAGGGCATGTCCTGACCCAGGCCGAAAGCCATCACGTGCAAGAGCGCCGTGATCAGGCCGCTTTCGCCTCTTCCTGCGGCGCAAGGTCGTCGCGCGCCTTGCGGGCGAGCCTTTTGGCCGAGCGTTTCGGGCTGTCGCCGAAAAGCTCGGCGGCATCGGCGAGGCAGGCCTTGGTCAGGCTCTTCTCGGAGCGCTTCAAGAGCTTGCGCAGAAGCTTTGTCTCGTCGGCGGGGCCGAGCGGCTCGCCCTCGGCGTCGAGCAGAGCACGGATGACGAAGATATCGTGCAATTCGCCGAGCTGTTCGCCGAGCCTGTCGACCGCCTTGCGGCGCGCCTTGATCGGCGTCGGCCACAGGCGGCCAAGCAGCGACAGATGCATGGAATGGGTCTTAGCCGCCTTGCGCAGGTTGTGAAAATCCTCGTCCTCGCCGCGCGCCTCCGCCTTGTCCAGCGCCTTCTTCGCCCCTCGCAAGGTGGCGCGGGCGCCGTCGGCCAGGATATCGGCGGCCTGTTCCGGCTGGTCGGGCAGCGCCAGCCGGTCGATGCGCTCCAGCCCCTCCCGGCACGCGGCTATCGCCGCATTGATGGCTGCGTCGAGGCCGGGACCGGCATGGAGCTCGTGCTGGCGCAGCACCAGCCGTTCGCGCACGGGCTCGAGACCGCCGCCTGCCGATTGTTCCGGAAAGGCATCGGCGAGACGATCGACGGTCTCGATGAGCGCCGTCGCCTCACGCGGGCCGGCGAGCAGTGCCGAGACCTGTTTGTAGCATTCGTTCTCGGTCTGGCAGAACGGTTCGTCCCCGGAACGAACCAGGCGCAGCAAGGCGCGCACGCTCTTCAGCCGCTTGCGGCATTTGTGCAGCCCCTGCTCCGGCTTCTCGCGCGCCGTCTCGAGATGGCTGATGGCCCTGCCGATCTCGTCGGCCAATATGCGCCTGACCTCGCCGGTCAGCGGCAAGCGCGGATCGATGCGGAAGCTCATGCGGCGATCTCCGGTATCCCCCCGAGGGCCAGCGACGCGTTGTAGAACCTCGACTCGCCGGTGACCTCGCGACCGAGCCAGTCGGGCAGCATTTCGTCAGACACGTCCTCCGGCGTCTCCAGCTCCGCGATCACCAACCCCGCGAGCTTGCCGCCGAAAACATCGACTTCATAGAGATAGCCGCGGTGTCTAACATGGTGGCGTGTCTTCTCGATGACACGTCCGATGGCAAAGGCCATCAATTCCTCGGCCTCGGCAAGCGGGATCGAATATTCGAATTCGTCGCGTTCGCGCGCCCTGACGCCGAACTTCAACGTCAGCTTGGCGGAGCACCCGTCCGAAATGCGCACGCGCACGGTGCGGCCGGGCTGGGCAGCGACATAGAACTGGCGAATGCGGATCTCCGCCTCGACCTCGTCGCGCCAGGCTGAACTGGAGACCAGGAATTTTCGCTCGACTTCCTTGCCCATGGCCGCGCACTAAAGCCTGTGGGGACCGGGAACGCAAGCGGACTCAAAAGCCAAATTTGACTTTAATCAATCGATTGATTAAAAACCAGGACATGGAAAAGCAATCAAGCGCGAAAAGGCGGCAGCGCGAGGCCACCACCGCCGAGCAGACGCGCGCGGCGCTGATGCACGCGGCGCTCAAGCTGTTCGGGCGGCAGGGGTTCGACGGCACGTCGACGCGCCAGATCGCGGCGGAAGCCAAGGCCAATATCGGCTCGATCGCCTATCATTTCGGCGGCAAGGAAGGCCTGCGCGCCGCCGCCGCCGACTTCATCGTCGAAACCATCCAGGGCATCGCCGGCCAGGCGCTGGGCGGCGCCCAGGCGACCGCCCCGGCAAACCCGGAAGCCGCGAGGGCACAGCTCTTCGCCGCGCTGGAGCGGATGGTGGGCTTCGTCGTCGTCAGTCCTCAGGCGGGCGAGATCGTACAATTCGTACTTCGCGAGCTGTCGCACCCGACGGCGGCGCTCGACCGCATCTATGCCGGCGTTTTCGAGCCGACGCACCGGCGGCTGTGCCAGATCTGGGAACAGGCGACCGGCGAGCCGGCCGAGAGCGAGGCAACCCGGCTCACCGTTTTCACCATGATCGGCCAGGTCCTCTATTTCCGCATCGGCCGCGAAGCGGTGATGCGCCGGATGGGCTGGCGCGAGATCGGCGAGAAAGAGGCCGCCAAGGTGGTGGCGGTCACGACCGGCAATCTCAGGGCAATGCTGGCCGCGCGCGATGCGCCCGCCGCCAAGAAGGGCAAATCATGAGCTTTCTCTGTTCGTTGCCGCTTGCGGCCCAACTGTTCGGCGCCTGCGCGCCGGCGGCACCCCTCGCCGTCGGCTATGTCGAAGGCGAATATGTGCTGATGGCGCCGATCGAAGTGGCCCAGGTGGCGACGGTGACGGTGAGGCGCGGCGACCGCGTCGAGACCGGCGCGGCGGTGGCGACGCTCGAGGACGCCGATGCCAGAATCGAGGTGGCGCAGGCCGAGGCCGCGCTCGCGCAGGCGCAGGCGCAGCTTGCCGACCTGCAGGTCGGCAAGCGTCCCGAGGAAATCGCCGTGCTGAAGGCCGAGGTCGACATGGCGAAAGCCCAGGCCGCCGACGCCAAGCGCAAATATGACCGCGCCAGCGACCTCTACAAGCGCGGCACCGGCACACAGGCCGACTACGATACCGCCTCGGCCTCGCTGGAGACGGCCAACGCGCAGGTCGGCCAGGCGGAAGCCAATCTCGCCGTCGGCAACCTGCCGGCACGCCCCGAAACCATCAAGGCCGCCGACAACCAGGTCAAGCAGGCGCAGTCGGCCCTGCGGCAGGCTGAGTGGCGGCTGTCGAAGCGGGTGCTGACGGCGCCCTCGCCCGGACGCGTCAACGACGTGATCCGCAATCCCGGCGACACGGCCGGGCCGACCGCGCCGGTGATATCGATGCTGCCGGACGGCGCGGTGAAGCTCAGCGTCTATGTGCCCGAAAGCGCGTTCTCGTCGGTCAAGGTCGGCAGCGAGCTCAATGTCCATTGCGACGGCTGCGGGGCGGGCCTGAAGGCGCGCGTCAGCTATGTCTCGCCCGATCCGGAATTCACGCCGCCGGTGATCTACTCGCTCGAGAACCGGCAGAAGCTGGTCTATCTCGTCGAGGCGCGGCCGGAGGGCGACGCCGGACCGCTGCAGCCCGGCCAGATCGTCGATGTCGATCTCGCGGATATGGGGCAATGAACGCCATCGACGTCCGCGGCCTGGTCAAGCGCTTCGGTGACAAGACGGTCGTCGACCATGTGACGATGACGGTCGCCGAAGGCGAGATCGTCGGCTTCCTCGGGCCGAACGGTTCGGGCAAGACGACGACCATCCGCATCATGTGCGGACTGCTCACGCCCGACGAGGGCGACGGCACGGTGCTGGGCTTCGACATCCGCACCGACGCGCTCAAGATCAAGCGCGAAGTCGGCTACATGACGCAGAAATTCTCGTTCTACGAGGATCTGACGATCGGCGAGAACCTCGAATTCGTGGCGCGGCTCTACCAGCTGAAGCCGGTCGAGCACTATGTCGCGAGGACATTGGAAGAGCTCGGCCTGGCGAGCCGCCGCAACCAGCTGGCCGGAACGCTTTCCGGCGGCTGGAAGCAGCGGCTGGCGCTGGCGGCCTGCATCATGCACAAGCCGAAGCTGCTTCTGCTCGACGAACCGACGGCCGGCGTCGATCCCAAGGCCCGGCGCGAGTTCTGGGACGAGATCCATCGCCTCGCCGGCGGCGGGCTCACCGTGCTCGTCTCCACCCATTACATGGACGAGGCCGAGCGCTGCCACCGCATCAGCTACATCTCCTACGGCAAGATGCTTGCCACCGGCACGGTCGACGAGGTGGTGAGGAATGCCGGGCTGACCACCTTCGTGCTGCATGGACCGGGGCTCGACCAGGTCGCCCAGGCGCTGCAGGGCAGGCCGGGCGTCGACCAGGTGGCGCCGTTCGGCGCGACGCTGCACGTCGTCGGCTCCGACAAGGCAGCGCTGGAAAAGGCGCTTGCCGACGTCGAGAAGGAGCACATGGACGTGACGGTGACGCCGGGCGAGACCAGCCTCGAGGATGTGTTCATCCAGTTCATGTCCGGCTCGAAGGACAATATGGCATGAACGCTGTCTTTTCCTTCGCCAGGCTGGGCGCGCTGCTCATCAAGGAGTTCATCCAGATGCGGCGCGACCGCATCACCTTCGCCATGATGCTGGGCGTGCCGCTGATGCAGCTCGTGCTGTTCGGCTTTGCGATCAACAACGACCCGAAGAGCCTGCCGGCCGCGCTTGTGGCGACCAGCAGCGATCCCTACACGCGGGCGATGGTCTCGGCGCTGCAGACCACCGGCTACTACCGCTTCGACCATGTGGCGCAAAGTGCCGAGGAGGCCGAGTTCCTGATGGCGCGCGGCGACGTCTCCTTCGTCGTCACCATTCCCGCCGATTTCGCGCGCCGCGTCGAGCGCGGCGACAATCCGCAGATCCTGATCGAGGCCGACGCGACGGACCCGTCCGTCGCCAGCGGCGCCATCTCCACGCTCAGCACCGTTGCCGGCCAGGCGCTGCTCAGAGCCCAGGGCACCCAGGACGCGGCCAGGGAAGCGGCGCGCGGCCAGCTCGATGTCGTCGTGCACCGGCGCTACAATCCGGAAGGCGTGTCGCAATACAACATCGTGCCCGGCCTGCTCGGCGTCATCCTGCAGATGACCATGGTGATGATGACGGCGATGGCGCTGACCCGGGAAACCGAGCGCGGCACGATGGAAAACCTTCTGGCCATGCCCTCGAGCCCGCTGGAGATCATGCTGGGCAAGGTGCTGCCTTACCTGGTGGTCGGCGCGGTGCAGGTGGTGGTGGTGCTGGTGGCGGCGAAGCTTTTGTTCGGCATCCCATTCGTCGGCAGCCTGACGCTGCTGCTCTCCTCGGTGCTGGTCTTCGTGCTTTCGCTGGTGCTGCTCGGCTATACGATCTCGACCATGGCCCGCTCGCAGATGCAGGCCATGCAGCTGACCTTCTTCTTCTTCCTGCCGTCGCTGCTGCTCTCCGGCTTCATGTTCCCCTATCGCGGCATGCCGGGCTGGGCGCAGAGCCTTGGCGAGATCTTTCCGCTGACGCATTTCCTGCGCATCACCCGCGCGGTCATGCTGAAGGGCGCCGAGCTGCCGGCGGTGGCGACGGAGATCGGCTGGCTGGCGGTGTTCGTGGTGCTGTTTGCCGGGTTCGCGCTGGTGCGGTTCAGGCGGACGCTGGATTGAAATCACGGAAGACCTTGCGCACAAAAGCAAGGCTGGCGGGACAGCGAAGGAACGCGGCGCTTCCTGCGTGCGATCCGCGGCACCTACGCCGCCGCCATGATCTCCGCATAGGTGCTGAAATCGACATTGCCGCCGGAAAGCACCACGGCAACAGTTTTGCCCGCGAGATCGATCTCGCCGGAAGAGAGCGCGGCAAAGGCGACGCAGCCGCCGGGCTCGACCACAAGCTTGAGATGGGCCATGGCGTCGCGCATCGCCTGCGCCGCCGCCTTGTCGGAGACGGCGATGACGCCGGCGAGATTTTTGCGGTTGATCTCGAAGGTGATCGCGCCGGGCTCGGCGGTGAGCAGCGCGTCGCAGATCGAGCTGTGGCCGGGAGCGTTCGCGACCCGCTGGCCCTTGGCGAGCGAGCGGCGCGTGTCGTCGAAATGCTCCGGCTCGACCGCCCAGACTTGCGTGTTCGGCGAGGCATCCTTGACCGCGACGGAAATGCCGCTCGACAGGCCGCCGCCGCCGCAAGGGATGACGACGGCGTCGAGCGCCACGCCGAGCGCCTTGGCCTGCCGCATCAACTCCAGCCCGATCGTGCCCTGGCCGGCGATGATGGCCGGATCGTCGAAGGGCGGCACCAGCGCCATGCCTTGTTCGACATAGGGGCGCACGACCGTCATGCGATCCTCCTTGAAACGGTCGAACGTCACCACCTCGGCGCCCATCCTGCGGACATTGCCGATCTTCATCGCCGGCGCGTCGGCCGGCATGGCGATCACCGCCTTGACGCCGAACAGGGCAGCCGACGCCGCCACGCCTTGCGCATGGTTGCCGGATGAGAAGGCGACGACGCCGCGCCCGCGCTCTTCCTCGCTCAGCGTCGACAATTTGTTATAGGCGCCGCGGATCTTGAAGGAGCCGGTGCGCTGCAGCGTCTCCGGCTTGAACAGGATGCGGCCGCCATGGCGCTTGTTAAGCTCGGGCGATTCGATCAGCGGCGTCTCGACGATCAGCCCGGAAAGCCGCTCGGCGGCGGCGCGGATGTCGGATATGCCGGGCAGGGTGGTCATGGCGGGCCTCGTGATCTGAGTGCATCCATGGTGCACGCAAACCGAGGCGGCGCGCCAACGAAAAAATGTGACGGAGACAAGGTTTGGTTGGCAGTTTTGGAAGTTGGCGTTCCTTCGCGCCCCCTCTGTCCTGCCGGACATCTCCCCCACAAGGGGGAGATCAGATGTCACGCCGGCTTTCGCCTATCGCCCGGGTCGCAGACATGAGCGGGCCGCCCAAGCTGCCAATCTCCCCCCTCG
>CCNC01000009.1 GCA_000824845.1 Mesorhizobium sp. ORS 3359 | reverse complement strand
GGGGGGCGCTGTCCCGCCGACAATGCGCCCTGTCGGCGCCCCGCTCACCCCAGCAGCGTCGGCGTCCGCTTCTTGCCGCCGAGCTTGCGCCAGGTGTTGAAGCGGTGGGTGGCGGCGGCGAAGGATATCTTCATCTGCTGGGAAACCGTGTAGCGCGACTTGCCTTCGTCGAACATGCGGTAGCAGCACTCGGCGCCCTCCTCGGTCAGCTTGCCGTCCGGAGTCTTGTTGTGCGGGTTGGCGGGATCGAATTTCTCGAGCTGTTCCTCGACCAGGCCCTTCAGGCGCTGCAGGTCGGCCTCGATGCTGGCGATGAGATCGAGCACCGGCTTGGCGTCGAATGCGTGCGGCGGCTTCTTCTCCGTCATTGCGTTGGTCTCCTTCGATTTCGGCTGCTGCGTCTATATAGGCGAACATTCGGCAATAATGAAGGGGCCGGTCCGGTCACGCCTTGTCATCCATTTTCGCGTGCGGCCCGCGGTCTTCGCAATTGACGTTGGACGCTTGAAACCATAGTTTAGAATTATTCTAAACTAGAGTGATCCCATCATGCTTTCCCGTGTTTTCGGCTTCGGCCGCCGTTCCTTCGAATCGCTGTCGGAGCAGGAGATCCTGGCGCTGGCGATCTCCTCCGAGGAGGATGACGGGCGCATCTACCGCGCCTATGCCGATGGCCTGGCGCAGGACTTTCCGCAATCGGCGAAGGTGTTCGAGGCGATGGCCGAGGAGGAGGACGGCCATCGCGACTCGCTGATCGAGCTGCACCGCAAGCGCTTCGGCGACCGCATTCCGCTGATCCGGCGCGAGCATGTGAAGGGCTATTACGAGCGCAAGCCGGACTGGCTGGTGCGGCCGCTCGGCATCGAGCATGTGCGCCGGCAGGCCGAGGATATGGAGCGGCAAGCCTACCGCTTCTATGTCGAGGCCGCCAAGCGCACCACCGACGCCTCGACGCGCAAGCTGTTGGACTGGCTGGCTGCGGCCGAGCAGGGCCATGAGAGCTCGGCGCACGAACTGGAACAGCAGCACGTGCCGGGCGCGGTCAAGGCAGAGGAAGCGAGCGCCGAGCAGCGCCAGTTCATCCTCACCTATGTGCAGCCGGGGCTGGCCGGGCTGATGGACGGCTCGGTGTCGACGCTGGCGCCGATCTTCGCCGCCGCCTTCGCCACGCATGCGACATTCCAGACGTTCCTTGTCGGCCTTGCCGCCTCGATCGGCGCCGGCATCTCGATGGGTTTCACCGAGGTCGCCTCCGACGACGGCAAGCTGTCGGGGCGCGGTTCGCCGCTCAAGCGCGGCCTCACCGTCGGCATCATGACGACGCTGGGCGGGCTTGGCCACGCGCTGCCTTACCTCATCCCCTATTTCTGGACGGCAACCATCGTCGCGGCGGTTGTGGTGTTCTTCGAGCTGTGGGCGATCGCCTTCATCCAGAACCGCTACATGCAGACGCCGTTCTGGCGCGCCGCCTTTCAGGTGGTGCTGGGCGGCGCGCTGGTGTTCGGGGCGGGCGTGCTGATCGGGAACGCCTAAATCATGTCTCCCGAAAGTGGAACCGGTTTCGGGATAAAGACATGCGTAAAATCAAAAACCTAAAGCGCATGGAGCGAATCTGAAAGATTGCGACGCGCTTTAGAGCAATTCCAGGAAATGTGTGAGCGGTTTTCCGTCCGGAATTGCGTAAAAACAAGGAGGTAGAGCGCCGCGCCCTACTGCGTCAGCACGGTTTCCGACGGGCGCTGGTTGAAATCGCACTTGCCGGTGGTGGTGTAGAAGAAGTCGGCGTTGCTGACGGCGGCCGGCACCGGGTTGCCGCCGTCTTCCCAGGCCTGGTAGCCTGTCTGGCCGCAGGGCACCGCGGTGAAGATGTTCACGGTCTGGCCGGTCGCCACCTCCGGCGTGTTGGTGGCGCTGTCGCCGATATAGAGCCGGTTCGAGGTCGAGGGATCGTTCGACTTCAGCACCTTCGGATTGCCCGAGGGCACGTCCATCTCCAGATAGAGCTGATCCATCTGGCTGACGTCGATCACCGCGCCCGTGCCGTTGGCGGGGTAGAAGGTATCGGCGCAGGTCGTCACATATCGCTTACCGCTGCTGTCGGTCTGGGTGATCGCTCCGGTGGGCAAGCTGTTGAAGTTCTTGACCGTCTTGGTCGTGCAGGCCTGTTGCTGGACCACTGTGCTGGTGGAGCCGTTGATGGTGCTCACTGTGGTCGTGCCGTAGCCCTTCGGATCGCCGAAGCCATTGTAGGTGTAGCTGATCGTCATCAGCGGCTTGGCCGCCGTGTCGCCGAACTTGGTGCCGTAGAGGTACATGGTTTTGTTCCAGTACCCCGACACCTTCGTCACCTTGAAGGTGGACTGCACCAGCGCCGGCGTCTTGCGCACCGCGGAGCCGACGCCGACCTGCACCGTGTTGATCCGCGCGATCTGCATGAAATTGGTCGGCATCGGATAGCTCGCCGTGGCGGTGAAGGTCGCCGCGCCGAAACTGTCGACATTGACGCTGGTGAGCGTCGCCGTGCCCTGGCCGCTATTGGCCGCATAGGCCTGCTGCAGCGCCGTCTGGCGGTCGGCCAGCGATGTCGTGGTGGGCAGTGTGGTGATCGAGATGATCGCTGAGTCGAGCGCGTTCTGCATGTCGCTGCGGGTCGTCACCGCCGAGGTGTAGTCGACCGAAAAGCCGACTGCCGTCACCAGGGGGATCGTCAGCAGCACCATCATCGGCATCATCGAGCCGTCGCGGCGCACCAGGAAGCGCATCGCCGTTGCGGCCAGCGCGGCCGGGCTAAACTTTCGGGCAGAACTGGGCATGCTTGAGGCCTTCATCATCGCGGCGTCGGAGCCGGTTTACCTTCCGGGCGCGGAGCATGCCCTAAAGGGGTGGATGAATGCTTAAGCGGTTTTGAATATATCGTGAGCGGGATGTGGATGGCGCGCCTCCCTTCCCCCCTTGCGGGGGAAGGTGGCCGCGCAGCGGCCGGATGAGGGGTGCTCCAGGAAAAGCCAGCGTCTCACTCCGCTGGAACACCCCTCATCCGTCTCGGCGCTGGCGCGCCGATCCACCTTCCCCCACAAGGGGGGAAGGAAACCGCCCCGCCGCTTGCCCCTCAACCCCGCCCCTGCTAAAGCGCGCCGCATGACGACGCCGCTCGACCACATCCGCAATTTCTCCATCGTCGCCCATATCGACCATGGCAAATCCACGCTTGCCGACCGGCTGATCCAGCTCACCGGCGCTCTGGAGGAGCGCGACATGAAGGAGCAGGTGCTGGACTCGATGGATATCGAGCGCGAGCGCGGCATCACCATCAAGGCCCAGACCGTCAGGCTCAACTACCGCGCCAGGAACGGCGAGGATTATGTGCTGAACCTCATCGACACGCCCGGACATGTCGACTTCGCCTATGAGGTGTCGCGTTCGCTGGCCGCCTGCGAGGGCTCGCTGCTGGTCGTGGACGCCTCCCAGGGCGTCGAGGCGCAGACGCTCGCCAATGTCTACCAGGCGATCGACAACAACCACGAGATCGTGGTGGTGCTGAACAAGGTCGACCTGCCGGCGGCCGAGCCCGAGCGCATCCGCGAGCAGGTGGAGGAGGTGATCGGCCTCGACGCCTCCAACGCCGTGCTGATCTCGGCCAAGACCGGCCAGGGCGTGCCGGACGTGCTAGAGGCGATCGTCCACCAGCTGCCGCCGCCGCGCGAGGGCGACATCAACGCACCCTTGAAGGCGATGCTGGTCGACTCCTGGTACGACGCCTATCTCGGCGTCATCGTGCTGGTGCGCATCATCGACGGCGTGATGAAGAAGGGCCAGACCATCCGCATGATGGGCACCGGCGCGAAATACCTCGTCGAGAGGACGGGCGTGTTCAAGCCGGCCCGCGTCAATGTCGACGAGCTCGGCCCCGGCGAGTTCGGCTTCTTCACCGGCTCGATCAAGGAAGTGGCCGACACCCGCGTCGGCGACACCATCACCGAGGACCGCCGCCCGACGCAAAAGGCGCTGCCCGGCTTCAAGCCGGCGCAGCCGGTGGTGTTCTGCGGCCTGTTCCCGGTCGACGCCGCCGATTTCGAGGATCTGCGCGCCGCCGTCGGCAAGCTGCGCCTCAACGACGCCAGCTTCTCCTATGAGATGGAGACCTCCGCCGCGCTCGGCTTCGGCTTCCGTTGCGGCTTTCTCGGGCTCTTGCACCTGGAGATCATCCAGGAGCGGCTGGAGCGCGAGTTCAACCTCGACCTCATCGCCACGGCGCCTTCGGTCGTCTACCGCATGAACCTCATCGACGGCACGGTGAAGGAGCTGCACAACCCGGCCGACATGCCCGACGTGGTCAAGATCGCCTCGATCGAGGAGCCGTGGATCCGCGCCACCATCCTGACCCCCGACGACTATCTCGGCGGCATCCTGAAGCTCTGCCAGGACAGGCGCGGCATCCAGGCCGATCTCTCCTATGTCGGCAAACGCGCCATGCTGACCTACGATTTGCCCCTCAACGAGGTCGTTTTCGATTTCTACGATCGCCTGAAGTCGATCTCCAAGGGCTACGCCTCCTTCGACTATCATCTGACCGATTATCGCGAGGGCGACCTGGTGAAAATGTCGATCCTGGTGAATGACGAGCCGGTCGACGCTTTGTCCATGCTGGTGCACCGCTCGGCGGCGGAAAAGCGCGGCCGCGCCATGTGTGAGAAGCTGAAGGAGCTGATCCCGCAGCACCTCTTCAAGATCCCGATCCAGGCCGCGATCGGCGGCCGCATCATCGCCCGCGAGACCGTCTCGGCGCTGCGCAAGGACGTCACCGCCAAATGCTACGGCGGCGACGTGACCCGCAAGCGCAAGCTGCTCGACAAGCAGAAAGAGGGCAAGAAGCGGATGCGGCAGTTTGGGAAGGTGGATATTCCCCAGGAGGCGTTTATCCAGGCGCTGAAGATGGGGGATTGAGGGGCAGGTTGGCGCACGAGTGCGCCAAGCCATCGATCCGGTGAATCGATGGCAGGCTTCGAAAGCGGGGTGAGCTGCTGGAAGGCAGCGGGCCCTCCGCCAGCGCGACTCGGAAGCTGCGCGGTGGAGGCTAGCCCGCACGCTTAGGAGGCTCCATCAGCAGATCCAAGGATCCCAAAGTGTCCTCACGCATTCTGATATCTGCCGGAAAGAATTTTTTAGTTGGAAAGTAATTTACGACGGCCCAGCCAGAGCCATCTAGCTGTACGAAAACAGGCCTGGCCACATCCAGATCCAGATTCTTCGTCGTCCCAAGATGTAAGACGGTAGGCGTATCCCAGACGACGCCATGTAAAATGAAACCGTTGGGCAATTCCTCAAATCGCCTTACAACCAGCGGCAGAAAACCCCGCTCTTGCAGCTTGGTCTTGCGCGTTGTGAGTTTCGGCTTGCCAGTTCTACCGAACGGAGAATACCTCAGTCGGCCGTCGGTACAGGGATGTCGTTTCCAAGGCGGACCTAAACAGTCAAAGAAAGTGCCGCCTCCGTGAGGCCCGGGAATAAAATAGACGCTGGCCCGGCAAACAGGGCACGTAGACCATGGCTCGCTATAGCTTCGGATTGACCTCGCCGTCCAACCTCGCCAGCTAGCTGTTCCAAATCTCCGGCGCTGACCGCCTCGGAAATCACATGTACAAGAAGGTAAATGGTTTCGACCATTGCAGGCCATAGCCGCGTCCTCGATTGAAGGGGAAAAAGCGACTCACTACACGCCCACAATATTACTGCAGCTGGAGATACGCCGCTGAGTTAGTTCGTTGGCCTAGTGCCTATCCCTTGCGGATTCAGACATATCCCCTATCATGCTACCTCATTCTGTACGCTCGCCGGCAGGCCTATGAGTCAAAAGTCACCAAAATTTTTTCTGCGGGAAAAAGTAATAGCTGAGATAATAAATAAGGTTAGTCTAAAGAATACGTGGAAGAAAAAGACACATACTGATTTTCGAAACTTCTTTCTAAGTGATCCCGTCGATCATCTAGACGTCAATATTAGAATCGACGATATCTGCAATAGGATTGTAGCCAAGATAAAATCTGGAGAATACTCGGTATCTGGCACCAAGCGTTACCTTGTCGAAAAATCGAAGGGCCTCTGTCGCCAAATGACCTTGCCCTCGGTCGAGGATGCGCTAACTTTGCAATGTCTAGCGGATGCTTTCTGGTCAGAAATTAAATCGAAGGCGCCCTCCAAAAACGCTTTCTTCGAGCCAAAGGATCATTCTTTCGCAAAAAATGCAGACGATGAGCCGGAGTATGGGTCGGTCAAAGCTTGGCTAGAATTTCAAAAGGAGATACTTGGGTTTTCTCAGGAAAATAAGTATATTATAATTACAGATATTGCTAATTACTATGACTTTATAGACTTTTCCCATTTAAGGAACGTAATTGTTTCGACCGTCTCCATACGTGAACCAATTATCGATTTTTTGATGTATATGCTTTCAGGTATGTGCTGGAAGCCGGATTATATGCCGACTCGAGATGTTGGCATGCCGCAGATCGACATCGATGCGCCCAGGTTGTTGGCTCACTGCTTTCTGTTCGAACTCGACGCCGTCGTTGAGGATATGAAGTTCTCGAACTATGCGCGTTACATGGACGACATCGATGCCGGTGCGAATGATATCGCCGAGGCGAAGAAAATTATAAAGTCAATCGACCTAACGCTGCAAACGCGACAGTTAAGGTTGAACTCAGGAAAGACGCGCATACTGACGTATGTTGAAGCGCGAAAACATTTTCGAGTGCTTGAGAATAGATTCTTGGAATGGTTTAAAAAGCACGTGATGGACGTCAACCCGTCCAAGGCGGCACAGTTCCTCCCAAAGCTGATGTCAAGGTGGTATCGCCGACGAATTTTCGACGAAGGGAATGGGGAGAAAATTCTAAAGCGAATCCTGACTCATTCGATAAAGGTTGGAGCGAAGCTTGATCGGGCTTTGATATACGAAATCATTCGTTTGCGACCCAATATACGGCAGTCGGCCTTTCGCTACCTCTCTCAAGATGGATACAAGACGGCAGATATAATTAACATAAATAAAGCGATAGACGACGGCTACGTGTGCGATGATAGCTTCTATGTGGAGTATGCAAAGTCTTTGTCAGTTGCAAAGGTTGATTCTTCTCAGAAGATGCTGATAGAAGTTCGAAATACAATTGCAAAGGTGTGCAGTGAGGATTTCTATCGCTTGTATAGTGCCTTGCTACTTTGCTTCAGATTTATGGATACGGCAGCTACGATAAAAATCCTTAAGCTACACGAATCTACATGGCGACATGACACGCATTTGGGACGCCTAGTTGGCGGACTGGCTCCGATAGCGCGGCGCGATAAGCGGTACACTGAGCTAAGTGAGTTGATTCGAAAGTCGCTTAACAGTGACGCCATTGCGATCCTAAATTTTCATTATAGCGTGCGAACCGACCTAAATTTCCTCGCTCCTATTCTCAGTAAATTTTCGTCTCAAGATCAGAGCTTTCCTTGTGGAGTCAGGCTCGGGAAGTGGCTCGTACTTCACAGTGTGCTGCAGAATAAGGATTTGCCGGACACCAAGAGGAAGAAGATAAAATCGACCTTCGCAAAACTCAAAGGCGAGCCTCATTTCTCAATCAGCGAACTGTAGCAACTGACCGTTTTGGTCTCACCCTTCACCATCCCCCCACTTAGGCGTATCCTCTCCCCGGCTTGGGGAGACATCACATAGGCTCCACCTCTGACACCATCGCCGCGATCGGCCTCGCCATCGGCGGCGCGTTGGGCATGGCGGGCACGTTCGTTGGCAGCGATGTGTTGCGCGAGACGCTGTGGACCATCGACGGCGTCGGCATCGTCGTCGCGACGGCGCTGCTCACCATGAAATACCAGCGGCTCGGCAATGATCTCGTCGCGGCCGGCTTCCTCACTTTCCTCGCCGGCGAAAGCCTGCTTCTGGCCGGCAATGCGGCGGGGCTGCAGGCTTCCGTGCCTTCCTATGCCGGCGGCATTGCGCTGTGGGCGGCGGGGTTGGTCATGGTCAGCGCGCAGGCCAGTTTCCCGCTGTGGATGCGGCTCACGGCTTTCGTCTCGGCCGCGCTCTTCACTGTTTCGGTCCTGATGATCCTGTGGGCCTCGCCGCTTTTGCCCACCTCGGCGCCGCTGCCGGCGCTCGGCTATCCGTTCCTGGTGCTGACCTTCATCGGCTGGATCTGGACGCTGATGAAGCCGGAGTGCTGAGCGCCAAGGCCATGGCCGCGCCGCTCGAACTCCGCAACAGCCCGTCGGGAAAGATCTTTCCGGCGCTCGGACCGGTCCTGATCGGCGGCGTCTTCGGATTCGGCGCGCTGCAGGGCGTGGCTTCGGGCGCGGATGGCGGGCATGTGCTGTGGATCGCGCTGCTCGCCGCCGCTTGTCTCGCGCTCGGCGCCTTCATCGCGCGCGGCGCCTTCGACACCTCGGTCAAGGTGCTGCTGAACAGCCAGGGCTTCCGCGATAGTCGCGCCGGCGACGTGCTGGTGCCGTGGAGCAAGGTGAAAAGCGTGCGGCTTGCCGCCGGCGGCAAGGGCGCGGCGATGCTCAATTTCGAGCTCACCGGGGAGCCGCCGGATGCAATCAAGTATTCCTCCGCCAACGCCTTCGGCCTGATGCCCTTTGGCCGGAACATTGTGCATATGGAGATCTCCTCGCTCGACGTGCGAGGGCAGGACCTGGTGGATGCGGTGAAGACATTTGCGCCGCATGTGGTGGTGAGGCGCTGATTCTTCCTTCCCCCCTTGTGGGG
>CCNC01000008.1 GCA_000824845.1 Mesorhizobium sp. ORS 3359 | reverse complement strand
TTCCAGCGGAGTGAGACGCCGGCATTCCCTGGAGCACCCCTCATCCGGCCGCTGCGCGGCCACCTTCCCCCACAAGGGGGGAAGGGGAGGTCGCGCCCCGCCTCCACCCGTGCTCTACTCCCCCGGGGACCTCGCCATGATTCGCGCCTTGCTCGCCTTCCTCCTCCTCACCACGCCGGCCTTCGCCGCCGACATGTCTATCTTCGTGCGCAACCAGCGCTCGGACGGCGTCGCGCTGGAGCTGTTCAGCCGCGACAGCCAGAAAGTCTGGCCGGGCGGCGACAAGGTGTTCCTGATCCGGCCGAAGGCGCGAAAGTCCGTGCCGATCTCCTGCGAGCCGGGCGAGCGCATCTGCTGGGGCGCCTGGGTGGACGGCGACGATTCCGTCAGCGCCGGCGTCGGCCCCGACAACGACCAGCCCTGCGACACCTGCTGCTTCATCTGCGTGGAGCATTCGA
>CCNC01000007.1 GCA_000824845.1 Mesorhizobium sp. ORS 3359 | reverse complement strand
GCTTCAGCGGAGTGCAACGCCAGATATTTGAGCAATCACGAAGGCCGGCTAATCTCGCGCCATGCCGCACCAACCCGTAACCCCGGCCAAACGTAATTTCGCCCGGTCTATGCGCCGTGAGCCGACAGAGGCGGAAGACCGCCTGTGGCAAGAACTGCGCGGCCGGCGACTCGACAATATCAAGTTCAAGCGGCAGGTGCCGATGGGCCGATACGTGGCTGACTTTGTCTGTGCCGAGGCCAGGCTCATCGTCGAAATCGACGGCAGCCAGCACGCGGAATCGCGGCATGACCAGGAACGCGACGCCGAGTTGAAGGCGAGGGGCTTTCGCGTGCTGCGGTTCTGGAACGACGATGTGCTGAAGGAACTGGATGCGGTGTGCGATACCATCATTGCTTATGTTAGGGATCAAAGTCTGGAGCCCTGGCGGTAGCGAGGTTCAGGCGGCTTTGCCAAGCTGGAGCACCCCTTGTATCTGCA
>CCNC01000006.1 GCA_000824845.1 Mesorhizobium sp. ORS 3359 | reverse complement strand
GCTGCCGTAGCGGAGCTAAGAGGGAAGCCGGTGCGATGCCGGCGCTGCCCCCGCAACTGTTAGAGGCGAGCCGACCCCACTCATGTCACTGAGGCGAACAGCCTCGGGAAGACGGGTAGAGGCTATGACCCCCGAGCCAGGAGACCTGCCACGGCGAACTATTGTCCACGGGCGGGGTGTCTCGGTGGCCGCTGCAGCCCGGCGCACGTACCGGCCTACTGGCGCCTTCGTTGCCTCCCACGCCCCAACCATCGGGGTATCGCATGACTCTCTCTCAGCAAATTCCTGTAGCAACGCTTGGTGTGCCGCGTATCGGTCGCAGGCGGGAACTGAAATTCGCGCTTGAAAGCTATTGGTCCGGAAAATCATGCGCTGCCGAGCTTCTGGCGAGGGCAAAGGCGCTCCGTGCCGCGAGTTGGGAGGAGCAGCGCGATCGCGGTGTGTCGAAAATCCCGTCGAACGACTTCTCGCTCTACGACCATGTACTCGACACCGCCGCCATGGTTGGCGCCGTGCCGTCCCGCTACGTATGGAATGGCGGCGAGGTCCCACTCGACATCTATTTCGCCATGGCCCGCGGCAAACAAGGTCAGACGGGGAATTGCGACGCTGGTCGGGAGCATGCGGCTTGCCCTACGCTAACTGCGATGGAAATGACCAAATGGTTCGACACCAACTATCATTACATTGTGCCGGAACTTGACGACGATCAGGCGTTCACGCTCGCGTCGACCAGACCGGTTGATTATTTCCTCGAGGCTAAAGCCCTGGGCATTCATACACGCCCGGTCATCCTTGGACCGGTCACTTTTCTGAAGCTGGCGAAGTCACCTGCCGAAGGTTTCAATCCTCTCGCGCTCCTGCCGCGGCTTCTGCCCGTCTACGAGCAACTCCTGCGGAGGTTGATATTTTCGGGAGCCGATTGGGTGCAGATCGATGAGCCAGCGCTTGTGCTCGATCTAAACCCGAACGAACGAGCCGCACTTGAATTTGCCTATGGCCAGTTGTCGAAGGCCGCGCCCGAGCTGAAGATCATGCTGGCTACTTATTTCGGGCCGCTGGGGGACAATCTCGAGACGGCGATATCGCTGCCTGTGGCGGGCCTGCATCTTGATCTCTCGCGTGCTCCCGAACAGCTGGAGACGGCTGGTCGGCTCGCGCCTAAGGACCTGGTGCTCTCGCTTGGCTTGATCAATGGCCGCAACGTCTGGCGCGCGAACCTCACTGCCATTCTCGACCGCATCAAGCCGATCGTCGCGGGCTGGCCCTTGGACCGAGTCGAGATCGCGCCTTCGTGCTCGATGCTGCATGTGCCGATGGACTTGCGTATGGAGACGGTACTGGATGCGAACATCGGGTCGTGGCTCGCCTTCGCGGCCCAGAAGACCGACGAGCTGGTCATCCTGGCCCGGGCCTTGTCCCAAGGTAGAGATGCCGTGGCTGGCGAGTTGAAAGCTTCTGACGAGGCTGCCGCGACTCGCGCAACATCCACGAAGGTCCATGACCCGCTCGTTGAAGGGCGGATCGCCGGCATCAACGGCGCTATGAAGCAACGAAAGAGCGCATTTGCCGAACGTTCCAGGGTCCAAGCCCGCACGCTCGGCCTGCCGCCGTTCCCGACAACGACCATTGGATCCTTTCCGCAGACGCCTCAGGTGCGCAAGGCGCGTTCCGCTCACGCGAAGGGCCAGCTCAGCTATGTCGACTACGAAACCTTTCTGAAGAAGGAGATCGAGGCTGCTATTCGCTGGCAGGAGGAGATCGGGCTGGACGTGCTGG
>CCNC01000005.1 GCA_000824845.1 Mesorhizobium sp. ORS 3359 | reverse complement strand
CCTCTCCCCGAGGGGAGAGGAGGTTTGCGAGCTTGGCTCCAGGCTCTTCTCCCCACCGGGGAGAAGGTGGCCGCGAAGCGGCCGGACGAGGGGGCAGCGCCGTCAGTCCGAGATCAATAGATCTTGGAGAACTTCTCGATGTTGGTCTTGTCGAACTGGAAGGGCGGAGCCATCGCGGCCGAGTTGGTGTCGTCGAGCGTCACCTTGCCGACGCGGCCGATCGACAGCGTGGCGCCGGGTTTGGCCTCTTCCTTCTTCACCGCCAGGTCATGCGCGAGGTAGATCGCCGAGTAGCCGAGGTCGATCGGGTTCCACAGAGCAACAGCCTGAGAAGCGCCGTTGTCGATGAACTTCTTGAACTCGGATGGCAGCGCCAGCCCGGTGACATTGACCTTGCCGATCAGGTTCTCGTCGGTGACGACCTGAGCGGCGGCAACGACGCCGACGGTGGTCGGCGCGATGATTGCCTTGAGGTTCGGGTACGACTTCAAGAGGCCCTTGGCCTCGTCGGTGCTCTTGGCCGAGTCGTCATCGCCATAGACGGTGGCGACCAGCTTGATCTTCGGGAACTTCTCCGGCAGCACCTTCTTGGCCGCCTCGATCCAGGCGTTTTGGTTGGTCGCGGTCGAGGAGGCCGAGAGGATGGCGACGTCGCCGCCTTCCGGCAGGTAGTCGGCGGCGAGCTTGATGATGGTCTCGCCGATCAGGCCGGTGTCGGACGGGTTGAGGTGGAGCTGGCGGCCTTCCTTGGCGACGCCCGAGTCCCACGAGATGACGGTGATGCCGCGATCCATCGCCTTCTTCAGCACCGGCACCAGCGCATCGGCGTCATTGGCCGAAACGGCGATGGCATTGACCTTCTGCGCGATCAGCGAGTTGATCACCTCGATCTGAGCCTCGGCGGTCGCCTTGGTCGGGCCGGTGTAGATGACATCGACGTCGCCCAACTCCTTGGCTGCTTCCTCGGCGCCCTTGTTGGCAGCGTCGAAGAAGCCGTTGCCGAGCGACTTCACGACCAGCGCGATCTTGACGTTCTCGGCATAGGCGGCATTCACGAACATGGCGGCGGAAAAGGCCGCCGTGACCAGCAGTTTCTTCAAAAAGCTCATCGAATATCCTCCCTTGAGCGTTGCATTCCATCGCCGCCGCGGGCGTGAGTTTCCCTCAGGCCTGCAGTGAAGATTCTTCCTTGTCGCTTGATTGTCTGCGGGCGACGATCAGCGCCACCCCCGCCGTTTCCAGCATCTTGGCCTCCCGGTCCTCGATGCCGTCGTCGGTGATCACGGTTGCGATGCGCGACAGCCCGCACAGGATCAGGCTGGAGCGCATGCGGAATTTCGAGGAATCGACCAGCACCACCAGCTCGTCGGCCTGGTCGATCAGCTTCTGCTCCGCCTGGATCAGCAGCGGATCGCCTTCCATCAGCCCGAGCGGGCCCAGCCCCTGCGCGCCCATGAACATGCGCCGCGCATAGAAATTGCGCGTCACGTCATTGTCGAAGGGCGAAAGGATGATGTTCTGCTCGCGGTAGATCGTGCCGCCCGACAGCATCACCGTGTTCTTCGAATGCTTGAGCAGGTGCTCGGCGATCGGGAACGAGTTGGTGAAGATCGGCATGCGGCGTCCGGTCAGGAAATGCACCATCTGGAAGGTGGTGGTGCCGCCATTGATGATGATCGGCTCGCCGTCGGCGCAAAGGTTCACCGCTTCCCGCGCGATCGCCCGCTTCTGCCCGGCGTTCAGCGTCTCGTTAACCGAGAAAGGCCGGCCGGCAAGGCCGATGAATTGCGGGGGCGAGATCGCCTCGGCGCCGCCGCGCACCCGGCGCAGGCGCTTTTGCACGTGGAGCGCCGCGATGTCGCGCCTGATCGTCGCCTCGGAGGAGTCCGTCAGCTCGACCATCTCCTGCACCGTCACCACAGGCTTTTCCTGGACGGCGGACAGAATGATCCTGTGGCGCTCTTTTTCGTGCATGGTTCCTCCCTGCCCAAACATCAGGCCTCAGAAAGCGCGCAGTGTCAATCATTTCCGATCATATATTTTCATTGTGCAGTGCAATATGATCGATATTGATCGTTTGTGATTGACAAGCAGGTCGCTAGCGTAGACATTCCCGAGCAAGAAATGAGGGGCGCGACATGCGCGCTCCAAGGGAGGATACCTATGCTCGACAAGCGCTCCGGCTCGCGCCTCGCCAACCTGTGGGACGATGCAAAGGCCGAAGGGATGAGCGGTCCCGAGCTCCTGGTCTATCGCTCGAACACGCTGGGGTCCGACAAGCGCGTCACCAATTATGGCGGCGGCAACACCTCGTCCAAGGTCTGGCAGAAGGACCCGCTGACCGGCGAGGATGTCGAGGTCCTGTGGGTCAAGGGCTCCGGCGGCGACAGCGCCTCGATCAAGCTGGATGGTTTCGCCACCCTCTACATGGACAAGCTGCGCGCCATTAAGGGGCTCTATCGCGGCGTCGAGCACGAGGATGAGATGGTGGGCTATCTGCCTCACTGCACCTTCAACCTCAATCCGCGCGCGGCCTCGATCGACACGCCGCTGCACGCCTTTGTGCCGAAGGCTTGCGTCGACCACATGCATCCCGACGCCATCATCGCGGTCGCCGCTGCCAAGGATTCCAAGGCGATCACCAAGGAGATCTTCGGCGACGCCATCGGCTGGCTGCCCTGGAAGCGGCCGGGCTTCGAGCTCGGCCTGTGGCTCGAGAAATTCTGTCTCGAAAACCCCGAAGCCAAGGGCGTCGTGCTCGAAAGCCACGGCCTGTTCACCTGGGGCGACACGCCCAAGGAATGCTACGAGACCACGATCTCGGTGATCAACCAAGCAATCGAGTGGTTCGAGCGCCGATCGGAAGGCGTGGCTATTTTTGGTGGCGAGGCGGTGCAATCGCTCGATGCACCGGCGCGGCGCGCCATCGCCGCCAAATTGATGCCGCGCATCCGTGGCCTGATTTCCGAAAAGAGCCATAAGCTCGGCCATTTCGACGATCAGCCGGCCGTGCTCGAATTCGTCAACTCGAAGGATTTGCGGCCGCTGGCGGCGCTTGGCACCTCCTGTCCGGACCATTTCCTGCGCACCAAAATCCGGCCGCTGGTCATCGAGTTCGACCCGGCGAAGCCAGATATCGACGCCGTCATCGCACGGCTTGCCGACGACATTGCCGAATACCGCGTCGGCTACCAGGCCTATTACGACGCCTGCAAGCATCCGGACTCGCCCGCCATCCGCGATCCCAATGCGGTGGTCTATCTGATGCCCGGCGTCGGCATGTTCACCTTCGCCGGCGACAAGGCGACGGCGCGCATTTCGGGCGAGTTCTATGTCAACGCCATCAATGTCATGCGGGGCGCCTCGACGGTCTCGTCCTATGTCGGTCTGCCGGCGCAGGAGGCTTTCGACATCGAATATTGGCAACTCGAGGAAGCCAAGCTCCAGCGCCTGCCGAAGCCCAAGGCACTGGCCGGGCAGATCGCCTTGGTCACCGGCGGCGCCGGCGGCATCGGCCGCGCCACCGCCAACCGGCTGCTGCGCGAAGGCGCCTGCGTCGTGCTTGCCGATATAGACGAGGCCGCTTTGGCCAGTGCCAATGACGAACTCTCGAAAGCCTTCGGAAGGGACTTCGTCCGTCCGGTGCGCATCGATGTCACCTCAGAGGAGCAGGTCCTTTCGGGCTTCGCCGAAACGGCGGTCGAGTTCGGCGGCATCGACATTCTTGTCTCGAATGCCGGCCTCGCGTCTTCCGCGCCGATCGAGGAGACGACTCTCGCCTTGTGGAACCGGAATATAGACATCCTGTCCACCGGCTATTTCCTCGTCTCGCGCGAGGCTTTCCGGCTGTTCCGCGCCCAGAAGATCGGCGGCAACGTCGTCTTCGTCGCCTCCAAGAACGGGCTCGCCGCCTCGCCAAACGCGTCGGCCTATTGCACCGCCAAGGCCGCGGAGATCCATCTTGCCCGCTGCCTGGCGCTGGAGGGGGCCGAAGCGCAGATCAGGGTCAACGTCGTCAATCCGGACGCCGTGCTGCGCGGCTCGAAAATCTGGACCGGCGAATGGAAGGAACAGCGCGCCGCGGCTTACAAGATGTCGACCGACGACCTCGAGGAGCATTACCGCTCGCGTTCGATGCTGAAGCGCTCGGTCTTCCCGGAAGACATTGCCGAGGCGATCTATTTCTTCGCCTCCGACATGTCGGCCAAATCGACCGGCAACATCGTCAATGTCGACGCCGGCAACGCGCAGAGCTTTACGCGCTAGGCGCCCTTCCCTTCTCCCCGTTTCACGGGGAGTTGAGGAGTGGTCCGCGTAATGGACGAAAGCCCGAAGGGCGGATGAGGGGCGGCGCCGGCCGAACGAATTCTGGGAGGAATGCATGTCAGAAACGATTATCCGCGCCGACCTCGTCGCCAGCCACAATGCCGCGCGCCAACCCCACCTCGAGCGCGACTACGCCTCGCTCGGCGAACGCCTCGACCGCCGCGGCATCGCCATCGACGCCATCCGCGACAAGGTGGAAAAATTCGGCGTGGCGATCCCGTCCTGGGGCGTCGGCACTGGTGGCACGCGCTTCGCCCGTTTCCCCGGTCCCGGCGAGCCGCGCGATATCTTCGACAAGATCGAGGACTGCGCTGTCATTGCCCAGCTGACGCAGGCGACGCCGACGGTCTCGCTGCATATCCCCTGGGACAAGGCGGATCCGAACCGGCTGAAGCAGGCGGCCTCGCGCTTCGGCCTCGGCTTCGACGCCATGAACTCCAACACCTTCTCCGACCCCAGGGATCAGAAGCTTTCCTACAAGTTCGGCTCGCTCGCGCATGCCGATGCCGGCACGCGCCGGCAGGCGGTCGAGCACAACCTCGAATGCATCGAGATCGGCAAGACGCTCGGCTCCAAGGCGCTGACGGTGTGGATCGGCGACGGCTCGAACTTCCCCGGCCAGGTCAATTTCGCAAAAGCCTTCGAGCGCTATCTGGATGCGATGCGGGAGATCTATGCCGGCCTGCCGGACGACTGGCGGCTGTTCACCGAGCACAAGATGTATGAGCCGGCCTTCTATTCGACGGTCGTGCAGGACTGGGGCACCAACTACATCATCGCCAAGGAGCTCGGCGCCAAGGCCTTCTGCCTTGTCGACCTAGGCCATCACGCGCCCAACGTCAACATCGAGATGATCGTGTCGCGGCTGATCCAGTTCGGCAAGCTGGGCGGTTTCCACTTCAACGATTCCAAATATGGCGACGACGACCTCGACGCCGGCTCGATCGACCCCTACCGGTTGTTCCTCGTCTTCAACGAGCTGGTCGATGCGGAGCTCTCCGGCGCCAAGGGTTTCAACCCCGCGCATATGCTCGACCAGAGCCACAACGTCACCGATCCGATCGAGAGCTTGATGCTGTCGGCGGTCGAGGTGCAGCGCGCCTACGCGCAGGCGCTGCTGGTCGACCGCAAGGCGTTGGAAGGCTTCCAGGAGGCCAACGACGCGCTGATGGCGACGCAGACGCTTAAAAGCGCCTACCGCACCGATGTCGAGCCGATCCTGGCCATGGCGCGCCTGCGGACCGGCGGCGCCATCGATCCGGTCGTCGCCTATCGCGAGGCGGGTTACCGCGCGAAGGTCGCGGCGGAACGGCCGGCTGTCGCGAGCGGCGGTGGAGGGATCGTTTGAGATTAGCTGATCTCCCCCCTTGTGGGGGAGATGTCCGGCAGGACAGAGGGGGGGCGCTGCCCCGCCAACATCTCAAGATCTTCCGTTTGCACATCAAACAGGTGAAGATAGTCGAGCATCCGAAGGTTGGCGATCCTTCGCGCCCCCCCTCTGCCCAGCCGGGCATCTCTCCCATGAGGGGGGAGATTGGCTGGCATCGGCCCCGGCCCTCTTCCTGCAACCTGGAACTTCCCAGCGAGCGAAAACCAATATGTGTTCGGTCGTATTGATAGATGGACTCGGCGGCTCCAAGTAGCTCTTCTATGCACGCAGCACTTGGAGCACCGCCATGCCCTTGACCCGCCGGTCGCTGATCGCCGTCAGCCTTTCGCTTGCCTTTGCCTTCATTCCGCCCGTTGCCGCTTTCGCCGCGTCGCCCGCTCCGGCCGAGGGCGAGCACGGCATGGTGGTCACGGAGCAGCATCTGGCGACCGAGGTTGGCGTTGACGTGCTGAAGAAGGGCGGCAACGCCGTCGATGCCGCTGTCGCGGTCGGCTACGCGCTGGCCGTCGTCTTTCCCGCAGCCGGCAATATCGGCGGCGGAGGGTTCATGACCATCCGGCTGAAGGACGGCCGCACCACCTTCCTCGATTTCCGCGAGCGCGCGCCGCTCGCCGCCACCAGGACCATGTATCTCGACCAGGACGGCAAGCCGATCAAGGGCGCCAGCCTCGATGGCTATCTTGCCGTCGGCGTGCCGGGCTCGGTGGCCGGCTTCGAGATGGCGCGCGAGAAATATGGCACGCTCTCAAGGCAGGATCTGATGGCGCCGGCGATTGCCTACGCCAGGGCTGGTTTTGTCCTCAACCAGGGCGACGCGGCTTGGTTCGCTGACAGCGCCGACCGGCTGGCGA
The DNA here is from genome assembly GCA_000824845.1 of Mesorhizobium sp. ORS 3359. Lineage (GTDB taxonomy): Bacteria > Pseudomonadota > Alphaproteobacteria > Rhizobiales > Rhizobiaceae > Mesorhizobium. The sequence goes on along the minus strand of CCNC01000005.1, from coordinate 10,858 downwards.
AGGACCCGGCGGCGGCCGCGATCTTCCTGAAAAAAGACGGCAAGCCTTATGGCATCGGCGAGAAGCTCGTTCAGCCGGACCTCGCCGCCTCGCTGTCGGCAATCTCGCAAAAGGGGGCGGACGCCTTCTACAAGAGCGCCATTGCCGACGCCATCGTCAAGGCGAGCGGCGCCAAGGGCGGCATCCTCGCCAAGGCCGATTTCGAGCAATATGCGGTGCGCGAATTGAAGCCGGTGACCTGTTCCTACCGCGGCTACGAGATCATCTCCTCGCCACCGCCAAGCTCGGGCGGCGTCATCATCTGCGAGATTCTGAACATCCTGGAGGGCTATCCGCTCTCCTATCTCGGCTCGGCTTCCGCCGAGACGGTCCATGTCATGGTCGAGGCGATGCGCCATGCCTATGTCGACCGCAATTCGGCGCTGGGTGACCCGGATTTCGTCGACAATCCGGTCTCGAAACTGCTCGACAAGAACTATGCCAAGGACATCCGGGACAAGATCGATCCCTTCCGCGCCGGCGTCTCGAAGGATTTGATGCCGAAGAGTCTTGGCGAGTCGAAGGAGACCACCCACTATTCGATCATCGACAAGGACGGCAACGCGGTCGCGGTCACCTACACGCTGAACGGCTCCTTCGGCGCCGGCGTCGTCGCCGAAGGCACCGGCATCCTGCTCAACAACGAGATGGACGACTTCACCCAGAAGCCCGGCGTGCCCAACCTCTACGGGCTGGTCCAGGGCGAGGCCAATGCCATCCAGCCGAGGAAGACGCCTTTATCCTCGATGAGCCCGACGATCATCACGAAGGACGGCAAGCCGTTCATGGTGATCGGCAGCCCGGGCGGCTCGCGCATCATCACCATCACCCTGGAGGCGATCGTCAACGTCATCGACCACGGCATGGACATCCAGGAAGCCATCGACGCGCCGCGCATTCACCATCAATGGCTGCCGGACACGGTCTATGTCGAGCCTTTTGGGCTTTCGCCGGACACGGAGCGGCTGCTTGCCGGCATGGGCTATCATCTCGACCTCAGCGACGAGACCTGGGGCCGGGCCGCCGGCATCCTTGTCGGCGGCAAGAGCCTGGCGGAGATCGAGAAGGGCGGCGGCGCCCGCTACAACGGCGCCATGGACAGTCGCGCGGCTGCCGGCGAGGCGCTGGGATATTAACTGATCAGGTCACCAACGTGATGGTCGAGGCGATCAGCATGACGGCGGCAATGGCCACAAACAGCGCGTAGATCCGCGGGCGGTCGAGCAGCAGCGCATTGCCGGAAATCCAGGCCGCCGTGGCGCCGCCGAGCGCGAACAGGAAGCCGTTGCGGTGGCCGAAGGACATGGAGGCGGCCATCAGGCCGCCAATGATCAGCGCGCCGAACACGATGATGACAGCGACCGCGTATTTCTCGAAATCATTGCCGCCACCCATCACCGGCCCCATCGCGTTGAGATTGGGCAGGTCGTCCGGATCGAAAGGGTTGGCCGAGCCGTATTCGTCTTGACCGAGGGATTCGCGCATCATTCGTTCTCCGCTGGGCGGCAACAAACCATCAACGCCTGCCAAGCGCAACCCGGCAACGCCATCGCGGCAATGCGTTCGCTGGCCGGCTGGTGCCAACGTGCCACGGTTTGCCGGGCAAGCTCAACGGCTGGAGATTGGATCGGGTTCCACGAGCTTGATCTATCTGGAAAAATCGCTGCGCACGATACCGTGCCGCTGCAGCTTGTCGTAGAAGGTCTTGCGCGGAATGCCGAGCGCCTCGATGGTGCGGCGAACGTCGCCTCCATTGCGACCAAGTGTCTCGCGGATGATCTCGGCCTCGTAGCGGTCGAGTCGTTCGGGCAACGGCGTCGCGGCGTCGCTCTCCATTGCCGCAGGGGAGGACGTTTCGGCGACATCCTCGAGCCCGAGCACCAAGCGTTCGGCGAAATGGGCGAGCTCGCGCACATTGCCCGGCCAGTCATGCTCCCTGAGATGGCGCTGGACCGCTGCCGACGTCGCCGGCACGGCTCGCCGGAAGCGTGCGGCGGCCCGCTCGGCGAAATAGCCGAACAGCAGCGGCACGTCGTCCCGCCGTTCGCGCAGCGGCGGAATGGAGAGCGTCACCACGTTGAGCCGGTAATAGAGGTCCTCGCGGAAAGCGCCGCGCTGGCTGGCATTGCCGAGATCGACCTTGGCGGCGGCGACGACGCGCAGGTCGACCGGCCTGACCTCGTTGGTGCCGAGCGGCGTCACCTCGCGCATTTCGAGCACGCGCAGCATCTGCACCTGCGTCGAGGCCGGCATGCTTTCGATCTCGTCGAGGAAGAGCGTGCCGCCGCTCGAATGCTCGATACGGCCGACGCGCTTCTTCTGCGCGCCGGTGAAGGCGCCGGCCTCGTGTCCGAACAGCTCGCTTTCGATGACCGTCTCCGGCAGCGTGCCGCAATTGAGCGCGACGAAATTGCCCTTGGCGCGGCGGCTCCAGCGATGCAGCAGGTTCGCCACCACCTCCTTGCCCGAGCCGGTCTCGCCGGTCACCAGCACGTCGACATCGGTGTCGGCGATCTGCCTGAGCGTGCGGCGCAGCCGCTCCATCGCCGGCGTCTGTCCGATCAGCGGCAAGCCCTCCTGCGCCTGCTCGGCCGCTTCGCGCAAGGCGCGGTTCTCCATCACCAGCCGGCGTTTTTCGGCGGCGCGGGCAACGCTCTGCGCCAGCCGCTCAGTGGCGAAAGGCTTGGTGATGAAATCATAGGCGCCGTCCTTGATCGCCTTGACGGCCATGGCGATGTCGCCGTGCCCCGTGACCAGGATCACGGGAATATCGGGGTCGAGATGCAAGACGCGGCCGAAAAGCTGCAGCCCATCGATCTCCGGCATGCGGATGTCCGAGACAACCACGCCGGCGAAATTCCTGTCGAGCGTCGCCAGCGCTTCGCTCGCCACCGAATAGGCCGACACCGCAAAACCGGCAAGCTCCAGCGTCTGCCTCGTCGCCTTGAGCAGGTCATTGTCGTCATCGATAAGGATCACCGGTGCGGGATCGTTCGTGGTCATGCTGCGCCGGCTTTCGACAGATGGATGGTGAAGCGTGTGCCCTGATCGCTGCTCGAAACCTCGATGCGCCCGCCATAGTCGGCGACGATGTCCTTGGAGATGACCAGGCCGAGCCCAAGGCCTTTCTCCTTCGAGGTGTTGAAGGGCGTGAACAGTGATTTCAGGATCGCGGGTGGGATGCCCGGTCCGTTGTCGGAAACGACCAGCGCCACGTCTTCGCCGGTTTCGGCGGCGGAGACTTCGACCCGTGCGCCATCACGGCCATCGAGCGCCTCCAGCGCGTTCTGGAACAGGTTGATCAGCACCTGCTCCAGCCGCAGCCGGTTGCCCATCACTTTTAGCGCCGGCGGCGGCAGCGTGATCGCCAGGGCATCCAGCCGGCCGGCGAAGCGGCTTCTGAGCAGCACGACTGCGCCCTCGATCACGCTGCGCAATTCGACGGGCTCGGCGGCGGTGCGGCCCTTGCGGGCAAAGGCTTTCAGCTCCTCCGTGATGGCTCCGATGCGCTCGGTCAGCGCGGCGATGGCGCCAAGATTCTCTTTGGCTGAAGCGCTCTGCTCGCGTTCGAGGAACACGCGCGCATTGTCGGCATAGGCGCGGATGGTCGCCACCGGCTGGTTGATCTCATGCGCGACGCCGGCGGCGACCTGGCCAAGCGTAGCAAGCCGGTTGGCTTGGACCAACTCCTGCTGCATCACCTGCAGCTTCGCCTCAGTGCTGCGATGGTCGGCGATCTCGGCCTGCAGCCGGTCGCGCGCCAGGCTCAGATCCTGCGTGCGCTCCAAGACCCGGCGCTCCAGCTCGGCGCGCGCCGCCTTTTCGGCGGCGATCCGCATCTGGGCGGACTGCCGGCGCCATAACAGATAGGCGGCCAAGGCGATGAGCGGCACAAGGACGCCCAGCGCCAGGAGCCGCATTTCGCGCTGCGCGGCGGCGATCGGCGCTTCGGCTGGAACAAGATAGTCGAGCTGCCACGGTGTCGACGGCACAGCGGTCGAGAGCCGCAGATATTCCGCATCGCCGCCTCCGGGCGTGATGGCATGGACCAGCGCGACATCGGAGTTCAGCGCCTCCGGTCTCGTGATCGGCAAGGGCACCAGCGGCGCATCGCCGAATTGCTGGCTGGCGCGAATCTCGGCGAGCACCGGCCGGGTGAGCGGCTCCGTCGTCAGGAAGCGCCAGGAGGGGACGCTCGTGATCAGCACCACGCCATGCGCGTCGCTGACAAAGGCCGGCCGGTTTGCTTCGTGCCAGTCGGCTTCGAGCTGGTCGAATTCCATCTTGACCACTACCACGCCGAGAGGCCCCGAGGCGCCGTCGACGCGCCGCGAGATGTAGAGCCCGGGACGTTTGCTGACATTGCCGAGCGCGAAATATTCGGCGGTGCCGGTCTGCATCGCGCCTGAGAAATATGCGCGGAAACTGTAGTCGCTGCCGACGAAGCTCACCGGTTCGCGCCAGTTGCTGGAGGCGACAGCCAGACCGTCGGTGCCGGTGACGTAGAGCACCGAGGCCTTGGTGCCGGAAACCAGCCCTTCCAGCTTGCGGTTGAGCACGTCGATCGCGGCAGGGCTTCGCTCGGTCAACGCGTCATGCACCTGCTGGTCCTCCGACAGGAGCAGCGGCAGCGCGCGCGGATTTTCCAGCACCGCGCGCAGCAGCGCGACCTTGAGGTTGGCGTCCGTGCGTCCTTGCGTGGCTAATGCCTCGATCTCCGTCGAGCGGCCATAGAGGCCTGCGCCGTAAAGCGCTGCCGCGATGATCGCCAGCGCCACCGCCGTGAACAGCAGCCAGGCGCGCCGCGCCCGCCCGGCAAGCAGTTCGGGCGTCGAAGCGAGAGCAGCGGCGGGGCGTTGCAGCATGGCGTATTTGTGCATGTTTTCGCACAAGGCGCAATTCTGCCTATGCGGATAACCGCACCGATGCCGCTGAAAAGGCACTCGCGAGCTCGAAAAATTCAGCAAAATCAACGTGGCGAAAGTCCGGGCGCCATTTGGCACGCGCGTTGCAACTCCATCCGCAGCAGCCGCGAGGCTGTGGAGGTCAACAGCCCCCTGGGAGGTCGAGCGTTCTCGATCGGGGGCCGAACGGAGGATATCATGCAGACAGCAATCGCTGCCGCCGAACCGCGCGGCAAGGTTCCCTTTTACCGGCATCTTTATGTGCAGGTCCTGGTGGCGATCGCCGCCGGCATCCTGCTTGGCCATTTCTATCCCGATCTGGGCGCTTCGCTGAAACCGCTTGGTGATGCCTTCATCAAGCTGGTCAAGATGGTCATCGCGCCGGTGATCTTCCTCACCGTCGCCACCGGCATCGCCGGCGTCTCCGACCTGCACAAGGTCGGCCGCGTCGCCGGTAAGGCGATGATCTATTTCCTTGTCTTCTCGACATTGGCGCTGATCGTCGGCCTCGTTGTGTCGAATGTCATCCAGCCCGGCGCCGGCATGCACATCAATCCCGCGACACTCGATGCTTCGAAGGTCTCGACCTTCACCGAGAAGGCGCATGATACGACGATCGTCGGCTTCCTGATGAACATCATCCCCGACACCATCACCGGAGCCTTCGCGCAGGGCGACATTCTGCAGGTGCTGTTCTTCTCGGTGCTGTTCGGCACCGCGCTGGCGCTCGTCGGCGAACGCGGGCGCCCTGTGGTCGATTTCCTGCAGGCGCTGACCGCTCCGATCTTTCGCCTCGTCGCCATCCTGATGAAGGCGGCGCCCATCGGCGCCTTCGGCGCTATGGCCTTCACCGTAGGCAAATACGGCATCGGCACGATCGCCAACCTCGCCTTCCTGATCGGCACGTTCTATCTGACGTCGCTGCTCTTCGTGCTCGTCGTTCTCGGCGCCGTCGCATGGTACAACGGCTTCTCCATCCTGGCGCTGATCCGCTACATCAAGGAAGAGCTGCTGCTTGTGCTCGGCACCTCGTCGTCCGAAGCCGCACTTCCCGGCCTGATGGCCAAGATGGAACGTGCCGGCTGCAACCGCTCGGTGGTCGGCCTGGTCATCCCGACCGGCTATTCCTTCAATCTCGACGGCACCAACATCTACATGACGCTGGCCGCGCTGTTCATTGCCCAGGCGACCGACACGCCGCTCACCTTCGGCGACCAGATACTGCTCCTGCTCGTCGCCATGCTGAGCTCGAAAGGTGCGGCAGGCATCACCGGCGCCGGCTTCATCACCTTGGCCGCCACGCTTTCGGTCGTGCCTTCGGTGCCGGTCGCCGGCATGGCGCTGATCCTCGGCGTCGATCGCTTCATGTCGGAATGCCGCGCGCTCACCAACTTCGTCGGCAATGCGGTGGCGACCATCGTCGTGGCCCGCTGGGAAGGCGAGCTCGACCAGAAGCAATTCGCCGCCGCCATGGCAGGCCAACTGCCGGAGGAGGCCGATTTCGCGCTGTCCGGCGGTTTGCAGCCGGCGGAGTGACAGGCAGCACCGGGCATCCGCCCAAGCCTGTGCAGGCCGAACAGGTCGCGGCTCTACCGCGGCCTGTTCTTTTTGCTGGCCGCCGCATAGGGTGCGCGAGCCGGATTCCCGGCGAAACACTCAGCCGAGGGCGGTCGATGAGCAGCGCGTATCCCGAGATCTATCTTGTCCGTCATGGCGAGACCGAATGGAGCCTCTCGGGCAGGCATACCGGCCGCACCGACATCCCGCTGACGGCAAAAGGCGAGGAGGCCGCACGCGGCGTGGCCGACCGGCTCAAGGGCTTGACCTTCCAGGCGGTCTGGTCGAGCCCGTCGCAGCGCGCCTTCGACACCTGCCGGCTGGCTGGCTTCGGCAAGCGCGCAATCAAGAAGCCGGACCTGCAGGAATGGGATTATGGCGCTTATGAAGGCGTGACGACCAAGGAGATCCTGGCGAAGTGCCCCGGCTGGCGCTTGTTTCGCGACGGCTGTCCTGACGGCGAGACGGCGGCCGAAGTCGGCGCCCGCGCCGACGCGATCATCGCCGGGCTGCGCGCGATTGCAGGCAATGTGCTCATCTTCTCCAGCTCGCATTTTCTGCGCGTCTTCGCGGCGCGCTGGGTCGGCCTGCCGCCGGAAGGCGGCGAGCATTTCGTTCTCGACACCGCCAGCCTCAGCATCCTCGGCTACGAGCACGACCTGACGGAGCCGGTCATCCGGCGGTGGAACCAGAAATAGCGAGCGCGACTCCCCCTCATCCGGCCGCTTCGCGGCCACCTTCTCCCCGAGGGGAGAAGAGGTTGGCGCCGGCGCTTATCTGCTCCTCTCCCCAGTGGGGAGAGGTCGGATTGCCCCGAATTGCCCTTCGCAATTCGGCTGGCAATCCGGGTGAGGGGGAGTGCGTGGCGCGTCAAGTCGCCAAGATCGCCAGCTCCTCGCTCGTCAAATGCCGCGCCTTGCCTTTGGCAAGCTCGCCGAGCTGAAGACCGCCGATCGCCACGCGAACCAGCCTTAGCACCTCGATATCGAAAGCGCCGAGCAGCCTGCGGATCTGCCGGTTGCGGCCTTCGTCGAGCACGATTTCCAGCCAGGCTGTCCGCCCGCCGCTGCGCAACAGCGCAATCGAGCTTGCCGTAAGCAACTCCCCGTCGACGACCGAGCCGTGGCGAAAGCGTTCCAGCATCGCGCCGTCAGGCACTGAAGCGATCTGCACGTGATAGGTCTTGGCGACATGCGAGGCGGGGTCGAGCAAACCGTTCGCCCAGCGCGTGTCGTTGCTCATCAAAAGCAGCCCTTCGCTTGCCTTGTCGAGCCGGCCGACCGGCGACACGAAGGGCAGGTCGAGCCCTTCCAGGCAGTCATAGACGGTGCCGCGGCCTTCGGGATCGTCGCGGGTGGTGACCAGCCCGCGCGGCTTGTTGAGCATCAGATAGACCTTGCGCTCGGCAACGACGCGCTCGCCGTCGACGGTGATACGGTCACGGTCCGGGTCGATGCGCAGCAACGCATCGCGCACCGTCTTGCCGTTTGCCTGCACGCGCCCCTCGGCGACGAGACGCTCGGCCTGCGTGCGCGAGCAGAAGCCAAGCTTGGAGAGGGCCCGGGCGAGGCTGACCTTTGGGGTTGCGGATCGTCGGTCGGGTTGGCGTGCCACGGTCTTGTCTTCGGGCTTGTTCAAAAACGCGGCAACCGATGCCACGCCTGGCGAGATGGGCGCAAGCAGCTCCGTTACCCGGTTCGGGCCGCCAATGTCACTCCTGCGGCGCGCTCAATCGCCGGTAGGAGACGCCGTCGAATGTTGCCGTCACGAAGCTCTTGACCGACATCTTGCGCTTGCGTCCGTCGCTGCAGGCATAGAGCGGCCAGCCGGCTTCGCTGCATTCGCTGGCCGTGCAGATGCGGGCGACGCAGTTTCCCGTGGTCAGCCGGAAGCCGCCCTTGCCGGCAAAGCCCTGCAGCAGGCTGCCATCGGCGGAGCGCCATGTCCGTTGCCGGAATTCTGGCCGCAGCAGCCGAGGCTCAAGCGGCGCGGCCAAGCCGGACTGAGTCGCGGGAGCCAAATATTGAAGCCGGTAGCGCGCCATGCCGGTCGTGTATGCGGTGACGAGGTCGGATTCTCCGGAATAGGCTGTGGCGAGGTCAGCTCGGTCGAAAAGATGGGACGCGCGCGGCTCCGCCCCTGACGGGCTCGTCAGGGCAGCGATGGCGACAACGGCCAGGCAGACGCGCAACATCCCCATTTCCAGCAGCCATACCCCATCCGGCGTGCCAGGTTGCCCGGCTGCCTGCGCCTACAATCTTTCCAATCGGATTTTCGCGCAAGCGTCCGGTTTTTCAGGGCAGCATTGCCTTGTCAGCTATTGGCTGCTGGCGGCAGCTCGAACAGATGGGCGCCGTTCTCACGCCCTCGCTCGACATAGCCGATCACGCGGAACCATTTCGCCACGTCCGGCCTGTCCAGCCAGCTGCGCGAATGTATGGGAAGGTTGCCGGCAAGCGCCTGGACATGGCGGATGTGCCGCTTGCAGAAGCGGACCGTCGCGGCGTTGAAGAAGTCCTCCTGCGCGGCAAACAGCGTGTCGGCGGCGTCCGCATGCTCGTGCCAGGCGATGATTGCCACCGTCCTGTCGTCCTGGACGAGCGCATGCGCCCGGCCTTCCTTCAAATTCATCATCAGATTGTCATAGGCGCTTTTGCTGTCCTTGCCGGCCGCGACATATTCGTCCGACATCCGCTTGGACAGGCCGTGGAACACATCTTCCAGGTCTCCGACCGTCGCCGCGCGTGCTCTCATTTCTCCTCCTGACAGCCCACTAGCAGTTTGCCTCAGCAAAGGAAGATCACCAAGAAAATAAAATCCTCAACTGGCCTCAGGAGCGCAATCTCATTCTGCATGAATGGGTCCGACCCCTGACCGCGCTCGCATATCAGCACCGGCTTGAGATTGCATTTCCGCTGTCGGATACTGGAGTGTTCCGGGCCGGCGCCGGCCACATCATCGCCAGGCGACCATGATCGAGCTGATTGAGACCATATACGAGGCGGCCTCCGTTCCGAAGTGGTGGGACGACGGGTGGGCGCAGGCTGAGGTCGACGGGCTCGATACGCTGCTGCCGCATCCGCCCGTGCCAGCCTTGCAGCCACTGGCGCCGCAATGACCGGTAAGTCGTGTCGAGACGGCGGAGAAAGGCGTATCGTTGAATTCGTCGACGGCCTGCCATAAAAGGCGCAAGTTCTCGACCGGCTTGAGGAATTCCGGTCGTGCCCGCGGGCTGTCGGCGAAAGATCGGTCCGGTTGACCACAACGTTTTGGGGGCATGGATTGACGTCGAGCAGGCCCATACTGATCACCGGCGCCGCCGGCTTCATCGGCTTTCACCTCTGCCACCGGCTGCTTGCCGAAGGCCGGCAGGTTGTCGGCCTCGATTCCATGAACGACTATTACGACGTTGCCCTCAAGCAGGCGCGGCTCGACCTGCTGAAAGCATTCGCGAACTTTCGCTTCGAGCATGTCGATCTCGCCGACCGCGATGGCGTCTCAGCGGTCTTTGCCTCCGCCGCGCCGGAGATCGTCGTCAATCTCGCCGCGCAGGCGGGCGTCCGCTATTCGCTGATCAATCCGCACGTCTATGCGCGCAGCAATCTCAACGGTTTCCTCAACATCCTGGAGGGCTGCCGTCAGGCCTCGGTCGGTCATCTCGTCTATGCATCGTCGAGCTCGATCTATGGCGGCAGCACGCGCATGCCGTTCTCGGTGCATGATTCCGCCGACCATCCCTTGAGCCTCTATGCCGCCAGCAAGAAGGCGAACGAGCTGATGGCCCACACCTACAGCCATCTGTTCGGGCTGCCGACCACGGGGTTGCGCTTCTTCACCGTCTACGGTCCGTGGGGGCGGCCCGATATGGCCTTGTTCATCTTCACCAAGGCCATTCTCGCCGGCCAGCCGATCGACGTCTTCAACCATGGCAACATGCAGCGGGACTTCACTTATATCGATGACATCGTCGAGGGCGTAATCCGCGTCATGGAGCATCCCGCGACGCCCAATACCGATTGGACAAGCTCTGCCCCGGATCCCGCGACCAGCAATGCGCCGTACAGGGTCCACAACATCGGCGACAGCTCACCCGTCCAGCTGAGCCGGCTGATCGACGTGCTGGAAGACGCGCTTGGGCGCAAGGCAATCCGCAACCTGATGCCGCTCCAGCCGGGCGACGTGCTGGCGACCTACGCCGACATCACCTCGCTCGAGGAGGTGACCGGCTTCAAGCCCACGATCCCGATCGAGGTCGGCGTTCCGCGCTTCGTGGAATGGTATCGGGATTTCTACCAGGTCTGATTGGCCGCCTGCGACAATGGCTAGCGGCCGCGTGCTAGAGCGGGATGAAAATGTTT
>CCNC01000004.1 GCA_000824845.1 Mesorhizobium sp. ORS 3359 | reverse complement strand
GGCCCCCCCGGGCCCCCCCCCCCCCCGCCCCCCCCCCCCAGCCACATCATCGAGATGATCTTCCTGACGCCGGAAGGGTTTGACGGCGGCGGCGTCGACAACATCCTGCGCATCGCCATGAAGAGCTCGGAGCAGGACGCCGGCAGCCCGCTGATCGGCATCCCGGCCAAGATCGCCGACGGCTTCTTCCTCGTCGCGCTCAACGACACCAAGGCCGACGAGGACGCCAACCTGACGCTGCTTCGGGGACAGTCCTGGATCGACGTGCCGGTGGTCTACAAGACCGGACGCCGCGCGCTGCTGACCATGGAAAAGGGCATCCCCGGCGAGAAGGTCTTCGACGAGGCGCTGAAGGCCTGGGCGGCGAAGACGTCGGGGTGAGGAGCAATTCCCGGAAAAGTATGAGCCGTTTTCCGTCCGGAATTCCCGTAAGGCAGGCGCCTTAAATGCCTTGAAAGAGCATATCGAGCGCCGCCACGATATCGTCGTGGCGGCTCATGAGATTGGTTCGATTTTCGCCGAGTTCGGTTGCGGCCACCGTCGCGATTAGGTGGGTGGCCATCACCATCTTCCGGCCGTTAATCTCAAAGACCGGATGCAGCTTGCGCATTGGCGAAGGCGCCGAAGTCAGTGGCAGAAGCGGAACGACCACCCGCGTCTTGAAGTGGTCGAGCAGGTCGGATTGAACGTCGAGCACATAGCCGCCTTCGATGCCGCTGGCGAAGACGTCATAGCGCGCCATCAGAATTGCCGATGTTCGGCGAGTGGGATGCCGTGCTTGTCGACATAGTCGTTCCAAGCGTCCATCGTCGCACGGTTCTCAAGCTTCCATAGCCGCGTTTTTTCCGCGGCAACCGCTTCCGATATGCCGGCCTCCGCAGCCCGCGATACATTCACGTTGAGCCCCTTGGCTTCCGCCATGAGCTGCGAATCGATCGACAGATTAGCTGGCTGGCGATTTGCGTTCGTTGCAATCTTGCGCATGACGGTCACCTCGACATGCGCATACTTTATGCGCATCGCTGCGTCAGCGCAATGTGGGGTGCTATCCCTCCATCTCCTCACGCAGCATCTCCAGCTCCAGCCATTCCTCCTCAAGCGCGGCGAGCGTGGTGCGCTCCTTGTCGAGCGCGGCGATGGTCTTCTGGAACGAGACGGGATCGCGTTCGTAGAAGGCAGGGTCGGCGATGTTGTTCTCCAGCCTGGCGATCGAGGCTGTCACCGCTTCGATCTTCTTCGGCAGGGAATCCAGCGCGAACTTCTGCTTGAACGAGAGCTTTTTCGCCGGGCCTTTGGGTGCGGCTTGTTCGGCTTTCGGCGAAGCCTCGGCGGCCTCGGCCTTAGACCTTGCTTTGCGGTCTTCCAGCTTCGAGCCGCCACGCTGCGCCAGCATGTCTGAATAGCCGCCGGCATATTCGATCCAGCGGCCGTTGCCCTCCGGCGCGATCACGCTGGTGACGGTGCGGTCGAGGAAATCGCGGTCGTGGCTGACCAGGATCACGGTTCCGGCAAAGCCCGCGACCAGCTCCTGCAGCAGCTCCAGCGTCTCCATGTCGAGATCGTTGGTCGGCTCGTCGAGCACCAGAAGGTTCGCTGGCCGTGCCAGCACGCGGGCCAGAAGAAGGCGCGCGCGCTCGCCGCCGGAAAGCTCGCGCACCGGCGTGCGCGCCTGCTCCGGCTTGAACAGGAAATCCTTCATGTAGGAGACGACGTGGCGCTGCTCGCCATTGACCAGCAGGTTCTCGCCGCGCCCATCGGTCAGGTAATGCGCCAGGGTTTCGGCCGGGTCGACGGCTTCGCGCTTCTGGTCGAGTGTGGCGATCTCCAGGTTGACGCCGAGCCGCACGCTGCCGGCATCCGGCGCGAGCTCGCCGGTCAGCATCTTCAGCAATGTCGTCTTGCCGGCGCCGTTCGGGCCGACCAGGCCGACGCGGTCGCCGCGCTGGATACGGGTCGAGAAACCCTTGACCACGGTGAGGTCGCCAAAGCTCTTGTCGATGCCCTTGGCCTCGATCACCAGCTTGCCGGATTCGGCGGCGTCGCTCGCCACCATAGTCGCGGTACCTTCGGCGCCGCGGTGGCTGCGAAAGCGCTGGCGCATCGTCTGCAATTCGCCGAGGCGGCGCATGTTGCGCTTGCGCCTGGCGGTCACGCCGTAGCGCAGCCAATGCTCCTCGCGCACGATCTGGCGGCCGAGCTTGTGCTGCTCGCGCTCTTCCTCTTCCAGCACCTGGTCGCGCCATTCCTCGAAATGGGCAAAGCCCTTGTCCAGGCGCCGCGTCTGGCCGCGGTCGAGCCAGACGGTGGCGCGGGTGACGCGCTCGAGAAAGCGGCGGTCGTGCGAGATCAGGATCACCGCCGAAGAGGTGCGGGCAAGCTCTTCTTCCAGCCATTCGATCACGGAAAGGTCGAGATGGTTGGTGGGTTCGTCGAGCAGAAGGATATCGGGCTCCGGCGCCATGACGCGAGCAAGCGCGGCGCGCCGCGCCTCGCCGCCGGACAGGTCGCCCGGCTTCTCTTCTCCGGTGAGGCCGAGATGCTCCATCAGATAGGTGGCGCGATGCGGATCGTCGGCCGGGCCGAGGCCGGCCTCGACATAGGCGCGCACAGTGGCGAACTCATCCATATCCGGCATCTGCGGCAGATAGCGGACGGTCGCCGAGGGTTGGCGGAACACTTCGCCGTCCTGCGGCTCGATCATGCCGGCGGCGATCTTGAGCAGGGTCGACTTGCCCGAGCCGTTGCGGCCGACCAGCGCGATCTTCTCGCCGGCGGATGCGCTGAGCGCCGCGCCGTCGAGCAGCGGGGTGCCGCCGAAGGTCAGTTTAATGCCGTCGAGGTTGAGAAGTGGCGGCGCCATGTCTGGAATGTCAGCTTTCCGGAAGAGGATAGGGGTGGGCCAGAAGCAGCGCCCGGCCGCGCTCCAATGCGATGCCAAGCTGCCCTTTGACCTCGTTTGATATAGTGAGCGAGGAGCCGAACGCCACCTCGACGCGGTCGAGCGGCCATTTGGCGCCGATGACCGTCAGGCCGGACAGGTCGGAGAAGCCGAGCACCGAAAACAAGGTGCCGTCCGCATAGTTGAAGCTGGCGCTGCCCGGCAAAATGGGAACGCCTTCCTGCGCGCCGCTCGTCAGCAACACGGTCGTGCCCGCTTCTGCCAGCCGCACGGCGAGCGCCAGATGCAGGGAGGCATGGTCGGCGCGCTTCCCGCCGAAGGCGCCGGCCAGCACGAGGCTGGTGGCGCCGCGCTGGAGCGCTTCCGCTATGGCGAGCTCGCCATCGGTCATGTCCTTCTCGGCGGGGAAGACTTTTCGCGGAACGGCGGCGAGGTCGTCCGGCAGGTTGGCCGGCACCGAGTCGAAATCGCCGACCCAGAGCTCGGGGACAAGGCCCAGCATGCGGGCATGGCCAATGCCGGCATCGGCGGCGATGACGCGCGAACCAGCGATCTGGCGTTCGAGCCGGGGCGTGCGGATAAGCTCGCCGCCAAGCAGGATGGTGAATGTGCCCATGGCCGTCGCCCTTACCAGCCCTCCAAGTGAAACGGAAGCCGGATGCGCCGCGCTTCGGTTGCGAGTCCTGCCTTGGAACATCAGCTGCCCGGCAAACTTCCGCTTGCGCACCGCTTCGGCCGGGCCTATCTGTCGAAACGCTCTAACGGGGTGCCGGACAATATCCGGCTGAGAGGCAAGCAAGCCAACCCGCTGAACCTGATCCGGTTTGTACCGGCGGAGGGATTAGACGTTTCGGACCATCCGGCGCCTCAATTCCTTGTCACTCGAACGAAGGAGGCGCTGATGCGCGCGATACTGTCCCGTCTAGTTCTGGCAACAGGCCTTGTTTCGCTTCTGGTCGGCGTTGCGCCTGCGGCGGCCAAGGACAAGCTCACCGTCTACACCTATGAAAGCTTCACTGCCGATTGGGGTCCCGGACCGGCGGTGAAGAAGGAATTCGAAGCCGAATGCGGCTGCGATCTCGAATTCGTTTCGGTGGCCGACGGCGTGGCGCTGCTCAACCGCGTCAAACTGGAGGGCGCTGGCACCAAGGCCGATATCGTGCTCGGCCTCGACACCAACCTGACCGCGGACGCCAAGGCGAGCGGGCTTTTCGCGCCGCATGGCGACGTCTCGGGCATCAACGTGCCGGGCGGCTGGAGCGACGACACTTTCGTGCCGTTCGACTATGGCTATTTCGCCGTCGTCTATGACACACAGAAGCTAAAAGTCCCGCCGAAGAGCCTCAAGGACCTGGTGGAAGGCAGCGGCACCGACAAGATCGTCATCCAGGATCCGCGCACCTCAACGCCCGGCCTCGGGCTGCTCTTGTGGGTGAAGTCTGTCTATGGCGACAAGGCGCCGGAGGCCTGGGCCAAGCTCAAGACGAAAGTGCTGACGGTGACGCCGGGCTGGAGCGAGGCCTATGGCCTGTTCACCAAGGGCGAGGCGCCGATGGTGCTCTCCTACACGACCTCGCCGGCCTATCACATGGTGGCCGAGAACACTGAGCGCTACCAGGCGGCGTCCTTCGAGGAAGGCGAGTACCTGCAGATCGAGGTTGCCGGCATCACCACGACGGGCGCCAAGAACCCGCTGGCGCAAAAATTCATCGCCTTCATGACCGGACCGAAATTCCAGGACGTCATCCCGGAAACCAACTGGATGTTCCCGGCCGGCAAGACCGACAAGCCGCTCAACCCGGCCTTCGACAAACTGGTCAAGCCGACCAAGACCCTGCTGTTCAGCCCGGAGGAGGTTGCCGCCAACCGCAAGGCCTGGGTGGATGAGTGGCTGGCGGTGATGAGCAAGTAGTTTGCTACGTATTGCATGATGATCGCTCTACGGCGCCCCCCTCTG
>CCNC01000003.1 GCA_000824845.1 Mesorhizobium sp. ORS 3359 | reverse complement strand
AGGGGGGAGATTGGCAGCTTCACCGGCGGCGGGCGATTTTCAACCTTGGCGATTGGCGAAGGCCGGCGCGACATCTGATCTC
>CCNC01000002.1 GCA_000824845.1 Mesorhizobium sp. ORS 3359 | reverse complement strand
CACCCCCTGCGAAGTCAAAACCGATCAGGGACTAGGCGCAGGAAAAAAGGGCAACCAGGCCCTCGGCGGTGTCCAACCCCCGCGAAGACCCCTCTCCGTCCCGGCTTCGCCGGGCCACCTCTCCCCACTCTCGTGGGGCGAGGAACCAAATCCTGCGAAGGCAACCCTACTCCGCAGCCACCTTGGCCATCGGATTGTTCGGGTGCGTCGTCCAGTTGGCGTAGATCGGCGACACCGGCTTGCCGGTGCGTTGGTCCACGACGCCGGCCGCCAGCGGCTCCATGGTGATGCAGCCTTCGACCGGGCAGACATTGACGCAGAGGTTGCAGCCGACGCATTCGGCCTCGATCACCTCGAAATGCCTCACACCATCCACCATGCTGGTGATCGCCTGGTGCGAGGTGTCCTCGCAGGCGATGTGGCAGCGGCCGCATTTGATGCAGGCGTCCTGGTCGATATGCGCCTTGGCGACATAGTTGAGGTTGAGATATTGCCAGTCGGTGACGTTGGGCGTGGCGCGGCCGATGATGTCGGAGAGCGACGCGTGGCCCTTCTCATCCATCCAGTTCTCCAGGCCGGCGATCATCTCCTGCACGATCTTGAAGCCGTAGGTCATCGCCGCCGTGCAGACCTGCACATTGCCGGCGCCGAGCGCCATGAACTCGGCCGCATCGCGCCAGGTGGTGATGCCGCCGATGCCCGAGATCGGCAGGCCACGGGTTTCGGGATCGCGCGCGATCTCGGCCACCATGTTCATGGCGATCGGCTTCACCGCCGGGCCGCAATAGCCGCCATGCGAGCCCTTGCCGTCAATGGTCGGCTGCGGCGCGAAACTGTCGAGATCGACGCCGGTGATCGAGTTGATCGTGTTGATCAGCGACACGGCATCCGTTCCACCGGCATGCGCTGCCCTCGCGGGCTTGCGGATGTCGGTGATGTTAGGCGTCAGCTTGGTGATGACGGGCATGCGCGTGTACTGCTTGCACCAGCGCACCACCATCTCGATATATTCCGGCACCTGGCCGACCGCCGAGCCCATGCCGCGCTCACTCATGCCGTGCGGGCAGCCGAAATTGAGCTCGATGCCGTCGGCGCCGGTTTCCTCGACCAGCGGCAGGATCGCCTTCCAGCTTTCCTCCACGCAAGGCACCATAATCGAGGCGATCAGCGCCCGGTCCGGCCAATTCATCTTCACCTGCTTCATTTCGCGCAGGTTGGTCTGCAGGTCGCGGTCGGTGATCAGCTCGATGTTGTTCAAGCCCAGCAGCCGGCGGTCGGCACCCCAGATCGCGCCGTAGCGCGGACCGTTGACGTTGACGACCGGCGGCCCCTCTTCGCCCAGCGTCTTCCACACCACGCCGCCCCAGCCGGCCTTGAAGGCGCGCTCGACATTGTAGGCCTTGTCGGTCGGCGGCGCCGAGGCCAGCCAGAACGGATTTGGCGACTTGATGCCGATGAAGTTGTTGCGGATGTCTGCCATGCTCATGCCCTCCCGTTAGAGGTCAGTGCCCGGTGGATGCTCTCGGCTGCATCGCGCCCTTGCGCCACCGCCGATACGGTCAAATCGTCGCCGCCGAAGATGCAATCGCCGCCGGCCCAGACTTTGGCCAGCGAGGTGCGGCCTTCGGCATCAACCTTGATGCGGCCGCCTTCGAGCTCGATCGCCTCCGCGCTGCCGTTGAGATGCGCCGGCACAAAACTCTGGCCGATCGCCTTGAACACCTGGTCGGCGACGAGCGTGAGCCTTTCGCCGGTGCCGACGAGTTTGTCGCCGCTCATCGCGGTGTATTCAAGCTCGATCGCCGACACCTTGCCGTTCTCGGCGATGACGCGCTTCGGCTGCAGCCAGTGGCGGATGGTAACGCCGTTGGCGGCGGCCAGATCCTGCTCGAACTCCGAAGCGTTCATATGCTCCTGGCCGCGGCGATAGCAGATCGTCACCTCTTCCGCGCCAAGCAGCTTCGACTGCACCGCGGCATCGACCGCCGTCATGCCGCCGCCGATGACGACGACGCGCCGGCCGACCGGCAGGCTGGAGAGGTCGCTTGCCTGGCGCAGTTCCGAGATGAACTCGACCGCATTGGCGACACCGTCGGCGTCTTCGCCCTCGGCGCGCAACGCATTCACGCCGCCGAGCCCCATGCCGAGGAACACCGCACCATAGTTGCGCATCAGGTCGGCCAACTGGAAGTCGCGGCCGAGCGCCTTGCCGTTCTGAATGTCGATGCCGCCGATCGCGGTGACATAGTCGACCTCAGCCTGGGCGAAATCGTCGACGCTCTTATAGGCGGCGATGCCATACTCGTTGAGGCCACCGGCCTTTGGCCGCGCCTCCAGGATCGTCACCTCATGGCCATGGCGGGCAAGGCGATGCGCCGCCGCCAGCCCGGCCGGCCCGGCGCCGACCACGGCGATGCTTTTCCCGGTCGGCTCGGCGCGCTTGTAGAACTGCTTGCCCTCGCTCATCGCGACATCGGTGGCGTAACGCTGCAGCCGGCCGATCTGCACCGGCTTGCCTTCGGCCACTTCGCGCACGCAGACCTCTTCGCACAGCGTTTCGGTCGGGCAGACGCGGGCGCACATGCCGCCAAGGATATTCTGGTCGAAGATCGTCTTGGCCGAGCCCAGCGGATTGCCGGTCGCGATCTGGCGAATGAACAGCGGGATGTCGATCGACGTCGGGCATGCATTCATGCAGGGCGCGTCGTAGCAGAAATAGCAGCGGTCGGATTCGACCAGCGCTTCGTGGTGATCGAGCGGCGGGTGCAGGTCGGAAAAATTGTCGGCATATTGCTCGGAAGACAGCCGGCCGCCGGCAATGCCCTCGATGAAATGACCTGTCGCCATTCCAGTTCCCCTTGTTGTCGTTTTGGGGAAGGCTAGCACGTTTTATTTTTTTATCAATTGGTCAATTTTCGGCCAAACTCCTGAAAAGGTTGAGTAAAAACATGACAAATGAAGTCATGTTATCGCCGCCTCAGTGATCTCTGCCGCGTCATGATTTGTGACCCTGTGGCCATGGATCGACCGGATCTCGTCCGCCACCAATTCCTGCAGCCGCCACAGATTGCGGTCATGGATGCCGAAGGTCTCCAGATGACTGACGGTGTTGTAGAGATATTCAGCACCTGAGCCGACATGGCCGCACGCCCGCGCCAATATCTGCGCTACCCTCTCCAGCGGCTGCCCGAGCGACGTCCCCCTGCCCGTCACCCCGACCCAGAAGCCCAGCGCCCGCACCCGACCTTGCGCCGTCCGCACTGGAACCCACCTGACGGAGGCGACGCTCTCGTGGTCGTCGATTTCACGCCGCAGCAGCCTCTCGATCTGGGCCGGCTTTTGGCCATCCGGCAGACGGTAGATGACGCCGTCGCAACGCCCGCCGCGTTCCAGAGCCATCATCAGCCCCGGCTGCGCGGCGCTGCCTCGCCAACGCACCATGTCGAGGCAGAACGACCGATGCCAGCCATGCGCCGAGGCGCGCTGCTGCTCGACCGACTCGAAGGCCGGTTTCCAGATCAGCGAGCCATAGGCGAACACCCAAAGCGGTCCCTCATCGGCTTCACCAGCGAGACGCGTGGCGAGGGCGCCGAAATCGTCGTCGCTGAGCTGCGTCCACTCCCCGCTCGGACCGGGATCGATCTCCTCGCGATGGCAAAGAGCCACAAGCTCGGGCGTGAGCGACATCTGGCGCATGGAAGGCAAACCCCTCTTTGCCGGCAGCAAAGTCGAAAAGAGTGGGCTATGCAAGATCAGGAGCGAAGCGCCTTGCCGAGCAGGATTTTCGGCCCATGTCGGATTTCTGTCGCCAGGATCGTCCTAAGGTGTGTTGAGGTTTAGGTCAGGCCGCGCCGAAAACGGCGGTTTTCGAGAACCGGAGCGGAGCGTACTTAAGTACGTGAGCACCGGAAGCGCAGGAAACCACCGTTTGCAGGCCGGCATCACCTGAATCTCAACACAACTTAGGATGGATCGAACAACGATCGCTTCCTGAACCGGTGAGGAGACCGACCATGCCGAAATCCCCGCAACCTTTCTTCTGGTACGAACTGATGACCACCGACCTCGACGCCGCCGAGGCCTTTTACACCGCCGTTGTCGGCTGGAAGGCCGAGCCCTTCGACAAGGCTCCCGGCATGCCCCGCTACATCGTGGTGAATTCCGCCGTGCGCGGCGTCGGCGGATTGATGACCATGCCGGAAGAACCCGCCAAGAGGGGCATGCCGCCAACCTGGCTGGGCTACATCTACACCAAGGATGTCGACGCCTCGACGCAAGCGCTCATGGACGCCGGCGGTGCCGTCCACCGCGCGCCCGACGACATTCCGGGCGTCGGCCGCTTCGCGGTCGTCGCCGACCCGCAGGGCGCGGCGTTCATGTTCCTGCAGCCCAATCAGCCTGACCAGCCGCCGGTGCCGGCAACCACGCTTGGCCATGTCGGCTGGCATGAGCTCTACACGTCGGACTGGAAAGCCGCCTTCGATTTCTATTCCACCCAGTTCGGTTGGACGAGCGCCGGCGAGTTCGACATGGGCGAGATGGGCATCTACAAAACCTTCGGCGCCGGTCCGGAATCCGGCGGCGGCATGATGAACAAGCCGCCGCAGATCCCGGTCTCCGTC
The DNA here is from genome assembly GCA_000824845.1 of Mesorhizobium sp. ORS 3359. Classification (GTDB taxonomy): domain Bacteria; phylum Pseudomonadota; class Alphaproteobacteria; order Rhizobiales; family Rhizobiaceae; genus Mesorhizobium. The sequence goes on along the minus strand of CCNC01000002.1, from coordinate 61,192 downwards.
TGGCAGTTCTATTTCAACGTCGACGCCATCGAGGCCGCCGCCAAGCGCGTCACCGACAATGGCGGCAAGGTCATCATGGGGCCGATGGACGTGCCAAGCGGCCAATGGATCATCCAGTGCCAGGACCCGCAAGGCGCGCATTTCGCCCTGCTGGCACCGACACGGTAGCAGTTGGCAATCTCCCCTTTGTGGGGGAGATGTCCGGCAGGACAGAAGGGGCGCTGTCTCGCCAGCGTTGTCCATTTGGCGTCACTCCGGCGTCAGCACCGCCAGCTTCAGATCGGCCTTCTTCGCGCCGCTGAGCTGGATGATCGCTGCGCCGCCGGCGAGCTTGAAGCGAATGCTCTTGCGGATGCCAGGGCAGGTCTTCACGCCGCTGAAGGCCGCCGATTTCACCGTCTTGCCGTCCTGCACGACATCGATCCAGGCCTCGTCGGACAGGCTGAGCTGCAGCTCGCCATCAGGCGGCACCGTCACATTTGCTGTCGCGCCGAATGTGCCGGCTTTCGGTGCACGGTCTGGCGGCACTTCGAAGCTGACCGTGTCGACAGCCTCAAGCGAGAAATCCGCCGCTTGCCCGACCGTGAGGGTAGCGCCGGACTGTGCGGCGGGCGCCTCCGGAAACAGCGCCTGCTCGCGCTCGACCGGCCATTTGAAGGCCTCGCAGCCGGTATCGGCGGCCATGGCGAAGCTGGTGCCTGCGAGGATTGCGAAGAGGCCGATGATGACTTTTCTCATGATCAAGGAGACTCGCTTGGTTTGATCCATCACCCCTCTAATACAACCATAGGGATACATATGCAACCATAGAGAGAAGAAATATGGGGACTGAATCTATTTCCACTCACCGATTGTTGGTGGTTGGCCAAGGGAAGTGAGTGGTCCGTTGTCGGGCGATAATTTAAGGCCCGAGCGGGGGTAAATGGAGTTTCGGATGAAGCTTTTCGAAAGCCTTGCTCACTACCGCCCGCAAGCGCTGGGCGTGTTGCGCATCATGACCGCCTTGCAGTTCATCGAACATGGCTCGCAAAAACTGTTCAAATTCCCGGTAAGCGCCCAGCCGCACGCACTCACCGGCCTGACGACGGCTGCAGGTATCCTCGAATTCGCCGGCGGCATCCTTTTGGCGCTCGGTCTCTTCACCCGCCCAGTGGCGTTCCTCCTGGCCGGCGAGATGGCCGTCGCCTATTTCATGGCGCACTTCCCGCGCGACTTCTTCCCCGCCAACAACGGCGGCGACGCAGCCATCCTGTTCTGCTTCGTCTTCCTCTATCTGTTCTTTGCCGGTTCGGGCGCCTTCGCGCTGGACAATCGCGTCAGCGCCAGAGCCTGATAGCAGGATGCGCGCCAGGAGGCTTTTTGTTTTGACGCAATTCCGGACGGAAAACCGCTTCGCAGTTTTCCTGGAATTGCTCTAGCCGCGCATCTGCTCGAAATTGGCATCGAACAGCGGCGCCGCCTGGACGCGCGCCGCGTGACGCTTGCCGAGGATCTCGATCTCGAAACCGTCCGGTCTGTCGGCGATCTCCTTCGGCACGTATCCCATAGCGACCGATTTCTTCGAATTATGCGCATAGCCGCCGGACGTCACCCAGCCGCGCACAACGCCGTCATGCCAGATCGCTTCGTCGCCTATCACATCGGCATCGGCGGCATCAACGATGAAGGCGCGCAGCCGAAGCTTACCGCCCTCTCGGCGCTCGGCGAGCGCCGTTTCCTTGCCGATGAAATCGGCGTCCTTGCCATAGGCGACGAAGCGGTCGAGTCCGGCTTCCAGCGGCCCGTAGATCGGCCGGTATTCGCGCGCCCATGAGCCGTAGTTCTTTTCCAGCCTCAGCGCATTCAGCGCGCGCGAGCCGAACAGGCCGATGCCGTACTCCTCTCCCGCAGCCAGCAGCGTCTGGTAGGCGGCGCGCTGGTATTCGGGCGCCACCCAGATCTCATAGCCGAGGTCGCCGGTGTAGCTGACGCGGCCAACCAGGCACGGCGCCATGCCGATATCCATCCTGGCCACCGCCATGAAGGGGAACGCCTTGTTGGAGACATCGGCGCGAGTGACCTTGGCGAGCACCTCCCTCGCCTTCGGGCCGGCAATCGCAAGACCGGTGAGTTTCTGTCCCAGCGCCTCGATCCGCACGGAGCCATCCCTGGGCAGATGCGCCTCGAACCAGCGCATGTGGTACTGCTCGGCGATACCGGAGCCGGCGATGAACCACTCTGCGTCGTCGATATCGGCCAAAGTGAAGTCGCCGATCAGCTTGCCGTCTTCCTTCAGCATCGGCGCCAGCGTCATGCGGCCGCGCTTGGGCAGCTTGCAGGCGAAGATGCGGTCGAGCCATCCAGCCGCGCCCTCGCCCGTCACCCTGTATTTGGCGAAGTTCGAGATCTCCGACAGGCCGACGCCGTTGCGCACCGCCGCGACTTCCTTGGCGACATGGTCGAAGTCGGTCGAGCGCCTCCACGAAAACTCGTCCCTGACGCCGTCCGGCGCATACCAGAGCGGCACTTCCAGCCCATATGACACGCCCCATTGCGCGCCCTTGGCGGCTAGCGTGTCGTAGAGAGGCGTTGTCTTCAGCGGACGCCCGGCCGGCAGTTCCTCATTGGGGAAGCGGATCGAGAAGCGCCGCGAGTAATTCTCGCGCACCTTGGCGTTGGTGTAAGCCATCGTCGCCCAATCGCCATAGCGCGCCACATCCATCGCCCAGATATCGGCGCCCGGATCGCCCTCGATCATCCAGTTGGAGAGCGCGAGCCCAACGCCGCCGCCCTGGCTGAAGCCGGCCATGACGCCACAGGCGACCCAGAAGCCCGGCAGGCCGCGCACCGGACCGACCAGAGGATTGCCGTCCGGCGCGAAGGTGAAGGGGCCGTTGATGATCTGCTTGATGCCGGTCTTCTGGAAAGCGGGGAAATGGCGGAAGCCGACTTCCAGCGACGGTGCGATGCGGTCGATGTCCGGCTCCAGCAATTCGTGGCCGAAATTCCACGGTGTCTGGAATTCGGACCAGACCTTGTTGGCCTTCTCGTAAGTGCCCATCAGCATGCCGCCGCGCTCCTGGCGCAGATAGAGCTCGCCGTCGAAATCGACGGCGTGGATGATCTCGGTGCCGGTCTTCTTGTTCCAGTCGGCGACCTCCGGCATGTCCTCGGTGATCAGGTACATATGCTCCATCGCCAGCACCGGCAGTTCCAGCCCGACCATGCGGCCGACCTCGCGCGCCCACAGCCCACCGGCATTGACGACATGCTCGGCGATGACATCGCCCTTGTTGGTGATGACGCGCCACAACCCGTCGGGACGGCGCACGATGTCCTCGACCTTGGTGAAGCGCTCGACCTCCGCGCCCAGTTTCCGCGCCGCCTTGGCATAGGCATGCGTCACGCCGGACGGGTCGAGATGGCCGTCCTCCTTGTTGCGCACCGCGCCTACGAACTGGCTGGGATCGATGAGCGGCATCAATTCCGCCGCTTCCTTGGCCGAGATCACCTCGAGATCGATGCCGAGATAACGGCCCTTCGACACCACGCCGCGCAGCCAGTCGAGCCGCGCCTCGGTCGCGGCCAGCAGCACGCCGCCGGTCAGGTGCACGCCGGTCGCCTGTCCCGAAAGCTCTTCGATCTCCTTGTAGAGCGAGATCGTGTATTTCTGCAGCTTGGCGACGTTGGGATCGCCATTGATGGTGTGCATGCCGCCGGCCGCATGCCATGTCGAGCCGGAAGTCAGCTCGTCGCGCTCCAGAAGCACGACATCGGTCCAGCCATGGCGCGCGAGATGGAACAGCACCGAGCATCCGACGACACCGCCGCCGATGACCACGACCTTTGCATGCGACTTCATGGGTTTTTCTCGTTGGTTCAGTGAGTTGAGAGATTGAAATGAATCACGATGGGAAGCCGTTCCCTCACGGCTCGCCTTGCCCGATCGCTTCCTTGCGGCGGGCCATATAGGCTTCGAGCGCCTCGCGCACGGCAGGGTCCATGGCCGGCTGGACATACTCCTCCAGGGCTTTCTTCCAAAGCCGGGTCGCGCGCGCCGTCGTGTCGAGCCCGCCGGCTTCCTGCCAGGCCTCGTAATTCTGCCAGTTGGAGAGCATCGGCTGGTAGAAGGCGGTGGCGTAGCGCTCCAGCGTGTGCGGTTCGCCGAAGAAATGGCCGCCGGTCGGCACCGAGCCCAGGGCCTCGACGGCGAGTTCCGCCTCGTCGACAGGGATCGGCCGCAGGAATTCCATCATGTGCTGGATCATCTCGACATCGATGATGAGCTTTTCGAACGAAGCCGTCAGTCCGCCTTCCTGCCAGCCGGCCGCATGATAAACGAGATTGCCGTGGCCGAGCACCGCGCCCCACAGCGCCATCATCGTCTCATAGGCGCCCTGCGCATCGGCTGCATTGGAGGCCGAGCCCGGCGTGGTGCGATAGGGTAAGTTGTAGCGCCGCGCCAATTGCCCGGAGGCGACGTTGGCCTTGGTGTTTTCCGGCGTGCCGAAGGCCGGAGCGCCCGACTTCATGTCGACATTGGAGGTGAAGGCGCCATACATCACCGGCGCGCCAGGACGCACCAGTTGCGTCAGCACGATGCCGAACAGCGCCTCGGCGTTCTGCTGCGCCAGCGCGCCGGCCAGCGTCACCGGGCTCATCGCGCCCATCAGCGTGAATGGGGTGACGGCAACCGACTGGCCGTATTCGGCCATCGTCATCAGCCCTTCCGCCATCATCTCGTCGAAGCGGCGCGGCGAGTTGACCGAAATGATGGTGGTGACGCCGGGGTCCTGCGCCATCTCATCCAGCGTCAGCCCGCGCGCGATCGCCATCATCTCGATGCCGTCCAGCGCCCTGCCCCGCCCGATCGCCGAGACATGAAAACATTTGTCGGTCAGCGTCAGATTGGCGAAATAGGTGTCCATATGCCTTGTGTTCGCCGGCAGCTCGATCGGCGCGCAGACCTGGTTGCCGAGCATATGGATGCAGTTGAAATGCTGCGCCAAGCGGACAAGGTCCTGGTAGTCGGGCATGTTGCCGGCGCGCCGGCCGCGCTCCATGTCGTGCACATTGGGCGGCCCGGCCACCAGCGTGAAGTTGATGGTGCTGCCGCCGAGATGGATGGCTCGAGCCGGATTGCGCGGGGTAAGCGTGTAGCTGCTGCGCGTCGACCGCAGCGCTTCCTCGACCATGCCGCGGTCGACGCGCACATTCATCGACCCGTGATCGACCTTGGCGCCGGCGCGCTCGAACAGCGACAGCGCCCGCGGGCTCATCACCTCGATGCCGAAATTCTCCAGAATATGCATCGATGCCTGGTGGATCGCCTCGATCTGATCGGCCGACAGCAGCGCCATCGGCGGATAGGGATTCTCCACTCGCCGCAGCGGCAATTGCGGGATGGCGGCTGGCCCGCGGTTGCTGGTGCGCTCGGCGCCGCGCTTGCGTCTTGGTTCGCTCATGCGCGCATCAGAGCGCCGGCATCACAGGCGAGCTGTCAGGAATTCGCCATTTGCCGGCGCGATTTTAGCCGAGGCGGCATTTTTGGAAATCGACGAAGAGAATAGCGACGCAGATGGTCGGAATATCGATACTGGATTTTTCGCGCCTCCTGCGTCAGCGTTAAGGAACCGCGCAAGACTCCTTTTATGATTTCGGCCTATTCGTCTTCCAATGCGTAGGTCGAATTTTAGTAAAATTGTCGCTGTTTGCGTGCTGCTGGCGCTGTCGGCCTGCGCGACGGCGCCCAGCCACATCAACAATGTCTGCGCCGTCTTCGACCAGAATGACGGCTGGTTCGACAACTGGCAGTCCGCCGCCGAGCGCACCGAGCAGAAATACGGCATTCCCGTCCCCGTGTTGATGGCGACGGTGCGTAAGGAATCCGGCTTCAAGAGCAATGCCCGCCCGCCGCGCACAAAGCTGCTCGGCTTCATCCCGTGGACGCATGTCTCGAGCGCCACGGGCTATTCGCAGGCGCTCGACGGCACCTGGTCGCAATATCAAAGCGAGACCGGCAACTGGGCGGCGCGCCGCACCCGCTTCGCCGATGCTATCGATTTCGTCGGCTGGTACCACTCCAAGACCGCCGACACGTTCGGTGTCGCCCGCAACGACACGTACAATCTCTATCTGGCCTATTTTCTCGGCTGGACCGCCTATGGCCGCGGCAATCGCGGCGACGCCGGCGTTCAAAGCTACGCACGCGCCACCGACCAGATGGCGCGCGATTATCAGGCGCAGCTCCGGCAATGCGGCAGCTGACATCCGTATCGGGTCAGTGCCGCCTTGTCGTATCCTTCGGCCTTGCGACGCCGGTTTCCGAATCCTCGTCGCGCACTTCGTGACGACGGGCTTTGAGCCCCGCGTCGTTCTCCTCGACGCCCTCTCCGATCGCGTCGGCTTCCGCGCTGGCGTTTTTGCCATCCGGTCGCTGCGGCGGCGCACCGGCAAAGCCCGGCCCCACGCCATGCGGCGCATCATCCGGCACGCCTTCATGCGCGGCATGCTCCTTGTCGAACTTGATGACCGGCTCCATCTTGGCCAGCACGTCGTCCGAAAGCCAGCATAGGCTCGTATGGCCGCCGCCGAGATTTTTCACCGGCGGCACCTTCGTCTCGCACAGATTGTCCGGCACCAGCTTCTTGTAGCCGCAGCGCGTCTGGAACGGGCAGCCGGTCGGCGGGTTCATGGCCGACGGGATGTCGCCTTCGAGCACGATGTGCTTCTTGACCACGCTGGTGTCGGCGATCGGTATCGCCGACAGCAGCGCCTCGGTATAGGGATGGTAAGGCGGCGAGAAGATCTGGTCGGTCGTGCCCTGCTCGACGATGTAGCCCAGATACATGACGACGACGCGGTCGGCGATGTAGCGCACCACCGACAGGTCGTGGCTGATGAACAGCATCGTCGTCTTGTTCTTGCGCTGGATGTCCATCAACAACTCGGTCACCGCCGCCTGCACCGAGACGTCGAGCGCCGAGACGGGCTCGTCGGCCACCACCACCTTGGCGTCGCCGGCAAAGGCGCGCGCCACACCGATGCGCTGCTTCTGGCCGCCCGAAAGCTGGCGCGGCTTGCGGGTCTCGAAGGCGCGCGGCAGCTTCACCAGGTCGAGCAGCTCCAGCATGCGCTGGCGGCGCTCGGCGACCGTCTTGCCGACATTGAACTTCTCCAGCGTGCGGATGATCTGTGAGCCGACCGTGTGGCTGGGGTTCAGCGTGTCGAACGGGTTCTGGAACACCATCTGGATCGACGATACGGTGTCGACGCCGCGGCTCTCGATGCCGGTCGACTGGATTTCCTTGTTGGCCAAGGTCACCGTGCCGGAGCTGGCGGTCTCGAGCCCGAGCAGCACCTTGGCCAGCGTCGACTTTCCGCAGCCGGATTCACCGACGATCGCCACCGTCTCGGATTCGCGCGCGGTGAACGAGATCGTCTCGTTGGCCTTGACGACGCGGCCCTCACTGGAGCCGAACACCTCGCTGCCGCCGACCTTGTAGTATTTCTTGAGGTCCTGGATCTTCAGCACCGGGGCGCCGGGCTCGACCTTCTCGTTGACCTTCTTGGCGCCGGGCGGCAGCGCCTCCCAATCGATCTCGTTGAAGCGAACGCAGCGCGAGAAATGCCCCTCATGGCCCTCGACCGGGACCATCGGGATTTCCGCGGCGTTGCAGACGCCCTCGACAAAATGGTGGCAACGCGGCCCGAAATTGCAGCCCTTCGGCCGCTCATGCGGCAGCGGCAACTGTCCGGGAATGGAGATCAACGGCCGCGAGTTCTTGTCGGCGCCAGGCAGCGGGATCGAGCGGAACAGCCCTTGCGTATAGGGATGGCGCATCCGGTCGAACACGTCCTCGATCTTGCCGGTCTCGACCGCCTCGCCGGAATACATCACCGTGATACGGTCGCAGGTCTCAAGGATCAGGCCGAGATTGTGCGACACGAAGATCATCGAGGTGCCGAACTTCTCGCCCAGGCCCTTGACCAGCTCGACGATGCCGGCCTCGACGGTGACGTCGAGCGCGGTGGTCGGCTCGTCGAGCAGAAGCAGCGCAGGTTTCGACAGCAGCGCCATGGCAATCACGATGCGCTGCTGCTGGCCGCCGGAAAGCTGGTGCGGATAGGAGCGCATCATGCGCTCGGGATCGGGCAGCTTCACAGCCCGCACCATCTCCAGCGCCCTGTTGTAGGCCTCCTCCTTCGACACCTTGTCGTGGATCAGCGGCACTTCCATCAGCTGCTGGCCGATCTTCATTGCCGGATTGAGGCTCGCCATAGGCTCCTGGTAGATCATGGCGATTTTGTTGCCCCGGATGGCGCGCAGCTCCTCCTCGGAGAGCTCACCCATGTCCTTACCCTGGAACTTGATCTTTCCGCCGACGATCTTCCCGATATTGGAGAGGTCGCGCATGATGCCGAGCGACACGGTCGACTTGCCGCAGCCGGATTCCCCGACGATGCCCATCGCCTCGCCGGGCATGACCGTGCAGGAAAAATCCATCACGGCCGGGATCTCGCCCTTGCGGGTGAAGAAGGAGATCGAGAGGTTCTCGATCTCGATGATGGGTTGAGCCGGATCTCGAACTGCCTCGTTCATGGGTCGCTCCAATCCTAAATTGTTCCAGCAGGCAGGGCCGGAGCCTCGCCATCAATCCTTCATCGACTGTTCGCGCAGCGAGTCCGCCAAAAGGTTCAGCCCCAGCACGAACGACATCAGGGCGATCGTCGGCGGCAGCGCCGGGTGGATGAAGGAACGCAGCAGCCGGCTGGCGTCCTTGATCGCGGTACCCCAGTCGGGGCTTTCCGGCGCCAGGCCCAGGCCGAAATAGCCGAGCGTTCCGAGCAGGATCGTCGTATAGCCGATGCGCAGGCAGGCATCGACGATCAGCGGACCGCGCGCATTGGGCAGGATTTCCCAAAGCATGATGTACCAGGGCGATTCACCGCGCGTCTGCGCCGCCGCCACATAGTCGCGCGTCTTGATGTCCATGGTCAGGCCACGCACGATGCGGAACACGCCGGGGCTGGAGGCGAACACCACTGCCACGAAGATGTTGAGCTGGTTGGGATCGATGTGGACGATGTGCAGCGGATCCTTGTCGAAGACCAGGCCCGCATAGATCCAGCCGCCGACCACCAGCGTGATGCCGAGCAGGATGTAGAGCCGGTCCGGCCGGTTCTTGTAGCGGGTCCAGAACAGAACGCAGAAGAAGATGATCGGGAACAGAAAGAACAATCCCGCCATCGCATAGGGGATCGGCGTGTCCATGATGCCCGGCGTCACCAGCAGGTAGAACAGAAGGATCACCGGAAAGGCCAGCACCAGATTGGCGAGGAAGGACAGTAGCGTGTCGATCTTGCCGCCATAATAGCCGGCCGGCAGGCCGAGCGTGATGCCCACCATCAGCGCGAAGCCGGTGGCGGCCGGCGCGATGATCAGCACGATCTGGCTGCCATAGACCATGCGCGAGAACACGTCGCGGGCGAGCTTGTCGCCGCCGAAATAATAGACCAGCTTCGACGCCGGCTCGACCGCGCCGGGCAGCGTGTCCTTCATCACCGAAACCTGGGCCAGCGGGTCGAAGGGCGAGATGGTCGAGGCGAAGATCGCCGTGAACAGCCAGAACAGGCAGATGAACACGCCGGCAATGCCGACGCCGCTGTCGAAGAGCTGGCCATAGAGGCCGAGCCGCTTCTTGTAGGTAAAGCTGGCGCCCATAACCAGGATGAGCGCCACCCACACCGGCCAGAACCGCCAGAGCACACCGATGACGACATTGAAGGCGCTGATATAGTCCGTTTGCATCGGCCCTGCCCCTACTGAACCCTGATACGCGGATTGAGAAACGCGTAGCCGACATCGGAAATGAGCTGGGTGATCAGCACGATGAACACCGAGACCAGCGAGCAGCCAAGCAAGAGATCGATGTCGTTGTTGCCGGCGGCTTCGACCAGCGTGTAGCCAAAGCCCTGGTAGCGGAACATCACCTCGACGATGACGACGCCGGTGAGCAACCACGGGAACTGCAGCATGATGACGGTGAAGGGCGCAATCAGCGCGTTGCGCAAGGCATGCTTGATGACCACGCTGCTGAAGGACAGGCCCTTCAGTCGGGCGGTGCGGATATATTGCTGCGTCATCACCTCGACCATCGAGGCGCGTGTCATGCGCGCGATATAGCCTATGCCGTAGATCGCCAGCGTGATCACCGGCAGCGTGAAATTGTAGAAGGTGATTCCCTGGCTGGCGGACGCGGCCGAGCCGTTCAGCCAGCCGAGCCAGGATGCGAAGATGACGGTGAAGATGACGCCCGACACATATTCGGGTGTTGCCGTCGAAGCGATCGAGGCGACGGACAATGTCCGGTCCGTGCGCGACCCTTCGCGCATGCCGGCAAGAATGCCGATGAGCAGCGAGATCGGCACCATCACCGCCAGAACCCAGAACATCAGCAAGCCTGTGGCGCCGAGCGCCGGAAAGAGCTTCGCAGCCACGGTCGTCTTGAACTTGGTCGAGCAGCCGAAGTCGCCCTGCAGCACGCCTGAGAATTTCGGCTCCGTGGGATCGTTGCAGAAGGAAAAGCGCTGCGTGGTCTTGCCGGTCGCCGGATCGGTGATCGGATGCTTGGGCAGGACGCCCAACCACTGGCCGTAGCGCAGGAAGAAATTCTGCCGGTAGCCATGATTGACCAGCCAGCTTTCGAGCTGGTCGGCGGGCGTGTGCATCTCGGTCTGGCTGATCGCCAGCTTCTTCAGATTGGGCTCGAGATTGACGAGGAAGAAGACGACCAGCGTCAGGCACAGCATCGTGAGCAGTATCGTGCCGATGCGTCTGGCGATGAATGAGAACATTTATGCCCCCCTGCCGGCCGGGTTGGGGTCAGATACGTTCAACCCTGTTTCGTAATGCGGATGGCGCCCCGCCACCGCTGCAGGTTATGCAACGGCGACGAAGCTGCAAATACGAGGGGCTGTCGCCCCTCGTATTCATCGCGCCATGGATCACGCCTGATCGAGCCAGACCTTGCCGAAGTCGTGCTCGTAGGTGGGGTGCATCGAGTGGTTCTTCACCTCGGGCTTGATGTTGATGTAGAGCTTGCGCCAGTAAGGCTGGATGATGATGCCGGAATCCTGCAGCGTCTGCTCGATATCCTTCATCACGACCTTGCGCTTCTCCGCATCGGCGATGCCGAGCGCCTCGTTCACCTTCTTGTCGAAGTCCGGGTTGGAGTAGGCCGTCTCGTTCCAGGCTTCGCCCGTGCGGTATGCGATGGCGATGACCTGGATGCCCAGCGGACGCATGTTCCAGTTGGTTTCCGAGAACGGATACTTCGTCCAGTCGTTCCAGAAGGTCGAGCTCGGCAGCACGGTGCGCTTCACCTTGATGCCGGCTTCGCGCAGCTGGGCGGCGATCGCGTCCGTGGTGTTCTTGTGGTAGTCCTCGTCGTTGCTGATCAGCTCGTGCTCAAAATCGATCTTGCCGGCTTCCGTCAGCATCTGCTTGGCCTTGGCGATGTCGCGCTTGACCTCCGGCAGCTTCACATATTCCGGATGGATCGGCGCGACATGGTGGTTTTCGGCCGGCGTGCCGGCATTGCCGTAGCCGAGCTGCAGCACGGTGGCGTTGTCGACGGCAAGCAGCATCGCCTGACGGACCTTCTGGTCGTCATAGGGCTTCTTGGTGACGTTGAAGCGCGACACCACGGTGGCCGCCGTCACGACTTCCGATACCGGAGCGCCGACATCGGCGATGATCTTGATGTAGTCAGCGGTCGTTTCGTGATTGGTATGGACTTCGCCGGACTCGAAAGCCGAGACGGTCGCCGCCGGATCGGTGCCGTAGTCGATGAACTCGACGCCGTCGAGGAAAGCCTCGCCCTGCCACCACTTGCCGGTCTCGCGGCGCTTGTAGACCACCTTCTGGCCGACGTCGTAGGACACCAGCTCGAACGGGCCGGTGCCGATCGGGCAGCTCTTGAAGTTGGCGCCCTTCTCGTCGAAGGTCTTGTGGACGACCAGCGCCGGATAGTCGCACAGGTTCGGTATGATGGCGATGTCGGGCTTGGTCAGCTTGAGCTTGACCGTCATGTCGTCGACCTTGACGACGGAGCCTTCGCGCAGCTTCTTGGTCGTGTCGTCGACGAGGCTACCGAGGCGGCCTGGCATCGAGTTGCCTTCCACCGACTTGTCGGCCCAGCGGGTGAAATTGTTGATCACATCGTCGGCGGTGAACTTGTCGCCATTGTTCCATTCGACGCCCGGCCGCACATGCAGCGTGTATTCTGTAGCGTCGTCATTGATGTCCCAGCTTGCCAGCAGATAAGGCGCGAAGGTGTATTCCTTGGTGTACTTCACCAGCGGCTCGAGCGCCTGGCGCTCCGCGTTGGAGATTTCCGACCAGTCGGCCGTGCGCGGATCCTTCGGATCCTTGATCGACATCGCGACCTTCAGGACGCCGCCTTTCTTACCCTGCACGTCCTCCGCCCTGGCCGGGGTCGGATCGGCGAGGCCGAGCATGCCGTAGGCCATTGCCGTCGAGGCGCCGAAGACACTGGCCAAGGCCAGAAATTCGCGGCGGTCGACGCCGCCCGTTTTGGCTTCTTCGGCCATTTTCCGGATGTGATCCGGAACCTGATCACCATTGCTCTTGTAGATTGCCATGACTTGCTCCCATTGTTGGCTTTCCGCCTTTTAACATTCCGCATCCAGACCGCGTTGTCAAAAGACGGTGTGGAGCAGGAACATGCCAGGGAATGTGCATCTTTGGCTGCAAGCCGGTTCGCGCGATAGCGACAGTCTTGACGCAAATTTGTTATCGCGACGCGGATTCCCTAAAAAATCCCCGCGGGCGATTAAATCAATACATTTTATAAGGATAGAAGCCCCGTACCGGCGGTCGTCCCTGGTTCGCCTCGGCCGATCCGGCCCGGCACAACCTCAATACTCGCGTTCGTAAAAGACGCCGCCCTTGGCCTCGCCGGCGTCATTGGCTTCCCCGCGCAGCTTCACCCCGCGACCGACATTGAGGTCGATAGTCGCCTTGCCGGAACCCGGTTTGTCGCCCTTCTGGATGGTCACATAGGTGCGGTCGTTGAGGTACTTGCCGGCCGAAACCGCGGTACCGCCCTTCTCGTCCGTCGTCACGTCGAGATCGTCGACGCCGATGGCGCTTTGCAGGTTCTCGAGCAGCGAGGTCGAACCGCCGACTCCGGCCAGTTGCGCGGCGGCGCTCGCAAGTTGCGCGATCTGCAGCGGCGACAGCTTGGACATGGATTGACCGAAGATGAGCTGTGCCAGGATCTCGTCCTGGGGCAGCGCCGGCACGGAGGAGAACGTGAACTTCGGATTGGTCGCCTCGCCTGAGACGACGACCGTGACTGTGGCGGAGCTCGTCGTCGTGGTCGCCGTCAAGTTGAGATAGGGCACGAGCGACCCCTGGAACCCGATCGTGCCCTCGGTGAAGGTCAGTCGCTTGGAAAGGATGATCAGTCGTCCGCGCTGCAGGGTGAAGGTGCCGATCGCCCTCGGCGCCGAAGCCGGGCCTGTCAGCTTCAGCGATCCGCCCAGTTCGGCATCGACGCCCCTGCCTTGGATGAAAATCTGGTTCGGCGCGTTGACCGTCACGTCGAGTGTCAGGCCGCTGCCGCTGTTGCTGCTGCCGCCGGACGTCGCCGGACGCAGCGCCTTGTCCTGCGCCCGAACGGACGCCGGCGCGTTCTTGTGCTTCACATCCAGCGCCGAGAGCGAACCCGGCAGCTTTTCCGGGACGGTGATGACCGTCCTCGCCAGGTTGATCGTGCCGGCAACCACCGGCGCCGAGACGAGCGGCCCCTTGACGGTCAGGTCGCCGCCGAGATTGGCGGTCACCACCCGGCCGTCAGTGTAGCGGCCGTCGGTGAGCTTGATCGACAGGTCGGCCGGGAAGCCCTGCGCCGGCGTGATGCCCACGGTGCCGCTCGCCGACAGGCTGCCGCGCGTCGACAGCGTGCCGGTCAGGCGGTTGATCCTGGCCACCCCGCCGCCGATCGAGACGTCGGCGGCGATGTCGTTCACCGCCAGGCCGGAGCGCGCATCGATAAGGCGCGCGCCGGATGTCGTGACTTTGCCGCTGATAACCGGCGCGGAAGCAGGACCACGCACCTGCACATCGACATTGGCGGTGCCGTTGAGCGCCAGCCCTTGCGCGGCGAGCTTTGCGGCCAGGAACGAGAACGGCACCTTGCCGTTGAAGTCGAGCGCCAAGGTTGGCGTGCCTGCCGTCGTCACCGAGCCGCCGCCCTTGAGGCCGAGGCCGGCGCCGTCGCTGATGTTGGCGTCGAAGGCGAGCTTGTTGCCTGCAAAAGTGCCGGATGACGACACATTCATGCCGCCAAGGCCGGCGCCACGCGTCTGCGAGGTCTGCACGCCGGCGGCATCGATCTTGAAGGCGACCGAGGGGGTCGAAGGCTGGCCGGTCACCTTGACCGTGCCCGAGATCGAGCCGGCCGCGTCGAGACCCGGCGAGAAACTGTTGGCGAGCGAGATCGGCACCCGAGCCAGGTTGGCGTTGATGTCGAGCGCCTGCGCGACCTTGCCCGTCACCGCTGCCGTGCCGCCGCCGAGGTTGAGCACCAGCCGGTCGAGCGTGGTCACGCCATTGGCGATAGTCACCGTCGAGGCCTGCGCGATCGCGGCCTTGATGCCCTGCACGGTCGCCTGGCCGGAGGCGAGCTCGATGGTCGTGGTTCCCTTCGCCACTTTCACGCGCCCGGCGGCTTTGGCCGGGATGTTCTTGACGGTGGCCCCGCCTGAAAACCCGGTCCAGTCGCCATCGCGCTTGAGATCGACATCGATGCCGGTGATGGCGGTGCCGCCAGAAGTCACGCTCTCCGCCCGCACCGTGCCGGCGATCACCGGTGCTGCCATATAGTTCGCGATCTGCGCGTCGATGGCGACATTCCTGGCGGAAAGATCGCCGCGCTTGATCTCCGAGGTGTTCGCCTTGATCGCGACATTCAGCCCGTTGGCCGCCTTGGTAAAGGCGATCGTGCCGCGCACATTGCCTTCGGCCTTTTCCAAGGCCAGCGCGGCGAGCGGTCCGATATCGGGCAGGTCGAGCGAAACGGTGCCCACCGGCACGAAAGCATCATCGAGCGCGAGATCGCCGGAAATCTTGTTCGGTCCGAGCGACAGCAGAAGCCCGTTGATCGCGCGGCTGCCATTGGTCGTGGCGAGCACGGCGCTGCCTTGCAAACTCTGCCCGGCGACAGTGCCGGTGAGCTGCACATTGGCTGCCGGATTGGCGGCATCGGCTTTGCCGGTCGCCGTCAGCTTCAGTCCGGTGATCTCGCGCGCCGCCACGAGGAGCCGGTCGCTGTCCACCGTCATCGACAGGTCGGGCGCGGTGACCGGGCCTTGCGCGTTGAGGGCGAAAGCGATGGCGCCCTTGGCGTCCTTCGAGAGCCCCGAAACATCGCTCAACGCGCCCCTGATGCCGGCGGCCAGCTTGCCGTCGGCAAGGCTCGCCTGGCCATCGGCGCTGAGCGCGCCTGAATTGAGCTTGAGGCCGTCGATATTGACATTGCCATTGGCATCGCGCTTCAGCGCGGCACTCAACTGCGCCGTCTCGCCAAGCATGCCGCGCGCCGCCGCCGGCAAGGCCGAAGACGCGACTTCGGCCCTCATATTGAGGTCGACGGCGCCGTCGCCCAGCGATACCCGGCCGGCGACCTGGCTGTTGAACGCATCGCTGGTCAGTGAGCCGCTGTCGAGGGCGACGGAATCGGGAGCCAGCCGGCCATTGACCTTGGCGACCACCTTGCCGGCGATCAGCGGCGCGATCAACGGATTGTCGAGGCCGATCCTGTCCAGCGAGACCGTGCCGGAGACCGGGCCTGCCCGTCCCTTGAGGTCGAAGGCATCCGAATGCAGCGCGAGCGTCAGGCCATCCACTTTCGCCTGGCTGGCGACGATGGAAGGCAGGATGGCGGACACATCGAGCCGCGCTTGCGTGCTTTCGCCCGCCATCTTTGCCGACAGGGACTGGACTTCGACCTTAACCGGGCTGTCGGCGCGGCCGAGCGTCAACGGCAGGCTAGGCCCCGATGATAAGAGATCGAGGGAGAAGTCGCTGGCGCCGTTAGGATTGAGGGTGCCGGCGGCCTTGCCTGAAATCTTGTCGCCCGAAAGCGTGGCGTGGTCCAGGGCGACGCCGCCCGCCAGCGTGTAGCTGCCGGCAGCATTGAGATCCAGCGGCCCGAGCCCCGCCTGCCGGGTCTGGCTGGTCTCGGCGCCCGCCACCTTGGCGTTGAACTGGACGTCGGGGTTGGACGATGGACCCGTGACGTGCGCGGTGCCCTCAAGCGTTCCGGCCCCGTCGAGGCCGGGCACGAAATCATTGCCGAGCGCCAGCGGCAGGTTGGCGAGATTGGCCGTCACGTCCAGGGTCTCACCGGCGCTGCCGGAAACCGTCGCCGAGCCGCCGCCGAGGTTGAGCGCGAGCTTCTCGATTGTCGTCACGCCATTGGCGATGGAGAGGCTGGATGGCTCGGCGATGGCCGCCTTGATGCCGCGCACTGTCGCCTCGCCGGACGTGATTTCCACGCTTGTCGTGCCATCGGCGATCTTAACCCGCCCGGTGGCGGTGGCCGGAATGCCGGACGCCGTGGCGCCGCCGGTAAAGTTGGTCCAGTCGCCATCGCGCTTCAAATCGATGCCGATGCCGCTGATGACCGTGCTGCCGGCGGTCACATTGTCGGCCTTGATCGTCCCCGAGATCGCCGGCCCCTTGAGATAGTTGGCGATCAGCGCGTTGACGGTGATGGCTTTCGCCGCCAGATCGCCCCGCGCGATTGACGTGCTGGCCGCATTGATGGTGACGGTCGGCGCCTCGCCCTCCTTGGCAAAGACGATGGTGCCGTTGATGTCGCCTGTGGCGGTCTGGTTTGCCAGCGCGGCGAGCGGTCCGATATCGGGCACGGCAAGCGTCAGCGTGCCGAGCGGCAGGAACTTGTCGTCGAGCGCGAGATCACCCGACACCTTGTTGTCGCCGAGCGCCAGGCTGAGCCCTTTGATCGAACGCTTGCCGTCGGCGGTCACCAGCGAAGCCTCGACGTCGAGCGCCTGCCCCTCGGCATTGCCGGTCAGCGAGATATCGGCGGTCGGATTGGCGACATCGGCCTTGCCCTTGGCCGAGAGCTTGATGTCTTTCACGGTGCGGCCCGCCGCCGTCAGGCTGGCGCTGTCGGCTGAAACGGAGAAATTCGGCGCCAGACGCGGTCCGCTCGCCGTCAGCGCGAAATTGACCCCGCCCGCGAGCGGCGTGCCGGCGAGCGACGACAGCGGCGAGACGTCGCCCAGCGTGCCCTTGACGCTGGCCTGGAGGTCCGATCCCTGCATGCTGCCGGTGCCGCTGGCGCGGAGCGAGCCGGAGCTGATCTCCAGCGAGTTGGCGGCGAACGCGCCTTGCGGATCGCGCGTGGCGCTGGCCGAGAATTGCACCCGCTCGCCGAGCAGCGAGCTGATCTGCGGCGGCAATGCCTTGGAGTCGGCGTCGGCATTCATCTTCAGCGTCATCGACAGGTCGGCCAGCGCCACATTTGCCGTCAGCCCGGCATTGAGTGCATCGCTGCGCAAGGTGCCCTTTTCGATGGCCACGTTTTCGCGGCTGATCGTGCCGGAAAGATCGGCGGCGAGCTTGCCGGTCACGAGCGGCGCCAGCGTGGCGACGTCGGTCTTCAGCCCGGCGGCGGCAAGCTTGATGCTAACCGGTCCGCTGCGGTTTTCGATGTCGAAGCCGTCGGAATGGATCGCGCCCGTGATATTGTTGAGCTGGGTGCCGCCGACGGCGACCGAGGTGAGCGACGTGCCGATATCGACCATCGGGGCCTTGCCGTCGCCGAAGGCGCGCACTGTGGCCTTCTCGATGGCGACCAGGATCGGCACGGCGCTGTTGCCGACATCGACGGTGACCGGCTTGCCCTTGGCGGCAAGCTCGACCGCCAGGTCGCTGGCGCCCTTCGGATCGACATCGCCGGTTGCGGTGCCGTGCACCGCATCGCTCTCGACGATGGCCTGCTCGATTTCGACCCCGCCCGATGCGGTGGCCGTTCCGGCAAGGTCGAAGCTCGTCTTGCCGGCAAACAGCGCCTTTATCTTCTGCGGCAGGAACGGCTCGAATTCGCCGTCGCCCTTGGCCTCGATGTGATGACCCTTATCGGACAGCTGGTGTCGGCCGGTGAACTGGGTGACGATCCGGCTGTCGACCATAAAGGTGCCGACGCCGCTCCAATTGGCCAACGGTCCGCTGCCGGTGACGACGATATTGACGGGCGGCGCATCCGGCAGCTTGAGCAGATTGGCGATGATGCCGCCGGCCGGCTCCGACGCCTTGAGATCGAGGTCGAGCTTGTTGTCGGCCGGCGCGAAATGGATCTTGGCGTCGACATTGCCCTCTCTGCCGTCATGGCGGGAGACATTGAGCACGCTCTCGATCGCCAGCGGCGATGGATCGGCCTTGAGCGAGCCTTTGGCGGCCAGCTCGGCGATGCCGCTGCCGGCAAGCTCCTGTCCGAGCGCAATCTCCGGCAGGTCGATCTGCTTCACGTCGATCGACACCGGCAGGCTGGACGAGCCGCCCTGCGATGGCTGCTGGCCCGGCTGCGGCAGCCGCGCCAGTTCGATGCGCTCGGCGGCGAAGCGGTCGGCATTGAAATTCCGGGAGAGCAGCGCTGTCGGCGACCAGTCGAGCGCCACGTTGCGTGCGACCATCCAGGGACCGGCGCGGTCCTCCAGCACGACATGATCGACCCTGAGCGCCCCTGACCAGATGCCTTCGATGCCGGCGACCGTGACCTTCCGGTCCTCGCTCGAAGCCATCTTCGAGATCAGGCCGGCGAGGTTCTGGCGGCCGCCTTCGGTGCCGGTCAGGACGACGAGAGCGCCGATCGCCACCACCAGCAGGATGAGCAGCGTGTAGACAATAATGCGGAGGATGCGCCAAAAGATCTTCATCGTCAGAACGCCTGGCCGATGCCGGCATAGATGCCGAAATGCGGATCGCCCGGATCGCGGTTGAGCGGCACCGCGGCGTCGATGCGAAGCGGCCCGAACGGGGTGATATAGCGCAGGCCGACGCCCGCGCCGACCTTCACATCCGAGAAATCCGGGAAGGATTTGGTGGAGACAGTGCCGGCATCGACGAAGGGAACGATGCCGATCGTGTCGGTGACGCCGATACGCATCTCCACCGAGGTTTCGAAGAAGGAGAGGCCGCCGATCGGCTGCCCGTCGATGTCCTTCGGGCCGATGCCCTGGTAGGAATAGCCGCGCACCGAGCCGCCGCCGCCGGAATAGAAGCGCCGGTCGGCGGGCACGTTCTGCAGCCCGGTGCCGACGATCGAGCCCAGCGTTGCGCGTTCGGCCAGCACGAACCGGCTTGCCGTGTCCAGCGATTGATAGGTATAGCCCTCGCCCTTCAGCTTCAGGAAGGTCGCGCCGTTCAATATGTCGTAGCTCGGCTCGGCATAGGCGAGGAAGCGGAAGCCCCTGGTCGGGTTGAGCTTGTTGTCGCGGTTGTCATAGACATATTGCAGCGGCACGCTGGCGATCAGATAGGTATGCTTGCCGAAAGTGTCGGTGATCCTCGAATAATCAAGGTCGAATTCGGCCGAGACCCGCTGCTGCTTGTCGAGGTCGTAGGAAACGCCGACGTCGCCCTTCACCGAGAAATGGTCATAGGCGTCGGGATGTTCGAACACCGTCTTTACGCCGGCGAAGAATTTCGACGTCGGCCCGAGCACGCCCGGCTTCTCGAACATGACGCCGGCATTATAGTTGAGCGCTGAAAGGCTGTTGCTGCCGATGCCGCTGATCGACCCGTCGATGCGCAGCTTCTCGGCCTGGCCGAACAGGTTGCGGTGTCCCCAATAGCCTTCGAGCCCCAACCCTTCGGTATTCGAAAACGTGCCGCCGAGGCCGAAAAAGCGCGGCTTGCGCTCGCTGACCTGGACGTCGATCGGGATGTTGCCGTTGGCGTCGAGGCTGTCGCCTTCCTTGATGGTCACGCTGTTGAAGACCTCGAGGCCGAGCAGCCGGTCGCGCGCATCATCGATTTCCTGCGGCGAATATTGCTGGCCGCGTTTCAGTCCGGTCATGTATTCGGTGAAGTCGCGATCGACCTTTTCCGTGCCCTCGACCGTGGTGTCGCCATAGCCGGCGACCGGGCCGGCGGCCACCGTCAGCGTCACGTCCAGCGTCGAGCTGGAGTGCTCGGCCACGATCTCGCGGTCCGTGATCTTTGCAAGCGGCCTGCCCTCTTCCTTCAGCGCCCGCACGATCAGCGCCTCAGCCTTGAGCACAGCGCCGGAGCCGGCATCGCCGCCGGCGATCAGCCCGAAATCGGCGCTCGCCAACCCGGCGGCATCGCCCTTCAGCCGGATATTGCCCAGCGTGAATTTCGCCCCCGGCGCGACGCTGACGACGACCGGAATGGGCTGCGGCCCTTTGAACTCGGCGTCCGGCGGCAACTCGTCGATCGGCTTGCCGTCGATCGTGATCGTGACCACACCCTCGTAGCGGGCATCGGCGTAGAGCGCGGCGACCAGCTGTTCGCGGTCGCCGCGCGCCTTGGCCATCAGGCCGAGCGATCCCGACACCGGATGGTCCTCGTCGTTTTTCAGCGCCGAGGCGTTTTCGAGCTTTTTGATCAGATCCTTGTCGGCATCCGGCGCATTGATGGTCACCGAATAGCGCAGCGGGTCGACGATGTCGGCGTCGTCGTCCTTCGACGAGCCCCAGAGCTTGATGCCGAAAATCTCGAAAGCCGCCGCCGGGCGCGCCTCGCCGGCCAGCATTGCGGCGCAAAACAGCACGAAAAGCAGGGCGCGCGGAAGCCCGCGCCCTGGCGCGAACCCTCCTGACATCTGCTTTTCACGCGCCGGCATTAAGACAACCTAGTCGACAAAACTAAAATTGGAATGAAGTTCCGAAATGTTCGTAAAGGGGCCACAATCCAATTGTCTGAAATGAGCAGGGCTTGGAATTCACACCTTTTGCGATTCCGCAAGAAAGTGTGATCCGTCTCACAGAGGTTCTGTCGAAATACCGGCCTTTGGCCGGCATGGAAACCGTTCGCGGGTGAAAAACCCGCGGCGCTCCGGCGTTGACAAGCCTGCACGAAGCTTGATCATGCCCGGACGCTGGCGATGTCTGGAGGGTGGTATGGCAATGCGCGCGGCTCGTGGTCTCTCTTTCCTTCTTCTCATCTTTTTCGCCCTGGGCGGGGCGGCGCTTGCGGCCGAAGCCCGGCGAATCGTGACGACCGACAATTCCGACTATTTCGGTTTCGACCTGAGGTCGGAGCAGAATGTCAGCCTCGACCAATGCAAGACCACGTGCCTTGGCGATACCGCCTGCCGCGCCTTCACCTACAATACCAAGGCAAAGTGGTGCTTTCTCAAATCCGACTATAACCAGTTGAAATCCTTCACCGGCGCCGTCGCCGGCAAGGTCGCGAATGTCGATGGCGACCCCGATATCGGCGCTCCGCCGGCACTGGCCTTTTTCCCGAACTGGATGGCCGACCAGGCCCAGCAGTTCCGCAACAAGCTGACCGATCCGGCCTATGACAAGCCGACCGAGGGCCTTGCTGGCCTGCAGGCCGCCGCCGAGCAGGCCTCGCTCACCGGCGACCATCGCCTTGCCATGCAGAAATACCAGGCCGCGATCTCCGTTCTGCCCGATGACGGCGCGCTCTGGCTGGCGCTGGCGCGCGAGATACTCGCCGTGGAGCCGGCGTCGAACACCACTGAACCCGCGACTTTCCCGATGAACGCCACGTCGGCGGCCTTCAACGCCTACAAGCTGGTGCGCACGGCAAAGACCCGCGCCGAGGCGCTGGCGCTGCTTGGCGCCGGCCTCGACAAGCGCGATCTCTACCGGCCGTCGCTTCAGGCCTATGAGGCGAGCCTTGCGCTGGTGAGCTCGCCGGCCGTCCAGGCCGACTATGCCGACCTCAAGGCGCGCAAGGGTTTCCGCGTTGTCGAGCACACCGTCGATGCCGATTCCTCATCGCCGCGCATCTGCGCCCAATTTTCCGAGGAACTGGTCAAGATCGGCGTCGACTATGCGCAGTTCGTGACCGTCGACAACGCCGCGCCAAAAGCCGTCGAGGCCAAGGACAAGCAGATCTGCGTCGAGGGCCTGGAACACGGCCAGCATTATGACGTGACCTTCCGCGCCGGCTTGCCGGCCGCGATCGGCGAAACGATCGCCGCGCCCGTCGTGCTGTCGATCTATGTCCAGGACCGCGCTCCGTCCGCCCGCTTCACCGGCGACAGCTTCGTGCTGCCGGCCGGCGCGCGCCGCGGCATTCCGGTCGTCACAGTCAACATGAACGCCGCCAAGATGACGCTCTACCGCATCGGTGATCGTTCGCTGGCGCAGCTTCTGTCCGGCTATCAGTTCCTGCATCAGCTCGATGGCTACGATATTTCCACCATTTCCGACCAGATGGGCGAGCCCGTCTGGTCGGGCACGCTCGACATCGCCAACGATCTCAACAAGGAGGTGACCACCTCCTTCCCGGTGGATGAGGCGATCCCGCAGCGCAAGCCCGGCGTCTATGTGCTGACCGCGCAGCCTGTCGACGACAAGAGCGACGATTACGGCTCACGCGCCACGCAGTGGTTCGTGGTCTCCGACATCGGCCTTTCCACCTATACCGGTCAGGACGGGCTCAACGTCTTTGCCCGTTCGCTGGGCTCGGCCAAGCCGATTTCCGGCGCCGAGCTGACGCTGCTTGCCAGGAACAACGAGATCCTCGGCACCGCGACGACCGATGCCGAGGGTCACGCCGTGTTCAATCCAGGCCTCACCCGCGGCGAGAACGGCATGGTGCCGGCCGTGCTGATGGCCAAGCAGGGCGACAACGACTTCGTCTTCCTCGACATGGGCAAGGCCGGCTTCGACCTGTCGGATCGAGGCGTGGAGGGGCGTGCCTCGCCCGGCGCGCTCGACGTCTATGCCTGGACGGAGCGCGGCATCTACCGCGCCGGCGAGGATGTTCACGTCGCGGCGCTTGCCCGCGACGGCGCGGCAAAAGCGGTCGAGAACCTGCCGCTGACCTTCATCTTCACCCGTCCCGACGGCGTCGAGAACCGGCGCATCGTCAGCAATGGCGAGTCCGCTGGCGGCCATGCCGTCGACCTGCCGCTCGAGGCCAACGCCATGCGCGGCACCTGGACGGTGTCGATCTACACCGATCCCAAGCAGTCGCCGGTCGCCAGCCAGATGTTCCTGGTCGAGGACTTCGTGCCGGATCGCATCGAATTCGACCTGACCGCCGACAAGAAGGAGATCGCCCAGGGCGAGACCGCCAACGCCACCGTCGACGGCCGCTTCCTCTATGGCGCGCCGGCCGCGGGCCTGGCGCTGGAAGGCGAGATGACGCTGTCGACAACGAGCAGCTGGGACAGCTTCAAGGACTTCACCTTCGGCCTCGCCGACGAGCAGTCGAGCGAACCGACCGTGACGCCCCTCGCCAATCTTCCCGTCGTCGGCGACGACGGCAAGGCGACCTTCCCGATCACCATCGACCAGTTGCCGTCGACCACCAAGCTGGTCAACGCCAAGGTCACGGTGCGCATGCGCGAAGCCGGCGGCCGCGCCGTTGAGCGCTCGCTCGATATCGGCGTTCGGCCGCAGCGCGATGTCATCGGCATTCGCCCGGATTTCGAAGGCGATGAGGTGCCGCAAGGCGGAACGGCCAAATTCAGCATCATCGCCGTCGATCCGAACGGCAAGCGCGAGGATCTGAAAGGCGCCCAATGGTCGCTGGTCAAGGTCGAGCGGAACTATCAATGGTACCGTTCCAACAATTCCTGGAACTACGAGGCGGTCAACCTCACCAAGGCCGTCGCCAATGGCTCGGTCGATCTCAAGGCCGATGGCGAGGCGACCGTGTCGCTGCCCGTCGACTGGGGCCGCTACCGGCTCGAGGTCGAGATGGCTGACCCGGATGGTCCGGCGACCAGCTATGAGTTCGACGCCGGCTGGTATGTCACCTCGACCACCACCGAGACGCCCGACGGCCTCGAGATCGCCCTCGACAAGGACAGCTACGCCGCCGGCGAGGTCGCCAAGCTGAAGATCTCGCCGCATTTTGCCGGCGAACTTCTAGTCACCATCGGCGCCGAGAAGCTGTTGAAGACCGTCACCGCTTCGGTGCCGGCCGGCGGCAGCACCGTCGACATCCCGATCGGCGACGACTGGGGCGCCGGCGCCTATGTCACGGCGACCTTGTTCCGGCCGGGCGACGCGCAGGAATCGCGCATGCCGGCCCGCGCCATCGGCATCCAGTGGCTGTCGGTCGATCCGGGCTCGAAGAAGCTCGCGGTCTCCCTGACTCCGCCGGAAAAGACCCTGCCGCGCCAGCAGCTCTCGATCCCTGTTGCGGTGAACGGCGCTCAGCCGGGCACAAACGCCTATGTGATGGTGGCTGCCATCGATGTCGGCATCCTCAACCTCACCAACTACAAGGCGCCCGATCCTGAGGACTGGTTCTTCGGCCAGCGCATGCTGGGCTTGGAGATCCGCGACCTCTATGGCCGCCTGATCGACGGCTCGCTCGGCACCATGGGCAAGATACGCACCGGCGGCGACGGCGCCAACATGCAGGCGCAAGGCAGCCCGCCGACCGAAAAGCTGGTCGCCTTCTTCTCCGGCCCGGTCGAGCTCGACGCCAACGGCAAGGCGCGGATCGACTTCGACATCCCGCAGTTCAACGGCACCGTGCGCGTCATGGCGGTCGCCTGGACCAAAGAAGCTGTCGGCCATGCCCAGACCGACGTCATCGTGCGCGATCCGCTGGTGATCACCGCCGGCCTGCCGCGCTTCCTGGCACCGGGCGATGCGGCGACCATGCGCCTCGACATAGCCGACACCGATGGCCCGGCCGGCGACTACGCGCTTTCGGTCACCACCACTGGCGACCTTTCGACCGGCGACAAGCCGTTGCCGGAAAAACTGACGCTCGCCCAGGGCAAGCGCCAGTCGCTCACCTTCCCGCTGGTCGCCAGGACCGCGGGCGACGCTTCGGTCACCGTCAAGCTCGCCCATGCCGACGGCACCCAGGTCGAGCAGACGCTCTATCTGCCGGTGCGCCCGGCGCAGCTTCCGGTCACCAACCGCATGGTTGTCGACCTGAAGCCGCATGGCGGCTCGCTGCGGGTCGACAAGGAACTGCTTGCCGCCAGCGTGCTCGACGGCGCTTCGGTCAGCGTCGGCGTCTCGCAGTCGTCCGCGCTCGACGTGCCATCGCTTCTGATGAGCCTTGATCGCTACCCCTATGGCTGCGCCGAGCAGACCACCAGCCGCGCCATGCCGTTGCTCTATGTCAACGACATGGCCAAGAGCATCGGCATGGAGAGCGACCCTGACCTGCATCAACGCATCCAGGACGCGATCTACAAGGTGCTCTCCTACCAGTCGTCGAGCGGCAGCTTCGGCCTCTGGGGGCCGGGCTCCGGCGATCTGTGGCTCGATGCCTATGTCAGCGAGTTCCTGACCCGGGCGCGCGAGGAGAAGTATGATGTTCCGGCGCTCGCCATGAACCAGGCGCTGAACAACCTGCAGAACTCGCTAGGCTACGACCAGGACGTCCAGGACAAGGGCAGCGATATCGCTTACGCGCTCTATGTGCTCGCCCGCAACAAGAAGGCCTCGATAGGCGACCTGCGCTACTACGCCGACACGCAGCTCGAAGCTTTCTCCAGCCCGATGGCGGTCGCGCAACTGGCGGCGAGCCTGGCGCTCTACGGCGACACGCAGCGTTCGGAATCGACCTTCCAGACGGCGCTCAGGCTGGCGCAGGCTGAAACCGACTACGACTGGTACCGCTCCGACTATGGCTCGCGGCTGCGTGACGGCGCGGCGATACTGGCGCTGGCGGCGGAATCGAAGCCGGTGCCGAGCATCATGCCGCAGCTGATCAAGCTGGTCGGCGTGGCACGCGCCGATGCCCGCTGGACGAGCACCCAGGACGAATCCTGGATGCTGCTTGCCGCGCGGGCGCTGAAGCAAGGCAATGATTCCATCACGCTTTCCGTCAATGGCGCGCCGCATTCGGGCGGCTATTCCGACCAGGTCGCCGGCAGCGACCTCGTCGACAGTCCGCTCACCATCGCCAACACCGGCGCGACGCCGCTGCAGGCGGTGGTGACCGCGGTCGCCGCGCCGGTCGATCCGCTGCCCGCCGGCGGCGACGGCTTCACCATCGACCGCACCTACTACAAGCTCGACGGCACCGAGGCCAACGTCACCGAAGCGAGGCAGAACGAGCGCTACGTGGTCGTGCTCAAGGTCTACGAACAGAACAAATGGCCGTCGCGGCTCCTGATCACCGACCTGTTGCCGGCCGGCTTCGAGATCGACAATCCGAGTCTGGTTTCCAGCGCGCAATTGTCGAACTTCTCCTGGCTGGCGCAGACTGACGCCGCGCATCTGGAGTTCCGCGACGACCGCTTTGTCGCCGCCTTCAATCCCAATGAAGGGGACGGCGACCGCAACATCACGTTGGCCTATGTCGTGCGCGCGGTGACCCCGGGCACCTACGCCCATCCGGCGGCGACGGTGGAGGATATGTACCGGCCGCAATATTCGGCCCGCACCGCCACCGGCGTGATGGAGGTGAAGGCGGAATAGCGAGGTCGCCGGCCTATCCTTCTCCCCGTCACCATACGGGGAGAAGGTGCCGGCAGGCGGATGAGGGGCAGCGCCATGCTCTCCAGGAAATTTCTCAGACGCACCGCGATCGCAGGCATCTCGCTTGCCGGACTCGCAGCACTTTCCCTCGCCGCGCTCTGGGAACTCGACCGCGCCTTCCCGCCGCCGCTACCGGCAAAGCTGACGGTCTCGACCGAGGTGCAGGATCGCGACGGCCAGTTGCTGCGCGCCTTCGCGACGCCCGACGGCTACTGGCGGCTCGAGACCCGCCTCGACCAGGTCGACAAGCAATTCGTCGACATGCTGGTCGCCTATGAAGACAAGCGCTTCTGGGCCCACCGCGGCGTGGACCTGTTGGCGCTATGCCGCGCCGCCGGACAGCTCCTCACCAGCGGCCATATCGTGTCGGGCGGCTCGACGCTCTCAATGCAGCTTGCCCGGCTGGCCGAGCCGCGCGACAGCCGCAGCCTCGGCTCCAAGCTCAAGCAGATGCTGCGCGCCATCCAGATCGAGCGGCGGCTTTCCAAGCAGGAAATCCTCGAACGCTATCTGACGCTGGCGCCCTATGGCGGCAATCTCGAAGGCGTGCGCGCCGCCTCGCTCGCCTATTTCGGCAAGGAGCCGAAGCGGCTGACAGTCTCGGAAGCCGCCCTTCTCGTCGCGTTGCCGCAATTACCGGAAAAGCGCCGGCCCGACCGCAATCTCGGCATCGCGCACGCCGCGCGCGATCGCGTGCTGACCCGCATGGTTTCGGCCGGCCTGCTCGGCGAACGCGAAGCGCAGCGCGCGGCGCTGGACGACGTCTCCGGCCTGCGCAAAAAACTGCCGGCGCTGGCCGCGCACGCCTCCTACGCCATGCTGCCAAGGGCCGTGCCTGGCAAGCCGCTGCAGCTCACCATCCGCCGGAGTGTGCAGCAAGGGCTGGAGCAGGTCGCAAGGGATGCCGCCAGGAAGCTTGGCCCGAAACTTTCCATCGCCATGGTGCTGGCCGACGCCCGCACCGGCGACATCGTCGGCGAAGTCGGCTCGGCCGATTTCTTCGACGCCAGCCGCTCCGGCTGGATCGACATGACCAGGGTGGTGCGCTCCCCCGGTTCGACGCTGAAGCCCTTCATCTACGGCTTGGCCTTCGAGCAGGGGCTGGTGGCGCAGGAGATGATCATCGAGGACAGCCCGGCCGATTTCGGCGGCTACCGGCCGAAGAATTTCGACATGGGCTACCAGGGCGACGTCTCGATCCGCCAGGCGCTGCAATTGTCGCTCAACGTGCCGGCGATCCGGGTGCTCGACGCGGTCGGTCCGGCGCGGCTGACGGCGCGTTTCCGGCAGGCCGGTGTCAACCCGGTCCTCCCGGTCAACGAGGCGCCGGGCCTGGCGATCGGGCTCGGCGGCGTCGGCGTGACCTTGCGCGATCTGGTGCAGCTCTATACCGGGCTCGCCAATGGCGGCAAGATGCACACGCTGCATGACGGCACCGAGCCGGCCAATGCCGAGCGCGCCACAGCCACCATCCTCGACGACCAGGCCGCCTGGCAGATCAACGACATCCTCTCCGGCGTGAAGCCGCCGGAAGGCGCCATGCAGCGCGGCATCGCCTACAAGACCGGCACCTCCTATGGCTACCGCGATGCCTGGTCCGTCGGGTTCGACGGCCGCTACGTGCTGGGTGTGTGGGTCGGCCGCGCCGACGCGAGCCCTGTCCCCGGGCTGTCGGGCTATGTCTCCGCCGCACCCATCCTGTTCGAAGGCTTCGTCCGTTCCGGCCTCGCCAGCGTGCCGCTGCCCGGCCGGCCGCCGGGTGTCTTCAATCCTAAGCGCGAGGAATTGCCGGTGACGCTCGCCCGCTTCGGCGCCGGCGCCGACGGCCTGGTGCAGGCCACCGCCACCGAGCCTGCGCCCACCATCATCTTCCCGCCCAACGGCGCCCGTGTGGATCTTGGCACCAACTCCGCCGACGCCACGCCGCTGGTGCTGAAGCTGCAGGGCGGCCGCGCGCCGTTCCGCTGGCTCGCCAACGGCAAGCCGCTCGCCGGCATCGACCGCCGCCGCACCGCGACCTGGCAGCCCGACGGCACCGGCTATTCGACGCTGACGGTGATCGACGCCGCCGGCCGCGCTGCCAGCGTGAAGGTTTTCGTTGAGTAGAACACGGCGAGCGGCCGGCAGGGCAGAGAGGGGGGCCTCGCGCCACACCTTTCCATTAGGAGTTGCTCTGGCCGCAGCGCTAGCCCTCCTATCCGCAACTCCCACCCCAGCCCTTGCCGATCCTCTGCCCCCCGGCTTCGTCAGGCTCGCCGATATCGATCCGACCATCCGCCAGGACATCCGCTACGCCGGCCGCCAAAATTTCCTGCACCGCAAGGTAGACGGCTATGACGCCGCTGTCTGCATCCTGAGCGCGCAAGCGGCGAAGGCGCTATCCAGCGTCCAGAAAGCCATGACCGCCAAAGGCCTGACACTGGTCGTCTTCGACTGCTACCGGCCTGCCCGCGCGGTTGCCGACATGAGCAAATGGACGAGAGAAGGCGGCCCGCCGGATCCGCAGTGGTATCCCACCGTCCGGCGTGGCGATCTTATCGCCAAGGGCTACGTCGGCGAGCTGTCCAGCCATTCGCGCGGCTCGACCGCCGACCTCGCCATCGCTGAGCCCGGCAAGAAGGGCACCGTCCATCCCGCCTGCGGCGCTCCTGACAGCGGCACGCTCGACTTCGGCACCGGTTTCGACTGCTTCGATCCGATGAGCGAGACCGCGCACCGCCCTCTTCCCGCCGAAGCGGCGGCGAACCGCAAGATGCTGCTTGCCGCCATGCGTGCCGCCGACTTCCGCAACTACGCGCGAGAGTGGTGGCACTTCACCCTCGCCAAAGAGCCATTTCCAAAACAGCGCTTCGATTTTCCGGTCACCGCCAATTAATGCGCCGGGGCTTGCCCCGACGCTGACCGCTTCTAATTAGGCCGGCTGATGCCGGGCCGAGCGACAGCGGAGGAGGAAGTTATTTCTTCAAAGAGCGGAAGCTCGGCGAAAAATTGCTTCGAGGAGGTGAAAAAGGCAACAATCAATGCATCTAATTTCTATAAACTCGCTAGAGTTCGCAGCAGTTCAACGGAGGCGGGAATGACCAAACCTCATTTCAGGAAACTGCTCGGCGCGCTGGTCGCCACATCTGTCCAGTTCGGCACGCTCGGTTTCGCGTTCGCCGATACGACCATCTTGAACGTGTCCTACGATCCGACACGTGAGCTTTACAAGGCCTATGACGAAGCCTTCGCGGCACACTGGAAAGCCGAGACCGGCGAGACGGTCACCATCCAGCAGTCGCATGGCGGGTCCGGCGCCCAGGCTCGCGCCGTTATCGACGGCCTCGACGCCGACGTCGTGACGCTGGCGCTCGAAGGCGACATCAACGCCATCGTTTCCAAGTCGAAGAAGATCAATCCCGACTGGCGCAAGAAATTCGAAAACAATTCAGCGCCTTACACCTCGACCATCATCTTCCTGGTGCGCAAGGGCAACCCCAAGGGCATCCACGACTGGAGCGATCTGGTGAAGGACGGCGTCCAGGTGATCACGCCGAACCCGAAGACCTCCGGCGGCGCGCGCTGGAACTACCTGGCGGCCTGGGCTTATGCCAATGCGCATGACGGCAATGACGAGGCCAAGACCAAGGAATTCGTCAGCAAGCTGTATGCCAATGCCCCCGTGCTCGACAGCGGCGCGCGCGGCTCGACAGTCACCTTTGCGCAGAAGGGCCTGGGCGACGTCCTGATCGGCTGGGAGAACGACGCCTATCTGGCGCTCGACGAATTCGGCGCCGACAATTTCGACATCGTCTACCCGCCGACCTCGATCCTGGCCGAGCCGCCCGTCGCTGTGGTCGACGCCAATGTCGACGCCAAGGGCACGCGCAAGGTGGCCGAGGCCTATCTTTCCTGGCTCTATTCGAAGGAAGGCCAGACCATCATCGCCAAGAACCACTATCGTCCGTCCAAGCCCGAACTGGTTCCGGCCGAGGATCTCGCCAAACTGCCTGCTATCAAGCTCGTCACCATCGACGACCCGCAATTCGGCGGCTGGAAGAAGGCGCAGCCTTACCATTTCGGCGACGGTGGTATATTCGACCAGATCTACAAGCCGGCGCAGTGAGAGGCCGGGCCTCGAAAACTGGCGACTGCAATCTGGTTGAGTAAGAAGGGACGATCCAGAACAGCATGACCACAGCACCCGCTCACGCGGGGTGGCGATTCAGACAGCCGAGTGTCATTCCGGGTTTCGGACTGACGCTCGGCTTCTCGCTTGCCTACCTCACGCTCATCATCCTCATCCCGCTCTCGGGGCTGATCTGGCGTTCGGCCGCGCTCGGCTGGACCGATTTCTGGGCTTTGGCCACCGACCGGCGCACCCTCAAGGCGCTCGAAATCAGCTTCGGCACCGCTTTCATCGCGGCTGCCGTCAACGTCGTGTTCGGCACGCTCGTGGCCTGGGTCCTGGTCCGCTACCGTTTCCCCGGCCGCCGTGTCGTCGACGCCATGGTCGACCTGCCTTTCGCGCTGCCCACCGCGGTCGCCGGCATCGCGCTGACCACGCTCTATGCTCCCACCGGCTGGCTCGGCAAATTGCTGATGCCGCTCGGCCTCAAGGTCGCCTACACCCCGCTCGGCATCATCGTGGCGCTGGTCTTCATCGGCCTGCCTTTCGTCGTGCGCACTGTCCAGCCGATCATGGAAGAGCTCGACAAGGAGGTCGAGGAGGCCGCAGCCACGCTCGGCGCCAGCCGCTTCCAGATCATCACCCGTGTGCTGCTGCCCAGCCTGGCGCCGGCCATCATCACCGGCTTCTCGCTCGCCTTCGCGCGTGGCGTCGGCGAATACGGCTCGGTCATCTTCATCGCCGGCAACCTGCCCTACAAATCCGAGATCGCGCCGCTTCTGATCGTCATCCGGCTGGAGGAGTACAACTATCCCGCCGCCACCGCGATCGCCGCGATCATGCTGGCGCTGTCCTTCGTGATGCTGCTCGTCATCAACCTTGTCCAGACATGGAGCCGCAAGCGCTATGGCTGATCCCGAGATCAAGTCCTACGAGCCGCACCACGAGAGCCGCTCGGCCGCGGTCACCGAAAGCCGTCCCGTCCGCATCACGCTGACGACCGTCACGCTGGTCTTTCTCGGCATCTTCCTGCTGTTGCCGCTGATCATCGTGTTCAAGGAGGCTTTCGCCAAGGGCGTCGGCGCCTATTTCCAATCCTTGGGCGATGCCGACACGCGTTCCGCCATCCGCCTGACATTGCTGGTGGCGGCGATCTCGGTGCCGCTCAATCTCGTCTTCGGCCTTTCGGCCGCCTGGGCCATCGCCAAGTTCGAGTTCAAGGGCAAGGCGTTCCTGACCACGCTCATCGACCTGCCCTTCTCGGTCTCGCCGGTCATTTCCGGCCTGGTCTATGTGCTTCTGTTCGGCGCTCAAGGACTGCTCGGTGAATGGCTGAAGGCGCATGGCATCCAGATCCTGTTCGCCGTGCCAGGCATCGTTCTGGCGACCGTCTTCGTCACCTTCCCCTTCGTCGCGCGCGAGTTGATCCCGCTGATGCAGGAACAAGGCAATGGCGACGAAGAGGCGGCGCTCTCGCTCGGCGCCAGCGGCTGGCAGGCCTTCTGGTATGTGACGCTGCCCAACGTCAAATGGGGGCTGCTCTATGGCGTTCTGCTCTGCAATGCGCGCGCCATGGGCGAGTTCGGCGCTGTCTCGGTGGTTTCCGGTCACATACGCGGCCTCACCAACACCATGCCGCTGCATGTCGAGATCCTCTACAACGAATACAATGCCGTCGGCGCCTTTGCGGTCGCTTCGCTGCTCGCCGGTCTGGCTCTGGTGACGCTGGTCTTGAAAACACTTCTCGAGATGCGCTACGGCGCCGAGATCGCCGCGACACGCGGGCATTGATAGAGGTCGATATATGGAAGTTCGCGTCGTCAACGTGCGCAAGGAGTTTGAGCGGTTTCCAGCGCTCCACGACGTGTCGCTCGACATCAAGTCCGGCGAGCTCATCGCGCTGCTGGGCCCATCGGGCTCCGGCAAGACGACGCTGCTGCGCCTGATCGCCGGGCTGGAGCGGCCGACCAAGGGGGCGATCTTTTTCGGCGAGGAAGACGCTTCGCAGAAGTCGATCCAGGAACGCAACGTCGGCTTCGTCTTCCAGCATTACGCGCTGTTCCGTCACATGACGGTTGCCGACAATATCGGCTTCGGCCTGAAGGTCCGGCACGGCGCCGCAAGGCCCTCGGGCCAGGAAATCCGGCGCCGGGCGCTGGAACTGCTCGACCTCGTCCAGCTGTCGGGCCTGGAAAAGCGCTATCCGGCGCAGCTTTCCGGCGGCCAGCGCCAGCGCGTGGCCCTGGCCCGCGCCATGGCGATCGAGCCCAAGGTGCTTCTGCTCGACGAACCCTTTGGCGCGCTCGACGCGCAGGTTCGCCGCGAGCTGCGCCGCTGGCTGCGCGAGATTCACGACCGCACCGGCCACACCACCGTCTTCGTCACGCACGACCAGGAAGAGGCGCTGGAACTCGCCGACCGCGTTGTCGTCATGAGCCAGGGACGCATCGAGCAGGTCGGCACCGCCGACGACATCTATGACACGCCGAACTCACCCTTCGTCTATTCCTTCATCGGCGAATCCAGCTCGCTGCCGGTCAAGGTCGAGAACGGCGAGGTGTGGATCGCCGACAGGCCGATAGGACTTGAGGCGCCGCATGCGCCCTCCGGCGAGGCAATCCTCTACTTCCGCCCGCACGACGTCGACCTGCTCGACGGCTGCAGCGGCTGCATCGCCGGCACGGTCGCCGCCAGCCGCCGCGTTGCAGGCACCAGGCGCGTCGAACTCGAGATCGGCGGCGAGCGCCAGCGCGTCGAGATCGAGCTTCCGATCGACCATCCCGCCGCGCAGAAGAGCCGCGTCGCCTTCAGGCCGCGGCGCTGGAAGCTTTTCCCCACCGCCTGAGCTCTTTCGCCCTGCTCCTGCTCCGGCGCCCCCAGCGTGGCGCTGTTTATGAATCGGCTTGGAAGAAAATCCTAGCAAAGAGCTGTTTCGGCGAGATATTTTCCAGAGCTTCGCCCGCCTCTTGGAGTGCATGCCTCGGCGGACCAGGCTTTCCCCACTATGGTCGCGCCGTAGCTTCGGTCCATTTCCAAGGAGCCTGTTTTCATGAAGCGTCTATTGCTCGGCATCGCGGCTGTTGCCGGTATCGTCCTCGCATCCTCCCAAGCCTGGTCGGCCGACAAACTTTTGAATGCATCCTATGACGTCGGCCGCGAGCTGTTCGCCGACATCAACCAGGCCTTCGTCGCCAAGCATCCCGGAGTCACCATCGATCAGTCGCATGCTGGCACCTCGGCGCAGGCGCGCGCTATAGCCGAAGGTCTTGCCGCCGATGTCGTCACCTTCAACCAGGTCACCGACGTCGACTTCCTGGTCAAGAAGGGCCTCGTCTCGGCCGATTGGCAGAAGGAGTTTCCGGACAACGCGTCGCCCTTCTATTCCCTGCCCTCCTTCCTGGTGCGCGCCGGCAACCCAAAACACATCAAGGACTGGAACGATCTGGTGCGTGACGACGTGCAGGTGATCTTCCCGAACCCGAAGACATCCGGCAATGCGCGCTACACCTATCTCGCCGCCACCGCCTACGCCAAGGAGGCCTTCAAGGGCGACGATGCCAAGGTCAAGGATTTCATCACCAAGCTCTTCAACAACGTTCCGATCTTCGACACCGGCGGCCGCGCCGCCACCACCACCTTCGTCCAGCGTGAGATCGGCGACGTGCTGATCACCTTCGAGTCCGAGACGCGCGGCATCCGCAAGGAGTATGGCGACGACAAGTTCGAGCAGGTCACCCCCTCGGTCAGCCTGCTGGCCGAGTTCCCGGTGGCGATCGTCGACAAGGTCGCCGACGAGCATGGCAGCAGCGATCTCGCCAAGTCCTATCTCGACTTCCTCTACACGCCGGATGGCCAGGAGACTGCCGCCGAGAACGGCTTGCGGGCTCGCGATGCGGCGGTCGCCGCCAAGCATAAGGCCGACTTCCCGGACGTCCGCCTGCTGACGGTGGAGGAGGTGTTCGGTGGTTGGGACAAGGTTCAGAAAGAGCATTTCGCCGCAGGCGGGCTGCTCGATCAGGCCTATGGCACCCGCTGAAAGGGCTCCACAATCAGGAAGCGCAAGGAGGCCGGCTTTGCCGGCTTTCTTCTTGTAAGCGGGGCTGCATGAGTTCGCAGGGGAAATCCCGGCCCCAACGTGAAAAACGTTACGAAGAATCAACGCGTTTGTGCCTAAGCTGCACCGGCAAATTGTTGGTCCAGAGGGCGTCCGACGGTCAAACTGTCATGATTTGCACACAAACAACCGCCAGATGCAGGCGATTGGGGTTTGATGAATTGAATCGGGCATGCTGACCAAAAAAGGCAAATACGGCCTCAAGGCCCTTGTGCATCTTGCCAGCCTGCCGGCTGGCCAGCTTGCATTCGTCAACGACATCGCGGTCGCCAACAACATCCCGAAGAAATTCCTGGATGCGATCCTGGGCGAGCTGCGCAATGCCGGCTTCGTCCAGAGCCGCAAGGGCAAGGAAGGCGGCTATCGCCTCGCCCGGCCCGCTTCCGAGATCAAGATCGGCCATGTCGTGCGCGTGCTCGACGGACCGCTGGCGCCGATCCCTTGCGCCAGCCGCACGCAATATCAGCGTTGCGAGGATTGCGACGAGGCGACATGCCAGGTCCGCCACATGATGCTGGAAGTGCGTCAGGCGATCGCCGAGGTGCTGGACAACCGCAGCCTCGCTGCCATGCGCGACGCCGACAACGACGATTTCCCGGCAGAGCTCACTTCGCAGATCTGAAACGGCTCGCCCTCGACAGAGGCCCCTTGGTTGCTTGTCTGCTTTCGACGCAGTAAAGCGGCAGAGCATGATCCCGAACCGAAGGTCAGCGAACGCAGAAAATGGGAACCGGTTTTCGGACAAGATCGTGCTCCATCTAAAGAGTGGAACAGGGCTCTGACGCATGAGGCTGCCTTGGCTTGGCAAATCCCGCAGGGCCAGCCGGCAGCCAACGTCGAACGACATCTATCGCACGGAGATCATCGCCGATGTGCCGGTGCCGGATCGCAACGAAACCGTTCGCTTCTTCAGCCGCAAGGTAATCCGCCCCGGAAAACTGCGCCGCTTCGTCAATCGGGATCTTCGCGAGAGCCTGCTGTCCTGTTTCTATCTCGGCGTCGCGGCGCTGCTGCCGGTCTCGTCGTGGGAACCCATCTGCGGCTGGGTGTCGGGGCTCAGGCGCAAGCGCCACTTTCGCAAGGAGTTCCCCCGTTACGACATCGCGGTGAAGGCGGTGCTCGGCGACACTGTCGACACGCGAAGAATGTTCGAAGCACAGCTTGCCGCCGTTCACCGCCGGCGCCTGACGCTTGCTGCGCATCTCGTCGCCGGCTGGCGTTGGTCGCCGGCGATCCGCCTCGAAGGCCTCGAGGCTCTGCACCAAGCCCTGCGCAACGGGCGCGGCGTCATCATATGGTGCGACCAGTTCACGGCGCAGACGATCATGGGCAAGCGCGCCCTGCATGAGGCCGGCGTCGATGCCCATCAGGTAAGCGCGCGGTACCACGGCTTTTCGCCAAGCGAGTTCGGCTTGCGCGTCATCAATCCACCATTGGTCAAGGTCGAGAACCGTTTCCTGAAAAGCCGGATCGTCTTTGAGCGCACCGACGCCTATCAGGTCACCACGCGTATCCAGAAGGTGCTGAAGGCAAACGGCGTGGTGCTGATGACCAACACCATCTATGCCGGCTCCGCCTTCGCCGAGGCCGCCATGGGCGAATGTGGCTGGACCCACCTCGCCTCGGCGCCGGCAAACTTCGCGGCGCGCGCGGGTGCCGCGCTGTTTCATATGGCGACCATCGAGACGATCCCTTTCCGCCAGTACCGGGCTATCGTCAGCGAGCTGAGCGCGGGCACGCAAGTCCCCGCGTCGCCGGCAAAGGACATGGCGGCGAAGAACCTTGCCGTCCAGGCGGGATACATCCTGTCGAAGCGCGACCATATGCTGGAAACGCTCAAACTCTGTCCGGAGCAGATGATGGCCTGGTCGAGCGCCACGCGGATGACCGAGCGGCCAACCGAGGCCGCAATCGGCAATGACGGCGCCTGAATCCCCCGAACTGTTCTAACCAGCAATCTCTTTCAAGATATCGCCAACACTTCGCGTCCCGTCGGCCGTCACCGCCCGCTCGTCCGCGGCAGGCTCTTCCAGCGTGGAGAACTGGCTGTCGACCAGGCTTGCGGGCATGAAATGCCCCTTGCGATTGGCGACCCGTCGCCAGGCGGTCTCGCGATCGATCTTGAGGTAGAGGAAGACGACCTCCGGACAAAAGCGGCTCAGCCGGTCGCGATAGGTCCGCTTCAGCGCCGAGCATGCCGCCACCGCTTTCCGCCCTTCGGCGACGGAACTCGCGAAGCGCTCGCCGATGGCGTCGAGCCAACCCTCGCGCAGCGCATCCGTCAGCGGCTCGCCGCGCGCCATGCGCGCCACGTTCTCCGGCGGATGCAGCCGGTCTCCTTCGATGAAGTCGGCGCCGAGAGCCTTGGCGAGCGCTTCGCCGACGGCCGTCTTGCCGCAACCGGCAACGCCCATTACGACCATGGCCGGCGCCATCCGAAGATCGGTCATGCGAAGCTGCGGTCTTGCGCTTGCCTCATCCACGGTCAGCGGCTTGCCGGCGCGCGCCCGTAGAGCAGAAGCATGGCGACGATGACGACGCCATAGATGATCTGCCGTCCCGCCTCGGGCATCTGCATGACCGAGAGGATGGATTGCAGGAGCGTGATCAAGATCACGCCCGCAACCGTGCCGAGATACGAGCCGCGCCCGCCGAGGATCGACGTGCCGCCCAGCACGACGGCGGCGATCGACGGCAGCAGATATGCGTCGCCCATCGACTGCGCCGCCTTGGACGCATAGCCGGCCAGAAGCACGCCGCCAAAAGCCGACAGGCCGCCGGAGACGGCGAAGGCGATCAGCACGATACGGCGTGTGTCGATGCCGGAAAGATAGGCGGCGCGCTCGCGATTGCCGATGCCGTAGACGGCGCGGCCGAAGCTGGTGCGGGTCAGCACGAAGACCATCGCGGCGCCGATCAGCGCCCAGATGATGACGGCGTTGGGAACGCCCGGGATGGTGAAACCGGTTGCCAGATAGCGCATCGCCGCGGTCGCCGAATCCTGTGGCGAGAAACCGCCCGTATAGACAACCATCAGCCCTTGCGCCACGGCATTGGTGGCCAAGGTGATGATCATCGAGGGAATGCGCAGATAGGCGACGCCGATGCCGTTGACGAGGCCGATCGCGACACCGCACAGGACCCCGAAAGGAATGGCCAACGCGACGCCGACCGATCCGTAGGCGGCGGCCGCGCAGGCCATCATCGCGCCTGTGGCCACGGACCACGGCACGGACAAATCGATCTGGCCGAGCAGGATGACCAGCATCATGCCGGTGGCGATGACACCGAGAAAGGACGCGACCTTCAACTGCTGCAGCAGATATTCCGGCGAAAGGAAGCTGCGCGAATAGAGGCTGCCGAGCAGGAGCAGGATGACGATGCAGGCAAAGGCGGTGACAACAGCCGGATCGGCGCGTCGCAGAAATTTGGGCATGCGGCCGGCGATGCCGCCGAGTGTCGTCTCGCTCACAGGAACCACTCCAGCCGGTTGCGCACCCGGAACAGCGCGAAAGCGCCGAGGCTGACCGCGATCAACAGGATAACGCCCTGGAACAGCGGCTGCCAGAGCGGATCGAAGTCGAAGACGAACAAGAGGTCGCCGATGGTGCGGAAGGCGAGCGCGCCGAAGATCGCGCCGATGGCGCTGCCCTTGCCGCCGAACAGCGAAACGCCGCCGAGCACGACGGCGGCGATCGAGAACAGCGTGTAGGCGTTGCCGCTCGCGTAAGCCGCCTCGCCCGTATAGGTGAAGAAGGTCAGGAACAGGCCGCCGATGGCCGCAAGCAGGCCGGCAAGCGTGTAAGCCAGGAACTTTCCCCTGCGGATCGGCACGCCCGACATGTAAGCCGCCGTCTCGGATGAACCGGCCGCGTAGGCGGCGCGCCCGAATTCGGAGCGGCTGAACGGCACCCAGACGACGAGCACGATGACGAGCAGCGCCACAAGGCTCGCCGGCACCACGCCGAAGAAACGTCCGGTCAGGAAATCCGCAAGGTCCTCATTGACCGAACCGCCGGGAACCGGTCGCAAAAGCAGCGCCAAGCCGAAAAAGACGGCGCCCGTGGCTATGGTGGCGACGATCGGCTGCAGCCGGCCGTAGATGACGATGGCGCCGTTCACCGCGCCGCAGAGGAGCCCGGTGCCGAGCACAGCCAGCACGCCAAACGCCGTCTCCAGGCCGGTGCCGATCACCAGCCATGAAGCCATGCAGTTGGTGAGCGTGAAGATCATGCCGACCGACAGGTCGATGCCGGCGGTGATCACCACCAATGTCTGCGCCATGGCGACGAAGGCCAGCAGCACGCCCTTGTTGGCCGCCGTCTGCACGACATTGGCGGTGAAGCCGGCGGGATGGTTGCCGCTGTAGATCGCGAACATGACGATGAAGATGCCGAATGCCAGCAGCGTTCCACGCTGCTCGGCCAGCCAGTAACGCCAGTCCTTCACGCGCCCACTCCCTGCCTCGGCCCGGCACCTTCGCCATGGATGTTGAGCGCGCTGGCGATCAGCGCGTGCTCGGTGATCTCGGCGCCGACCAGCTCGCGCTTGACCGCGCCGTCATAGAGCACCAGCACGCGGTCGCAGCAGCCGATCAGCTCGTCATAGTCGGTCGAATAGAACAGAATCGCGGCGCCCGCGTCGGCCAGCTTGCGCATCAGCTGGTAGATCTCCTGCTTGGTGCCGACATCGATGCCGCGCGTCGGATCGTTGAGCAGGATGATGCGCGGCTGCCGCATCAGCCATTTGGCGATCACCACCTTCTGCTGGTTGCCGCCGGAGAGCGCGCCGACAGGAATGTCGAGGCCAGCCGTCTTGATCGCCAAGAGCCCGACCATGTCGTCGATCAGCCGCTGCTCGGAGGCGCGGTCGATGATGCCGCCTTTCGACAGCCTGTCGAGTGCTGCGAAGGACAGGTTCTCGCGCACCGTCATCGGCAGCATCAGCCCTTCGGTCTTGCGATCCTCGGGGATCAGCGCCATGCCGATGCGGCCGTGGCTGGCCGCGGTCGGGCTGGAGATCGAAACAGGCTTGCCGTCGATCAGGATCTCGCCGGAGAGGCCGCGCAGCACGCCGAAAAAGGCAAGCAGCAATTCGCGCTGCCCCTGCCCGTCGAGACCGCCGAGGCCCACGACTTCCCCTGCCCTGACGCTCAGCGAGATATTGTCCAGCCGGTCGGCCCAGGAGAGGTTGCGCGCTTCGAGAACCGTCGTCGCGGCCGCATTTGGACCGAGTTTCGGCGGGAAGATATGGCTGTATTCGCGGCCGATCATCAGCTCGACCACTTCATTGTCGCTCTTCGAGCCGGCGGGGTAGCTGGCGACGTTGCGACCGTTTCGGAACACCGTGCAATGGTCGGCGAGTTCGGCGATCTCGTTCATGCGGTGCGAGATGTAAAGCAGCGCCAGCCCTTCCGAGCGCAGCCGCTTCAGCACTTCGAACACCTTGGCGACATCCGCAGCCGTCAGCGCCGAGGTCGCCTCGTCGAGGATCAGGATACGCGGTTTGCGGGCCAATGCCTTGGCGATCTCCACCATCTGCCGGCGCGACAGGGGGAGATCCTTGACCAGGGCACAGGGATGGATGTCGGAAGCCCCCGCGCGTGCCAGCGCTTCTTCCGCGATGCGCCGCTGCGCCTTGCGGTCGATCATGCCGATGCGTTTCGGCGGATCGGAAATGACGATGTTGTCGGCGACGCTCAATTCGGGAATGAGCGACAGTTCCTGGAAGATGCAGACGATGCCGGCCTGGTTGGCGGCCGCCGGTGAGGCGAAGCTCACCTCGCGGCCGTCCAGCGTCATCGTGCCTTCGTCGGGCGCCACAACGCCCGCCATGATCTTGATCAGCGTCGATTTGCCGGCGCCGTTCTCGCCCAGAATGGCGTGGATGCCTCCGGCGGTAACCGTCAGGTCGGCCTTTTCCAAGGCCCGCACGCCGCCATAGCGCTTGGATATGCCTTCCATGCGGAAGAGCGGAGCCGCGCCGTCCATCAGCCCTCCCCGGCCGTTTCGAGTTGAGAACAAGGGGACGATGCCGCGAGCTCGCCGCGGCACCGTCCGGTCAGACTATTTGTTTTCCTTGGTCTGGCCCATGATTTCCTGCGCGGTGAAATTGATGCCGCAGGTCGGGAAGGAATTGCCGACGAAGAAATTGTCGGACTGGTCCGGGAAGAAGTCCTGGCCGGCCTTGAAGTTCGGATCCTCCACGATGGCCAAAGGCAACTTGACCGATTGCGGCACGACATTGCCCTCGAGCGCCGAGATCGCTGTCTTGATGGCGACCGCCACCTGTGCGGGGCCGGTGCCGGCGGACGAGCATTTCAGCCCATCGGCAGCGTGCGCGGCGCAGAACTTGCGGAAGCCATTCTCCGTCTCGCCGCCGAACGGCACAAACGGATGCTTGGCGTCGATCATCGCCTGCACGATGCCTGTGTCGCCGCCCTGCCCGGTGATGCCGTCGAACGGCCCGCTGGTGGCGATGGCGTCGGCCGTAGCCTTTTGCGCCACACCGTCATCCCATTTGCCGACAACCTCGGTGACGTCCCACTTCTTGCCCGACCCATCGAGCACCTCGTGGATGCCGTTGTGGCGATCGGTGTCGACCGAGGTGCCGGCGACGCCGCGCACCTCGAGCACCTTGCCGCCATTCGGCACATGCGCGACCAGCCACTTGCCCCAGAGCTCGCCCAGGCCCTTCTGATCGACATTGACGTTGATGGCGTCCTTGGTGTCGAGGATGTTGTCGAAGGCGACGAGCACGACGCCGGCTTCCTTGGCGCGCTTGATGACCGGGCCAAAGGCGGTCGGATTCTGGGCGTTGACGACGATCGCATCAAAGCCGGAATCGATGAAGTTGTTGATCGCCGAAATCTGCGCCGGCACATCCTCGCCGGTCGACACGACCTTGAATTCCTTGATCTTCTTGGCGACATCCGGCTGCGCCGCGTAGGCCTTGGCCGTCTGGATCATCTGGATGCGCCAGGTGTTGGCGATGTAGCCATTGGCAAGCGCGATGCGGTAGGGACCGTCTTTCTTCGGAAACTTGAAAAACTGCGTGTCGGCTGCCCATGGCGCAAAGCAGTCCGGCTCTGCCGCGGGTCCCTTGACCACTTCAGGTCCGGCGATCGCCGACGAACCCAGCATGACGAATGCAGTGGCGGCAATGACGCCGCCAACGAGTGACTTGATCATCGATATTCCTCCCAGTTGCAGTTCTGCTTGTGATGAATCCTGGCGCTCACGGTCGGCACCCTCCGCCCACCGAACACGCCCACAGGGACGACCCACGTCGCCCTGATCCTCCTCTCCCCCTCAGCGTTCCTGGCAATTTAGAAAACTATCATATTATACATAATAAACAAGCAAGGACTGTTGCTTATGTATAATAAACAGCCTCTGATCCCGCCGAATGTCGATTTTACAGACAAATGGTAGCGCTACCATGATTGGCTGTAAAGCGGTGCCTCGACATTTTCCCAGGCTCTTCAGCGCGCGGTGCTCTCGCGCCGCATGAGCTCGAAACCGAGATCGACGATCCGCTGTTGCGGCCGGTTTCCGGCGATCGCCGCAAGCGCCATGGCGACGGCGCGTGTGCCGATTTCATAGCGGTGCGTGCGCACGCTGGTTATCGAGGGAAACGACACCTGCATCATGTCGAGATCGTTGAAGCCGACAATGCCGATCTGTTTTGGCACGTCGATGGAAGCGCGACGGCATTCGAACAAAACGCCGAGCGCGATATCGTCATTGTTGCAGAACACGCCGTCGAGCGTGGGCATCTTGGCCAGCGCGTCGCGGAACAGCTCGCGCCCGAGGCTCACGCTTGACGGCACCGGCGTCGTGGTGACCAGCCGCGGATCGAACAGCCCGGCAGCCTCCATGGCGGCGCGATAGCCGGCAAGGCGCCGCTGCGAACGCGGGTCCATCCTGGCGCCGATGAAGCCGATCTTGCGGTAGCCGGCCTGCAAAAGGTGCT
Organism: Mesorhizobium sp. ORS 3359; assembly: GCA_000824845.1. GTDB lineage: Bacteria > Pseudomonadota > Alphaproteobacteria > Rhizobiales > Rhizobiaceae > Mesorhizobium. Next base: position 18,272 of record CCNC01000002.1, on the reverse strand, counting down.
CGGTGGCGGTCCTGCCGCCGTCGAGATGCGAGAAGCCGACCATCATGTCGATCGGATCCGGCCCGGTCTCCATCACCTGCACCACCGGGCAGCCGGCATTCTCCAGCAACCGTCGCGCGCCGGGGGTTTGGTCGATGCCGGCCACGATCAGCGCCGCCGGCCGTTGCGATCCGAAGACCTGCAGCAGCCGCTCTTCCTCCAGGCCTGAATAATGCGTGTTACCGATCTGAATGCGGAACGGGCTGTCGGAAAGACTGTCATAGATGCCGCGCACCACTTCGGCGAAGACGTTGTTGGTGAGCGAAGGCACCAGCACGCCGAACACTTCGGCGCGCGCCGAGGCAAGCGCTCGCGCGTTCAGGTCGGGCACATAGCCGAGTTCGTCGACCGCCGCCTGTATCTGCCGGCGAAGGTCCTGCGACACCCGTCCGGGCTCGCGCAGCGCGCGCGACACGGTGATCGCGCCGACACCAGCCTTGCGCGCCACATCGGCAATGGTCGGGCGGCCGCCGCCGCGGCGGGAGCGCGGCTTGCTCAAGGGCGAGCCCCGTGCGGCAAATCCCGCTGGCTGCGCAAAATCAATGCAGTTGACCTTGGTGTCGCCATCTCGCAGGCCTGTACCGCGCGTTCACTGGCCTTGGCGTCGCGCAGCAGCGATTTGTTGTCAAGCCGAGGCGCCTTTCAGGGAAAGCGCCGGCAGGAGCCCGTCAGGCGACGACGACGCCACTGCGTCTTGCCTTCCAGAACACCAGAAGCATCACGAGGATGTTGAGCAGGTTCCAGGCAATCCCGTTCAGGAAGGCGGCCGAGTAGGAACCCGTGAGGTCGTAGATCCAGCCCGACATCCAGCCACCGATAGCCATGCCGAAAATGGTCGCCATGATGACGATGCCCACCCGTTGGCCGGCCTCCTTGGCGGGCATGTATTCCCGCACGATGATCGCATAGCAAGGCACGATGCCGCCTTGCGAGAGGCCAAACACCAGCGAGACGACATAGAGCGAGGCAAGCCCGTCGAAGGGAATGTAAAAGAACAGCGACAGGCATTGCAGAACCGAACCGATCAGCAAGGTCCTAATCCCCCCGATCCGATCGGCGACGAAGCCGGAAGCAAGGCGGCTGACGACGCCGGCGGCCATCATGATCGAAAGCATGTCTGCGCCATGCGCGACGCCATAGCCGAGGTCCAGGCAATAGGCGACGATGTGCACCTGCGGCATCGACATCGCCACGCAGCAGCCGAGACCAGCTATCACCAGCAGCATCTGAAGTGCCGCCGGCGACAATGCGATCGGCTGGACCAGGCGCGTGCCTGGCGAGCCTGCGACAACCACCGGAGCACGCCGGCGCAGCATCAGAACCAGCGGCACCATCGTCGCCAGGCACGCTATGCCGATCGCCAGATAGGTGAAGCGCCAGCCCTCCGCCCTCATCAACGGCGGTATGATCGCCGGCCAGACCGTTCCGGCGAGATAGCTGCCGGACGCAGCCGCAGCCACCGCAACGCCACGCCGGCGATTGAACCAGTGCGAGATGTCGGCGATCAGCGGTCCGAAAATCGCCGATGTCCCCAACCCGATCAGCAAGCCTTGGGCGAAGGTGAACTGCAGGATTGAACCGGAGAGCGACGCCAGCAGGAAGCCGGCAGCCAGCGCCGTTGAAGAAACAAGCGCCGGGATCCAGTAACCGACACGATCGATGGCGCGCCCGACCAGCACATTGCCGGCCGCGAAGCCGACCATGGTCGCGGTATAAGGCATCGAGGCCGCGGCGCGATCGACGCCGAACTCGGCCTGGACCGCCGGCAGAACGACGACCACCGCCCACATGCCGACGCCCCCAATGGTCGCCAGCAATACGGAAATGGCCAGCCTCGTCCAGGCATAAGTGCTGTCTATGCCCGGGGGCGCTGCATTGCTGGAGATCGTCGTCAAGGCGTTCCTGTCCGCTGTTCTCGAAGTCGGCGGTTCGCCTCCACTATCGGCGCATTTGCCGGGCCGAGCAGCGCCACGACCGGGCAATCCGTGGCACCAGAACCGGGAACCCCTCTCATTTCCTGGAGTTTTGCCTCAGAGCATTCCAGGAAAAGTGTCTAACGTTTTCCGTCCGGAATTGCAGGAAACAAAGACGTAGAGCGGTTCGGCGGCAACCGCTAACCGCTCTGGCAAGGAGTTTCGCCATGACCGCAAAGAAGAAATGGTCAGCCGACGTGACCGAGCACAGCGATGCGCTGGATCTCGAGCAGCACATCTTCGAATCCGACGATGCCAGGAAGATCGCCGCCTCGCTGAAGCGTTCGGCCGAGCACAGCGACCGCCGCAAGGCGGAGCCGTTCCAATCCGCCATGTCGATGCTGAATTTCTACATCAACCGCGCCGGCAAGAACCTGCCCGAGGAGCGCAAGAAAGTGCTGGAAAAGGCAAAGGACGAGCTGCGCGTGGCCTTCGGCCGCGAGAAGCAGGATCAGCATTAAATCTGCCAGTTCGGGGCAGACCCTAACGCGATTGGATCACTTCGTCGGTGTTGGCCAGCAGCTTGCGGACCGCGTTGCGCGCCGCATCCGGCCTCTTCAGGCGGATATTCCGCTCGATCGCCTCATGCAGCTTTTGGACATGCTGCAGATCGTCCAACTCGCGCGTCGTGTAGGTGAAGAGATGGTCGAAGGCGGATTCGATCAGCACGCCCAACGGCACCAGGAGGTCGTTGCCCGAGGCCCGCAGGATCGCGAGGTGGAAGCGCGTGTCGGCGCGGGTTCGCTCCTGCAGGTTGGTGGCCTCGCCCATCTCGCGGCAGGCCTGACTGATCTCGGCCATCTGCTCGTCGGTGCGCCGCATCGCCGCGAAGGCCGTCGCCTCCGGCTCGATGATGTGGCGGAATTCCTGCACCGTTCTCAGGAAAACCTCGCGATCCGGCGACGTCGCGTACCAGGCGAGCACGTCGCGGTCGAGAAGGTTCCAGCGTTCCTTCGGTTCGACCCAGCTGCCGATCTTGGGTCGCGACGCCAGGAGGCTCTTCGCCATCAGCATCTTGATCGCCTCGCGCACCGCCGAGCGGCTGACGTCGAAGGTCTCAGACCATTTCGCTTCATTGGGCAGGATGGTGCCCGGCGGATAATCGCCGCGCACGATGCGAAGCCCGATCTCACTGGCCAGAGAGGTGTGCACGCTGGCCCCGGGAATGCGTGGCGCGTCTGCCCGGCGGAAGCCGGCCGTACGCTCCGCGGCCGCTGTCTTCATCGGCTTTTTTTCGTTGTTCGGCTTAGCGTCCCGCATAGGTCCAAAAAATCCCGTTTTCAGGGGCTGTCAAGCGCGGCAGGCCCGCTTTGCCACAACCTGCTGAGATGTGCACAGATCAACCGGCATTTGGCCTCGCCTCAGGCGGTTTTGACGTATTTGCGCCAGCTGTGCTCAGGCCGGAAGCCGAGCACGTCGCGCGCCTTGCGGTTGGATAGCAGCGTCTCATATTCGCCGAGCTCGGCCTTGACCGGCACGCCCGGATAGAAGCGCTTCAACAGCTCCGCCGTCGGCAGGTCCGACGAGGTATCGTCATTGGCCGCGTTGAACACCTGGTAGCCAAGGCCGTCCTTCTCGATGGCGCGCAGGGTGATCTGGCCGAGGTCGCGCGCGTCGATGTAGCTCCAGGCGATGCGCTTGCGGAAACCCGGATCGGCGAACCATTTCGGGAACATCGAATATTCATGCGGCTCGATGACGTTGCCGATGCGCAACGCATAGATGTCGGCGCCGCTGCGCAGCGCGAACGCCCGCGCCGTCTTCTCGTTGACGATCTTCGACAGCGCGTAGGAGTCCATCGGGTCGACGTCATACTCCTCGTCGAGCGGAAAATGCGTGGGATTGCGCGGCTCGTTGGCGAAGACAAGGCCGTAGGTCGTCTCCGAAGAGGCGACGATCACCTTGCGGATGCCAAGCTTCACCGCCGCTTCGATGACATTGTAGGTGCCCATCGCATTGATACGGAACACCTCGTTGTCGGGCGTGATCATGATGCGCGGGATCGCCGCGAAATGCACCACGGCGTCGACCGGCTGGGCTCTCAGCGACGGATCGAATTCGTGCAGGCCCATATAGCTCGACAGCGCGTTGAAGACCTGCCCACTGTCGGTGATGTCGGTGATCAGCGTGCGCACCTTCGGATTGTCGAGCGGCCTGGTGTCGATGTTGAGCACCTGGCAGCCATGTTCGACCAGATACTGAACGACATGCCGGCCAGCCTTGCCGCTGCCGCCGGTGAACATGATCCGCTTCGTCATTTTGCTCTCCACAAGGCTCGGGAATTATGTGTATTGTCAGACAATAAGGTATTCCGCAATCGCTTGCCAACCGCGATGCGCGGAAACCTTCTCGACAAATGCCCGCCGCGCGGGCGCGCCCAGCACCACGAAAGACAGGGAAGAGACGACATGAGCACCACCGCTGCCCGCGAGAATATCGGTTTCATCGGCCTAGGCCTGATGGGGCACGGCATCGCCAAGAACATCGTCGACAAGGGCTATCCGCTGACCTTCCTTGGCCGCAAGAACCGCAAGCCCGCGGAAGACCTTTTGGGTCGCGGCGCCAGGGAAGCGGCCACCTGCAAGGAGGTGGCGGCGGCTTCCGACATCGTCTTCATCTGCGTCACCGGCTCGCGCGAGGTGGAGGCGATCATCCGCGGCCCCGGCGGACTGAAGGAAGGCCTCAGGAAGGGCTCGGTGGTCGTCGACTGCTCGACCTCCGATCCGGTCTCGACCGTGGCGCTCGCCGCCGAGCTCAAGGCGCTCGGCATCGACTATGTCGACGCGCCGCTCAGCCGCACGCCGAAGGAAGCCTGGGAAGGCACGCTCGACGCCATGGTCGGCGCGCCGGACGCGGTGTTCGCCAGGCTGAAGCCGGTGATCGAGACCTGGGCCGGCCGCATCGTCCATATCGGCGACACCGGCGACGGCCATCGCATGAAGCTGCTCAACAACTTCGTCTCGCTGGGCTATGCGGCGATCTATTCGGAGGCTCTGGCGCTGGCGCAGAAGGTCGGCATCTCGCCGGCGCGCTTCGACAGCGTCATCCGCAACGGCCGCATGGATTGCGGCTTCTACCAGACCTTCATGCGCTGGACCTTGGAGGGCGACCGCGACGCGCACAAGTTCACCATCGCCAATGCCTTCAAGGACCTGACCTATCTGGAATCGATGGCTGGCGCGGCCGGCATCGCCAACCCGCTCGGCAACGCCACCAAGAATTCCTTTGCGACGGCCCATGCTGCCGGCCCCGCCGAGCAATATGTGCCGATGCTCGCCAGCCATATCGGCAAGCTTAACGGCGTCGACCTGATGCCTTCGAAGGACGGCGTGAAGCAGAAGATCTGAGACCAGTTTCTGAAAACGTGCGGGGGCGCCTTTTGGGCGCCCCCTTTTTCGATGGTTCCGGATGCAGCCTGCGCCTACTTCTGGATGCAGGTGTCGGCCGTTTCCTTGGTGCATTCGTCAAGGCCGGTGAAGACCGGATCGTCGACCTTCTTGCCGCCGATCAGGTCAAGCATCACCGAAGGCGCCTTGTAGCCCATTTCGAACGGCCGCTGGCCGACCAGCGCGGTGACGAGACCTTCCTTGGCGATCGCCACCTCGTCGCCGATCGTGTCGGCGGCGCCGATGACGAACTCGTTCTTGGCGATCTTGTCGGCCATCGGCTTGAACAGGTCGCGATAGGGCTGCGGAGCGCCGAACAGCGGCCAGCCGCCCATGATGCCGAAGGCGTCGAGCTTCGGATTGGCGGCAAGGATGTCGGTCATCGCCTGCACGCCCTTGGCGCCGTCGTCATTGGTGAACACCGGGCAGCCGGGGGCTTCGGTCCATCCGCCTTCGCCGGCAAGCGCCGCGAGGCCTTCCTTGCCCGTCAGCGCGTCGCGCATGCCTTGCGCGCGGCGCAGGATGTTGTCGGCCGCCGGATTGCCCTCGATGGTGCAGATCGTGCCGCCATTCGGCTTGGCCTTCTTGATGTACTCGCCGATCTTCTTGCCCATCAGGTAGTTGTCGGTGCCGAGATAGGTCTTGCGAAGGGCGGCGTCTTCCTTGGTAAGGTCGGCGTCGACCGTCATGATCGGGATCGACGGATTGGCGCTCTTGATCGTCTGCGCGATCAGCGGCGCGTTCGACGGCGAGATCGCCATCGCGACAGTGTCAGGCTTGCTCAGCATGTCCTGCACGATCTGCGCTTCACCCGCCTCGTCCGAGGTCGATGCCGGGCCGGTATAGAAGCACTCATATTCCGAGCTGGCGTTTTCCTTGTTCCACTTCTCGCAGCCTTGATGGATGGCTTCGAAGAACGGATTGTCGAGACCCTTCACGACGATGACGAGCTGTTTCTTGGCCAAAGCCGGCCCGGCGCCCAACGCCATTGCGGCGACGGCGGCAAGCAAAAGTGTTTTCCTCATATCAGTCCTCCCTTGAAACAGACGGACACCGCGTGCCCGCCACACCGATCAGACCGGATGCGTAAGAACGATACCGAGCATCTTCCCAATGCTCGTGTTCCGGGCCGGACTGATAAGCATTTGCCGATCCGTTTGCGCCAGTACCGGCGCAGCCGAATCCTTGATCGTCAAGCCATTTGCCCCTTCCGCCCTATGCGCGCTCGGTGGGCAAATTATTCCTCCGAGGCTAGCTAATATCGGCTTTTCGCCAACGGTCAATTCCTATTTGTCCTACAAAACCGATTTTTTGTCGAGTCTCGAAATTAATCGTCAGACAATTGATTGACGGCTTTGCCGGCTTTTGCCTAAATGCATATATCGCGCCGTTCGTGAGGAGATGGACGGGCGGAACGCAAGCGCTGCTGGCAAGCCGGCAAACTGCTGCGTCAACATGGGGAGGCTTAAGGCTGGTGTCGGTTCTCGAACTCGCCAACATCTCGAAACATTTCGGCGCCATCCAGGCGGTCAACGACGTCTCGTTCTCGCTGGAGGCCGGCGAGGTCGTCGGCCTGATGGGCGACAACGGCGCCGGCAAGTCGACGCTGGTCAAGATGATCGCCGGCAATTTCCGCCCAAGCCATGGCACCATGCATCTGGAGGGCAAGGAGATTGTCATGCACAAGCCGGCGGAGGCCCGCCAGCACGGCATCGAAATCGTCCACCAGGACCTTGCGCTGTGCAACAATCTGACGGCTGCGGCAAACGTCTATCTCGGCCGCGAGCTGCGCCGCGGCATCGGCCCGTTCCGCATCCTCGATTATGCGGCGATGTACAGGCGCGCCGGCCAGCTCTTTGCCGAGCTGAAATCCGAGACGCGGCCGCGCGACCTGGTCAAGCAGATGTCGGGCGGCCAGCGCCAGGCGGTGGCGATCGCCCGCACCATGCTGTCGCAGGCCAAGATCGTGCTGATGGACGAGCCGACGGCGGCGATCTCGGTCCGGCAGGTGGCCGAGGTGCTGAACCTCATCCGCCATCTGCGCGACCAGGGCATCGCGGTTGTGCTGATCAGCCACCGCATGCCCGACGTGTTCGACGTCGCCGACCGCGTCATCGTCATGCGGCGCGGCCGCAAGGTCGCCGACAAGAAGATCGCTTCGAGCTCGCCCGAGGAAGTCACCGGGCTGATCACCGGCGCCATCGAACAGGTGGCATGACTCACGGATTTGAACGGGTGGCGTGACGTACGGTGTTCCGCGTCCCACCTCAGGAAAGGTCGACAATGGCAGTCACCCTTGACCAGACGATCGCGCAGAAGCAGCACACCTTCCTGTCGCGGCTCCTCGCCAACCAGACATTCTGGGTGGTGATCGCGGTCATACTCGCCTGCCTGTTCCTGTCCTTCGCGACCGATTCCTTCGCCACCTCGAAGAACCTCTTCAACATCACCCGCAACGTCACCTTCGTCGCCATCGTCGCGCTGGGCATGACCTTCGTCATCATCACCGGCGGCATCGACCTGTCCGTCGGCTCGGTGCTCTGCTTGTGCTCCATGGTGCTCGCCGTCACCATGCATGCCGGCTATTCGATCGAGATCGGCATCCTCGCCACGATCGTCACCGCGCTCGCCATCGGCGCCTTCAACGGCGTGCTCATCGCCTATGTCGGCTTTCCGCCTTTCGTTGTGACGCTCGGCATGCTCTCGGTGGCGCGCAGCCTTGCCATGGTCGCCTCCAACAACACCGTGGTCTTCCAGTTCGGGCCGGACCACCAGAAGCTCCTGGCGTTGGGCGGCGGCGCCTGGGTCTTCGGCATCGCCAATCCGGTTCTCTACATGATCATCCTGGCGCTGATCACCGGCTTCATCCTGCGCTGGACCAAGTTCGGCCGGCACATCTTCGCCATCGGCGGCAACGAGCATGCGGCGACGCTGACCGGCGTTCCGGTCAAGCAGATCAAGGTCGCCGTCTACATGATCTCGGCTCTGTCCGCCGGGCTCGCCGGCATCATCCAGACCGGCTGGCTGGGTGCGGTCACCACCAATCTCGGCACCGGCATGGAGCTGCAAGTCATCGCCGCCACCGTCATCGGCGGCGCGAATCTCGCCGGCGGCGTCGGCACCGCGCTCGGCGCCATCGTCGGCGCTGCCTTGATCGAGGTGATCCGCAACAGCCTAGGCCTGCTTGGCATCAACGCCTTCTGGCAAGGCACCTTCATCGGCGGCGCGATCATCCTGGCGGTGCTGTTCGACCGCATCCGCAATTTCCGCAGGAGTGACTAGCGCCTCTTTATTCCTTCTCCCCTTGTTAGTGGGAGGAGAAGGGGTCGCCGCCCCTATCGCTCAGTCTGAAAATCCGTCCCGATGGCCGCCCCCAAACGTCCGTCATCATTGTGCGCCTTGACGCAACCGTAAACTCAGCCGCACTATCCTCCGGTAGGCGAAGGGAGGCCAGTCGCCTGCGGGAGGAACGAAACCCATGACGGACGCGATCAGGCTCTATTGGGGCCGGTTCGGGCATGTTTCCGTGCTGAATGTCGCCAACGACTTCGTCACCCATGCCCATGGGGAGGCACATCTCATCATCTGGCTGGAAGGCACGGCAGGCGAAATGACCATCGGCCGGGAAACGGTGCGGCTTGGGCCCGGCACCGCGGCCGGCATCAACTCGTTCCAGTCGCACAGCCACGCGCTGTCGCATGACGGCAGGCCCGGCCTGTTCCTGGCTTTTTACATCGACCCGGACTGGGCGCGCCGGCGCCGCGACCTGCCCTCCTCGGCGCCGCTTTTCACGCAGGCCGCAATCGCGCTGGAGCCTTGGCTGCACCAGGCGGCGGCCAACCTGCTCGATCACCTGACCGACAATGAGAGCATCGACGACGTCGCCAATTACGAGATCGAGCGTTTCATCGATAGCGTGCTCGACGCAGCGGACGCTTCGTCGCCGCAGATAGCCCGCGCGCGGATCAATACGATGCTCGACTTCCGTGTCCGCAAGGCGATCCAGCTGATGAAGGCCAATGTCTGCGAGCGCATCTCCTTCGACGATGTCGCCCGTTCGGTCGGGCTCTCCCGGCCGCATTTCTTTGCGCTCTTCAAGGAACAGACCAACCTGACCCCGAACGTCTACTGGAACACGCTCCGAATGGAGGAAGCCGTGCGCCAGCTGCAGTGGTCGCAGGAACCGCTGATCTCGGTCGCCTGCAATCTCGGCTTCACCACCCAGGGCAATTTCTCACGCTTCTTCCGCGACCATGTCGGCGTGCCGCCGACGCTTTACCGCGAAGCCGCTCGGGCGACGGCCTGAAGCGCCTGTTTTTCCGACTGTTTGATACGCCTTCAAGACGCATTGATAAGCGCAAGCTGACCGACAGCCTTAGCCTTCTCCCGATCTTTGGAAGGGAACCAGTCTATGGCGAAAGTCACCATTTCCAGCGTCATCGACGCGCCGGTCGAGCAGGTCTGGGCGCGCATCCGCGACTTCAACGGCCTACCGGGCTGGCATCCGCGCATGGTGGAAAGCCGTATCGAGGACGGCAAGGACGCAACTACGATCGGCTGCGTGCGCAATTTCAAACTGGTCAGTGGCGCGACCCTGCGTGAAAAGCTGCTCGACTTCTCCGATGAGAATTTCCTGGTCAGCTACTCCATCCTCGAAACGCCGCAGCCGCTCACCAATCACAAGGCGACGCTGCAATTGCGGCGCGTCACCGACGGCAACCGCACCTATGCGGAATGGACGGCGAGCTTCGACGCAGCGCCGGAGGAGGCCGACAAGTTGGCCGAGGGCATGGGCGCCAACGTCTTCCAGGGCGGCTTCAACGCCCTGAAGGCCCATTTCGCCGGCAACAGTTGAACCGGGGAGCGCACCATGTCGCTTGTGCTGCAGACTTTTTCGAGCGCGAAAGACGCCAACGCCGCGTTGCAGGCCCCCGGCACGCGCTATCTCGGCGGCGGTACGCTTGTGGTCCGCGCGACCAATGAAGGCGACGTGTCCACCTCCAGCCTGGTCCGCGTCACAGATCCTGGCCTCTCGCAAATCGCTGTTGCCGGCGGCAAGGTCCGGCTCGGCGCCTCCGTCACCATGGCCGCGATTGCCAGCCATCCCGAGCTTGCCGCGCTGGCGCCGGCCGGACGCGCCGTCGGCGGGCCGGCGATCCGCAACATGGCGACCGTCGGCGGCAATCTGTTCGCCCCTGCCCCCTATGGCGATTTCGCCGTGGCGCTGCTGGCGCTGGACGCGACCGTCGTCACTGAGGGCGGCGAGACGCCGATCGAGACCTTCCTGGCAGGCCGCGATACCAGCCGCGCCATCGTCACCGCTGTCGGCTTTTCATTGCCCACGGCGGAGAGCTTCCGCTTCCTGAAAGTGTCGCGCATCAAGCCCAAGGGCGTGTCGGTGCTGAGCATCGCCGCGCTCCTGGAACTTGCGGCCGACGGCACGGTGAGCTCGGCACGGATCGCGCTGGGCTGCATGGCCGATCGCCCGATCCGCGCCACGGCGGCGGAGAAGGCGCTGCTCGGCTGCAAGCTCACGCCGCGGGAAATCGCGCCGGCGCTTGCCGCCGCGGGCGAAGGCATTGCGCCGATCACCGACCCGATCGCCAGTGCCTGGTATCGCGCCGAGGTCCTGCCGGTTCATCTCGGCCGGCTGTTGTCGAATTAATCCGTGGGGGACGCGCGTCTGTTCGGTTCATCCGGGCAGGCGCGCAGGGAGGAAAAATGGCGAAAGTCCCGGTTCAATTCACGCTCAACGGCTCCGAAAAGGCCGAATTCATCGAGAGCGGCACGACGCTGCTCAACGCGCTCAGGGACAAGATCGGCGACACCTCGCCCAAGGGCGGCTGTCATCAGGGCACCTGCGGCGCCTGCTCCGTCATCATCGACGGCGAGCTGAGGCTATCCTGCCTGACGCTCGCCGAGACCTGCAACGGCGCCGACATCAAGACCACCGCTGGTCTTGCCGAGGGTGGCGTGCTGCATCCGCTGCAGCGCGCCTTCCTAGATGCCTTCGCCACGCAATGCGGCTTCTGCACGCCGGGCATGATCATGGCTGCAAAAGTGCTTCTCGACCGCACACCGAACCCCAGCCGCGAGGACGTGGTCGAGGCGCTGTCCGGCAACATCTGCCGCTGCACCGGCTACGAGCCGATCATCCAGGCGGTGCTGGTTGCCGCGCGCGCCAACTCGCAGAACGCCGCTTGAGGGAACGAGCCATGGAACTGCGCAAGGATTATTTCGCCGATGTCCGCAAGGACGGTCTCAACGAGATCGGCCAGCCGCGGCCGCGGCTCGATTCGCCCGGACACGTCACCGGCAAGACTGCCTATTTCGCCGACCGGAACTTCCCGGGCATGCTGCATCTGAAGATGGTGCGCAGCCCGCATCATCATGCCCGCATCCGCTCGATCGATACGTCGGAAGCGGAAAAGCATCCGGGCGTCGTGCGCGTGCTGACTGCCAAGGACGTGCCGCACAATGTCTACACCATCCTGATCCTGATCCAGGTGGGTCCCGAGGACGAGACAGTACTTGCCGACGGCAAGGTGCGCTGGAAGGGCGAGGCCGTGGTGGCGGTGCTGGCCGAGACCGAGCGCGCCGCGCAGGAAGCCGCCGCCAAGGTCAAGGTCGACTACGAGGTGCTGCCGGCGGTCTTCGACATGGAGGAGGCGCTGAAGCCCGGCGCCCCCTTGGTCAACGAGTATCACGGCCAGAACTATTATCTCTATGACAGCGGCGAATGCCGGAAGGTGCGCTTCGGCGATGTCGAGGCGGGCTTTGCCCAGGCCGACCACATCCTCGAACAGTCCTACCAGTCCTCGCCGATCGAGCACGCGCCGACCGAGACGACGGGCTGCGTTGTGGCGCCCGAAGGCAATGACCGCTTCACCTGCTACACCAACACGCAGGCGATGTTCTTCACGCTCGACAACGCCTCGATCATCCTGCAGATGCCGGGCTCGAAGTTGCATTTCGTCGGCGGAACGGTCGGCGGCGGCTTCGGCGGCAAGGTCGATGTCATCGTCGAGCCGATCGCCATTCTCGGCGCCAAGCTCACCGGACGCCCGGTTTCCTTCGTCTACAGCCGCGAGGAGGAGATGCAGATCTCCTCGCCGCGCGCGGCCGAGAAGATCGTCATCAAGGACGGTGTGATGAAGGACGGCCGTATCGTCGCGCGCAAGGTGACCGGCTACACCGATGCCGGCGCCTATTCGCGCCACTCGCCCTATGGCGCGCAGAAGGGCGCCGCGCACTATCCCGGGCCCTACACGATCCCGAATGTCTGGATCGACACCTACTGCGTCTACACCAACCGCACCCCTTCATCGGCCATGCGCGGCTTCGGCGTCACCATCGGTGACTTCGCGCTGGAAGTGCAGATGGACAAGCTGGCGCGGCTGATCGGCATGGACCCGCTCGAATTCCGCTTCATCAACGCCTATCGCGACGGCGACATGAAGGCGCATCGCCAGCCGACCGAGGGCGCGGCGCTGATCGAATGCATGCAGGAAGCCTCGCGCGCCGCCAACTGGCCCGTGGCCGAGAAATACATGGCGATGTCCTCCTACAGGAAGGGAGCCTGAGATGGCGATCCGGCGTGGACGCGGCGTCGCCGCGATCAACTATCCGACCGGCATGAACCTCGGCGGCGACCCGACCCAGGCGCTGGTCCATTCGACGCCGACCGGCAATTTCATGGTCACGCTCTCCAGCGTCGATCTCGGCCAGGGCATGAAGCAGATCATGGCGCAGATCTGCGCCGAGACGATCGGAGTGCCGACCGACCGCGTTGTCGTCGACACCGCCGACACCGACACCGGCCCCCACTGCATGGGCACCTTCGCCTCACGCGGCACGCACCGCGCCGGCAATGCCGTCATCCAGGCCGCCAAGGAAGCCCGCCAGGTGATGCTGGAAGTGGCGGCCGAGGAACTGGAGGTGAACGCCTCCGACCTCGAGACCGACGGCCAGGGCAACATCCAGGTGAAGGGTGCGCCGCAGAAATCGATCTCGATCTTCGATGTCGCGCTGTCGGCGCATTTCAAGCGCGGCCGCTCGATCTCGGGTCGCGGCATGTTCCTGATCCCGCGCTCCTATCCGGAGAAGGAGACCGGCGCGATGAAGCCCTCGACCTGCTATGCCCATGCCTGCACCGTGGCCGAGGTCGAGGTCGACGACGAGACCGGCGAAGTGACGGTCCTCACCGTGAAAAATGTCTTCGAGATCGGCCGCGCGCTCAACCCGAAGATGGTCGAGCAGCAATTGGTCGGCGGCTCCTGGATGGGCATCAGCCATGCGCTCTACGAGACGACGGAGCCTTATTATCCGAACCGCGACCATGGCGGTACCGACTTCAACCAGTATCTGATGCCGGGTCCCGGCGACCTCGCCGAGACCGAGATCATCGTCTTGGAGCGTCCTTCCGCCGACGGACCGTTCGGCGCCAAAGGTCCGGGCGAGATGTGCGCCAACCCGCAGATCCCGGCGGTCGCCAACGCCGTCTTCGACGCTGTCGGCGTACGCATCGACACGCTGCCGATCACGCCCGAACGCATCCTGCGCGCGCTGAAGGCGCGGGCCGCGAGTTGAGGGGACAATGACCAGCGCCGACGTCGTTGAAATCGCGGCTTCGCCGGAGGCGATCGCCGCGCGCCTTGCCGCCTCGCGCTATCTGGCCGACGACAGCCTTGCGACCGCCATCTTCCTGGCGATCCGGCTCGGCAAGCCGCTGCTGCTCGAAGGCGCGCCGGGCGTCGGCAAGACCGAGGCCGCGAAGGCGGTCGCCGAATTGCTCGGCCGCGAGCTGGTGCGGCTGCAATGCTATGAAGGCATCGACGCCGGGCATGCGCTGTACGAATGGAACTACCAGCGCCAGCTGCTCGCCATCCGCCATGCCGGCGAGCACGAGATCGACATCTATGACGACCGTTTCCTGATTGCCCGGCCGCTGCTGCAGGTGTTGCGGGCGCCGGTCGAGCGTGTATTGCTTGTCGACGAGATCGACCGCTCGGACCACGAGTTCGAAGCACTGCTTCTGGAATTCCTCTCCGACTTCCAGATCAGCATCCCCGAACGCGGCACGATCCGCGCGGCAGCCCAGCCGATCGTCATCCTGACTTCGAACCGAACGCGCGAGTTGGCCGAGGCGCTGCGCCGGCGCTGCGTCTACCACTGGATCGGCTATCCCGACGCCCGGCGCGAGGCCGAGATCATCATGCTGCGCTCGGGCGATGTGGCCGAGGCGACGGCGCGCGCAGTGGCGAATGCCGTGCAGGAGATCCGCGCGCGCCCGCTGGCAAAGCCGCCGGGCATCGCTGAAGCGGTGGAATGGGCGAATGCCGCGACCATCCTCGAAAAGGGCGGCAGCCCCTGGCCGGAAGCTTTTCGGCGGGCCATCGGCTTACTGATCAAGGACGAGGAGGATTTGTCAGCGATCGCGCCGGAGCTCGGGAGGATAGTCGAGGAGGCGTTGGGGTGATGCGCGACCTCACCGAATTGGCGACCTATCGGCATCGGACGCCTCTCCCGCAACGCTGGCGGGACAGCGCCCCCCTCTGTCCTGCCGGGACATCTCCCCCACTTGTGGGGAGATCAGATATCGCGTCGGCTTTCGCCAATCGCCGACGTCGCAGGATCGAGCGGCGCGCCCAAGCTGCCAGTCTCCCCCTTGTGGGGGAGGTGTCCGGTAGGACAGAGGGGGGCGCGAAGGAATGAGGCGTCCGCAAAACCTGCGCCCTGCCGCCGCGCCTTTCCTCGGTTTCGCCCGCCTGCTGCGCCGCCACGCTTTCCATATCGCGCCCGAACAAGTCATCAGCTTCATGCAAGCGGTTACCCTGCTCGGCCCCCGCTCGATGAACGATATCTGCGAGGCAGCCCTTGCGACACTCGCGCCCTCGCCCGATCGCCGCGGCGAATTAGAGGCGCATTTCCGCAACTATTTCTACGGCGACGCCAAGCCTTCGATCGAAGGCGAAGAGGACGACGAGACCCGCGTCAAGGACGATCGCGGCGCGCGCGAGGAAGAAAGACAAACCATTCGCCAGGAAAAAGGCGGCGAGCTGTCTTCGGCGCTCGAGCAGCTGAGCAGCCGCGATTTCCAGCGCGACGCCGATGGCCTCAGCCCGTTCCGCCGCAAGCTCGTATCCGCCCTGCCCGCCCGGCGCTCCTTCCGCACCACCCGCACCCGTTCGCGCGGCACGCTCGACCTCCGCCGTTCGCTCAGCGAAATCGTCAGCGCCGACGGCGATATACCCTCGCCGCTGCTGCGCTGCCGGCAGGCCGTCCCGCGCAAACTGCTCCTGCTCATCGATGTCTCCGGCTCGATGAAGCTGCACACGGCCGATTACCTCAAGCTCGCGCACGCCGCCGTGCAGGGCGCGGACCGCGCCGAGGTCTTTACCTTTGGCACGCGGCTCACCCGTATCACCTCGGCGCTGCGCATCCGCGACCGCGGGCAGGCGCTCGCCCGCGCCGCGGCGCTTGTCGACGATTGGGACGGCGGCACTCGCATGGGACCCACCTTGCTCGCTTTCCTGTCTGTGCCGCGTTTTTCCGCCTTCGCGCGCGGCGCCTGCGTCGTCATCCTGTCCGATGGACTGGAACGCGGCAGCCATGCCGAACTGGAGATCGCCATGCGCCGCTTCAGCGCCCGCGCCTTCCGTCTGTCGCTGGCGACACCGCTCGCCGGCGACCCGCGTTTTCGCCCAGCCACGGCGGCGCTGCGGGCAATCCTGCCGGTGCTTGACGATCTGGTCGACGGCTCGTCGATCGGACGCCTGACCGATTTCATCCTGTCGCTCGCCCGCCCGGCGCCTACGGCCGATTCCATCTGGAAGAGGGTATCGTGATGCAGAAAGCCATCGACGCGCATTTTCACATCTGGCGCCAGAAGGACCAACCCTGGCTGGTCGGCCCGATGGTGCCGCGCATCTTCGGCCCCTACGAGCCGATCCGCCGCGACTATCCGATCACGGAATTCCTCGAAGACCAGAGGGGGTCGGACGTCGAGAAGGCCGTCTATGTCCAGACCAACTGGGCCAAGGAAGATTTCGAAAACGAGGTCGCCTTCCTGCAGAAGACCGCCGACGAAACCGGTTGGCCGCACGCCATCGTCGGCTATGCCGACATGACGGTCGATGACGTGCGCCCGCAGATCGACCGATTGATGAAATACAAGCTGCTGCGCGGCGCGCGTATGCAGCTGCACTGGCACGAGACACCGGCCTTCCGCTTCGCCGCATCGGCCGACCAGGTGATCGACCCGAAGGTGCGGAAGAACGTGGCGCGGCTGAAGGATTACGGCCTCTCCTTCGACCTCCAGCTTTTTCCCGCGCAGATGAAGGATGGGCTGGCATTGGTCGGCGAGAACCCTCAGACGAATTTCATCCTCACCCATGCCGGCATGCTGACCGGCATGGAGCCGGAAACCACCGAAGCGTGGAAGGCCGGCCTGCGCACGCTTTCGGCGGCGCCCAATGTCTACGCCAAGCTGTCGGGGCTTGGCACCTTCGTTCACCGGAACGACCCGGAGCTCATCGCCTACATCGTCGACAACGCGATCAATATCCTCGGCAGCGGCCGGCTGATGTTCGGCTCCAACTTCCCGATCGAGAAGCTCTGGACCAGCCATGCCGAGCTTATCAACGCGCACCGCGCAGCGGTCGCGAAGCATGGACTGGGGGCTGAGGCCGATATTTTCTGGAACACGGCTGAGAAGATTTATCGGCCGGCATAGCGGCTCACAAAGCCCGGCCCAGAACCTGAACCATATGCTCCTTGGCGCCGAAGCCAACCGGTCCAGCAATTCGCAGCAACTCGAAACCCTGCCGCTGCCAGAAGCGCAGCGCCTGCTCATTTTCGGTAAGCACGCCGAGTTCCACGCGTTTGACCCGTCGGGATTTCAGCCATCTGAAAAGATCGTCGCAAAACGCTCGCCCAACCCCTTGTTCACGAAAGGACTTGTCGATCATCAGCAATGCGATCCACCAGCAACCCGCCTGCGGATAATCACGATCGCAGGCCAGCAAGCCGACAATTTCGCCGTCGGTGGCTTTTAACCCGAACATGAACTTGTCAGCCGCCGTCCGATTGGGAGGGAAGTTCTCAAATTCTTCCCGTGCCATGCCGGCATTTGGCATCTCGCCCCGTTCCAGCAACACATAGTCCGAGCACGCTTGATACAGCCCAGCAAGCCTAGGCACGTCGCTTTCGATCAGCCCCTCAACCTCGTAGCCGGAAAGCGAAATTGGAAATCTGATCATCTTGTTCATGGGTTGGCCTGAAAGAGCGCTCCTCACTTCACCTCGAATTGCGGGTCGAGCGGGATCTGCATCGCCGTCACCAGATGGTTCGTCTGCCCGGCGAGCCCGATGATCGACACCAGCTCGCCATGCTGCGCGTCGGTCATGCCCTTGGCGCGCGCCGCGGCGGTGTGCGAATGGATGCAGTAGGAACAGCCATTGGCGGTCGAGACGGCGATATAGATCATTTCCTTGGTCAGCGGATCGATGGCGCTGTCGGCGACCATCACCGCCTTGAGCTGCTCCCACACCCGCTTCAGCGCCGCCGGATCATTGGCCAGCCCGCGCCAGAAATTGTTGACGAAATCGGATTTCCGCGTCGCGCGGATATCGTCGAACACGGCCTTCACCGCCGGAATCTTTTCGACCTCGGCGTCGCTAAGAAGTTTCGTGGTGGCCATTGTGTGGTCCTTTCGTTTGCATCGTCTTGTCAGCATATTGAATCAGATCCTGAGCCGCTGAGCTCAACCCGTTTGTCCGATTCACTTTTCCAGCGCCGGCGTCGAGATTCAGGTCAGGCCGAGCCGAAAATGACGGCTTCCGAGAACCGGAGCGGAGCGTACTGAAGTACGTGA
>CCNC01000001.1 GCA_000824845.1 Mesorhizobium sp. ORS 3359 | reverse complement strand
AAGGCGACGGATGAGGGGTGCTCCAGGGAAAGCCGACGTCTCACTCCGCTGGAACACCCCTTGTATCTGCA